>NZ_VOSL01000023.1 GCF_007997005.1 Lujinxingia vulgaris | reverse complement strand
GTCGTCCTTGCTCCTTGCTGGACGCCGCCCTGGAGGGCTGCTTGTGGGTTGGGAAGACGCTCAGCCCACGCGGACCAGGACTTTTGCGGGCTGGCGCAGCAGATCTTTGAGGTAGATCTCCGTGGGGACGAGCTCGCGGCGAGTGCCGGTGCGGGTCAGGCCGGTGACCCACTGGCAGATGGTGCGGTCGCGGTTGGTGTGGGCCCAGGTGGTTTCGCCTTTACGCTCGGCGCCGTAGACGTGGCGGGTGCGCATGGTGCCGGTGGCCACGATGTCATGTTCGAGCTGGGCGCCGGGCTGCGCGATGGCGAAGCAGAGCAGGTCGCGCAGGGTGGCCGGCTGCACCTCGGCGGCCTCGATATGATCGAAGAGCGCGTCGTCGATGGCGTCGAGGGGGTGGGTGTAGTCGAGGAGCGCGAGTTTGAGGGTGTCGCCTTCGGGGGTGGAGGCGTCGATGGCGCCGGCGTCGACCCCTTCGCCGATGAAGAAGTGCACGCGGCCAAAGTCGCCCTTCGCGATGAGTTGCGAGAGGTTGTGCTGCGCAAGTGAAGGCACTTCAAAGGGAGATCCGAGCGGGCCGATCTGAGGCGATGCCTGAGTCATGATGCGCTCCGTAGCGAGCAGGGTAGGTTTGGGAGAAATTGCCCCGACGATATGCCACGCGGGGCGCCGGGCTGTCAAAACCCGCCCCCCGAGCGGGGCATTAATGGGGGGACGTTTTTGTGGCGACGAAACTCCCCTCGTCGTGGCGCGTGGCGAGCCCTTGCTCGCGGAGGTGAATGAGGTGGGCGAGGAGGCTGCGGGCGGCCAAAGGCCAGATGGCGCGGGGGATCTCGGGGTAGACCGTGGCGATGAGGTCTTCGGGGGAAGCCGGGGCGGGGTGAGCGCGCAGGGCGTCGAGCACCGCAGCCTCGCGGGTGAGGCGGTGGTCGATGTAGGCGTTGAGGAGCGTTGCAGGCGCGGCGATGGGGGCGCCGTGGGCGGGGAAGAGCACGCGAGGTTGCATGGCGAGCAGGGTGTGCAGGCTCTGCAGGTAGTCGCCCATATGGCCTTCGGGCGGGTCGATGATGATGGTGCCCTCGGAGGCCACCAGGTCGCCGGCGAAGATGCTGCGGGAGGGGGCGTGGTAGAGCGCAAGATGCCCGGGCGCGTGGCCAGGGGTGTGCAAAACCTCCAGCTCGCCGAAGTCACCGAGGGCGATCGTCTGACCGTGGGTCAGCGCGAGGGTGTGAAGCTCCGGGAGGAGCGCAGCGCTTCGAGGGTGCGCCAGGATCGGAAGGTTGAAGCGCGAGGCGATGGCCCTGGCGCCGCCGATGTGGTCGCGGTGATGGTGGGTGAGGATCACCGACTGAGGGGTGTCGCCGGCGGCGATGCGGCGCTCGATTTCGGCGCTTAAGCTCGCCAGGTCGGCTGGATCGTCGGGGCCGGGGTCGACGACCACAAAGGTCGAGCGGCCCAGGAGGTAGGCGTTGGTGTGGGTGGCCGGGGGGAGGGTGGCGGTGCGTAGCGGGAGCACCGTGACGCCGCCGAGATACTCAATGGCGTCGTCGACGGGATGCGGTTCGTGGCAAGTTTCGGGGACGAACGCGTCTTCGGCAGCGTCGAGCAAACGCAGAAGTTCGACGATCGGGGTGGTGGCCAGAGCCTGGCCCTTCTCCCAGAGCGTGAGGGCGGCCTGAGGAGTCACCCAGGCGCCTTCGTCATGCTCCTCGGGGTCGAGGTGGGCGCTTAAGTCGTCGAGGGCGCGGGCCTCCGCGTCGCTTAAGCGCAGCGAGAAAAAGGCGGTGTCGGCCCGGGGCATCCAGCTCGGGGTGCGGCGGCTGAAGTGGTAGCGCAGCCGGTGGGTGGCGAGCGGTCTGGCGAGAGGTTGAGGCAGGGTGCGGGTGACAGGCGCAGCGTCGGAGGTCGGGGGGAGGAGGCCGCCCTCATCGAAGAGCGCGCCGCATTCTTCAAAGCACTCTCGGAGCGCGGTGGCGCGCAACACGTCGTCGTGGCGAGTTACCCCGGTGTGCGGATCGCGACGTTGCTCGGCGGCGTCGTCGTCATCTTCACGCTGAGATCGGAGCGTCGTGGGAAGATCGCGGTCGCCCGGTTCCTGGCCGCCGGCGAAGAACGCAAAACACCCGCCAAGAAACGAACGATCCGCCCGGCGGCGCGCCCAGAAGACTTCGGGGCGGCCGCGATCGGAGCGGATCAGGGTGAGCGAGGCGGTCTGGATGGGTCGGGGATCGTCGTTCATGGCTCCAGACCGCCTCGCTTCAACGAGGCGCGTCAGCTTAAAAGTCGAAGCGCTGTGCGAAGGGGTTGCCCTTCTGCGAGAGACCCACCTGCATGGCGGGCTCGCGCAGGCAGTGCTCCATCATCATCGAGGCGCCGTAGCCGCCGGCGTTGAGCATCGCCAGAACATCGCCCTCTTCGATCAGCGGCATCGGGCGGTCGGCGGCGAAGACGTCGATGACCTCGTTGATGTTGCCCACGATGGTCACGTTCTTCTCCGGGCCGAAGTCGGCTCGGGTGCTGTGCACGAACTCCTGGTAGAGGCCGTAGTGGCTGGCGCCGGTGTGCACGTTAAAGCCGGTGTTCACGCCGACAAACTCAGTGCCGCCCTTCTCTTCGACCATCACGACCTCGGAGAGGAGCACGCCGGAGTCCTTGACAATGTAGTCGCCCGGCTCCACGCAGACTTTGATGCCCAGGCCCAGCTGACGCACGCGCTCGACGATGCCCTCGGCGTAGAGGTTGACGTCGACCGAGCCGTCGCCCGCGGTCAGGGGCACGCCCAGCCCGCCGCCGAAGTTCAGGTATTCGAGCGGGCCGTGGGTGTCGATGACCTGGCGAGCGATGGCGGTGAGGCGATCGACGGCCTGGAAGTACTGGGTGATGGCCGAGCCGGTCCAGCCGCAGCCCACGTGCATGTGCAGGCCCTGCAGGCGCAGGCCGCGCTTCTGGATCAGCTCCAGCGCCTCGGGGAGGCGATCGAGGTAGATGCCGAACTTGGTGGCGCGCTGACCGGCGTAGGTCAGGTTGTCGTTGATGCCCACGCCGACCTGCGGGTTGATGCGCAGGCCGATGGCGCGGCCGGGGTCCACGTCGGCGACCTTGTTGATGACGCTCAACGAGTCGCAGTTGAGCATGATCGGCAGCCCTTTGAGCTGCTCGATATCACGGTGACTGACGCTCACATTGGTGAAAGTGATTTTCTCAGCGGGGAAACCCATCTCCAACGCATACAAGACCTCGCGCGGGCTGGCGGCGTCGATCCCGGCGACGCCGGTGGCGCGCAGAGTCTCGACGATCGGTCTAAAGCGGTTGGCTTTGACCGCGAAGAACACCTGAAAAGGATGTCCATGGCGGGCAAAGGCGTCATGCAGCCTCATATAATTCGCTTCGACCCGATCAAGGTCATAGGCGAAGAGCGGCCGGTCGACGTGCCTTAAGAGCTGCTCGGCGTCGTGGCCGGCAATCTGGAGGCGGTGGGTTTCGGGGCGAAGGCCGTCGCGGACCCACCAGTTCTGGTGAGCGGGATCGAGGGCAGCCGGTCGGATCTGAGGAAATCTGTTCACGTCATGTGATCTCCAGTGGATGTTGACGGAAACCCGGCTCAAAAGTCCGGGAGAGAATCGGCGCGACGCGGGGGGCGAAAAAGGGGGGAAGGGCCCGCTGATGCCGGCGCCGACAGGGGCGCGCATACCTAATGCAAAACGTGAAAAAAATCAAGGCTACGCAAGGATTTCGCAGGCGTTTTGTTGGCGCCCGATCCGCGCGATCAGCGGGGGGCGCCGGGGGGAAGGGGGGGGATGGAGGAGGGGGGGGATATGGCGAGCTCCTGCATGGCGAGCGCGGCGGCCCCGCGGGGGCCGGATTCGACGCCACCGAGCGGGCGCAGGACCTGAAGATCGCGGCGCGCAACCTCCAGCACCAGGGGCAGGGTCTTGTCGACGACAAGGCGGCGCAGGGTGGGGCAGTGATCAAACACGCCCCCTCCCAGGAGCAGCGCCCCCGGGTTGAGCAGGGTGCAGGCGTTGGCCAGGCTCAACGCCAGAAGATCGCTGGTCTGCTCCCAGATCGCGCTCAGGGGCGGGTGGTCCTGTGCGATGGGATCGACCGCGGAGAGCTGGAGCACCTCACCTCCCAGCTCCGGGTGGGCCTTCTGGAGTGTGGGATGGGCGTCGAGCACCTCAGAGACCCTCGCCTCCAGATGCCGCCCCCCCGCATACGCCTCCAGGCACCCGCGTTGGCCGCAGCCACACACTCGCCCCTCGGGCACCACCTTGACGTGGCCGATTTCGCCGGCGTTGTTGCTCTGCCCGCTCAGGAGTCGGCCGCCGGCGATGATCGCCCCGCCCACGCCGGTGCCCACGTACACACCGAGCATATCGCTCACATCGCGGGCTGCGCCCAGGCGCCACTCATCAAAGACCAGGGTGTTGAGGTCGTTGAAGATGAAGACCGGCGGTGTCACGCCGAGCTCCCTCTCCACGGTTTTTTCAAACTGGTGAGCGATGTCGACGTCGAGCCAGCCCAGGTTCGGCGCGTTGAGCACGGTGCGCCCATCGCGGGAGAGCTGTCCGGCAAGGCCCATGCCGATGACCTGAAGGTGCGCGACGTTGAGATGGGCGTCGAGGCACGCCCCCTTGAGAAGAGCGCTGAGCGTGTGGCAGATCGACTCCGGCTGGCAGTCGTCGCGGATCCGGGCGTGGCCCTGGCTGATGGGGTGGAGGGCGTCGTTGAAGATCTGCAGGCGCGCGTTGGTGCCGCCCAGGTCGATGCCCACGCATAAGATGGGATCCAAGCTCACCTCGCATAGCGATGTTGGAGTTAAGAGTTCAAAGTTGTATGGTCGCGCCGACCGGAGTCAACCCAAGCGCGCTGGCGCGACGTGGCGCAAACATGGGCGCATGCTCGCTGTGCCCGCGGGACACAACCCGGTCTGTGATGTGACAGCCCGATGAACTGGATCGTGGCCTTCCCTGGCATCTCGATGATGGCGAGCGGGGGGCTGAAGATGATGAGGTCGTGATGAAGTGTGCTCCCCTGGCCCTTGTGGCCGCGCTCTCGGGCCTGGCGCTGGCCGCGCTGCCCGCCCGCGCTGAGGCTTTTGATCTGCAGATCGCCGTCGGCGCCAAAGGCGGCGTGAATATGGTGGCCGGTCAGGGCATCCCGGATGACTCGCGGCTGACCAGCGAGCAGGGAAATCAGGTCTACTTTCCCAAGCCCGAGTATTTTGGCCACTTCGGCGTCGGGCCCAAAGGGGGCCTGAGCCTGGAGCTGCGCGCGCTGGGTTTTGTAGGGCTGGAGACGGGCTTTTATTATTCGGTCGATCAGGCCAGCGGGTATGTCGACAAGAATGACGCGCTCAGCGGGCGGACCATCGCGCGCATTCACAGCGACCAGGTCTCCAACGCCTACCACGTGCCCTTGATGCTGAAGTTTCGCGTGCCCTCGGCGGTGGTCAGCCCGGTCTTCGGGCTGGGCGCGGAGTTCATCTTCCAGACCGAGAGCACCCTGGAGTACCGCGAGGAGCAGCGCGCCGGCTCGATGGGTGGCTACGCCAACCAGCTCAACGACCGCAACCAGATCTCGCCATCGAATTACACCCTGCTTACTTTGAGCGCGGGCTTGGAGATCAGCGTGGGTCCGGTGCGCATCCCGGTGGAGCTGCGCATGGGCTATAACCTGGGCTTTGATCAGGCGATGAGCGAGCGCGCCACCTACGATGAGTCCACCGGGGAGATCACCTACGATGGTAAGTACCAGGGGCATGTGGGCGTGTTCACCGGGGTGCTTTACGAGTTTGACCTGCTGCTGTAATTCTTCGGCGACACGTCTTTGAAGGAAGTTTGATGGGTTTTTTTCGCGCCTTAAAGCGCGCCCTTTTTAAAGGAGCATCGATGAGCCAGTTGAAGAGTTTTTCGGAAGTCCCCGCGGATTACGTCGGCGGCGAAGGTGAGCTGCACGCGATCATTCACACCAACCACGGTGTGATCGACATCAAGCTCTTTGAAGATCGCGCGCCGAAGACGGTCGCGAACTTCGTGGGCCTGGCCACCGGTCAGCGCGCCTACACCGACCTGAACACCTTTGAAGAGACCACGGGCAATTACTACGACGGCGTGATCTTTCACCGCGTGATCCCGGGCTTTATGATCCAGGGCGGCGATCCGCTGGGGCAGGGCACCGGCGGGCCGGGCTACAAGTTTGCCGATGAGTTCCACCCGGAGCTCAAGCACACCAAGCCGGGCATGCTCTCGATGGCCAACGCCGGTCCGAACACCAACGGCAGCCAGTTCTTCATCACGCTGGGGCCGACGCCTCACCTCGACAACCGCCACGCGGTCTTTGGCGAAGTTGTGGCGGGCATGGATGTGGTCGAGACGATCGGTAGTCTGCCGCGTGATCGTCGCGACCGTCCCCACGAAGACGCCGTGATGCAGAAAGTGGAGATCAAGCGCGTATGAACACGTACCGAGCGTCAGCGACGAGGTGCCGGGGGGGCGCGAGCCTGATGGGTGTGGCGGGTCTGTGCCTGCTGACGGCCCTGTGTATGCCGCAGGCGGCTGAGGCGCTGGAGCTCGGTGGGTTGGATGAGCTGGAGGTGGGCGCGCGCGCCGGCGCGAGCTTCGGATGGCTGTACCGCCCCGAAGATCCGGTGGGCGCGCCCACGCTGCTCTATGGCACGGCGTTTCGGGGCGCGGGGTTTGTGGTGGGGCCGACGGCGCGCGCAGCTCTGTGGAAAGGCTCCGGCGCGAAGGTGTCCGCGCGCGCCGACCTCCTCTACGGGTTCCAGAGCGGCGCGGGCTTTGCCGAAGACGTGGAGCAGGGCGGCCGCATCGACGCGGTGTTGCGCGCCCACAGCCTGCGCCTGCCGGTGATGGTGGAGCTCTCCAACGCCTGGGATGCCGGGGGGTTAAGCCTCGCGGCCGGCCCGGAGCTCGTGCTCGGTGTGGCCAGCAGCGCGACCATCGATCAGGACGGCAGGCAAAGCGAGATGCAGACGCGCTCGCCATCCTACGTGGGCGCGGCGATGGCGCTGGGCTACACCCTGGACCGCGGCGCGTTGAAGATCCCGGTGGAGCTCAACGCCACCTGGAACCCCTTTGTGGCCGCGTCGACCTTTGAGCGTTTTGAGGGGTATCAGAGCTTTGAGCAGCCCGGGCGCTACACCGCGGCGTTCAACTGGCAGCTGATGCTCAGCGTCGGGGCGCGCTGGTCGCTGGGGGACTCGTGAGCCGCGAGGTGTCGGTGATGTCGCGTCTGCTCGCAGCGTAAATACTTCCTTTTTTCGAAATTTCGCGCAGCTTGTGGGGACTTCGTTTTGGCTGGCCCGAGATCGTCGGGCCGCGGATGCCTTCGTGTACGGATGAGTGGACTATGGCCAGACAGACCTCCCTGCGTGACCCGAGCCTGTATTTAAACCGCGAGCTGAACTGGCTGGCGTTTAATGAGCGTGTGTTTGCGCTGGCCGAAGATGAGCGCGTGCCGCTGTTGGAGCGCCTGAAGTTCTTGTGCATCTCCAGCACCAACCTCGATGAGTTTTTTGAGATTCGGGTGGCCAGGCTCAAGCATGAGATTCAGGTCGACACCGAGATCGTGGGGCCTGACGGGATGCGGCCCCGTCAGGTGCTCGCGCAGATTGGCGAGCGCTGCTCGGCCTTTGTGGAGGCGCAGTATCGCCTGCTCAACGAGGTGCTCATTCCGGCGCTGGAGCAGGAGGGCGTGCGCTTTTTGAAACGCACCAGCTGGAGCACGCGCCAGCGGGCCTGGGTGGAGCGCTACTTTCAGGACGAGGTCTTGCCGGTGCTCAGCCCGATGGGCATCGATCCGAGCCACCCCTTTCCGCGGGTGGTCAATAAGAGCCTCAATTTTGTGGTGTCGCTGGAGGGCAAAGACGCGTTCGGGCGCCAGAGCCGCATGGCGGTGGTGCCTGCGCCGCGCAGCCTTCCCCGGTTGATTCAGGTGCCGCGGGAGGTCAGCGGCGGGGCGCATGATTATGTGTTTTTGTCGTCGGTGATTCACGCCCACGTCGACGAGCTTTTTGCCGGCATGACGGTGACCGGCTGCTACCAGTTTCGCATCACCCGCAATAGCGAGCTCTATGTCGACGAGGAGGAGGTCGAAGACCTGATGATCGCCGTCGAAGACGAGCTCTACGCGCGTAATTATGGCGAGGCGGTGCGCCTGGAGGTGGCGGATAATTGCCCGATGGATGTGGCGCGTTTTCTGCTGGAGCAGACCGATCTGAGCGAGGCCGATCTCTATCAGGTGAACGGGCCGGTGAACCTCAACCGCCTGATGATGATCCCCGCCGACCTGGAGCGGGCCGATCTCAAGTATCCAGGGTTTGTGCCCGCGCCTCCGCCGGTGGCGATGCGTCAGGGCGACATCTTTGAGGCGATTGGCCAGAAGACGGTGCTCTTGCATCATCCCTACCAGTCGTTCTTTCCGGTGCTGGAGTTCATTCGTCAGGCGGCGGCGGACCCGAACGTGCTGGCGATCAAGCAGACCCTCTACCGCTCCGACCCGGAGTCGCCCATCCCGCAGGCGCTGGCCGAGGCGGCGCGCGCCGGTAAAGAGGTCACCGCCGTGGTGGAGCTGCGGGCGCGTTTTGACGAAGCGTTCAACATCGCGATCGCCAACCGGCTTCAGGACGCCGGCGCCCATGTGCTCTACGGGGTGATGGGCCACAAGACCCACGCCAAGATGGCGCTGGTGGTGCGGCGAGAGGCGGGAGGATTAAAGCGCTATGTGCACCTGTCGACGGGCAATTATAACCCGCGCACTGCCCGGCTCTATACGGACTTTGGCCTGATGACGGCCGATGAGGCCATCACCGCCGATGCGCATCGCGTCTTTCAGCAGCTCACCGGGCTGGGGAAGGCGCTCAAGCTCAAAAAACTCGTGCAGGCGCCCTTTCATCTGCATAAACGCCTGCTGCGCCTGATCCGCAACGAGATCAAGCAGGCTGAGGCCGGTGGTGAGGGGTTGATTCGCGCCAAGATGAACCAGCTCACCGAGCCGCGGCTGATTCGCGAGCTCTACAAAGCCTCTCAGGCCGGGGTGAAGGTGGAGCTTGTGGTGCGCGGCATCTGTTGTCTGCGACCCGGGGTCCCCGGGGTGAGTGAGAACATCCGGGTGCGCTCGATCCTGGGGCGCTTTCTGGAGCACTCCCGGGTTTATTATTTCCACAACGCTGGTGAGCCGAAGGTGTATCTGGCCAGCGCGGACTGGATGCAGCGCAACATGTTTCGGCGCATCGAGGTGGCCTTCCCCATCGAGGATGAGGCGCAGCGCGACCGTGTCATTGAGGAAGGCCTGGATGTGCATTTTCGCGACACCCTCAATGCCTGGGAGCTGCAGGCCGACGGGAGCTATGTGCGGGTGGCGGCTGGCGAGGAGGATAAGATCGTGGTCTCGCAGCAGAGTCTGTTGAAGAGCTTGAGTGAGGGGTGATGTCTTGGCCGCACCGCGTCACACGGAGACGCGGTGCGGCACGTATAGAAACGTTCAGGGCGCTGTGGGGACGTTGAGTTGGCCCTGCGTGTTGCGGCCCCAGCAGGTGGCCTGGCCGTTAGCGTCGAGCGCGCAACCGTGGTGGGTGCCCATGCTCAGCGTCTCATAGGTTCCCGAGGGTGGGGTGGCCTGGCCGACGTCATTCTTGCCCCAGCAGGTCAGCGTGCCATTGGTGCGAATGGCGCAGGAGACGTCTTCGCCCAGCGCGACCTCGCGAAAGGTTCCCGAAGGGGGCACAGCGGCGTTGTTCACGTTGCCTCCCCAGCAATTGAGCGTGTCGTCTGTAGCGATGGCGCAAAAATGGCGGAACCCGCCGGCGATCTGTGTAAAAGCTCCTGAGGGCGGTACGTTGGCGTCGTTGATATCGCTTCCCCAGCATTGAATACCGCCCTGGGTGTCGATGGCACAGGCGGTGCCGCTGACCATCGCGATGGTTTGATACGCGCCCGAGGGAGCGTCACCAACGAGCCCGGAGCTGTCGTTGCCCCAGCAGACAATTCCGTTGGAGGTGGTGAGTCCACAACCGGTCCAGCCTGAGAGTGTGAGCGTGGTCACGGGCATCGGCGGCGCGTCGGCAAAGGACGTGGACCGACCCCAGCAGATGACTTCATTCGCGGTATTGAGTCCGCAGCTTCGAAAGCTCGTCACCCCGAGCGCCACGAAGGTTTGGTCGGGCGCATCGATTTGCCCGTCGTCGTTTCGTCCCCAGCACAGCGGCGTGCCATTGGCGCGCAGCGCGCAGTTATGCGAGGCGCCCGAGGAGATGTCCACAAACTCCAGTTCACACTCCACCGGAGCGAGGTCGCAGTTCGCCTGGCACTCCAACTCGCCGCGGTCATAGCCGCGCGCCTGGCAGCTGTCGTCGCCAAAGTCGTCGCCGTCGCACATCTCGTTGCCGTTGCGAACCCCGTCGCCGCAGAAGGCGGCCGGGGCGGAGCAGTCGCTGAGGCAACCTCCGTAGCTGCCATCGTTGACGCCGTCGTCGCATTGCTCGGTGCCGTTGACCTCGCCATCGCCGCAGAAGGCGGCCGGGGCGGAGCAGTCGCTCAGACAACTTCCGTAGCTGCCATCGTTGACGCCGTCGTCGCAGACTTCGTCGCCGTTGACCTCGCCATCGCCGCAGGTGCCGGAGCAGTTGGAGGTGTCGAGCACGCAGCTTGGGAGGCAGGCGAGCTGGCCTTCGTAGAAGCCCTGGGACTGGCAGGTTTCGCCGCGAAGCTCAAAGCCTTCGCAGGCCTCGGTGGTGGCGAGTTCTCCGTCGCCGCAGCCGACCGCCACGCCTTCGCAGGCGGTGGCGTCGAAGCGGCAGGAGTCGGTGCAGCCGAGCGTGCCGCCCTCAAAGCCCAGGGTCACACAGGAGGCGTCGTTGAACGCGGCGCCGTCGCATTGCTCGGCACCGCCGACCTCGCCATCGCCGCAGCGGACGGCGGGATCGGCGTCGACGTCATCGGCGTCAGTGAGACCGCCGTCGTCGCCTGCATCCACGGTATCGCCGGTGTCGGCCGGGCCGCGGCGGCGGTTTTCGGTGTCATCACCGCAGGCGATAAGGCTCGCGCTGAGCGCGATGGCGAGGAGGGCGAGTCGTGGGTGAGACATCATCGTGAACTCATTGAGAAAAAAGCGTCGATTGTGGGTCAAGTAGGGCACCGAGATGCCAGCAAACGCGCGTGAAGGTCAACCTTCATCGGTGTCATCGACGGCCTCAATCAGGCGCACGCTCTGGCCTTCGCGCAGCCGCCCGACCAGCCCGGTGGCGGCTTCGGCGACCCAGACGGTGTCCTGGAAGACGAAGACGACGTAATCGCAGGAGCGGGTGTAGGAGGCGCCGTTGATGGTCGAGGCGTAGTCATGAAAGCCGCGCTTGCGGCCCTCGATGGTCACCAGGGGCTCGCGTGTGCCGTCGGTGGCGACGCGCCAGACGCCCGCGTCGTCGGTCTCCAGGCGCTCGCCAGTGGCTTCGCAGTGGTCGCGGTTGATGCGCGGGCGACGCACCCCCTCGGCGGGGATGGAGGCGATGGGCTCGCGGGTGTTGGTGGTCGGGTCGATGCGGACGTTGCCCTCGTGGCCGGAGGCGTAAAGGGTGGTGCCGTCCTGGCTCCAGTAGAGATGGAAGAGCCAGGCGTTGGAGGTGGCCGGCAGCACGCTCACGTCCAGGGTGGTCGGGTCGATGAGGTAGATGGCGTCGTCGTCGACCTGTTGACCTTGAGGGAGGTCAAAGTCGGCGTGGCGCGTGGCGGCCACAAGCGTGCCTTCCGGATGAATGGCCACCGCCGAGGTGCGCCCGTCGAGCTCGGGGACGCGTCGGGGCTCGGTGCCCGGCGCGGTGAGCAGGTAGAGGTTGGTCTGGGAGTCGCCCAGCGCCCAGAGGGTGGCGTCGTCGGTGACGTCCTGGAAGCTGTAGCCCTCGCCATAGATGGGCGCCTCATCGGTGCCGTTGACGCGAATCTGATCGAGGCCTGTGCGGTGGTGGACATAGATGAGGTCGTCATCCGTCACAAAGCTCAGATCGTCGGCGATGGTGTTGGTTATCTCCCCTGGCGAGCCCGCCGGGCAGGCGGTGAGGATCAGAGATGCGGCGAGGAGAAGGGCGCCGGGAACACGAGACGCGAGGAGAGAAGGGGACATCGGGTAAGCTCGTGGCGGAGGTGGTGTCGTGCGGGTGGCGGGGACATAGCGGCGTGCGGAAAGCCTGTCCTGCATAGCGGATTCAAGCGCGCGAATGCAAAATCTGGCTGGTCTGTTCAGTCGATCAGCGGCAGGTCCGGGTCGTCCTCCAGGGGCGTGTCGATCTCGAGCTCCGGGGACGAGGGGCTCTCCTCTCCGGTGATGGTCTCCGGAGGTGCGAAGACGATGCCGGCGGCCAGCGCGAGCAGGAGCACTACCCAGAGGATGATCGCGTAGATCCTGGGGCGTCGGGCCTTCTCTTCGTCGTACCAGGTCATCGGGCGGATGCCCTGAATCTGGAAGGTGATGATGCCGGCGAGGTTGATGGCCACGAGGTTGATGAGGGTGAGCATGCCCGCGCCGTAGGCGCCCGCCCAGTTGGCGGTGCCCAGCAGAAGTCCGGTGGCGACCAGGGGAGGAAGGAGCGCGACGGCGACCATCACGCCGATGAGGGCGGTGGAGACGCCGCGGGTGACCGAGAGCACGCCGGCGGCGCCGGCGGCCAGCGCCAGCACCACGTCCGCCAGGCCGGCGCGCGTGCGCGAGGCGATCTCGCCGACCGTGATATCAACGGGGAGGAAGAATCCGCCGATCACCGCGAGCACGAGGCCGAGAAGAAGGCCCAGGAAGTTGACCAGGGCGGAGCGTCGAATCAACTTCCAGTCGGCCAGGGTGGCACCCAGCGCCAGGGCGATGTTGGGGCCGATCAAGGGGGCGATGACCATCGCGCCGATCACCACCGCGGTGCTGTCGCGCAGCATGCCGCCGGCGGCCACGATGGTGGAGAGGGCCACCAGGGCGTAGTGCACGTTGGTGACGGCGATGGAGTCGGTGACGTCCTGGTAGACTTCCTCGCGGCTGATGCGCGCGGCCGCCCCGTTGCCCTCCTCCTCCTCCTCGTTATTGTCGTTGCCATTCTGAAGGGCGCCGAGCTCTTCGACGCTTGTTTCGCCTTCGTCTTCGCCCTGGCGGGGCAGGGTCGCCAGCACTTCGAGCACCACGATGCGATGCCCTTCGATGTCGCCCACCTTATTGTGCAGCCATTCCAGGAGGGCGTCGGAGTCGCCGGTCTCCAGGATGATGGAGGTCAGCGTGGCGTCGTCGTCGAGCGTCAGATCGTGGCGGGAGAGGGCGCTGGGGGCGTCCTCAAGATCGCCAAGGGGCTCGTGCTCGGGAGGGAGGTAGATGTCGACCTGGCGAAGGGCCATGTGGAACTCGAGAGGTGGGGGCTGGCGCGGGGGTGTATCGAAGTGGGGAGGGTCGCACAGGCGGTGGGGGTTGGGAAGGGCTTCGCGGTTCGCGAAGCCGGGGAGGTGCAGTGTGTGTTGGGGAGGAGCGCGTTGAGGTTGTGTGGTTGTGTGGTTAGGTGGTTGCGGGGGCGTGGGAGGTTCGCGTTGTGGGGAGGTTTGAGAGAGCGAGAGGGGGTTCGCGGTGTGCTCGGGCGGTGCGCTCAGGTAACCCGGCAGGTCAGGGGGCTGAGTGGTTGATTTGCTTTGAATATGTCCGACCGAGGCACGGACAAGGTCGAGTGTTTATGCGGTAAAGCGCCGTTTTTTGCCTGACTTCTTCCGAGCATGCCCGTATACTTGCATGTTTTGATGCTTACCCACCGGGGCGCGTATGCGAACGCGAAGATGTCGGTTGAGGGTCTATTGTGTCTTGCGAGAGCAGGCCCTGCCTGCGGTCGTGGTGGCGTTGGTTGTGTTTGCGGCCATGGCTTGTGACCCGGGGGCGGAGCGGCGCGCCGAAGCGATACGGGAGGTGGTGACGGCGGCGACCGTGGAGCGGATGCTCGTCGCGATGTGAGATCGCCGAGGCGGGGAGGTTCAGGGTTCAATGCCGCGTTTCGTCGTGATGCGTCTGTTCATGCTGTGCCCCATTCCAGGGCCAGCGCCCGCTGATCTCCATCTCGATGGCGATGCTCAAAAACGTTCGGACAATGACGACCACACCCAGGGTGAGCGCCGCGTTCAACGTCTCGCCAGCGAAGATGGAGCGGGCGATCTCGGCGGCGAGTAAGAACTCCAGCGCGATGAGGAGGGTGCGGCCGACGCGGCGTCGGAGGTGGTCGTAGGTGCCGCTCCAGTCGTTCTGACGGGCGCGCTGCCGGAGCGCGAGGATGAGCGCGCCGCCCAGGCCTGCGGCGATGGCGAGCAGCGCGCCGGCCTCAATGCCCATGGCCAGGTAATGCGCGGCGCTTTGCAGGCTCTCTTCCATCGCGGAGCTCCGGGGAGGGCTGTGGGAAGGCTGTGGAAAAGTTGGGGGCTGCCTGCAGTGGGTCAAGGCTCAGGTGCGGGTTGCGGGCTGGCGAGCGAGCCCTGTGCGGGAGGGGGAGGGCGATGAAACGAACCTTTTGGTGCTCGGGGTTTTGCGCAGAGCTTTGTCATCAGCGGCGCCGGTCGGTCCGGTGAGGTCGATGGGTTCGGGGCGGTCGGTGCTGTGGTGGGTCGGGCCCGGGGTCTGGCCCGCGCTGACGAAAAAACTCGATTCTCACGCGCATGCGCTGCGAGGAGCACACGATGAACATCAACTCATTTGACCGCCTTTACCTGCACACCCTCAAAGATATCTACAACGCCGAGAAACAGCTGGTGAAGGCGCTGCCGGAGATGCAGAAAGCCGCATCCAGCGAGAAGCTGAAGAAGGCGTTTGAGGAGCATCTCAACGAAACCAAACATCAGGTCGAGCGCATTGAGGAGATCTTCGAGTCTCTGGAGTTTTCGCCGGGGGGTGTGACCTGCGAGGCGATGAAGGGGCTGATCAAGGAGGGGAAAGAGATCATTGAGGCCGGTGAGATTCCCTCGGATGTGAAGGACGCCGGGCTGGTTGCGGCGGCGCAGAAGGTGGAGCATTACGAGATCGCGTCGTACGGGACGGCGATTCATTTTGCCCGCTTGCTCGGTAATGAGAGGGCCGTGGAGCTCTTGGAGGAGACGCTGGAGGAGGAGAAGAACGCCGATTCGTTGCTCAACGAGGTGGCTACGCGTCAGGTCAATGAGAAGGCGGCCAGTCGCCAGTCCGGCGAAGTGGGGCAGCAGGGCGGTGGGGGGAGGCCGTCGGTGTCGCGCTGACCGGTAAGGGAGCGTCGGGGGCGTTGCGCTCCCGACGCCCGGTGGGGCTCGGTGCCCGTTGAAGTCGGGTCTCTGTGTCCGTCCGAGACAGGGACAAGGTTCAGCTTTTATGCGGGTGATCGCCTGATCGTGGGTGCGGTTGCGGGCGTCGAGCCTCACTCCTCGCGCGTTAGCGTCAGGAAGGGCTCGCAGGCCGGCAAACGCTGGGAAGCTTCTTCAGTAATCGCAGCCTCGCAGGAGAGCTGGAGGGTGGTCTCGCCGACGGTGGCGTAGGCGATGAGGACGAGTTGGGGGAGGTAGCCCTCCTTGTCGACGCGCCAGCTCGAGCATTCGACAGGGTCGCCGAGAAAGGTGCAGCTTAAGGGGAGGGGCTCGGCGCGGGGGAAGCTGGCGAGAAAGTCGCGTTCGCGACGCTCCAGGTCCTGACGTGCCATCGTCGCGGGGTGCTCGGTCCAGGTGAAGGTGTTGTTCTCGCAGCGGATGGTCTTCTCCATCAGCGCGCAACCCTCGGGCAGCTCGACGGGCTCGCCGCCGAGGTAGACGCCGGTGACGTGTGTGGCGTTGGCCAGATCGCGGAGCAGACGCATGCGGATGGCGCATTCGGTCGGCCATCGGGCGACGAGTTCATCGGGGAGAAAACACGTGAAAAACCGGTGGCGTTGCGGCCCGCTCGGCGCGAAGCCGGCAAAGGCGTTGATGCGCTCATCGTCGCGCTCCGCCCGGAAGTGGCGCAGCTGGAGGGTGCCGGCGTCGGCGCTTATCTCCACCCGTTCGCCGCGTCGCACCTGCCAGCCCGTGTTCTGGAGGGTGCGCTCAACGCTGTCCTCCTGCGCCTCGACCATGAGGGGGGTGACGTCGGCGGTCTCCACGCGGGCCAGAAAACTCAGGGTGGGACCGCAGGTGAGGATGTAGGAGACGGCGTCGTTTTGGGTGAAGGTGCAGCCCGCCGGGAGTGAGGGCGGAGGGGAGGTGCGCACCTCGGTCTGAATGACGGTGCCCTTGCGCTCGGTCGTGGGAGCGGCCGGCGAATTCTCGGGCGTCGGGGCGCCGGCGCACGCGACGAGGATGAGGCCTGGCAGGGCAATGAGGAGGATGGCGAGAGAGGTTTTCACGGCGAGCGGCTGTCTTTGACATGAGGGGAACGAAAGGGCCGCGCCCTGTGTAGCCTCAACCCTGTTCGCTCGCCAGCACACATTCTTCGTGGTTGCCGTTGCGCACCTCGCCATGCGTTTAGAGCTATCGGTGGTGAGGTCTGGAGAGCGAACCCGCCGGTGTGGCAGGCGGCCATATTGGTATACGGCGTTGTAGGAAGGGAGTCGTCATTTCTAAAGGGTATTCGACGTGGAGATTGTTATGGCATCAACAGGGTACGAGCCGCTCTTTACATTAAAGCAAGTCGCCGAGGGTCTGTGGATTGTCGACGGTTCGACGATCTCGTTTTACGGCATGCCCTTTCCGACGCGGATGACGTTGGTTCGTCTCGAGGATGGAAGTCTGTTTGTTCATTCTCCGGTGGATCTTCGCGAGGAGCTTCGTCGCGAGGTGGATGCACTGGGGCCGGTTCGGGCGTTGGTAGCGCCGAATTGGATTCACTACGCCTATCTTCCAGCGTGGCAGAAGAGCTATCCGAAGGCCAAGACGTGGGCGGCGGAGGGCGTGCAGGAGCGGGCGGCGAAGCAGGGCGTGAACGTTGCTTTGGATCATATTCTGGACGATGTGGCGCCATCGCTCTGGCGAGGTCAGATCAAGCAGCTCGTCGTGCGAGGCAGCACGACTCACCGTGAGGTGGTGTTCTTTCATTGTGCGTCGAGGACGTTGATTCTTACGGATCTCATCGAGAACTTCGAAGCGAAGAAGGTGCCCTTCAAACTTCGGCTGCTGGCTCGTCTCGCCGGCATCAGCGATCCAGACGGTAAGATGCCGCTGGATATGCGAATGACGTTTCGCTTTGGGGAGGGGGGAAAGGGGTTGGGGATGCTGCGCGATGCCGTTGAGGTGATGCTGAGCTGGGAGCCCGAGCGGGTGATCGTGGCGCACGGTCGTTGGTACTCGAGCGAGGGCAGCGCGGAGCTACGGCGCGCGTTTCGGTGGCTGTTGTAGAGAGGGCGCGACGATGGGAACGTACTGGCCGAAGGGGCGGTCCAGGAGAGGCCATCGCCGACGCCTGTGTAGCACCCGAGCTGTGGCGTGCTCAGAGTGCGTGGAGCTTTTCGACGAGGTCGGAGTAGGGGGTGGTGTCTCCGAGGATGTCTTCGACGTAGATCATATTGACGAGGGCCATGAGGAGGACGGCCAGGGGTGTGGCGACGGTGACGCCGACGAGCCCGAAGAGGATGCCGCCGATGACCTGGGAGATGAGGGTGAGGGCGTGGGGTAGGGAGACGAAGCGTTTCTGGACCAGGGGGGTGAGGAGGTTGCCTTCGATGGCCTGGGCGCCGAGGAAGACGAGGCCTGCCCAGAGGATGAATTCGGGGCCGATAAGGAGGGCGACCAGGGCGGCGGGGAGAAAGGAGACAATCGAGCCGAGGATGGGGACAAAGGAGAAGAGCCCGGCGATGAGGCCGAGGGTGAAGGGCAGGGGGATGCCCAGTGCCCAGAGGCCGATGGCGACGATGACGGCGACGGCGGCCATGGCCAGCAGGCGGCCCAGGAGCCACCAGATCATCTGGTGGGTGCAGACGTCGAGGATGATCTCGGCACGGGGGCGGTAGTGCCGGGGGATGAGGTGGATCAGGCCGCGTTTGTAGGTCTCGGGGTCGATGGCCAGGTAGACCCCGACGACGAAGACCAGGGCGGCGTTGGTGAGGAAGTTGATGCCGCCTGCGAAGGCGCCGCCGAGCTGTCCGAGGACTTCGTTGGTGAGGAAGCGGGCGGGGTCGAGGTCGCCGAGTTCCGCAAAGATGCGGGGGCCGGCGGAGGTTTGAGCCACCCAGGTCTGAAGTTCGTTAAGGGCTTGCGGGATCATCTCGCGAATGGCCTCGACCTGGGTGGCGATGGCCGGGGCCATCAGCCAGCCCGCTCCTGCGGTGATGGCGAGCAGCGCGATGACGACGGTGAAGAGGGCCCAGAGGCCTTTGAGCGGGGTGCGTTGCTGGAGGTGGTCGGTGAGCCAGCGCAGAAAGATGGAGAGGAGGATGGCCAGGAAGATGACCAGGATCAGGGTCTTCATCTCCCAGAGGAAGAGCAGGCCGATGGTGATGAAGACGACCATGGCCAGGATGCTGGCGGCGTGACGGATGAATGGGGAGAAGCCCGAGGGGGGGCGGGGCTGCTCGGGGTTGGAGGTGTGTGCGCTCATCGTACGTGCTCCTTTGCCATCCCGACTTCGTGGGTTCCGTCACACGACCGGACAACTCGCCGCCTATGCGATAACGTACTCACACTGGACTGCATCAGAACCCGGCGGGCACTGCGGCGAGGCAGGAGCATGATGAGGTCGCGCCAGCCCCCCTGATTTGTAGGGAGATGAGTGATGTCTGAGATGATTCTAACGACGTTTGACTGGGTGCCAGATTTGCCGCGGGGCTATGTGCGGGATCTGCGTGTGCGTTGGGCGTTGGAGGAAGCCGGGCTGCCCTACCGTGTTGAGAGCGTCCCGTTTCGAGAGCGTGGGGAGGGGCATTACGCGCACCAGCCTTTTGGGCAGGTCCCCTGGCTGCGCGATGGCGAAATCTCGATCTTCGAGAGCGGTGCGATCTTGATGCACCTTGGTCATCAAAGCGAGGCGCTGCTGCCTGCAGAGCATGCTCAGCGCGTGGAGGTGATGACGTGGGTGTTTGCGGCGCTGAACTCGGTGGAGATGGCGAGCCTGCCGTGGTCGATCTTTGTCTTCTCCGGCTTCTCGAAGGAGACCCCGGAGTGGGAACGCCTGGACACCTTTCTTCAGGCGCGGCTGGACCACATCGAGTCGGTGCTCGCGACGAAGACCTGGTTGGTCGGCAGGTTTTCGATCGCGGATATTCTCATGGCGGATGTGTTGCGCCTGGTCGACCGCTTTGATCGGTTGGAGGGGCATCCGGCCTGCCGCGCGTATGTGGCGCGGGCGACGGCGCGGCCCGCATTTGAGAAGGCGCTGGAGGATCAGCTGGCGCATTTTGCGGCGGCGGATTGACGGGTGCGGGGGCTCATTGGGCGGGGCACATGTAGAGGTCGATGTAGACCTCGTAGTCTCCTTCGGGGCAGGGGACGAGATAGAGGTCGACGGGGTTGTTGCAACGGCCGCCGCCGTTTCGGCTGCCCTGGCGCATGCTGGCGGCGGCCTGGCGGCTGGTGACGGGGGTGGAGCCGTCGGCGCATTGGAGGTTCATCAGGAAGGCCTGTTGCCCCTGGACCTGACAGGTTTCGACCGGGCGCTCGTGGGAGGAGGTCAGGGTGGTGAGGTCGCTGACGCCGCAGCCGTGCCGGGCGGCGTACTGGCGGGGGGAGAGGCTCTGGTAGGCGTCTGAGGAGCAGGTGAGTTCGGGGACCTCTTCGCCCGGCGAGAGGCATTGCAGGTGGGAGTGGGGCATGGATGCAACGGTGCGTTGAGGGCGAGCTGCGACGAGGTCGAGGTAGGCGCAGCTTTCCTGGTGGTTGGCGTCGCAGTTGGTTTCGAGGAGCGCGATGCCCCGCTTTTGCTGCTCGATGTCGGCCATGGCGTAGAGGGCGGCGCCGGTGAGGAGGCAGGCGGTGTCTCCGGGGAGCTGCTCACAGAGCGGGGCGTGCTCGTCGTGAAGTTCTTCGACGGCGCGGTTGAGGCTGGCGAGCGTGTCTCCCTGGAGGAGGGGGCGGATGAGTGAGGGGATGGTGCAGGCCTGGCCATGGCCGAGCCGGCAGCCTTCCAGACCGAGTTCCAGGCTGGTGGCGGGGTCAACCTCGATGTGCTGTTTGAGGGCGAGGTTGGTGGGGAGTGCGAAGAATGCCCCGTTGAAGCAGATGTCGGCGTTGCCGGCTTCGCATCCGACGGTCGCGGTGGCGAGGACGTGCGTGGCGAGTGCGGCGGGGTCGAGGGGAAGGTCGGGTCCGGCGTTGTCGAAGAGGTAACGGGCGACGTTGTAAGCAGCGACACAGTCACCGGGGATGTTGGCCCGGCAGCTGGTTTGAAGCATGTCGATGGCCTGGAGCATCTCGTCGGGGCTGCCACCGTCCACGAGGGTGAAGTGCGCGAGGAGGTGGCAGGAGAGGGGGTCATCGTCGGCACAGGCCTCACGCATGCCATCGCGCCAGGTGCGCGGGGCTCTCGGAGACGAGCGTTCGAGCAGGGCGGTCATGTCGCCGCAGAGGTCGGAGCCGGCGTTGCAGTGGGTCTGGGCGATGGTCTCCACCTGTTCGCAGGCTTCTTTACCGTTGAGCGCGCAGCCTCGGTGAAGGGCGGCTGCTGCGCAGACGTGATCGTTGTTCTGGCTGCGAAGCCGGCTCAGGGCGGTGCAGGCCTGGGGGTCGCCATAGATGCAGCCGAGGCTGTGACCTTCTTCGACGAGTTCTTGGATCAGGGAGGGGGGGACACTCTCGGGAAACTCCACGTCGTTGGTCAGAATTCGGCAACCGTCGGAGTCGCCGCGGTAGCAGGCTCCGACCACCAGATTGAACATCGCTTTGCCGGAGGCGGCGGCCTCGGGGTCGACCTCGGGGTGGTGGAGGAGCGTGTTTACGGCGGCGGTGCAGGCCGGGCCAAAGTCCAGGGAGCATCCTCGCAGGAACGCGTCGAAGGCCGCGGTGCGGGCGCGGGGATCAGCGTCGGGTTGATCGGCGGCGTCGTTGAGCGCGAGGCCGATAAGCAGGCATCCCTCTGCGCGGCCGTCGGTACATTGGTTGTCATACTCTTCGAGGCGGAGGTCGGGAGAGGCGTAACGCTCGAAGACCTGGTAGGGCGCGTAACCCCGGCGCTCCAGGGGGAGCTTCGTATCGTCATCCCAGCTTTCGGAGGCGCAGACCGTCGCGACGTCTTCCGACCAGCCGCGTTCAAATGCCGGGCTCATCGACGTAGAACGCGTCGCGGTGCTGCCAGAGGCGCAGCCTCCGATGATGAGGCATGCGCCCGTCAGCATGAGGCGCATGAGTGCGCCGAGGTGAAACACGTGGTTTGAAAGCCTGAGCATGGGGATCCCCTCCTGCCAGAGTATGGATGGAAAGGGGGGAGCGTAGCATGAATGTGAGGGGGCGTCTCGGAGCAGGTTCGAGACCGTGTCGTCGTCTGGCGTTCCCTTGTGTGGGGTAGGGCAGGCCGCTAGGGTGCGCGCTCATCCGTCAAAGCGGGTAGGTCCGGGGATGTCCAGGCGGCAGGGCTGTGTGGTTGAGGCGAATTGGGATGTATGGAGGTCGACGTGCGCAAGTTGAAGTGTAGTCAGGGTGTGTGGTGGGCGTTGGTGGTGATGGTGGTGCTGGGCGCAGGCTGTGGCGATAGCGCGGAGGAGCTGGAAGAACTCGACGCGGGCGCAGATGTCCTGGATGGCGGAGAGGATGCGGACGCCGAGGATGTCGGGGGTCGCGACGTTGAGCCGTGCCTCGATGGCGAGGAGCAGGCCTGCGATCTGAGCGAGAGCTGTCAGGGGATTCAGGTGTGTGTTGAGGGGGAGTGGACGGCGTGCGAGGTGCCGGAGGAGAGCTGCGACGGGGTCGACAACGACTGCGACGGTGAGATCGACGAAGACTTTGCCGGTCTCGGTGAGGTCTGTGTCAGCGGGGAGGGGCAGTGCCAGGTTAGCGGAGAGCTGATTTGCGGGGATGACGGCCTGTCGGTGACGTGCAGCGTGGAGGCCGGTCCCGGGGTGGAGGAGGTGTGTGACGGGGTCGATAACGACTGCGATGGGGAGGTTGATAATGTCGCGGCGCTTGGCGAGAGCTGCTCGGTGGGCACCGGGCAGTGTGCAGCGAGCGGGGTACAGGTCTGTGATGTAGAGGCGCGGGCGCTTGTGTGTGACGCGGTGGGCGCTGAGCCGAGCGTGGAGATCTGCGACGGGCTCGACAACGACTGCGATGGGGAGGTCGATAACGTCGTCGGTCTTGGGGAGGGCTGCTCGGTAGGGACGGGGCAGTGCGTCGCGAGTGGTGTGCAGGTCTGCGATATGGAGACCGGCGGGCTGGTGTGTGACGCGAGCGCGGGGAGTCCGCAGGTCGAGACGTGCAACGGTCTGGATGATGATTGCGATGGGGAGGTGGATAACGTCGCCGGTCTTGGTGAGAGCTGCTCGGTGGGTACGGGGCAGTGCGCGGCGAGTGGTACGCGGGTGTGCAATCTGGGGGCCGGGACGCTGGTGTGTAACGCGACGCCTGGCAGTCCGCAGGCCGAGACGTGCAACGGGGTTGACGACAACTGCGACGGCACCCCGGATAATGTTGCGGGTCTGGGCAACAGTTGTTCGGTGGGCGTGGGCGCGTGCCGACGCACCGGGAATCGCATCTGCGATCTGGGGAGTGAGAGCCTGACGTGCAGCGCATCACCGGGGACTCCCAGCGCGGAGACGTGCAACGGGGTCGACGACAACTGTGATGGCACCATTGATAATACGAGCGTGAGCTTCGGTTCAGCGGCGTCGTATGGGGCGGATCGCGGCTGCATCGCTATGGCGGCTGGCGATATTAACGGGGATGGTCGCGTGGATGTGGTCTGCGCTCCGGTCCTCAACTCTGTGACCAGCCCGGATACGCGTCTGTTCGCCTATGTGAATCAGGGCGGGGGGAGCTTTTCTGCGGCCAGGTACCTGCAGGCCGTGGCGGTGTCGCCCTTCCGAGCGCAGAGCGGTTTGGAGCTGGGCGATGTCGATGGTGATGGCGACCTCGACATCGTGGCAGTCGGCGAGACGATGAAGGCGCAGGTGTATATCAACACTGGGAGCGGGCAGTTTGCAGCTCCGTATGAGGCGTTCCAGTACAGCCCGGGCGGGGAGCCGGGTACCAGCGGGTTGGTGCTCGCGGATATGGATGGGGATGGGGACCTGGATATCGTGACCACGATCGGGACGATTCGGTCGTCGACCTGGCAGCTGGCGCTCTCTCGCAATAACGGAAACGGCAGCTTTGGGGCGCCGACGATTATCGACGCCACGGCGCCGAGTGCCCGGGCGCTTCGTTCCGTTGACGTCGATGGCGACGGCGATCGCGACCTCATTGCCGTGAATGCCTCCGAGGTGCTGCTCTATCGCGCGAGCTCGCCGGGGGTGTTCGCAGCACCGAGCGCGGTGGTGAGTGGGACGGCGGCGTTGGGTCATGATCCGGTGCTGGCGGATGTGACTAACGACGGACGGGCGGACCTGCTCTTGCCGGCAAGCGGGATGCGCTATTTCGTGCCGGGGACGGCGAGCGGGTTTGGTAGTGCGCAGTCGACGTCTGTACAGGCGACCGAGATGTCGGCGGCGGTGGGGCAGTTCGACTGCGACGGCGCAGCCGAGGTGATGATCGTGGCTGCCAATGGAGGCGCTCCGCTCTATTACCTGGCAACGCCGCCGAACCTTAGCAGCCAGCGGGCGGCGGAGGGGCAGAATGGTAACGCGGTGCGCGTGTTTGATGTCGACAATGACGGAGACGATGATGTGGTGATCGGCTCGCTGGACAACGGCATTCGGGTGTTGCGTCGGCAGTGAGGTAGGGCGGTCGTTGAGGGGGGCGACCGTCGGTCGCGGGGGGGAAGGTCGCGTTGCGCGGGGGGGCGTGATTGTGGCAAAACAGATCGTATCAGTACTAACTCAGTCTCTCTGCGGGGGAGACACCGCTGCTGGTAAACCGGAGCGCGGACGTGGGCTGCTGTCATAGGGACGGTGGGTTGCGGGCGTTCTGGGGGATGGGCGGGACGCGTCCTTTAGGGATAAGGAGCGGTGCTATGTCGGAGACCAAGTTCGATGCGACCTTGCAGTCCTGGATGGAGCGAGGTGCGACGCGATTGGGGCCGGTGGCGGCCAAGGTGGACGATGAGTATGCCCGTCGCGTGCTGGAGTTGAGCGTGGCGTTGCTGCTGGCGCGCCTGGGGCCGTATCGGCTGGCGGTGGCCCGGGCACTGGAGGAGAACGAGAAGGCGGCGCGGGCAGCCGAAGATGTGGCGCGCGCGGAGGCGGAGGTCAAGAGCAGCTACGGGCGCTTGTATGCGACGGCGCAGGCCGCGTATTACAGCGCACGCGCTGATCAGACGCAGGACGATGAGCTGCTGAAGCGGCGGTTGGCCCGGGGGATGTCTCGGACGCCCTCGGTTTTCAACAAGTTGGGGATCGATCGTATGCGCTCGATGATGAGTACTGCCCTTCGTTACGCGGAGGGGGCGTTGGGAGTCGATCTGCCGGCGGTCGTGGAGGCCCAGCAGGCTTTCGATGATCTGAGTGCTGCGTTGGATGCCGCCGACAACCAGAAAGCCCGGGCGGTGCATACGATGCAGAAGCTCTTTCAAGCTCGTGAGCAAGCGAAGAGTGCCTACATCGCTGCCCGACAGTTCGTGGACGGAGCGCTTTCTCTGGACTCTGATCGTAGTATCGCGCAGCTGATGCCGGCGATCAGCGATATGTATATGACCCGTCAAGGTTCGAGCAGTGAGCTGGCCGTCGAGGAGACGCAAGACGAGGCTGAAGTCGTCACGGGCGACCCTGTCGTTGGTCCTGTTGTGGTGGACGACACGGCCGAGGCCTGAGCATGTGATGGTGTTTTAGAACATGAACCCCTTCGGAGCGCCGGAGGGGTTTTTTATTGCGCGCGCTATGGCGGTGACGTTCGAGTAAAGGAGATTGGTAGCGAGAACGGCAGGTCGGCGCGTGGAGTGGTGGATCTTGGTAGCAAGAACGGCAGGTCGGAGCGTGGAGTGGTGGATCTTGGTAGCGAGAACGGCAGGTCGGCGCGTGGAGTGGTGGATCTTGGTAGCGAGAACGGCAGGTCGGCGCGTGGAGTGGTGGATCTTGGTAGCGAGAACGGCAGGTCAACGCGTGGAGGAGCGGATCTTGGTAGCGAGAACGGCAGGTCAACGCGTGGAGTAGGAGATCTTGGTAGCGAGAACGGCAGGTCAACGCGTGGAGGAGCGGATCTTGGTAGCGAGAACGGCAGGTCAACGCGTGGAGTAGGAGATCTTGGTAGCGAGAACGGCAGGTCGGCGTGTGGAGTCGTGGATCTTGGTAGCAAGAGCGGCAGGTCGGCAAGTGGAGTGGTCGACTACGGCGACAGCGTTTCAGGTGTTTAAATGTTTGGAGGCTTCGCGGACGCTCAGGGGAGAGAGGGCATCGGCGTGGGTGTTTAGAAAATCACGGACGGCCTCGGGGGCCGTACGAGCGTATTCGCGCAGGGCCCAGCCGATGGCTTTTCGGATAAAGAAGTCCTCTTCGTCGGCCAGGTGGAGGCAGTAGGCGAAGAGTTTTTGGGGATCGGTGTGGGATTTGAGGCGGTTCTGGGCGAGGAGGGCGGCGCGGCGGATCCAGAGGTCGGGGTCGTGGAGCCAGCGATCGAGGGTGGGCCAGGTCTGGTCGGGGGATTTCTTGAGGACTGTGCCGACGAGGTGGGTGGCGATCTCATCGACAAAGTCCCACCAGGCGCCGTCACGGATGAGGCGTTCGTAGAGGGGGAGTGAGGCGGGGGAGATGAAGGGTTTGAAGCGTCTGGCGAGGCGGATGGCGATGTATTTTTCTTCGCGGTGGGGGAGGTTCCAGAGGGCTTCGATGAGGGCGACGTAGTCATCGTGGGAGGAGAGGTGGATGTCGGGGGCAATTGCTTTGACGATCTGATCGCGGGGGCCGGCCTGCACGCCGTAGAAGGGCATGGAGGTCTTCATGTAGGCGGCCATCTTTTCGGCTTTGTCGGGGTCGGCGAGTGTGTGGAGGTGTTGGGAGACGCTGCGGGCGTTGGGGGAGGGATCGAAGGTCATGGGAGGAGGGGGAGGGAGGTTGAGGGGACGGGACGACGAGGTCGTTTCCAAGACAACGCCGCTACACAAAAGCCCCGGCGCACCTGGGAGGTGGGTCGGGGCTTTTGTGGTTGTCTCGCGCAGCGGCCCTGCTCCGGGAGCGTGGGGCTGCGCGAGGAGGGATCGAGCAGCGGGAGATCAGGCCTCGCGAAGGATCTCGCGGCTGATGATAACGCGCTGGATCTGGGAAGTTCCTTCGTAGATCTGGAAGATTTTGGCGTCGCGGTAGAGCTTCTCGACGGGGTACTCGGTGGAGTAGCCGTAGCCGCCGTAGACCTGGACGGCGTCGCTGGCGACCTTGACGGCCATGTCGGCGGCGAAGGCTTTGGCGAAGGCGGCCTGTTTGGTGTTGCGCTCACCCTGGTCGTGGAGCCAGGCGGACTCCCAGACGAGGTGACGGGCGGCCTGGATGTTCATGGCCATGTCAGCGAGCATGAAGCTGACGGCCTGGTGGTGGGCGATGGGCTTGCCGAAGGTGGTGCGCTCGAGGGAGTAGGCGCGGGCGTGCTCGAAGGCGGCGCGGGCGAGGCCGACGGCGGCCGACGCGACGATGGGACGGGACTTGTCGAAGGCGCCCATGGCCTGGGCCCAGCCGCCGCCTTCTTTGCCACCGAGGACGTTTTCGGCGGGGACTTCGACGTTGTCGAAGCTGATGGAGCGGGTGTCGCTGGCCTTCTGGCCGAGGTTGATCTCTTTACGGCCGACCTCAATGCCGGGGCTGTCGGCGTCGACGATAAAGCCGGTCAGGCCGCGGTAGCCGGCGTCCTGGTCGGTGTAGGCGAGCACGAAGTACCAGGAGGCTTTGGCGCCGTTGGTGATCCACATCTTCTGGCCGGAGATGCGGTAGACGTCACCGTCTTTGATGGCGCGGGTTTTGACGCCCTGGACGTCGCTTCCGGCGCCGGGTTCGGTGACGCAGTAGGCGGCCATATGCGGGGTGCCGTCGTCTTTGAGGCTATCGACGAGCATGCCGAGGTATTTCTTCTTTTGTTCATCGGTGCCGAACATGATCAGCGGCGCGGTGGCGAGCTGGTTGGCTTCCATGGCGGTGCCGATGCCGGTGCAGCCCCAGGCCATCTCTTCGGAGAGGATGCAGGCTTCGAGTGCGCCGAGGCCGAGGCCACCGTATTCGGCGGGGACCATGGTGTTGAGCAGGCCGAGTTCCCAGGCTTTGGTAAGGATCTCCCAGGGGTATTCGCCGGTCTTGTCGTGGTGTTCGGAGGCGGGGCGGATGACATCGCGGGCGAAGTCGCGCGCGGTCTTCTGGTACATCTTCTGGTCGTCGCTCAAGCCGTAGCCGATCATGGTCGCTCCGTGGTGGGGGTTATGAATGGTCATTCAGTAGGCGGCGTAAGGTTCGGATAAAGGCGCGAAGAAGTAAAGGGGCGGGTGGGGGAAAGGCGAGCGGGAAGGGGATTAAGGCGGGTCTACGGGTAGCAAAAAGCCCACCGGGGGCGGTGGGCTTGAGTGACGAGGTTGTGTGGCGGGCTCAGGGGATGAGGTCGAGGCAGGATGAGGCGTAGAGCATATTCGCGGCGTCGTTGAGCCAGTCTGAGACCCCGGCAGGAGCATCCTCTTCAGCGGCGGCGATGGTGGCGGCGCGCTGGTCTTCGCATAGTGAGAAGGCCTCGTCGTTGGCGGCGTTGCACTCGGTGGCCTGGCGTGCGGACTCCATACAGACGGCCTCATCATCCAGGGCGTCGAGGCCGGTCAGGAGGAGGGTGCGCAGGGGGGCGACGAGGTCGTCTTCCGGGTTGATGTAGACCTCCAGCTCTTCGTTGAAGCAGGCCTCCATGGTTTCGACGAAGTCGTCGGGGAGGGGCTCGTGTTCGTCCAGGCACTCCTGCGTAGAACTATAACCAAACTCCTCCGGGTAGCAGCGGCAGTTGTAATCTCGCTCGCCGGATATTGTGAACTGAAGGCGAGCGAAGAACTCGGCGAAGAGCTCGTCGGTGGAGCGGTTGGTGCCGTCGCCTGTGTCGTCGCCGGCGTCAGGGAGGTTGACGTCGTCGCTTCCGGAGGGGGTGGAGCGGCGCTCGGAGGAGCCGCAGCCGAGGGTGAAGGAGGCGGCGAGGAGGGTGAGTAGCAGGGCATGAGCGAAGCGGTGTTTCATTTCTACGATCCTGTGTGTCCAATCTCAGTGGGAAGGGGGCCGTGGTGGCCGATGGCAGTGCGGCTGATGGTGAGCCACTTCGCTTTCGAAGTCACGGGTCGGGGGGGGGACTTTCAGGGGCTTTCAGGGGGAAGTCGTTGGTTTTTAGCGTCAACGGCAGCTTCGTCGAAGCTCTGGAACCGGCGCATGCTGGCGGCGTCGTCGAGGGCGTCGAGGCTGGTGAGGAGGAGGGTGCGCGTTGCTGTTCTACGGAGCGTTCCATGCACGTTCAGGGAGCGCACTCGGGGTCATACAGGGCTTCAAACGCGTCATCGAGCCACTGCCAGATTCCGGGAGCGAGCTCGGTCATCTCGCGTTCGGCATCGTCTTCATAGGTGGCGAGGCAGGCGTCCTGGGCGCGGAAGGCTTCATCGCCGCAGGAGAGGTGGGCGTTGTCGAGACAGCGTTTGAATTCGGTCAGCAGGCGGTCGCTGGTTTGAAGGGCCGCATCGATTTCGGGAGTGCGCGCGGGCATCGCGTCGGCGTTCTGGAGCAGGCAGCTTTGAAAGGCATCGATCTCATGGCGCGGAGGAAACTCTTCGCTGCGGCAGTCACCTTCGGACGCGTAGCCCGCATTTTCAAAAGAACAGCGGCAGACGAGGGTGTCGTAGGGGAAGTCGAGGGTGACCTCCATGAGTTGGACGCGGAGCACGGAGGCGGCGGCGTTGGCATCCGGGCTGCCCTGGGGCTCCTGGCCCTCGATCTGGGTGGGGCCATCGTAGCCCGTAGCGGAGCCGCGACGCTCGGTGGGGCCGCAGCTCGTGCTTACGAGGAGCGTCAGGAGCACGGTTAGGGTGTGAGAGACGTTGCAAGGTGGGTGTGGCACGGCGGACCTCGGCGGCAGGTGGTGTGAGTGCGTGGACTATGCCGAGTTGCGGCGAGGAGGTCACGTGAGCTCCGAAAGAAGCAGAAACACGTGGAGATACGCCGACTGCGCGCAAAAAACGCTCGCCGGATTGGCGAGCGTCGATGGTGGGGCGCGTGATGTGGTGGAGGCTGAAGCGAGGTTAGTATTACGCCGTGAGCTATCGTTGACGCCGCGTCTGCTGCGTTGTGAGCATCTCGGGCGGCGTTGCAAAGCCTCGACGATGCTAAAGCATCGCCTGCGTTTTGCGCCTTGCCCGAGAAGCTCTCAACCTCGCTGCCATCGACGTCAACTTCTGCTCACGGCGTAGTAGCAGCCGGCGTTGGTGGCGGCTTCATCGAAGCTCTGGAACCAGCGCACGCTGGCGTCGTCGGCGGGTTCGGCTTCGAGCTCGGCGACGAGGAGGGCGCGGCAGTTGGACTGGCGGTTGAACTCGGCGTCGGAGCAGTCGTCGGCGCCGAGGTCCAGGCAGCGCTGGTAGGAGGCGGAGGCGCGTTTGTAGCGGGTGGTGAAGTCGCGCACGCCGTAGGGGGCGGGGGGGAGGTTAAGGACGACGTCGTAGGTGCACTCGAAGAGGTTCTGGCGGTCGGCGTCGCTGATCGAGGTGCGGTCCATGCATTGCTGTGGGGAGGTGTAGCCATCGTCTTCGTAGAAGCAGGCGCAGGCGAAGGCGTCGGCGTCGGCTTTTATGAGGAGGAGGTGGGTGAAGGCGGAGGCGAAGTCCGTGGCGAGTTGGGGGGAGTTGCCGGGGGCGCCGCGTTGCGCCTGAGAGGCGAAGGCGCTGCAGCCTGCCAGGAGGCAGGCTGCAGCCAGGGTGAGCATGGAGGTGCGGGTCATCATGGCCATCTAGATTTTAGAGGTCGCCGTCGGGGGAGGGGCCGTCGCCGGTGGAGGGAGGGGTCTGGCCGCCGCCGGAGCCGGGGCCGAAGCTGAAGCAGCCGGCTTGCTCGATGGCGCTTTCGAACTGATCGATCCAGGCTTCGTCCTCGGAGGAGGGTTGGTAGCCCTCGATGACGGCGTCGCGGTTGTCCTCGCAGGTCTCAACGGCGTCTTCGACTGTATCCGGGTCGTCGGAGCAGGAGGAGGTGTCGATGGCGGCGATGCAGGTGTCAAACGCGTTGGAGGCAGCGAGCCCTTCGTTGGCGAAGGTCTGGAGTGAGGCGGGGGCGGATGGGATGTTTGAGGCGGCGTCGGTGAAGCACTCGATGAGGTCCTGCTGCCCGTCGGGGTCGTCGGTGTTGTCCTGAGTGCATTGTTCTGCGCTGTCGTAGCCCATGTTTTCGAAGGAGCACTCGCAGTAGAGGGCGTTGAGGCTGTTTTCGTTGCGGACGTCAGCGCTCAAGAATTCGGTGAAGGTGGCGACGAAGCCCGAGGGGCCGCCGTGGTCGGGGTCTTCGCCTTCGACCTGGGTGGGGCCATTGTAGCCGGTGGGGGCGCCGCGTCGCTCGGAGGAGCCGCAGGCAGCGGAGAGGGCGAAGGTGGCGATGAGGCAAAGCGTGGCGAGGGCGCGGTACGACATGGCTCAGGCTCCGGGGAGAGGGGCAGGGGACGTTGGGTGATGACGGGGGAATGGTGCCGTGATGTGCGTGGAGGTTCAAGGGGGAAGGGATCGGGAAGAGGGGAGTTGATGGCAAGAATACAAAAAGCCGCCCGGGTGCCGGGCGGCTTTTTGTGAGTCAGGCTATGGGACGCGTGATGCGCCGGGGAGCCTTATTCGGCGGGAGCCGGGAAGAGGTCGTCGTAGCAGCCGGCATCTTCGACGGCGACGGCGAAGGTGTCGTTGTACCAGGTGAAGCCGGGCTCGGCGGTGCAGGCACCAAAGGCGGTGTCGAAGGTGGTGCCGCAGGCTTCGAGGGCGGCGGTGGTGTCTTCGGAGCAGACGCTGGTGTCGATGGCGCCGAGGCAGGTCACGAAGTCATCGGTCGCGGCGGTGTCGCAGGCGGTGTAGGTGTCCAGGCCGGCGGCCGGGGCGGTGATGTCGGCGGTGGCGGCAGCAGCGCAGGTCTCGAACGCGTCAAGGGCCTCTTCGGTGATGACGAGGTCAGCCAGGCAGTCTTCGGCGCTGTCGTAGCCAGCTTCGGCAAAGGCGCAGTTGCACTCCTCGTCGGAGTAGGTGTTGTTGATGGAGCCGTAGAGGGCGATTTCGGTGGCGATGACGGCGGCGACGTCTTCCTGGTCGGCGGGCACGTCGTCGTCGCCGACGTCGGAGTCATCGCCGGCGTCGGAGTCGTCGCCAGCGTCGGAGTCATCGCCGGCGTCGGAGTCATCGCCGGCATCGGCTTCGGTGTTGGGATCTTCATCGGCCTCGGAGCCGCAGGCGCTGAAGGTGCCGGTGGCGAGGAAGAGGGCGAGGAGGAGGGTAAGGAGCTTGTTCATTTCAGTACCTTTCTGGTGATGTCAGGGTGAATCCAAAACAGGGGAGGGGTTTTAGCAGCGATTTCAACGACGTCAAGGGTGACGCGGTGCGTCGAGGATCGATGTTTGCCGAGGTGGAGGGGATTGGGTACACCAGCGGCAGAAGACTGATGGGCGAGAAAGGAGCTTGATGAAGCGCTTATTTGAAGCCTTTGAGAAGGCTGGCAAGGAACTGTATCTGGTGGGCGGGGCGGTGCGCGACGTGGCGCTGGGGATCCCGATGGATGAGCTGGATGACCTGGATTTCTGCACGAACGCGTTGCCCGAGGAGTCGCTGGCGATCATCAAGGGGGCGAACCTGCCTTATTATGAGGTGGGCAAGGAGTTCGGGACGATCGGGGCGGTGCTACGGGGGCCTGCGGAGAAGGGGTATCCGAAGGATTGTCAGGTCACGACGTACCGCTCCGCGGAGTATTACCGGCGAGGGAGCCGGCATCCGGTGGTGACGTACGGGGATACGATCGATCAGGATCTGGGGCGGCGAGATTTCTCGATCAACTCGATGGCGATGAACGCGGAGGGGGATTTCATTGACCCGTACGGGGGCCTCGATGATTTGCAGAAGGGGGTGATGCGGGTGGTGGGGGACCCGTGGGAGACGCTGGCCGAAGATCCGTTGCGGATTTTGAGGGCGGCTCGTTTTCAGAGCCGGCTGGGCTTTACGATTGACGCGGAGTTGAGGCAGGCCTCGGCCGACCGTGCGCATTGCATTGAGGACATCAGCCGGGAGCGCTGGCTTCAGGAGATGACGAAGATGCTGCACGGGCCCTACATCCATCAGGCGATGGCGTTTCTGGAGGAGGTGGGGCTCTTGCAGATCATTTTGCCGGAGGTGGCGGGGCTGCGAGGTTTTCACGGGTCGAGCCCGGTGCATCATAAGGATCTGTGGGAGCATACCCTGCAGGTGATCACACAGTGCCCGCAGTCGGATGCGCTGAAGTGGGCGGGGTTGATGCATGACGTGGGTAAGCAGTGGACGCGGGAGGTCGATGAGGAGGCCGGACGCGTCACCTTTTATGGTCATGAGGAGGCGGGGGCGCAGGCCTTTGATGAGGTGGCCGAGCGATTCAAGATGGATAAGGCAACCGCGAAAGAGGTGCGTCATATCATCGCGTTGCACGGGCGGATTCCACAGTACAGCGGGGCGTGGACCGATCCGGCGGTGCGGCGGCTGGTGCGGGAGCTCGATCCTTATGTGGAGAGCATGCTGGACTTTGCGCGTGCGGATCTGACGACGGCGTCGATGGAGAAGCGAGATGCCGCGCTGGAGCGTGTCGAAGAGCTGGCCGGGAGAATTGAGGCGTTGGAGCAGGCGAAGTCGCTGCGCCCGGAGCTTCCCAAAGGGATCGGGCGCATCTTGATGGATGCCTTTGGTCTGAAGCCTTCGCCTGTGGTGGGGCGGTTGAAGAGCGCTCTGGAAGAGCGTATCGTGGAGGGCCTTCTGGAGAGCGGCCGCGAGGCCGATTATTACGTGGAGAGTTTGCGCCGGGATCCGCCCGAGGACGGGCTGGAGCTGGCTTAAGACCATCTTAGATGGAGCGAGTGCGCCCGGAGTCAAAGGTGGCGCGCTTGCCCGGGATCAGGATAGCGCGATGAGAGAGATGACGATGAGCCTTGGGACACGCTGGGTGCGCCGCGCCACGCTCTGGACGACGGCCCTTGTGGTGATGGGCTGTGATGGTGGCTGCGATATGGAGGGGTTTGCCGAGGTTCCCTACCCCGAGGAGCATATCGACAAGACGGTGCCGGTGAGCGCGGAGGTGCGCCTGAGCAGTCACGGGCTCTCGTTTATGGCCAATGAGGTTCCGAATCTCATCGGGGCGGTGCAAGAGGAGGGGTTGAGTTTTTGTATTCCGCCGACGGAGTCGAGCAACTTCCAGTTCTGCCACGAAGATTCGACCTGTGATGATGGCAGCGTGGGCTGCCAGTTGGATCTGACGATTGAGCACGCCGCGCTGACGCCGCAGGCGCCGAATACGCTGGAGGCGAATATTACGGTGGGGAACCTGGCGTATTCGCTGCCGGTGGAGGGGGATTTAGGTTTTCTCGGCGAGCCGAGCTGTTGGCTGGACCTGTACCGGGTGGGCGGATCGCGGGGGGACGCGGCGCAGGTTCCGGCGCGGATTCCTGTGACCTTCGGGGTCGATGAACTCAGCCCCTTTAACGATCTGCGCATTGAGGTGGGGGAGGTGGAAGCCAACGTTAACGGCGTCTACTACACGTTGCGAGGTCGCGATACGAGTAACGCAGGCTGTGCGGCGCTGGCGACGCTGGCGGCGTCGTTTGCCGATAACACGCTTAAACGTTTGATCGCCGACGAGCTCAACAACGCGGTGCAGGAGGCGGTGACCGGGCAGGTCTGCCAGGTGTGTGGGGATGGCGAGCCGGCGTGTGGTGCGGGATCGAGCTGTGGGGAGGTCTCGGGGACGCAGGTCTGCGTGTATGACGCGAACCAGAAGTGCGTGCCGCGGATGCTGGGCATTGAGGGGGCGGTGGAGCTGGGCGCGCTGATTGGCGAGTTCTCCAGCGGTGATATTGCGGACATCTATATGACGGGGCGCCTTGCGGACCGGGCGGTGGCCGATACGGGGCTCTCGCTGGCGGCGCGGGCGGGTTTCCAGCCGGAGACCTATGAGACGTGTGTGCCGGTGGACCCGACGACGCGGCCTTCGTTCGAGCCGATCGCGCCGTCGCCGACGATTAACAGTGATGTGAAGCCGGATGGGACGCCCTTTATGTTCGGTCTGGCGCTGAGCCAGCGGGCGTTGCAGCACCTCTTCTGGTCGGTGTGGTCGAGCGGCGGGCTGTGCGCGTCGGTGGGCTCGGCGCAGGTCGATATGCTCTCGACGGGCACGATCGCCGGGCTTGTGCCCTCGCTGAGTGTGTTCTCGACCCGGGATGCGCCGATGCGCATTCAGCTCGCGCCGCAACAGGCGCCGAACGTGGTGCTGGGGGCCAACGTGGTGCGCACCGAAGGGGGCAGCCGCGAGGTGGAAGAGGGCCTGCTGACCCTGGATTGGAAGGATGTCGACCTGCATATGTATGGGTTTGTGCAGGAGCGCGATACTCGCCTGTTTACGCTGCGCACGGATATTGAGCTTCCGATCGCGGTGACGATTGACGATCAGGGCCAGCTCTTCGCGGTGCTCGGCGACATTGAAGGTGCTCTCAAGAATATTCGCGTGCTCAACGACGAGCTGCTCGCCGGCGACGCGCAGGCGCTGATTGATCTTTTGCCGACGTTGATGGGCTTTGCGCTTCCGGCGCTGACCGAGGCGCTGGCCGATCCGATCGATCTTCCGGAGTTTGTGGGCTACCGCCTGCTGCTGGATGACGACGATATTACGGGGATCGACAACAACCAGTACCTGGGGCTTTTTGCGGACCTTGAGTTTGTGGGGAGCGCGCCGTCGGCGGGGTTGATGTCGGTGGTGGGCTCGGAGGTGTTGAAGAGCAAGGTGATGGTGGCGCAGGAGGAAGGCAAAGCTCCGCAGGTTCGATTGGAGCTTGATGTGCAGGCGACCGAAAGCGGCATGCCGGTGGTCGGTGATGTGTATGAGTACGCGTACCGTCTCAACGGCGGGGTGTGGCAGCTCGCGGGGGTGGGGCCGAACCTTGTGATCGCCGATCCGATGTTGCGCCTGGAGGGGGAGCATCAGGTGGAGCTTCGGGCGCGCGCGATGCGCGAGGGGGCGCGCTGGCAGTCGGTGCCCACCGAGCATCGCGTGACGGTGCATTACAGCGCGCCGAAGCTGAGGCTGGCCTGGGGCGAGCGCGCGGCGCTTGTGCAGGTGGATTCGGCGAGTGCGTTGCAGGCGCTGGAGATGCGCGTGCGCTGGTTGGATGCGCGTGGCGAGGGGGCGTGGAGCGCCTGGGGGCCTGTGCGTGAGATCGCTGAGGTGAAAGGTCACGAGGCGCTGGAGGTTGAGGTGCGTGATGAGGTCGGGCGTAGTACGCGGTCGACGATCGCTTCCCGAGGTCAGGCGTTGGGTCAGGATGACGATGGTGACGGCGACGGTGGCTGCGCGACGACGTCGGGCAGCAGTGGTCCCGGAGCGCTGCTCCTGATGGTGGGGCTGCTTGTGTTGGCGCGGCTGCGCCGGCGTGTGGCCGGAGCTGCGGCGATGGTGGCGCTGCTCGGGCTTATGGTCGGGTGCAGCGATGACGCGGGGCAGGCCTGCGCGAGTGAGTGTGCGGGCAATGAGTCGTGCGTCGAAGGGGCGTGTGTGCCGCTGAGCTGTGAGAGCAGCGCGGATTGCCCGGAAGGCTATTGCGAAGGCGGGCAGTGCCTGGCGGGATGTTCGGAGCCTTCGGATTGCTCGCAGGAGTGCGGCGTCGGTGAGTTTGCGACGTGTGGCGAGGGCAATCAGTGCGTGTGCGAGAGCTTCTGCGCGGAAGGTTGCGGGGAGTCGCAGTATTGCTGCCAGCAGACCAACAGTTGCACGGAGTTTCCGAACTGGTGTGCCGATGTGACGTGTGAGCCGGGCTTTGAGCCGGAGATCACCAACATGGGAAGCTCCGATCCGGTGGCCTGTGAGGTGACCGGTGGGAGCTGCGAGTGTGTGAAGATGCCGCCGATTCCGGTCGGGTATTTTGGCGGGTACACCTCAATGGACAGCCAGGGCGATCTGGTGGCTGCGAGCGCGTTCAACCTTCGCTATCAGGACCTGATGGTGGGTGTGGCGCGGGGCGGTCTGGAGCTGGAGTGGATGTTTGTGGACGGTGTGCCCACCCGCGGTCGTATTCGCGGTGATGTGGATGGTCCGCGCGGCGGTCGCACCGACGGTGGCGATCGGGTGGGGACGCATACCGCGCTGGCGATCGATGAGGATGAGGTGGTGCACGTCTTCTACCGCGATGAAGATGCGCAGGTGTTGAAGTACGCGCGCGGCGTCGAGTCGGGTGGGAGCTGGGAGTTTGAGATCAGCGTGCTCGACGAAGACGGCGATGTGGGGCTCTCAACGGCGGTGTTGCGGCAGGGCAATGTGCTGCACCTCTTCTATGTGGCGCGTGGTGAGGATGGGAGCTCGGAGCTTCGTTATCGCGAGATTCCGGCGGATGGCGCGATCGATGCGCTGGTCGACCTCACCCCGCAGGTGCTCCATCAGGGCATGCGTGCGCCGGTGGAAGGGCTGGAGGCGCATCCGCCGGTGGTGGCGCTGCATGTGCAGCCGCGGCAGGTGGGCGAGCGCATCTTTGTGAGCTTCTTTGACAACGTAGCTCAGCGCGCGTCGTGGATGTGGCGCGATGCCCAGGGGCAGTGGGGTGGCGTGATGCAGTATGGCGAGGCGACCGGGGTGTACACGAGCCTCGTGCCGGATGAGGCCGACCAGGTGCACGCGGCGTATATGAAGGTTGACCAGATGGCGCTGGCCTACCGCGCTCCGGGTGGGGCGGAGGAGCTTGTGGTCGACGGGATTCGCGACACGGTTGGCGGCTGGACCGACGCGCCGATCGGCGATGACGTGACGATCTTCCGGGAGGAGGATGGGAGCGTGCGGCTCTTCTTCCAGGATGCGACCAACCACCGCTTGATGGCGGCGACGCGCGCTGCGGCGGGTGGCTGGGACGTGGAGACGCTGGCCGGGAGCCTGGAGTCGGGGACGGCGGCGCACGGGTTCTTTACCCGGGCGATGGTCTGGCCGGAGGGCGGCTGGGTGGTGGCCGATATGATGATCGACACCCAGGTGGACCCGCCGGTGGGTGAGGTTATGCTGCGCCTGGTGCAGTGAGTTTGCAGGAAAAGCGCGCGGCCTGGGCCTGCGCGTGAACCCACGATCGAGCAAGGCATGCACCAACGCCGGCGTCTCAAAAGGGCGCCGGCGTTGGTGCATCCGGGGCACGCTCGGGTTATGGTGGGGGAGAGGCCATGGAATCGGCAGACGACGTACAGGTAGGCGATGCAGAGCAGTCAGGTGTTTGGGAAGTTCGGGTGGGGTGCGATGGTGGCGCTCCTGATGGTGATGGGAGCGCAGCATCACGCCAGCGCGCAGGGGCGCGAGCTCTCGACGGCGGATCGGGTGGCGATGTTGTATGCGCCGCAGCTCAACTTTACGCGACGCGGCGATCCGCTGATTCGGCTGGGGATTCTGGAGGGCGAGGAGCAGGTTGAGTTTACGCCGAGCGAGCCGATACGGGTGATGCCGCAGGGGCCGGGGGGGCCGGAGATCGATCTTCCGGGGGATACGACGTACACGGTCACGATGAGCAACGGGAGGGCGGGGCGCTACAAGCACTGGGTGGTGGTGGACCGGGTGGCAGTGGACCAGCGCGAGCGGGTCGACGGCGTGCTCGGGCAGTGGGAGGGACGCGGGATGATGCCGCGCACCTTTGAGGTGGGGGGGCTCTTTGCGGTGCGCGGCAAGGTGTTTGATTCGCGGGTGATCCTTGTTTGCGTGGGCGGGGCGGACACCTTTGATGAGGCGCAGTCGTTGCGGCGTCGGCTGGAGGCGCAGTTCGGCATCAACGGCAGCGTGCACAGTGAGCGCCTGGAGTTTCCGGGAGGCACACTGACGCTGAGTGGCCGGGGGCTCGATGTGAGCATTCGCCACGATGACGTGCTCTGGGTGAGCTCGCGGCGGGGGCGAGAGGAGTCGATTCGCTATTCGGTGCCCGGGATCAAAAAATCGTATGACGCCGGGGAGGAGACCCGGCGCTACACCGGAGAGCTGATCTTTGCCTCGGACAAGAACGGCAAGGTCGCGGTGATCAATAACCTGGGGGCGGAGCGGGTGCTGAAAGGCACCGTCCCGTCTGAGATTTACGCCTCGGCCCCCCAGGGGGCGCTCAGGGCGCAGGCGATCGCAGCGCGAAATAATATCTTTGCCGCCATCGGCGTTCGCAATCTCGCAGACCCCTACATGCTGCGCGCCGATGTGTACGATCAGGTGTACGGGGGCATCGACAATGAGGACCCGCGCACCAATGAGGCCGTCGACGCCACCCATGGCGAGGTGATGTTGGCGGGCAATCGCATCGTCGATGCGGTGTACAGCTCCAACGCCGCAGGCTTCACCGAGAATAACGAGACAGTTTGGGATGCTGAGCCCTGGCCGCATCTTCGGGGACGTCCGGATGCGCCGGCAGGCGATGTGCCGGAGGCGTTTAAAGACGGCATTACCGAGGCGAATATCGAGGCGTTTCTCGCCAGCGATTTTCCGGCCTACAGCAAGACGGCGCCGGTGAGCAGCGCGCGGCTCTACCGGTGGACGCGAGAGGTGGAGGCGTCCCAGGCGCAGAGCTGGCTCGCGGAGCGCGGCGAAGATATCGGCCGGATTCGCCATGCTGAGGTGATCAGCCGCGGGGTGAGCGGGCGCGTGATTCGGCTGCGCCTTGAGGGGGAGCGTGGCGAGGCGGTGGTGGAGCGAGAACTCAACGTGCGCAGGCTCTTCGGAGGGCTGCGCAGCGGGCTCTTTGTGATGTCGATGGAGAAGGGGCGAGATGGGTTTGTGCGCACGTTCAACTTCCGCGGGGGCGGCTTTGGTCACGGGGTGGGGATGTGCCAGACCGGGGCGATTGGGATGGCGTCGCAGGGCAAGACGCATCGCGAGATCCTGACCCATTACTACCGCGGCATCGACGTGACCAAATTGTACTAGGCTCGCCGCGGCAGGTTGCCGGGCGACGGGCGCGACCTCCTGAGAGAGGACGAGGTGGGAGTTGAAGAGGGCGCGCCGGGGCGGTAGAGAGGAATGGGCGCCGGTGTTCAAGGGTTCGTGAACAAACGCGGGGTCAGTGGGCCTCGACGGACGCTTCTGGAGCAACGATGGCGACACGAGAAGAGCTACTGGCGCAGGGTTTTGAAGAGGTCTGCGGACTGGACGAGGTGGGCAAGGTTTTGCCTTCGCGCGTCAAAGTTGGCGAGCGCTCGGTGCTGCTCTGCATGGATGGCGAGCGGGTGCGGGCGGTCGATGAGATCTGCCCGCATAAGTCACGGTCGATGGCCTACGGGGTGATCTTCGACGGGAAGATCATCTGCCCGCATCATCAGTACGCGTTTGATCTGGAGACGGGGCGCTGCGATCACCGCTCAGCGCCGGTGCACGTCTATGAGGTGGTGGTTGAGGATGAGCGAGTGTGGGTGCGGCCTTAAGGGGCGCCCGAAGTGAGCGACCATTTACGGAGTGACGCGACCGGTTATCGGCGGAGGCGACCATTCGTCGATTCTGGTTTGCCCTGGACGGGGGTGGCGTCGAAGGTTCATCGGTCAGCGATCCGCAGGGTGCTGTGGACGACCCTCAGATGACCTTTTGTATGGGAGCGAGCGATGTTGGAGACTCGCAGAGCACAACGTGACGATCGAGTGAGTTGTCAGGACGATAACGAACGGCCCAGCAGCCGTATCGGAGGCTTTTACCGGATGAACACCCGTGAGCGGGTGGACTTGCTGGTGGAGCGCGGGGTGATTGACGCGCAGGACGCCGCTTTGTTGCGCAGCCACGGCGGCGGTCTGGACGCGCAGATGGCCAACCAGATGGTGGAGAACGCCATCGGGGTGCTGGAGCTGCCGCTGGGGCTGGGGCTGAACTTCAAGGTCAACGGGCGCGACTATCTGGTGCCGATGGCGGTGGAAGAGCCGAGCATCATCGCGGCGGTGAGCCACGTGGCCAAGATCGCGCGCGGCAGCGGCGGGTTCGAAGCGCGCGCTGAGGGCAACGTGATGATCGGCCAGGTGCAGGTCGTCGGGTGTCAGGATTGGGATAAGGCGCGCGAGGCGATTGAGGCGCAGCGCGAGGAGCTGATTGCTTCGGCCAACGCGCTGCAGCCCAATATGGTCGAGCGTGGCGGCGGGGTCACCGGGCTGGAGGTTCGGCTGATCGATGAGGGCAACTACCAGCGGATGCTGGTGGTGCACCTCTTCATCGACTGCTGCGACGCGATGGGGGCCAACGCCATCAACTCGGTGGCCGAGGGCATGGCGCCGCGCATCGAAGAGCTCACCGGCGGTCGGGTCTTTTTGAGGATTTTGAGCAACCTGGCGGATCGTCGAAAAGTGCGCGCGACTTGCCGCATCCCTTTCAGCGATCTGGCGTGGAAGTCCTTCAGCGGCAAAGAGGTTGCCGAGGGCATCGTGCTGGCCAGTGAGTTTGCCGAGGTCGATCCCTACCGGGCGGCGACGCATAATAAAGGCATCATGAACGGGATCGGCGCGGTGTGCATCGCGACCGGCAATGACTGGCGCGCGCTGGAGGCCGGCGCGCATGCCTACTGCGCGCGCGACGGGCGTTACCGCCCGATGGCGATCTGGCGCATTGAGGGGGAGGCCCTGGTGGGGATTCTGGAGATCCCGATTCAGGTTGGTACCGTCGGCGGTCCGATTCGTCTGCACCCCACCGTGCAGCTCGCTCACAAGATCCTGCGTATCGAGTCGGCCGCGGAACTGGCCGAGGTGATGGGCGCGGTGGGGCTGGCCCAGAATATGGGGGCGCTTAAGGCGCTGGCGACCGAGGGCATTCAGCGCGGGCATATGTCGCTGCACGCGCGCAGCGTGGCGGCGACCGCCGGTGCACAACCTGAAGAGTTGGACCGTGTGGTGGAGCGGCTCATCGAAGATGGTGAGATCAAGGTGCATCGCGCCCGTGAGATTCTTCTGGCGATGCGCGCCTCCGGGGAGCTGGAGGCGGCCAGCTGATGTCGCGCGCTCGGGTTGCCTGCGCCGGTGATGGCGTGAGCCCGGGGCGGTCGGGTGAGTCGAGAGGTGTGAAGGTCAGGGAGCCGTCCGCGCGAAGCGCGGGCGGCTCTTTTTTTCTGGCGGCGGCGCGATAGAGTGGGGCTCGTTGATGGGATGAATACTGTTCAATGTGGAGTGATGTGATGGGAGCGAGCTTCGAGGCGTTGATTCTTCATGCCAACCGCGACTACTACCGCGCGCAGGCCGAAGCGGTGGGGTTGGGCGAGTCGGTGCGATTTTTTGCGTACACCGGACCCGAGGTGCAGCTGCACGTGGCGGTTGCCGGACCGGAGGACGGGGCGGCGGTCTTTTTGCTGCACGGTTTTCCAGACTCCTGGATGGGGTGGGCCAGGCAGGTGGAGGCGTTGGTGGAGGCGGGCTACCGCGTGATCATGCCGATTCAGCGGGGCTACGATCGCAGCGATAAGCCGGAGGCGGTGGAGGATTATCGCCTGGAGGTGTTGGGCGGCGATGTGATCGGGATCATGGATGCGCTCAACATCGATCGGGCGCAGCTTGTGGGGCATGACTGGGGCGGCGCGCTCACCTGGTGGCTGGCGGCGCACAGGCCGGATCGTTTTAGCTCGGCGACGGTGCTTAACTGCCCGCCGGTCAAGGTGTTGGCCCGGGCGTTGTGGTCGAACCCTAACCAGTTCTGGCGAAGCTGGTACGTGATGCTCTTTCAGGTGCCGGGGCTGGCAGAAAAGATGCTCTCGGCCCGTGACTACGGGGCGCTCCGGGGCGCGATGGTGGGTGAAGCTAAGAAGGGGTCGTTTCAACGCGAGGAGATCACGCGCTACATGGAGGCCTGGCGCCAGCCGCAGGCGTTGCGGGGCATGCTCTCGTGGTACCGGGCGGCGCGCTACAGCCTTCGCGCGCCAGAGCCCGCGCTGATTGAGTTGCCGATGTGTGTGATCTGGGGCACGGCCGATAGCGCGCTGCACACCAGCCTGATTGAGCCCGCGGTAGCGCGTTGCGCGGCAGCCAGGGTGCATCGCATTGAGGGCGCAAGTCACTGGGTGCAGCGAGACGCTACCGACGAGGTCAACGCATGTCTGCTCGCACACCTGGACGCGCATCGCTCGTGAAGATGACGCGCGTCTATCGCCTAAGTGGTTGGTTTTGTTTGGTTTATTGTTTCTTTGCGATCGACTCGCCGAGCTCAATCAGGGGCCGCCAGTTGCGGCAGTGATCGAGCCCGCAGCTCAGGGCGAACGCGTAGGAGCGCTCGGTAGAGCGGAAGACCAGTGTGCGAATTCCGGCGCGCTCCGAGGTGAACGCGCCCTCGGGGAGCGCACTCTGCGGAGCGTCTGCGACGTTGAGGAATTGCTCGCGCAACGAGGCTACGCGCTCTGCGGCGGCGTCGTTGGTCGGGGGGGACCAGACCTGAAGAGCGAGGCCGAAACTGTCGCCTTCGCGCGGGGTGTAACGCACCGCGTTATAGCTTGAGCTCACTCGCTGCCCCGGAAAGGGCGCCTCATCGAGCGGGGTGTTGGGGATAAACTCCTGGGCGTCGGAGCGGGAGAGGAAGGTGCCCAGCGAGAGGGGGGGCATCGCCGCGATGGTGCCTCGTTTGGTGGAGGTCGCGACATGTTCTTGAGCCGGCTGAGCGCTCTCAAAATCGGGGGCGACGTCGCCCTGACCGGCCTCCTCGGAGGAGGCGGTCACGTCGGGACCGGCGTCGGCCTTGGGCCCCTCTGCAGCGTCATCGGCGCATGCCACCAGCGCGGCAAAGGCACAGAGAACCAGCAGAAAACGCGAGCGTGCGAGTAAGGCAGAAAAGTTCATGAGGAGGGGGCCGAGGGGGTCAGGTTGTAGCGGTGATGCGCCTCCAGCCGGAGTGCTTCGAGGTCGCGCTGGAGCCTATCGCAAAAGCGCGTCGCAGCAAGGGAAAATTCCCGCAGCCACTCGGCCAGGGGCTCGGTAAAACTCTGGTCGACACGAGGCAGAAGCGCACGGAGACGGTCGCGTCGTCCGGCGACATCTTCGGGGGGCATGGCGAGGAGTTCTTCAAAGGCGGCGGCGCTTGCGGCGCGAAGTTGGCCCTGGGCACGGGCGCGCCAATGGCCGAAGACGCGGTCACGGAGCGCGCTCTTGAGCGCGCGGGAGGCGTCGAAGAAGCCGTCGAGGCGTCGGCGTAGCGCGCGGGCCTCATTGAGGTTGAGCGCGCCGAGCGTCGGGCTGATCTCGGTGGCGAGTGTGGCTTCGAGCGCTTCGATATCCTGAAGGACGCGTTGCATGGCGCGATCGAGGAGGTCGTCGACGCGGCGGGCGAAGAGCTCGACGATGAAGTCGCGGTCTTCCTCATCGAGGCGCTGGCGGGTGAAGATGCGGCCGCGGGGTCGGAGCGCCTCGCTGATCTCGCGCTCGACGCCGATGACGACGAAGTCGAGCTGGTCGATGAGAGCCTCGGCCTCCGAGGCGGCCCGGGGCGCCGGCGCTGGCGACTGCTGATCGAGATGCGAACGAAGGCGAGCCAGAGTGGCGAGGTGGTCGGCGTAGCTCTGATCGAGCCGGTCGCGAAGGCCATGAAGATCGCCCAGCCACTGGTCGAGCGCGCTGCGTGCCGCGGAGACCTTGATGCGGGTGGAACGCTGAATCAGGCTCAGGTCGATCGTCTCAAGCAGGGCCTCGAAGGCCGCCGGCGCCGGGGCGTCTTCGCGACGGGCGTTGAGCGCCTCGAGCGCGGAGATGGCAAAGATGCCCGCGCCGGTGTGGCCGACGTGATCTTCGATGTGGGCGATGATCTCGTCGACGGCCTCCTGCCTGGTCTCGGGGGGGCCGAGGCGGTCGACTTTGTTGAGGACGATGAGCAGGCGCTCCTCGGCGCGGGGGATGGCGTCGAGGCGTTCAAACTCGGTGTCGCTGAGGGCCTGGTTGGCGTCGAGCAGCCAGATGATGGCCTCGGCGCGCTCCAGTGCCTGCTCGGCCAGAGCTTCATGGCGAGGGTCCAGGGCGTTGAAGCCGGGCGTGTCCCAGAAGTTGATCGAGCGGAGCTGGGGGTGAGGGTAGCTGTAGTCGAGGCGCGCGATGGCCTCGGGCTCCTCGCGCATGTGCTGACGGGCACCGGCGAAGTCGACGTCAAGCTGGCGGCCGTCTTCGTACACGATGCGGGCGCCGGCGCGCGGGCCGTAGCCCATGATGCAGGCATGCGCGGTGGTGGGGAGTACACCCATGGGCACCACCGCTTCGCCCAGCAGCGCGTTGACCAGGGTGGACTTCCCCGCGTTGAACTCACCGACGATCGCCACCGAGAGCGGCGCGTTGAGCTCGTCGAGGAGCTCGCGCAACCGGCTTGTGAGCGGGCCGGCGTGTGGGTCGGCGCTGTAGAGGTCGAGGAGCGCCTCGAGCGCAGCGATAAGCTCGGCGCTGCTCTGTGCATCTTCGGGAGGATGCCAGTGCGATGTCAGCCGGTGCAGCGCGCGTTCTCGGGTCGTCTCGATGCGGGCTTGCAGGCGCGAGGTCGGGTGCGCTTCGCTCGCGGCATCCAGGGTGATGAGGGCTTCGGCGGCGTCGCCCAGCGCCAGGGCGACCTCGGCCAGCGCGTGAAGGTAAGGCGCGCGTTGGTCGGGAGCGAGCATGATCGCTTCGTCCAGAAGATGGCGGGCACCCAGCATGTCGCCGGAGTGAAGCCGGCATCTCCCCAGCCCGTAGAGGAGCTCGGCGCGGCGAGGAATACCGGCGCGTTCGAGCTCCTCGGAGCGGGGGGGGGCGCTGTGGGAGAGGGCGTCTTCAAAGAAAGCCTGGGCCTGGTCGAAGTCCTCAAGCTCCAGCGCGCTTTGGCCGGCGCCGGTCAGGGCGCCGAGGTGTTCGGGGCGTAAGGCCAGCGCGGCTCGAAAGCTCTCCAAGGCGCGCCGATGTTCGCCGACCTGGGCGTAGGTCTGGCCGATGAGGCTGTGGATGTCGGCGGCGATCGCCTCGTCGCAGTCCGGCTCGCAGACCGAGAGCGCGCGCAAAAGTAGCGGGTTTGCTCGCGCGGGCTGATGCATCGCCACGTGGGCACGGGCCGCACCCACCAGCGCGTCGAGGTGATCGGGCTTTCGGTCGAGCACATGCTCGTAGGCATCTGCGGCGCGGGCGGGGTGGCCCTGACGCGAGGCGATCTCGCCAAGTGTGAGCAGGTGATCGAGGGTGGGGTGTTCGGCGGGAAGATCCTTGAGGATCGCTGCGGCGCCGGCCTCGTCGCCGCGGGCAAGCAGCGCGCGGGCCAGAAGCACGCTGGCCTCGGTGTGCCCGGCGCGAAGGCGCAGAGCGCGCTGAAGTTCGCGCGCTGCCTTGTCGGCGCGACCCTGCGCCAGGTAGATGCGACCGAGCGCGAGGTGCACCTCAAAGTCAAAAGGCGCCTCGTCGCCAAGGGTCAGGGCGCGCTGAAGATGCGCCTGGGCCTCGGCGCTGCGACCCATACGCTCCAGGGTCAGCCCGAGGTGAAAGAGGGTGGAGGGCTCTTCGCGAATGGCCAGCGCGCGCTCAAAGGCCTGGATCGCTTCCTCGAACTCCTCGCGAAAGGCCAGGCAAAGGCCCAGCAGGTGGTGGGTGCGCTCGATATCGGGGCGGCGCCGCAGCGCCTCATCGAGAAGATGTCGGGCGCGCACATATTCGCCGCGATCCATCGCCTCGCGGGCGCGCTCGTGCAGCAGGCGCACGTCTTCGGGCAGCAAGACCTCATCGAGGAAGTCGCCCACGCGGGCGCCTATTTTATCAAAAATGCTCATGGTGGCTGGACCCCCGCACTTGCGGAATTACCCATTATTTGTTCAGGTGGTGAAGCTGGACACGTTGGCCGGTCTGGCGAGTCGAAACGATCAAAAAAATGCTCGCGGCAGGCAAAGGTTGAAGCGAGACGACGATAATAGAGAAACCAGTCGCGGCGCTATGAGGCATTTGCCCCCTCGGTGGGGAGGCGTCGCAGCCAGGCTGGTGGTTGCATCAGGGGCCAGCGCGCTTGGAGAGCCGGGCGTGCTGGTATATGACAGGCCAACGCGAGGCCCGAAAGGGCCGACGACAGATATCTAAGGAGGCACGTTATGAGCTTGAACAAGGCGATGATCATCGGGAACCTGGGCTCGGATCCGGAGGTTCGTTACACCCAGAGCGGCGCGGCCGTGGCGAACTTCAACATCGCCACCAACGAGGTCTGGACGGATAAGTCCGGCGTCAAGCAGGAGCGCACCGAGTGGCACCGCGTGGTGGTCTTCGGCAAGCAGGCCGAGAACTGCGGCAAGTACCTGAGCAAGGGCCGTCAGGTCTTTGTGGAGGGCCGGATGCAGACGCGTGACTGGGAGGATCGCGACGGCAACAAGCGCTCCACCACCGAGATCGTGGCGCAGACCGTGCAGTTCTTGAGCGGCGGCAGCTCGGCGGGCCGCTCCGATGGCCCCTCCTCCTACGGGGACAGCGATCGCGGATCGTCGGGGGCGGAGTCGAGCTTTGATCAGTCCTTCAACGACGACGACATTCCCTTCTAAGGGGTCGGCGATCCCCGGGGTTTGAGGCTTCGGGGTGAGGGCAAGGTACGAGGAGCGGCGGTGACGTTGAAGAGACGCGCCGCCGCTTTTTTCATCGCGCGTCGTCTTAAGCGCAGGCGACGCGCGCTTCGACACAGGGTTCGAGGGCCGGCGTTCGATGCCGTGTTTTCAGGTCGTGAACCGCAGTCTGTGCCACCCAACGTCCAGCGGATCGGGAGGTCATGATGGCAAAGGCGGTGCAAGAAGATGCGGACGCGCGCTCGACGCGCGTCTACCTGGAGCTCCTGGAACGAGGTATCGCCGGGGGGGAGTGCGGCGATCGTGGCGAATTTTTTGAGGCCGTGGCCGCCCTGATGCATGGTGATGTGGATCGGGCTGCGGATCGCTTTCGTCACGCGCAGCGCCATGTTCCGCCACCTTTTGGGCCGATGGCCAGCTACGGGCTGGCGCGTTGTGAGGTGATGCGCGGGCGAAGTGGTGTGGCGATGCGCGTGTTTAAGAAGCTCGCCACCGGTGATGCGCCGGCTGAAATCCGGCGCTTGGCCTGGTTGGAGGTTGAGGCGCTGGCGATAACGCGCGATGATCGCCTCACTCGCCGCAAGGCGCGCGAGGCGCTGGAGCAGCTCGATAGCCAGCTTGAGCCGGGGCCCGCCGGCACGACGTAGATTGGGATACGATCTGGATGGAACCCTCCACGCCACAGGACGCACATAACCCGCTGGGGCTGGCGCTCGACTTTATGTTCGGGCGTGGCTACCTGTGGGCGGAGCGTCAGCCGATCAGCGACTGGATCACGCTGGAGTCGCTGCGCATGGAGATCCCGGATCTGAAGTTTCCCTTCGACGCGCGCTCGGGGCTGGATCGTTTTCGGCACACGCGGGCCTGGGTGCGGGAGGCGGAGTTTGCGATCTCGGAGGTGGGGCTGGGCGATCTCTTGAGCGAGGCGGCCGCCACGCTGGAGGGGTTTGAAGAGCTGCAGGTGCGTTTTCTGGAGGATGCGGCGCACGTCAGCCTTCGGCTCAAAGCGTTCGGGGCGGACAGCTACCTGAGTTTTCGGGCGGCGTTGATTCCGCCGGAGCCGGCGCGGGCCGATGAGGTGCACCTCTCGCTCTACGACTACCGGGCCTACGGGGCGCTGCCCTATCCGGCGCGCCTGGTGGCCTACGAGTTGATCTCGAGCCTGCTCAACGCGCCGGGGTTGCGCGCGCCAGGGCGAGGGAAGAGCTTCAGGGTGGGGCTGGCGGGCGATATTGTGATTTTCAGGCCGCTTAAGTTGTTGTTTTTGCACGTGTTTCCCAGGGTAGGGTGGAAGTTGCCCAACCTCTCCGGGGTGGTGCTGGAGAGCGCACGGATTCGGCCGGGCGTGCTGACGGTGCGGGCGGTCTCGGAGGACGCGCCGGTGGGGTCGCGCGGGAAGGGAGGGCTTGTCGCCAGCGGGGAGGGGGCGCGGGCGTTGGCGTCGTATGAGGCCAAGGAGCTCTTCTCGCATGCCGATCAGGCGCTCTTTGACGGGCAGGTGCGCCAGGCCATCGCGCTCCTGGGGAGTTATCGGGATCTGTACGGGCTGCATCCCGAACTTGTGACCCGTCAGCTCGATTGCCTGGTGGCCGATCCGACACCGGCGCACCTGGCCGAGGCGGAGTCGCTGCGTCGCGAGCTGGTTCAGGAGGATGACCAGAATCTGGCGGCAGCGCTGGTGGCGCCTTCGCTGGCGATTGCTGCGGGCCGAGATGATGCGCGGGTGATGGAGGCCTATGAGGCGCTCTCGAAGGTGTTGCGTCAGCGGCAGGACACGCGCGACTGGGTGCTCTGCGAGCTCGCGATCGCCCGTCGCCTGGCGGCCGATGAGCCGGAGCGCTGCGCGCAGCGTCTGCGGGAGGTGCTGCGCCTGGATCCGCGCAACCGCCCGGCGCTGGAGCTCTTGAGTCAGGTGTATGAGCGCACCGGTGAGCGCGCCGGACTGGAGGAGGCGCTCAAGCGCTTGACCGGCGTCTACAGCGATCGCCAGACGTTGAAGGCGACCTACCTGAAGTTGGCGCGGCATCTGATGGATCGGCAGGGGGACCTGGCCGAGTCGCGCATGTATCTGGAGCGGGTGTTGCGCCTGGATCCCACCGAGCTCGACGCGCTGCACACCCTTGGCGAGAGCTACGTGCTGGGAGGGGAGCCGCTGCGGGCGCTCAAGGCCTTTGGGTCGGCGGCGCGGGCGGCGCAGGCCGATGGGGAGCACGCGCGCGCCAGCCGGCTCTACCAGCGGGTGGGGCAGATCTGGTTTGAGGAGCTGGAGGACGCCAGCCAGGCGCTCTTGAGCATGCGGCGCGCGTTGAGTCTTTCGGCCAGCGCCGACGGGGATCTTCCGCAGGAGCGCGCCGAGCAACTGGAGTGGGCCGGCGCGATGTGTGAGGTGCTGGAGCGCGACGAGGAGGCCACCGATTACCTGACCGAGCTTTTGCCGATGCGCGAGCGGGCGTATGAGCTGGCGCGGGGCACCGACGATGAGGCGGAGCGCGCGCGGGCGCTGCTGGGAACGCATCGACGCCTGGGTGAGATTTATGAGCGTCGGCGGCGCCTGGAGGCGGCCGCCAGCCATATGCGGCGGGTGCTGGAGATCGACGCGCAGGATGAAGGCGCGCGTCACTGGATGATCGACTATTTGCGTCAGGCCGGGCAGCCCGAAGAGCTCATTGCGCTCTACCGGCAGCTGATCGCCGGGGCGGGGAGCGCGGAGCAGTCGGTGACGCTTTTGGAAGAGCTCGCGCAGCTCTACAGCTCGCTGGGGCTTGTGGAAGATGCCCAGGAGCAGCTCCGGGCGGCCCTGGCGCTTCAACCCGAGGATCCCGAGCTCCGGGCGACCCTTATTGAGCTGCTTACGCGCCATCGGCGCTACGAGACGCTGCGTGAGGCGCTCGATGAGCTCTTGTCGCAGGCCACCGAGCGCCAGACCCGCTGGGAGTTGGGTGTGGCTCTGGGCCAGGCCTGCGCCATGGCCGAGCAGTGGGACGCCGCCGCCAGGGCATATCTGCAGGCGGTGCAGCTGATGCCGGCCGAGCGCGTCAGCCTTCAGGGGGCGGCCGAAGCGCTGGCGGCGCTGGTCGACGCCGAGGGCAGCGAAGCGCCGGCGCCGATCGGCGCGCAGAAGGTCGGGCGGTTGCTGGAGAATGTGCTCATTCGCCTGGCCGAGATTGAGACCGCCCAGGGGGCGCGGCGAGAGATCTTGCTGCGCATCGCGATGCTGGCTGAGGAGCGTGGTGATCGCGCCGCGGCGGCCGAGGCCCGGGAGCGCGCGCGCGCGCTCCAAAGCGACGACGAGGACGGCGCGGTCTCCGAGGGCGTTGATCGTCGACTCGACGCGATGCTCGACAGCCTCACCGGACCGGGCTTTGAGGAGGTCTTGGGGGCCGGAGCGCTCAATGAACCCGAGAGGTCGACTGAAGCGCCCGAGCGCGCCGCGCCCTCGCCAGAAGCTGCGGCGCCTACGCCAGGGCCCGCGGCGCGCGGTGAGGATGAGGTTGGGCGTTTTCGCCAGCGCTTTGAGTCGATGCTCAAGCGTCCGGCGAAGCTCCCCAGGGCCGATCAGGTCGACGACGGGAGCGCGCTGGGCAAGGTGCTCAAGGGCGTGCGCCGGGAGGCGTCGGGTGAGGGCGATACCCGCAAGGTGGTCGTGCCGCCGCCGGCGCAGCCGCGATCGGACGGAGCGCCGGCGTCGCAAGCCGCCCGGGGGGAGGAGGCGCCCGCGCCGGAGGCCCCCTCGGAGATGTTCCCCTCCGACGATCTGCGGAAGACCGCGCCGGATCTGGCCCCGACGACCTCGCCGCATGTGCATCCGGCGCAGCTCGCGCTCAATGAGCTGGAGGAGGCGCGTCTCAGCGATGACCCGTCGCGGGTCGCCGGCGCACTGGAGATCGTGCTGGAGCTGACGCAGGCCGATGGTGGCGAGCTGTTGGGGAGCGCGCGTCGGCTGGGCCTGCAGCGGGAGCTTGGCGAGCTGCTCTACTATGAACTCGAAGATCCGGTGGGGGCGCGACGTCATCTCGAGGCGGTGCGGGATGCCGACCCGCAAGGCCTGGGCAAGTCGGTGGGCGTGGTCAACGCGCTGGAGGCCATCTACGAAGAGGAGGGCGACGTCGGCGCGCGCCTGCGCCTGCTGGAGACGCGCCTGGAGGCTGCCGAGTCGAGCGAGATGGCCACGACCTACCGGCTGCTTATCGCTCAGCTGATCTGGGATGAGCGCGCCGACGCCGAGGCCGCCAGCGTGTGGCTGCATCAGGTCCTGGAGGGCGATCCGCGCCATGAGGCCGCGCATCGCCTGCTGGCCGATATGGCGCTCGACGCCCAGTCGTGGACCCAGGCGGCGCGCCACCTTGAGGTCGTCGTGCAGGTCGCCGGCGGCGGCATTGACGCCGTGGAGACCGAGCGGGAGCTCGCCGAACTTCTCCTGCATAAGCTCGACAACCCCAAAGACGCCCGCACCCATTATGAGCGCGTGCTCAAGGCCGCGCCTGGTGACGCGATGGCGCTGGAGGGTGTCAAATCCTGTCAGGCCGCGCTGGACGACTGGAAGGGCTATGTGGAGAGCCTGGCCCGCGAGCTGGGGCTCTTGCTTGGCAAGCCTCAGGGCTTGAGCATCAAGGAGATGATGCGGCTGAAAGCCGACGAGGTGGCGGTGGCGCTGCGCGTGCCCGCCAGTCAGATCGTGGCGGATGCGGCGCATATCGTCGAGACGCATATCGAGCGTCCCGAGGCCGCGCGCCGCCTCTGGGGCCTGGCGTTCGGGTTGTGGCCCGAGCATGTGGAGGCGCTCGAGCGGCGCATCGCGCTGAACCGCGCCGCGGAGCAGTGGGCCGATCTGGCCGCCGATCTCGAGGCTTACGCGGTGATGCTGCTCGACGCCGGCCAACGTTTTGAGGCGCTGGTGGAGGCCGCCGGGCTGCATCAGCACCATCTTCAAGATGATGCCACCGCCCGGGCGCTCTACGCCGAGGCGGTCGCGCTGGTCGAAGGGCGCGACCCTGTGCCGGAGAACCTCGATGAGGTTCGGCGTGCGCTCAAGGCCCTGCAGGCCGGTGGCGATGATGTGTAGATCTGAGCAGACTCGTGGTAGCGTGGCGTTTTCTCTTCGATGTGTGTCAATGTGGGAGGTTCGCGCATGAACAAGCGCTGGGTAGGGTGGATGCTTTTGGTGGGGGCGATGGGCGCTGCGGCGCCGGTCGGGGCCCAGGAGGTCACGGAGTTGCCTGAGCTTCAGGTGCAGCGCTTTCGGCCTGCGCCGGGCGTGGGAGACTACCTGAGCGTGTTTGGCAGCGCCGTCGCGCCCCATTTGCAATGGCAGGTGGGCGGGTTCTTTAACTACGCCGATGATCCGGTGCAGATCGCCGCGATCGACTCGCCGGAGCAGCGCACGCTGGCTTACCAGACCCAGCTCGACATCATGGGGAGTGTGGGTCTGTGGGATCGCGCCGAGGTCGGACTTTTACTGCCCTGGACGGTGCTCCAGCGTAGCGAAGAGCTGCAGCCGCTGCTTCCGCCCGGCGCCTCGAGCACCGACAACCTCACGCGCAGCGCGCTCAACGACTGGCGGCTCACGGCGAAGTATCAGGTGCTGGGGCTGGATGAGTCGCAGGTGGGCCTGGCGGTGATCGGTGGCCTCTCGATCCCGGTGGGCAACGACGACGCGTTGGCCGGCGACGGCGGTGTGGGAGCCGAAGCTCTCGTGGCGGCGGATTACGTGGTCTTCGACAGCGTTCGGCTGGGCGCCAACCTGGGGTTTCGTTATCGCCCCGGCCAGCGCATCATTCGGCAGAACGTGATTGGCAATGAGATCCTGTGGGGCCTTGCGGCGCATGCGCCTTTTTTGACGGACCGACTCGACGTGCTGGCGGAGATCAGCGGGGCGGTGGGCGTGGCCAGCAAAGAGGAGCCTCTGCGTGGCATCGCGCCCGGGGAAGTGCCGGCCGAGATCATGGGGGCACTTCGCTACCGTGTCGCCGAGGGGTGGACGGCCACCGGCGGTCTGGGCGCGGGGCTCAGCGAAGGCATCGGCTCGCCGGACTGGCGTGTCTTCTTTGGCATCGGTGGGCAGTGGGTCACCGGCGGCTGGTGGGGCGTGGATTACGCCAGCCCCAACTTCCGCGCGGAGATCGACCCCTGCGATCCGCAATACCTCGATCAGCGTGGTCGCCGCCTGAGGTTGGAGCGTGAAGACTGCCCGGAACTTGAGCCGGAGCCCGATCTGGAGGAGCAAACGGCGTTGCTCGACGAGCCGGTGATTGAGCGTAAGCGCCCGGTGCCGCCGCCTGTGCCCGAGCCCGAGCCGCCGCGTATCAACCCGGAGCGCGCGATGGTGCGCCAGGGCGCGATCATCATCACCGAGCAGGTCAACTTTGAGACGGGCAGCGCCAACATCGCACAGGAGAGCTTTGGCATCCTCGATGACGTGGCCGATTTGATGGTGCGCATCCCCGCCATCGAGCTCGTGCGGGTCGAGGGCCACACCGACAGCGTGGGGCGCGCCGATCGCAACCTGGCGTTGAGTCAGGATCGCGCCGACTCGGTCAAAGCCTACCTGGTGGAGCGTGGTGTGGCTGCAGATCGGCTGGAAGCGGTGGGCTACGGCCAGGCGCGGCCGGTGGCCGACAACGGCACCGCCGAAGGGCGCGCGCTGAACCGACGCGTGGAGTTCAATATCCTGGAGATGGGAGACGAATGACCGTCGGCGGTTCGGAGCGTAAGTCGCGTGGGCGCCCCGGGTGGGGGCTCGCGTGGATGTTGAGCGCGGTCGCGCTGGCGCTGATGGCGCCGGCGTGTACCACCGAGCAGACCCGGGTGGGGCTCAGTGAGGTCGGGGTGCCACCCGGGGGCGCGGTGGCGGCGGTGGTGCGCGTGGGCGAAGGTGATGAGGCGACGATCGCGGCGGTGGGTGATGATGCGCTCTTTGTCCGCGGCCTCGACGATCCGGGGTGGAGCCGTTTTGAGGGGCGCTGGCCCCGGCGTGTTAACAGTGCGGGGCTCGACCTCTTTGACGGGGTCTGGGCGGGGATGCGGCGCGGGCAATACCAGGCCTCCGATTATGTGGCCTCATCGGGCGGGTTGGTGTGGCTGGTGGCGGTGCCCGCAGCCAATCAGCCCACGCGTCTACTTTACAGCAGGGATCTGGGGAGAAGTTGGCTCAACGCGCCGGTGCCGGAGGCTCTCAATGAGACGCTTCGGGTTATGCGCGCCGATACCGCGCCCCTTCTTCGGCTGCTCTCGCCAGATGATGGTCAGGTCTACCTGACCGATGGGCGTGGGCTGTGGCGCTGGTCGCCGGAGTCCGATGGCGAGGTCAGCGCCCGGGGCTGGCAGCGCATCAGCCTGGGCGGTGTTGATTTTGAAGGGGAAGAGGGGCGAGTGGAGCTCTTGCCGGCGACGTTACGCAACTACCTGCCGGCGACCGAAGATCGACCCTACGAGCTGCTAACAGTGCTGCGCGACCGTTTGCTGATCTACCGACGCGAAGCGGGTGCTGATGCCTGGATGCTCACCAGCAGTGTGGCGGCGATTGACCGGGCGCTGGTGAGCAGCCCCGATCAGCAGGAGATCTATCTGCTGGACCGCGCCCGACTGTACCGTAACAGCAGCGTCGGGGAGTTGTGGGAGCCGGTCGAAGTCGTGCGGCACTCGCTGGAGCCCCAGGGCAACAGCGCGATGCTCCTTCGACCCGACGAAGACGCCGCAGCGGGCTATGTGCTCCTGATCGCCGGTGATCGCGGCACCATCTGGCGCAGTGAAGACGCCGGCGTGACCTGGGAGGAGACCCGGGAACGCGATCCGGACGGACGCGGCATCACCCACCTGAGCGCCGGCGCCAGTGAGGATGTGATCTGGGCGGCCACCCGGGGCCAGGGGGTGCTGCGCAGCGAGGATGGTGGCAAGAGCTGGGATCCGATCAACGAAGGGCTCAACGGCGCGCGCACGTACGCGGTGGGGTTTGACGCGCGTGGGCAGATGCTGGTGGGGACCGACGCCGGTTTGTTTCGCCGGCTGGTAAGCGCTGGCGAGGAGCGCTGGCAGCAGGTTCACGACCGGGCGACCAGCGCGGTGATGGTCAACCCGCGCAGCGACCAGCTTATCAGCGGGACGCTCGGCGGCAGCGTGCTGGTGCACGATCTCAACGGGCAGGTGCGCAGCTCCGAAGCCGCGCCTCTGGGACGCGCCGATGATGTGATCTTTCGGCCGGTGCACCTGGACGGGGTGGAGCTTCCGGCGGCGGCCATTGTGGCGCTGGCCGCGCGCCCGGGCGGGCAACAACTTCATGCGTGGTCGCACCAGCACGGCCCGCTGCTCTCCAACGACGGCGGGGAGTCCTGGCGTCGGGCCCGGCTGGGCGAGGCGTTCCGAAGCGCGCTGGAGGGCTCGGTGGTCAGCGCTGTGGTGCTGGATCGCGACGGTCGCACCTACATGGTCTCGCGCCCGCTCAACCCCAACCGACCCACGCAGCTCTGGCGCTCGGGCGATGGTGGGGAGACCTGGCAGTCGCTCTACTCCTTTATGGAGAATGAGGCGGAGGCGCCCTTGAGGCTGGCCCAGATCCCCTGGCGGGAGACGACGACCCTGGTGATGGTCCACGGCGGCCGTGTGGCGTTGAGTCGTGACCAGGCGCAGAGTTGGGTGACGGTCAGCGGCCCCTGGTCCGGTGGCGAGATCACCGGGCTGGGGTTTGATGGGGAGGAGATGCTGCTCATCAGCGATCTTCCGCACGCCAGTGAGCTGATTCGGGTGCGACGGCCCGAGGAGCCCGGGGCCGCGATTGTGCGCCATCCGCTGGTCTGGCCGGGCAACGCCGGGCTGCGGGCCGATCGGGCGTTGGACCTTCAGGTGCGTCAGCGAGGGATGGCGTTGAATGAGGCCGGGCGGGTGTTTGCCGGTGAGGTCCCCAGGCGCCGTACCAGCCTGCCGGAGAGCATGGGGGTGCTGGTGACGGTGACCCTGGTCATCATCCTGACGTCGCTGAGTTTTGCGTTTTTGAAGACACGGCGTTACCGCTGAAAGGGTTCAGCGAGCCCAGCCCACCGTCACACCCAGGTTCTGAGCGACGTCGACCGAGGTGGCGCGCTCTCCGGTGCTTAGAGGCAGGTAGGTTAAGAAGCGCTGGTAGGCGTAGCCCAGCTCCACAAAAAAACCATCGGGGGAGGGACGCCAGCCGGCGCTGACGTGCGCGCGGGCGCCGAAGGCGTTGTGGTCCGGGAAGGAGGAGGACTGGTTGTAGGCCACCACCGGCATCGCCGTGAGTTCGACGCCGGCGAAGATCGACTCGCCGAAAGGGCGCCGCAGCGCGATCTGCACCGGCACGTGCATGTATTGCTGGCCGGTGTAGTCGGCGTTCGGGGTGACCATGGTGGCGTCGACGCCGAAGCCGGAGCTCAGGGTGAGCTCCACGCTACCCATCGGGCGGGTGAGCCCGATGAGGCCCCGGGCGGTGTAGCGCTGGCTGACAAGACCGTCGGGGGCGTCGAAGGAGTTCCCGGCGGAGGTGCCGCGGAAGAAGCTCCCCTGGAGCCGAAGCTCCAGGGTTGCGGGGAGGCTCTCGGGTTGAAAGAGGACCTGGCGAAGATCGAGCGAAGCGCCGGGCCAGGCGCCGACGCGGTGGTCGAGGCCGGGCACGCTCAGCGCCATAGCGCGCTGGCCAACGGCCAGCCCCACACCCACCGAGGTTCCCTGAACATCAGGCGGCCCGGCTAACGCCTGAGCGCTGAGCATCATAACGCCCCACCCACACGCCATCCCCACCAACGCTCTACGCCCGGCCTTCGCCCCCGATCCGATCATTGGTAGTTGGCTCCGTCATTGATCCAGTCGGTGATCAGCGTGACCTGCTCCTCGGTCAACGGAGGCAGGGGCGGCGAGGGCATCACGATGTCGATGTCGTCGCTGGTGACCACCGTGTGCAGGTAGCTGGCCTCGGCGTCTCCCGGCACGATCAACATGTCGCCGGTCGTCGCCTCATACTCGGCAAAGACCTCGGCGATACGCTCGTAGCTTAAGTTGGACTCGCTGGCGCCAAAGAGCAGCTCGGTGTCGCCGGGGCTTGAGCCGTGGCAGGTAGCCACGGCGCAGGTCGTGCGCACGATCTCGGCGATCTCCACAAACTGCGGATCGAAGTTATCGGCCGGATCGGTATCGGGCTCGGTGTCTTCTTCGACATCGGGCTCACCGCCGGTGTCCTCTTCGATGTCGGTGTCGTTCTCGTCGTCGACCGGGTCGGGCAGACAGCCGGTGAGGGCGAGCGAGAAGAGGGCGATCAGGAGCAGCGAGAGGGTGCGCGCGGGCACCGGCGTGCGAAGAAGCGTTGCGATCATGCCTTGGGCTCCGAAGGTTGGGCTGCGAGAGCGTCGCTAAACGGGTTCGCTAATGGTGGAACCCGCATACGATACTTCAAGCCCGCGATCGGCGCGAGGCATCTTTCTTCAGGCGTCCTCGGCGGGCGTTTGCGAGGGTGCCTCGGCGCTTGAGGCAGCTCCTTTGCGGCGCGCCTCCATCGCCTTTCGGCGCTTGAGGCGTTTGCGTCGCTCCTGCGCCTCAAGCTCGGCGGAGCGCCGCCCCAGAAAGAAGCCCGCCAGCATGCCGACGGCGATCATCACCGGGATGTAGAAGATGTGCGCGGTGGTCATCGTTCCCAGTGCTCCAGCTCTTCGCCAAAGTCGCCCTGGGCGATGGCCTCACCCAGGCGATCTTTGAGCTCGTCGAGGTTGATGGCCGCCGCCGCCGAGATGGCGATGAAGGGGAGCCCGAGCTCGTCTTCAAAGTGGGCGCGAAGCTCCTCCTCGCGCTCAGCCACGTAGGGAAGATCGATCTTGTTGAGCACGACCATTTGCGGGCGCTCCAGAAGCTCCGGGTTGAACTTCTTAAGCTCGCCCACGATCACTTCGTAGTCGCCGATGGGATCGCGCCCGTCGGGCTGATCTTCGAGCTGCGGGGTGACCTCCAGGACGTGCACCAGGAGGTTGGTGCGCTCGACGTGGCGCAAAAACTGGATGCCCAGGCCCTGGCCGCTGTGCGCGCCCTCGATAAGCCCGGGGATGTCGGCGACGACGAACTCGCGCAGGTTCTTCCACTTCACCACGCCCAGGTTGGGCACGATGGTGGTGAAGGGGTAATCGGCGATCTTGGGGCGGGCCGACGAGATCACCGAGATGATCGTGGACTTGCCCACCGAGGGAAAGCCCACAAGCCCGATGTCGGCGATCAGCTTGAGCTCCAGACGCAGCAGGCGCTCTTCTCCGGCAAAACCCGGGGTGTGGCGGCGCGGGGCGCGGTTGGTGCTGGTGGCAAAGCGGGCGTTGCCCTGGCCCCCGTCGCCCCCTTTTGCCACCACAAACTCCTCGCCGTCCTCCATCAGGTCGGCCAGGAGCTCGCCGGTCTTCGCGTCGTGGATGAGCGTGCCGACGGGGACTTCGATCCAGGCGTCCTCGCCATTGCGGCCGGTCTTGTTATCGCCGCCGCCGGGGCGGCCGTCTTCGGCGCGCACGGTGCGGCGGTGGCGGTAGTCGGCCAGGGTGTTGGCGTTATGCGTGGCGCGCACGATCACCGAGCCCCCGCGGCCGCCGTCGCCGCCGGCGGGGCCGCCACGCGGAACAAACTTTTCGCGGCGGAACGCCAGGGCGCCGTCGCCCCCGCGTCCGGCGCGGACTTCGACCTTTGCTTCATCGACGAACATGCGTCTTCCCGTGCAAGAGTTGCCAGAGTGCTAAAATCAAAACGCCCCCGGCATCCCGGCGATGCCAGGCGGTCGGGGGCGCTTCAAAGAGCTTCCGAGATGGAGCCGGCCTTATTCGGCAGCGGCTTCATCGATCGGGTAGACCGAGACGAACTTGCGCTTGCCGGCGCGGGTCTCGAACTTCACCACGCCGTCGGCGGTGGCGAAGAGGGTGTAGTCGCGGCCCAGCGCGACGTTGCGCCCCGGGTGGAACTTCGTGCCCAGCTGGCGCACGATGATGTTGCCGGCGATGACCTGCTCACCACCGAACTTCTTAACGCCGCGCCGTTGCGCGTTGGAGTCGCGACCGTTACGCGAACTACCTTGACCTTTTTTATGAGCCATGACGAACTCCTTTTAAGCCTTGAAGGGCCGGGGGATTAGGGGCGCCTTAAGAGGCAACCTCAGCCGGCGTTGACTTCTTTGATCTTGATGCGAGTGAAAGGCTGACGATGCCCGCGCTTGACGCGGTAGCCTTTACGACGCTTCTTCTTGAAGATGATGACTTTGCGGGCGCGGCCTTCGCCGACGACCACCGAAGCCACCACCGAGGCGCCTTCAACCAGGGGGGCGCCGATGGTGATATCGTCGCCTTCGCCCACGGCCAGAACTTCGTCAAAGGTGATCGTGCCGCCCTTTTCGGCGTCGGCGATCTTTTCGATGTTGAATTCGTCGCCCGGCTTGACGCGGTACTGCTTACCGCCCGTACGGATCACAGCGTGCATGATTCGCTCCTGCATGGTGTATTTTTTTCAATGGAGGCCCGCTGAAGTCCACTCATGGGCATTCATGCGCGATAGACGGGCGGCTCCTGATGGCATTCTCTTCGTCGTTACAGCGTGGAGCACCTGGTGAAGCGATAAGGTTGGTCAGGCGCGCCGATGTGCGAGCCCATCAAAAAATGGGGACGCAGAGGGACTGCAAGGCATACACATGCGCACAGGGCGCGTCAAGTCCACACCACGATCCGGGCCGAAAAGCCGCCTCGGGCGATCGCGGTGCCGAGGTTTGGCAGGGGGCACACCCTGATCTAAGGTGCCGCCGGCGGGCGTTGGGCCCCACTCACGTGCAATGAGAAGGCGGCAAGGTTAAAGCGGCGAGGCGAGCAGTGTTTGCGTATTCGGATCCGATCGAGGTGGGGCGTTTGTTGGGGATGGAGGAGGAACTCACCATGAGCGCCGCCGAGGTGGTGGCGCTCTTGGAGGGGCATATCTCCGAGCGCCGCCGCGATCGCATCGATGAGGTGGTGGCATCGCGCTGCAAGTCGATCGTGCCGGTGCTCGACGGCATCTTTGATACGGGCAACATCGCCGCGGTGCTGCGCACCGCCGAGGGGCTGGGAGCGATGAGCGCGCATATGATCGACACCCAGCCGGTCAAGAAGGTCTCGGCGCGGGTGACCCAGGGGGCCGATAAGTGGGTAGATATGACGACCTGGACCGATCCGGGGGCGTGTGTGAGCGCGCTCCAGGGGCAGGGCTACCAGGTGGTGGCCACGCATCTGGAGGCGGCGGTGCCGCTGGAGACGATCGATTTTACGCGGCCGACGGCGATTGTTCTTGGAAACGAGCGTGACGGGGTCTGCGAGGAGGTCGCGCAGGCGGCGGACTACCGCTGCATCATCCCGATGCGCGGCTTTGTGCAGAGCTTCAACATCTCGGTGGCCGGGGCGCTGTCGATGTATGAGGCGATGCGCCAGCGTCAGGAGAAGTTGGGGAGGGTGGGGGACTTAAGCGAAGAGGAGCAGCGCATCCTCAAGGCCGTGTATTACCTGCGAGCGGTCAATCAGGGGGACCGTCTGGTGAAGCGCCTGCTGGCCGCCGGCGCCTGAGTCCAGCGCCTGAATCCCGTCGCGTGATCGTGTAAGTGAAGGGATTATAAGGCTTTCCGACCGGTCGGTCGGTCTTTTTCTTTCCTTGAAAGCAGGGGGACTCTTTCGCTAAAGGGGGGCGCTTGCCCGAGGGCGTCCCCCCAACGGGGGCGAGTGCGGGGTTGCGTGGATGCAGGGTGTTGAGGAGTAGATGGTGGTGAGTCGAGACGACAAGAAGACGCTGGTCGAGATGTTGCGCTGGCGCGCGGCAAACGAAGGCGACGCGACGGCGTATATCTTTCTGGACGACGGGGAGAAGGAGGGCGCGCGGCTGACCTTTGGGGAGCTGGACCGCCGCGCCCGCGCCATCGCCGCGCGACTTCAAGAGACCACCGAGCCCGGGGAGCGAGCGCTGATCCTTTATCCGCCCTCGCTCGATTATATCGCCTCGTTTTTTGGCTGCCTTTATGCCGGGGTGATCGCGGTGCCGGCCTATCCGCCGGATCCCTCGCGCTTGCAGCGCACGCTGCCGCGCCTGCAGGCGATCGTCGATGACGCCCGCGCCACCGTGGCGCTGACTACGGAGATGATCGCGCAGATGGCCGACTTCCTGGCGATGCAGTCGCCGGGGCTGGGCTCGCTGAGCTGGATCGCCACCGACGTGATCGAGGCCGATGAGGCCGCGCTCAACGCCTGGCAAGAGCCGCAGATCGATGGGGAGTCGCTGGCCTTCTTGCAGTACACCTCCGGCTCCACCGGCAACCCCAAAGGGGTGATGCTTGATCATCGGACGCTCTTGAAGAATGAAGCGTTGATCGAGCTGGGCTACCGCGCTCAACCCGACGACGTGATCGTCAGCTGGCTTCCGCTTTACCATGATATGGGGCTGATTGGCGGGGTGCTGCTGCCGGTGTTCAACGGCTGCTCCAGCGTGCTGATGTCGCCGCTGGACTTTTTGAAGAAGCCGCAGCGCTGGCTGGAGGCGTTTTCGACCTATAAGGGGACGCTCTCGGCGGCGCCGAACTTCGCGTTTGACCTCTGCGCGCGTCGCGTGCCCGAGGATGTGCGCGACCGGCTGGATCTGTCGAGCTGGGAGGTTGCGTGCAACGGGGCGGAGCCTGTGCGGATGGCCACCCAGGCGCGCTTTGCCGAATACTTTGCGCCTGCGGGCTTTCGGCCCGGGGCGTTCTCCCCATCGTACGGGTTGGCCGAGGTGGGGCTTCTGGTCTCGACGCCGGAGCGGATGGTCGAGCCGGTGGCGCTGGAGGTTGAGGGGGCGATGTGGCCGAGCTGCGGCCAGCCGGTGGGCGACTTCGAGGTGCGCATCGTCGATCCCGATACCCTTAAGGTCTGTGGCGATGGCGAGGTTGGCGAGATCTGGCTGGCGGGCGGCAGCGTGGCCCGGGGATACTGGGAGCGCCCGGAGGTGAACCGGGAGATCTTTGGCGCGCGGCTCGACGGCAGCGATCAGACCTTCCTGCGCACCGGCGATCTGGGTGCGCTGGTAGGCGAAGAGCTTGTGGTGACGGGGCGTCTCAAAGATCTGATCGTGATCCGCGGCGCAAATCATTACCCCCAGGACCTGGAGGCGACCGTCGAGGGAGTGGACGCGGCGCTTCGCCCCGGCTGTGGCGCGGCCTTTGCGTGGACGGTCGAGGGTGAAGAGCGCCTGGTGGTGGTGCATGAGGTCGATAAAGACGCCGCTGAGCGCGCACCGGAGCTCATTGAGGCGGTGCGCGCGGCGCTTGTGGCCACCCATGAGGTCAACCCCTTTGATGTGGTGCTGATCAAGGCGCGCAGCATCGAGAAGACCTCCAGCGGCAAGATTCAGCGGCGCGCCACGCGCAACGCCTATGAGGCCGGAGAGCTGGAGGTGGTGGCGTCGGCCCGCACCTCCGAAGGCGTGAGTTCGACCGCCACAGCGGCAGATCGTGACGACGCTGCTCCTGAGCTTGTCGGTGTGCAAGGTCTTGAAAAGATTGGTGATTCCAGGGTTTCGCGTGCGGTCGGTGAGGTTTCGCGCTGGCTTCGCCGGCGAGTCGCCGAAGAGGCCGGTGTCTCGGAGGTGGCTGTGAGCCTGCGCTCGCCATTTGCCAACTACGGCCTGGGCTCGGCCGAGGCGGTGGGGCTTGTCGGAGAGCTCGAAGAGGCGTTCGGGGTGAGCCTTGCGGCGACCACACTTTATGACTTTCCGACGATTGCGCAGCTTGCGCGGCACGTGGAGATGTTGCGCGCGGACGCGAGCGCCACTCCTGCCGCCACACCGACCTCGCAGCCTGCGCGTCGCGCCGCTGCCACGCCGCAGGAGGGCGCGGTGGCCATCGTGGGGATGGCGTGTCGCTTCCCCGGCGCCGAGGGCGTGGAGGCGTTCTGGCAACTTCTCAGTGAGGGCAAGAGCGGTATCAGCGAAGTTCCCGCCTGGCGCTGGAAGAAAGACGATTATCTGGAGCCCACCGCGCGCGGCTTCGACGTGATGGTCACGCCGCGGGCGGGTTTTGTCGAAGGCATCGAGGCGTTTGACGCCTCCTTCTTCGGCATCTCGCCGCGGGAGGCGCGGGCGATGGACCCGCAGCAGCGCCTGGTGATGGAGGTGGCCTGGCACGCGCTGGAAGATGCTGGATTTGATGGCGAGGCGCTGGCGGGAAGTCGCACCGGGGTCTTTATCGGGCAGAGCGGCAGCGACTTTGCGCGCCTCTATCAGGGCGCGGCGGTGCGGGCCGGTACGGGGCTCTCGGCCAGCATCACGGCCAACCGTCTCTCCTACGCCTGGGACTTGCGGGGACCGAGCCAGACGGTGGACACCGCGTGTTCGTCGAGCCTGGTAGCCCTGGATCAAGCGGTGCTCAACCTGCGCGCCGGCCGCTGCGATCAGGCGGTGGTGGGCGGGGTCAACGCGATCTTTGATCCGCAGGTGTCGGTGGCCTTCTCGCAGGCCGGGATGCTCTCACCAGACGGGCTTTGCAAGACCTTTGACGCCGGGGCCAACGGCTATGTGCGCGGCGAAGGCTGTGGGGTTGTGGTGCTCAAGCGCCTGGAGGATGCGCTGGCGGCCGGCGACGCGATCTGGGCGGTGGTGCGCGGGGTGGCGGTCAATCAGGACGGCCAGACCAACGGTCTGACCGCGCCCAACGGCCACGCCCAGCAGGCGGTGATCCGTGAGGCCTGGCAGGACGCCGGCGTCGATCCGCAGCGTGCGGGTTATGTGGAGGCGCACGGCACCGGCACCGAGCTCGGCGATGCGATTGAGGCCCGGAGCCTGCAGACGGTCTTCGGGGCCGGGCGTTCGACTCAGGCGCCAACGATCGCGCTGGGCTCGGTCAAGACCAACGTCGGCCACCTTGAGGCCGCCGCCGGGATGGCGGGTCTTATGAAGAGCGCGCTGATGCTCTCGCAGAAGACGATCGCCCCGCACCTGAACTTTGAGCGCGCGAACCCGGCCTGCGAGCTCGAAGGCAGCACGCTGGAGGTCGTGACTGAGGCTCGCCAGTGGGAGTTGGCTGAGGAGCAGACCCGTCTTTCGGGCTTAAGTGGATTTGGCTTCGGCGGCACCAACGTACACGTGGTGCTGGAGGAGGCGCCGGTCTCGGCGGCACGTGCCGATGTTGCGCAGCCGGCGTTGAGCGCGTATGAGCGCCGTCGTTTCTGGCCTAACGCCGACCAGATGTTGGACCGGCTGGCCGATCTTAAGGATGAGGAGTGAGCGATGAGTGAGACGTCGCAACGGGCGCTGATCACCGGCGGAACCCGCGGGCTGGGGCTGGCGATTGCGCGTCGGCTGGCCGCCGAGGGGTGGTCGCTGGCGCTGACCTACCGCAGCAACGAGGAGGCCGCCGAGGCCGCGCGCGCCGAGCTGGAGGCCATTGAGGGCGCCGGCCCTATCGTCATTCGTAAGCTCGATGTGCGGGTCAGCGGGGAGGTCGAAGACGCGCTCTACGACATCATCGACGCCCTCGACGGGCTCGACGTGGTGGTGAACAACGCCGGGGTGATGCGCAACCAGGCCGCCGCCATGATGAGTGATGAGGCCTGGACCGAGGTCATCGACACCAACTTAAGCGGCAGCTTTTATGTGGCGCGCGCCGCCCTGATGCACTTTATGGGGCAGCGCTACGGTCGCATCGTCACCATCTCCTCGGTGGCGCAGGAGGGCGCCAGCGGGCAGGCCAACTACGCAGCGAGTAAGGCAGGGCTTGTGGCGCTGACCAAAAGTCTCGCGAAGGAGTACGGGCCGCGGGGCATCACCGCCAACGTGGTGGTGCCGGGCCTGCTGGAGACGGAGATGACCGAGGATCTGGACGCGCGCGTCGGCGAACACTGGCAGCAGCATTGCCCCGTGGGTCGTACCGGCTCACCGGCCGAGGTGGCGGAAGCGGTGTGGTTTTTGAGTCGGCGCGAAGCGGGCTTTATCAACGGCGCGGTGCTGCATGTCAGCGGCGGGCTGGACGTCGCGCCTTGAGGCCAGATGCCGCCGAAGCGGTGGCGTGCCGAATGGCTGAACGCGTTTAGCGTCACTGTGGGTTGGCATCGTACTTCGTTGAACGTGTTTTATGAGGCAGCAAACGACGCCTGCGGGCGTCGAGGGAGCAGTCTGGATGTACCCGATTGAGTTGAAAGAGAAGGTCGCCCTGATCACCGGCGGCACCCGTGGCATCGGCCTCGGGAGTGCGCTGGCGTTGGGACAGGCAGGCGTACGCTGCGTGCTGACCTACCGCTGGGGCTCGGCCGACGAGTCCGAGCTTCTGGCGAAGTTCGACGCTCTTGGCGCGCCTCGCCCCATGCTGGTGGCCGCCGATGTGGCCAACGATGAGGACATCGCGGCGCTGATGGACGCCATCGCCGCAGAGCACGAGGGGGTCGACATCTTCATCAGCAACGTGGCCTTTGCCGCGCGCACCCCGAGCTTGAGCGACTACAAAAAGCGCTCTTTTTACAAGAGCCTCGACTACAGCACCTGGCCGCTGGTGAGCCACGTGCAGGCGATCTTCGAGCGCTTTGGGCGCTACCCTGGACACGTGTTGGCCATCTCCAGCGACGGGGCCGACCGCTCGTATCCGGCGTATGATTTTGTGGCCGCCTCCAAGAGTGTGCTGGAGGTCTTTGCGCGCTATATGGGCTCGCATCTGGGGGAGTACGGAACAAAGGTCAACGTGCTGCGTTTCGGCATGGTCGCCACCGAGAGCTTTGAGGCGATGTTCGGCGAGTCCTTCTGGGAGTTTCTGCGCGGGGAGGGGATTGCACGGGAGGACTTGCTCAGCCCCGAAGAGTGCGGGAAGGCGGTGCTGGCGATGTGCAGCGGACTTTTTGACGCGATGCAGAGTCAGGTCATCACGCTCGACCGCGGCATGGCCTTTGAAGATAACCTGATGCGCCGATTTGAGCGCTGGAAGGGCGCGCAGGGCTGAAAGTTGTTTCACGACGTTCGCGCCTAACGTGTTGATTTTAAAGACGGTTTGACGAGCATATAAAGGAGCAGTCATGACGAAAGAAGAGATCATCGAGATCATCAAAAAGCACCTGAAAGATAACCTGGACGACATCGACATTGATACCGTGTCGGCGGACAGCTCGATGCGCGACTACGGCGCCAACAGCCTGGACATGATCGAGGTGGTCAGCGCGACGATGCGCGAGCTGAAGATTCGCGTGCCCCGCTCGGAGCTGGCCGACGTGCAGACGATCGACGCGCTGGCGGCGAAGTTTCTGGAGCACGTGGAGTAAGTGAACGATCGCGCTCGGAGGACCGAGGCGTTTTTTTGAAGTGGCGCCCTCTTAGGCGCGCAAAGTCGCGCGCCCTTTGAGGGTGCGGCGGGAGCTCGTATGAAGCCTGAAGACGTATTGAAGTTTAGCCTGGCCGATTTTACCTACAACGACAGCGATGGGGTGCTGAATCCTCCCGAGGATTTTAATGCCTGGATTCAAGATCCGCGCGTCGCCACGGCCATGAGCTTCTTTGAGCAGCCGCTGCACAACTCCCCCAAACCCCGTACGGAGCTCAGCGGCGGGCATCTGGGTAAGCGTCGGCCGGTGATCAACCTGACGTCCTACAATTACCTGGGGCTCTCGACGCATCCGGAGGTGGTGCAGGCCGCCGCCCAGGCGTTGATGCATTACGGCGTGGGCGCCTCCGGCGCGGCGATGCTCTCGGGCACCTTTGATCAGCATGTGCTCCTGGCTCAGGAGCTCGCTGCGTTCAAAGGTCAGGACGCCTGCATGCTCTTCTCGAGCGGTTACGGCGGGAACCTGGGCGCGATCCAGGGGTTGTTGCAGAAGGGCGACGTGCTGGTGGTCGACAGCAAATGCCACCGCAGCGTGGTCGACGGCGCGACGCTCTCGGGGGCGAAGATGGTGAGCTTTGCGCATAACGACGCCGCCTCGCTCGATGAGACGCTGGCGCGCCACGCCGGCAAGCGCCGCATGGTGGTGGTCGAGGGCGTCTATTCGATGGACGGCGACGTGGCCAACCTGCCGGCGTTGCTCGATGTGTGCGACGCCCACGATGTGCCGCTTTATCTGGACGAGGCCCACTCCTCGCTGGTCTACGGTGAGACCGGGCGCGGGCTGGGTGAGCATTTTGGCGTCGAAGATCGCATCGGGGTGCATTTTGGCACTCTGAGCAAAGCCTTCGGCGGAGTGGGCGGCTTCGTGTGCGGGGAAGCCTCGATCATGCGTTATCTCAAGTGCTACGCGGCGTCGTTCCAGTTCTCGTGCGCGCTGCCGCCGGCGATCGTGGCCGCGATGCGCAAGAGCCTGGAGGTGGCCACGCGCGACAACACCCTGCGTGAGAAGCTCTGGGCCAACGTGCGCCACTTCCGCTCCAATTTGATCGCGATGGGGCTTGATATTGGCGAGTCCACCTCGCAGGTGATCCCGATCATCGTGGGCTCGTCGGGGGAGCAGCTCATTGAGCTTGCGATGGCGGCTCAGGAGCGAGGGCTCTACCTGCAGCCGATCGACTTTCCGGCGGTGGAGGCGCATAGCCGCCGCTTCCGCATCTCGGTCTCCGCGCAGCTGAGCGCGGCGGATATCGATGAGGCCTCTAACATCATCGAAGACGTGATCGCGCGACCCCTGGGGCTTGTGGGCGCGGCGTAAGGGTTCGGTGAGGTCACTCAGTTTGGCCCCCGGTGCACGGGGCGCTGGCGAGGTGTTCCCGGAGGCTGGCGCTTCAGGGGTTGAGAGAGAATCGATGATGAGCGATGCGACGATCGATCTGAGCGATGCGGGGATCTCCAAGACCTTGAGGCGTCTGCGTCGCCGCCCGCTTGTGGACCCGGCAGGGTGGCCTCTCGGAGTGGGGGGGGAGCTTGAGGGCCGCGCGCTGGTGGAAGAGCTTTTGCCGCAACGCGGCCCGATGCTGTTGGTCGACGAGCTGGTGGGCGTCGATCTCGAGCGGCGCGTTGTGCTCGGGCGGCGTCTGATTGGCGACGATCATGTGGGCTTACAGGGGCATTTCCCAAAACATCCGGTGCTGCCCGGGGTGTTGCTCATCGAGATGATGGGGCAGGTGGGGTTGTGTCTCTACACCTTACTCCTGCGTGAGGAGTTGGCCGAGGAGGCCGCCGAGCTGCAGGTGCGCGCCACAAAGATTCTCGGCGCGCATTTTGTGCGAGAGGTGCGGCCGGGCGACAGGGTGGACTTGCTCGTTCAGGCTGCGCGCTTCGACACGATGCTCGGCGAATGCGTGGCCCAGGCGCTGGTCGGCGGCGAGGTGGTGGGAGTGATGGCCGGCGAAGTCACCGTATTTTAATGTTTTAATGAGGGGGGGGCTTCGGAGGGGGCGGGCGGGGCGATCGTCGATCGGAGACGTCGCGATCTGAGGTGACCGTGGGTCGCATTGGGTCCGACCGGGGGACGGCGGAAGTCGTTGTGGGGAGCGGGTGATTGGCGCTTCAAACAGTTTGTTACATAACGGGTAGTCGCGCCAGACTCGGGGGAGGATTCAGCCAACTCGGAGGTTGTTGGGCCCTCGGCCGTGACGATGATGGAGAGGCCGTTGGCCACACCAACCCCTGTTGCACTCGAAGAGGACGCCGATGCCCCTTGCGCCGCATAACCCGTCGAAGTTGTTGGGGAGCCACTGGAGTCGCGTGAATCCCGAAGATCGAGGCAAGCACTGGGAGGTGGTGCGATATGATCGGCGCACGGGCGACGTGGTGCTGCGCGGCGTGCTCACTGGCGAGGAGGTGAGGATGCCCTGGCGCGACCTTCGGGATCGGGAGACGTGGTTGCCCGGGTGGGGGTAGGCGATGCGTTTTAGCGCTGCATAAAGGCGCGAAAGCGCCGCCCTTTGATCTGGCCGTCCTGAATCATTTGCAGCGCCTCGCGGGCGATGTCGCGTCGCAGGGCGACAAAGGCGATGTGGTTCTGGATGTGAATGTCGCCGATGGCGTCGGCCTCAAACCCGAAGTCGCGAGTCAGAGCGCCGACGATGTCGCCCGGGCGCAGCTTGTCTTTGCGTCCGCCTTTGATGGCCACGGTCATCATGTCGGCTGCAGGCGGCGGTGGAGTGGAGGGGGAGGGCGAGGAGGCTGCGATGGTGCGCGCGCCGGCAAGGTGGTCTTTGAAGTGGGGGAGTTTTCGGCTGTCTTCGGGGCCCACGAGCGTGATGGCCAGGCCTTGTTCGCCGGCGCGACCGGTGCGGCCGACGCGGTGCACAAAGGCTTCAGACTCGCGGGGGAGCTCATAGTTGATGACGGCGTCGAGGGCGTCGATGTCCAGCCCTCGCGCGGCCACGTTGGTGGCGACGAGGTGGCGCAGGCTGCCGTTGCTCAGGCGCAAGAGCGTGGTCTCGCGGTCGCGCTGCTCCATGCCCCCGTGCAGGGTTTCGGCGCTGTAGCCGGCCTGCTGCAGGCGTTCCACGACCGCCTCACAGGTGTCGCGCTGGTTGCAGAAGATCACCGAGGAGGCCGGGACGAAGTTCTCCAGCACGGCCTCCAGGGCGTCGAGGCGCTCGGTGGTGCCGAGCTCTACGACGACGTGATCGATGTCGGGAGCATCGGCCTGACCGACCACCGAGATCTGCCGGGCCTGATGCTGAAAGCGCTCGCTGAGCTCACGGATGGCCTGTGGAAAGGTCGCCGAAAACAAGAGCGTCTGGCGCTTTGACGGGCAGGCTTCGGCGATGGTCGCCACATCGTCGAGAAAGCCCATGTCGAGGAGGCGGTCGGCCTCATCGAAGACGAGCGTTTTGACGCGCGAGAGGTCGATGGTCTGGCGGTCCATATGGTCGAGAAGTCGGCCCGGGGTGGCCACGACCACGTCGACGCCGTGCTCCAGCGCGACGCGCTGACGGGAGAAGGGGGCGCCGCCGGTCACGGTGAGGATCTGGGTGTTGGGCAGCGCGCGGGCCAGGCGGCGCAGCTCGTCGGTGACCTGGCTCGCCAGTTCGCGCGTGGGACAGAGCACCAGAGCCTGCGGCAGAGGTTGGGCGGGGGTGACGCGGTGCAGGAGCGCCAGCCCGAAGGCCGCGGTCTTGCCGGTGCCCGTGCTCCCCAGACCCACGACGTCCTGAGCGCGCAGAGTCAGCGGCAGGGTGGCCGCCTGAATCGCGGTCATCTGCTGGTAGCCGAGCTGATCGAGGATCTCCAACCAGTGCTTTTCGATGGAGAGGCTGGAGAAGGGCGCAATGTCGGGCGCGGCGGAAGAGGTCGAGCGGGAGGTGCTCAAAGGATGGGTCCGGGGTGGAAGAGAAAAGAGGGCTAACCTGGGCGCACCATGAAGGTTTTGGCGAGCGGGGTCAAACGCAGCGGGGTGCGTGCGCGCTCAGACGTGTCGTTTTCGGGTTGGTGGAAGGTGGTGTGGATGGGTTGAGGAGAAGGTCGCAAACAGTTTGTTACACGAGGGGCAAAAAGAGGGGACTACGGGGCGAGTGTTGGGGGAAGTGGGATGGGCAAAGTCGTTGTGTAGAGCGGTTGATCGCGGCAATCAGGGGTGTGAGTATCATGCTGATTGCGTGAAAATTCGTCAGACGATGGATGAGTTCAAGTACCCGTGAACGTCGAGCAAAGTGACCGCGAGCAAAGTGACCGTGGGTCGGTGGAAGTCTTTGTGGCATGCGGGTGATCGTGGCATGAGGTGTTGGCGATATCTTCTCTTTGCATGTGTTTTGTCTTCATCCTTCACAACATGTTCAAGAACCTTTGAACGAGTGGGGTGTGTGACCGTGGGTCGGTGGAAGTCTTTGCAGACTGCGGCTCATCACGACACGAAGTGTTGCAATCGATTCCTTGGCGGGGAGTTTTTTCGTCTCTAGGATGAGGGCTGTTCAAGACCTTGTGAACGGGGATGTCGGACGACGTGGAGGAGGATGTATGCGTGCGTGGAAACGATGTGCGGTGAGGGTGGTGGTGCTGGTGTCTCTGGTGAGCGGGTGTGGAAGCGAGAGCACCGATGACGCGCGCCGAGGCCAGGGCGATGTCGGCGTCGAAGAGGATGTCTCAGGAGCGCCGGATGGCGGTGTGTCGGATGGCGGTGGAAATGACGCCGGCGGTGATGGGGGAGACGTTGACGCGAGCGGCAACGATCCGCAGCGCCCCGGTGGGCTTGTGGCCGAGGTGTGGTCGGAGGCGCCGCTGGCGATCGATGACGCCCGGCGCGATGCGGCGCGCCAGGCCTATCAGGCGCTCGATAAAGACACCCTGGCCGATGGCTTCGATCCGGACGCGTTTTATGAGGTCTTTAACGAGTTCGCGCTCACGCATTTCGGGCCGTTCAACCAGCCGCTGCTCGAAGTGCATACCGGTCAGACGGTGGACTTTCTGGCGAGCGGTGCCTGGCATTATGCCTCGCGCTCGTCGGCGACCGTCGCCTTTGAGACCACGCGCCCGGTCATCGGCTGGGTGGAGTGGGGCACCTCGCCAGAGGCATTAAACGCGCAAAGCGAGGCGTCCGAGCGCCCCACCTTTTTGCAGATCCACCATCTTCGGGAGCTGCCGACCGACACCACGATCTACTACCGCTGGGTGGGACGCGACGTCACCGGCGAAACGATCGCCTCGGTGGTGCATGAACTTCAGACGTCGGATCCGGCGCCGGCCGAAGATCTTATCGAGCTTCCCGGCACGCTTGAGGGCCCGCCCTACCGCCTTGATCAGAGCGGCGCGACCTACCTGCTCACCGAAGATTTGAGTGGTACGCAGAGCGCGGTGGTGCAGATCGTGGCCAGCGACATCACCCTCGATCTGGGCGGGCATACCATCACCTATGGTGAGGGGAGCATCCCTTCCACCGACGCCGGGCATGCCGAGCAGGCGGCCAGCGGCGTGTGGGCGCGCAGCAACGAGGTCAGCGGGCTGCGTGTGTTCAACGGGCGCATCATCGAGGGCGGTGTGGGTAACTCCGGCGCCTCGTCCAGCGGGGGGCTTCATGCCGTCTACCTCTCCGGGGTGAGCGATGTGGAACTCGCCGGGCTGGAGATCACCTACCAGGCCGCACAGATTCACGCCGTGCATCTTCGCTACCCCGAGGGGGAGGTGGAGGTTCACCACAACCGCTTTAAAGATCGGGGCTACGTGATCACCAACCGGCATGGCTCCGGCGGCGGGCGCCCGGTGCAGATCACGGACACCAGCCAGAACCACGCCCGGCCCAACGCCTACCGGCTCCACCGCAACCTGGTGCTTCGCACCCGGCAGAACGGGCTTCGCCAGGCCAACGCCATTACGGACAACGAGATCTACGTCGACAGCTGGTCGACGAACTCCTTTGCCATTCAGCCGCACTCGGCGCCTGATACGGTGGCCGGGGAGGTGCTGCGAAACAAGATCTTCATGAGCGGCTACCACTCTATCGCCGTGAGCTGGGCGCATCTGGATCTGGAGGTGGCCCGGAACCTGGTGCAGATGGAGGGCGTGAGCACCGAGAGTCGGCGCTACTTCGAGAGCTGGGGCGATATGGACTCGCTCAACGGCTTTCGCATCACCAACTACGGAGGCGGCGGTCAGGTGCGCCATAACCTGGCTTACCGCGACAACCTGATCGTGGGGCGCGCACGGAGCGGCGGCATCATGCGGGGCACCGAGCTCTTTAGCGACGCCACGATCACCGAGACCCACTGCGAGGGGAACCTCATCGACATTCGCGCGGTGGACGAGGTCACGCTCGACGCCGCCCCCGTCGTCACCCAGGGGGTGCACGATACCCGGCCCGACCATGAGCCGACGTATTACGTCGACAACCACCTGCGCTCGAATGTGGCGCTGGTGCGTTTTGGCGACTCCTACGGCCGGGGCAACCGCCACACCTTCATCAACCCGCGTTTTGAGAAGGTAGGCGACCACCCCGACTTTGCGACCTTCATCTTCGACGGGGGGTATGAGAGCTACGACCATCTGCTCATCGACCCGATCTTTGAAGGGGGCGCGGCCGTCGATGATGTGTGGTGGCGTCGCACCAGCAAGCGCAGCTATTACAGCGTGGCCTACACGCTGATCGTGGAAGGGGAGGCCGGCGCCACAGTGCAGATCGACGATGTCGGCGGGGAGCGTGTCTTTGAGGGGAGCCTTGATGAAGCAGGGCGGCTGGAGGTGCCCTTGATGCAGATGACGATTCGTCCGGCGGAGTGGGAGGAGGGCGCCGGCGGGGCGGTGGGGCAGGTGCGCGACCATCAGACGATCTTGCACACCCCCCACCGCGTGCAGGTCGGCGAGGAGGTGCGGGAGGTGGTGATGGATTCTCGTAAAAACATGACGTTCTGAGGAAGAACGTCTCAGAATTTTGAAACCGTCTTTGCGCAGGTTTAAGGTTTTTGATCGTAGAGGGGTTAAAATTCGCTTAAATTGCTTCGAGAGGCGCCCTTCGGGGCGCTTTTTGCGTTGTGGTACGGGCGTTGCAAACGTAAGGGCTGATACACGATGACGCGCCTGATGCGCCCTAACGATGAGGACTACGTATGCTTCGACATCTCCCCCGACACCTCCTGAGCGCCGCGCTGGTGATGAGCCTTGCGGCCTGCTCGCAAGTCGATGAACAGCCCAACACCGAGCCCGACCCGCAGGGGCCGGGCGATGTGGCGCGCAGTGAGCTCAACCGTATCATCGCCCCGGAGGTTGAGGCACCGGTTCAAGAACAGCTCGCTGCCGACAACCGCGACTTCGCGTTCAACCTCTTCGCTCAGCTGCGCGAAGATGGGGAGCCCGGTGAGAACATCTTTGTCTCGCCACACTCCATCTCGCTGGCGCTGGCGATGACCTACGGCGGGGCCGAGGCCAACACGAAGACCGAAATGGCCGAGGCGCTGCGCTTTACGCTCCCGGATGAGGAGCTTCACCCGGCGTTCAATCTGCTCGATCAGGAGCTGGCCAGCCGCTCGGAGTATGTGCCCTCTGAGGAGACCGGCGGGGAGCCCCTGGTGCTCAACGTGATCAACCAGACCTGGGGCCAGCAGGGCTTTTCGTTTGAGTCGGACTTCCTCGATCTGCTCGCGCTTCACTACGGCGCCGAGATGCGTCTCGTGGACTTTATGAGTGCTGCAGAGGCCATCCGTCTGGAGATCAACCAGTGGGTCGAAGATCAGACCAACGAGCGCATCAAAGACCTTCTGCCCGAGGGCGTTCTCAGCTCCGACACTCGCCTGGTGCTGGTCAACGCGATCTACTTTTACGGCAGCTGGTTGAACGCGTTTGACGAAGATCTGACCGAAGAGGCGCCCTTCACGCTGCTCGACGCAAGCCAGGTCAACGTGCCGATGATGCGTCAGGAGGCTGAGTTCGGCTTTTATGAGGATGAGAGCACGGTGGCTGCCTCGCTTCCCTATGTGGGCGATGAGGCGTCGATGATTCTGTGGATGCCCGCCGACGCCGAGGCCGACTTCGGGGCGTGGGAGCAGGCGATGACCCGCGAGGACTTTGATGCGATCGCGGCGGAAGTGCGCGGTGCGACCGATGGCGAAGTCTTCCTGCCGCGCTTTGAGAGCGAGGGCGACTACGCCCTGGTCGATACGTTTAAATCGCTGGGAATGGAGGATGCCTTCGACTTCTGCGCGGCGGACTTTGGTGGCATCACCGGCTCCGAGCCCTGCGTCACGGGGCAGTCGCTCTACATCTCGGAGATCCTGCATAAGAGCTTTGTGAGCGTCGATGAGGAGGGCACCGAGGCGGCTGCGGCCACGGCGGTGGTGATGGACACCGAGACCTCGGTGCCCGTCGATCCGCCGAGCGTGCGTTTTGATCGCCCCTTCTACTACGCGGTCTATGACCACGGCACCGAGACGATCCTCTTCATGGGGCGGATGCTCGATCCGAGCTGAGCGCTCGCGTCAGGTGAAGTTGGCTCCTCACAAGGGGGAGCCGGGTGTGTGAATAGCCCGCTGTGCTCCGGCGTCTGACCGGAGCACAGCGGGTTTTTGTTTGCGTGGGGGAGGGAGCGGCGCCGCTGGAGCGTGGATGATATGTGAGCGCGACCGGGCGGTACGCGCGTATCGGGAGGTGGTCTGTGGCAGAATCGTCGAAGGTGATGCGAGCACGGCAGCGGGTCGGAGTGTGGGGAGCGTTGATGCTGATGGCGTTGGTTCCGCAGACCTCGCAGGCGCAGCCCCCGGAGTGGTGCCAGGTGGTCGGTGAGGCATCGGGATGGATGGACCTGAGCTGTGGTGAGGCCCGGGTGATGGTCCAGAGCGGGCCGGCGCTGAGCGGGTCGGCGGCCCGCCAGTTTGCCTACGTGTCGGATCGCATTCGGGCGGAGATCGGCGGCGGGGTGAGCGGGGAGGATGTCCGCGCGCAGATCGGCGGGCAAGCTCAAGACGCGATCGCTTTTGTGGTGCGTGCGGATAAAACCAGTCTGCTGGGTTACCCGATGATCGATCCTGATGGCGAGGTGCGTCACCGTGGCCTCTCGGCGATGATAGAAACGCCCACCCACGGAAGGGTGAGGGCGAGCTGTGTGATGGAGGCGTCGTCGTTCGTGGCGAGGCGTTGTGAGGCGATTCTGGGTCGGCTGCGCGCTGAGGGGGTCGATGCTCCTCGTCGCGAGGGGGGCGGTGCGGGCGGCGCGTTGAGCGTGGGAGGTCAAGCGCTGAGGCTGAGTCCGGACTGTGATGTGGCCTCTACCACGCGGGTGGTCTGCGATGGCGGGGAGCTCAATTGGAGTCAGGGAGACACGTCCACAACGGCCAGCGCACAGCGCGAGGCGATTGAGGCGATGACGCGTCATAACGGGAAGGGAGGCATCCATAACCCGCACACCGAGCATGCCTGCACGCTTTTGGGGCAGCCGACGACCTGCCACGCGGTGGGGTGGAACGGGGTGACGCAGAGCGCGTCGTACTGGCTCTACTCGGCGCACGTGGAGCGTGGGGAGCGCTCGGTGCATCTCTCCTGCTGGTTTGATGCGCAGGAGGCGATGCCCACGCCATGTCGCGAGTTTTTTGGCCGGGTGCACCGGGATGCCGGGCGCTGAGAGTCCCGGCTAAATCCGGGGGGCGCGTCAGGCAGGGAGGGTCTCGGAGGGGGCGTCGCTCGGTGTGCTCTCCAGCGACGTCGCCATGCGCACTGAGACCCGGGTGCCCTCGCCGGGGGCGGAGCTGACCTGGATGTCACCGCCGAGAAGATCACAGAAATGGCGGGTGATCGTCAGGCCCAGTCCCGTGCCGCCGAACTGGCGGGTGGTGGAGGTGTCGGCCTGGGTGAAGGCGTCGAAGACCCGCTCGAGCTGCTCGGGGCTCATGCCGATGCCGGTGTCGCGGACCTCAAAGCGCATCTGATCGCTCGCCACGCAGCGGCGCGCGTGCAGGCTGATCTGGCCCTCGTGGGTGAACTTGCAGGCGTTGCTCAAGAGGTTGAAGAGCACCTGTCGGACTTTGGTGGCGTCGGAGCGCATCTGCCCGAGCTCGCCATCGATGTCGAGGAGCAATCGGTTGGCGTTTTTTTCGGCCAGGGGACGCACGGTGTCGCAGATCTCGTCGAGCAGCGTGCGGGTCTCAAAGGGCTCGACGTGGGTGGTCATCTTGCCGGCCTCGATCTTGGAGAGGTCGAGGATGTCGCTGATGATCATGAGCAGGTGCTTGCCGGCGGTGCGGATGCGGCGCAGGTCGGGCAGAAAGCCCTCCACGCGCTGCTGGGGGGCATCGTCGGGCTCCCGGCTCATCAGCTGGATCTCTTCCATGAGCATCTCGGAGTAGCCGATCACCGCGTTGAGCGGGGTGCGCAGCTCGTGGCTCATGTTGGCCAGGAAGGTGCTCTTGGCGAGGCTGGCCTCAATGGCCTCGTCGCGGGCCTGACGCAGCTGAAGGTCGGCCTCTTTGCGCTCGGTGATGTCGCGCATCACGAGCACCACCCCGTCGCGGGCGCTGCCCTCGAGGGCGCCGAAGGCGATCTCGGCCGGGAAGACGCGATCATCGGCGCTCAGCGCGCTGTGCTCTTCGGTGAGGCCGAAGGCGCCGGCGGCGCTCTCCAGAGCGCGGGCGGCATCGAGCGAGATGACCAGCTCGTCGATGGGTTTTCCCAGCAAGGCTTCGCGGTCTCGGCCCAGGATGCGGGCCGCGGCGTTGTTGGCGTTGAGTACGCGCCCCTCCAGGTCGAGGGTGAGGATGCCGTCGGGGGCCGTCTCAAGCACCGCCCGGGTCTCGGCGGCCGTAGCCCGCACGGTGTCGACAAGCCAGCCCTGAAGGTGGTCTTTGAGGAGGATGACGGCAAAGACCATCGAGCTCAGCCCGAGCACGCCCACAGCGCGGTGGGCCAGGTCCAGGCGAGGGTCGAGCTGGTAGGGGAAGGTGTGCCCGAAGAGCTCGGCGCCGATGAAGCCGCCCCAGGTCAAGAACGCCACGACCATCCAGACGATGGCGGTGCGGGCGTTAAAAAAGAGCAGCGAGTAGACCGGCATCAGCAGGAGCCAGTTGACCGGCGGGGCGTGCAGGCCCCCAAAAAGGGTGCTCAGCCCGGTGAAGAGGGCGTAGAGGGTAAAGATCAAAAAGTTGCCGGCGATGTTGAGGCTGCCGGTCCACTTCAGCAAAAACGGGGTGAGCGCGGAGGTCACAGTGGCTGCGGCCACCGCCCACATCGCCGCTGGCGAGCCGCCGACGTAGTAGAGCGTGCAGGCGACCGGACCCCAGCCCAGCAGCGCGAAGACCGACTGAACGGCGATGCGCGCCTGACGTCGTTGCAGGCCCTCAGCGGGAAAATGCGCAGGTACAAAATAGTCGACCAAACCGGCCATAAGAGCCCCCGTACAGCGGTCTCGACCGCGCTCACGTTCAGTGCATGAGGGTGAACGGGCCGAACTCCACGTCAAGATGCGATAGGAGGCCTCTGTATACCCCTATGAGGCGACCAACGCAACGGGGGGCGACGCTCAGGAGGGAGCGTCTGAGTCAGTCGTTGACCTTGTAATTGAAGACCCGCGACTCCCCGCTGTCGAGCAGGCGCAGGGTGACCACGCCGACGTCGTCGGGCTTGCCCAGGAAGAGATCCAGGAAGCTGTCTTCGATGATGCGCTCCCAGGTGGCGGGCTCAATGCCCTGGACGAGCGGTGTAATGCCCACCCAGCGCTTCTGGCCGGGGTGCTCTTCGACGAAGAAGGTCGCGACCAGGCGCGCGTCGCCTTCGGCGGGGTGGTAGATGGCCTCGAAGATGGTGTCATCGCCTTTGTAGCGGCCCTTGATCTGCACGCGCAGCGGGAGGATGCGGATGTCGCGGGCGGCCGAGGTGCTGAGCTCTTCGGGAGCATCCAGATCAATGAGCGCACGCAGCAGGCGCTGCTCTTTCTTCTTGCCCTCAAGGTCCCAGCGCCAGTGGCCCTTCTGGCGTACGCGGAAGGTGTCGGTGTTACGCCCGCGCAGGATCAAAAAGTTGCCATCGTAGGTGTAATCGCCGGTCTCAATGGCGCGGCGCGAGTCGTTTTTAATCTGGTAGCGGGTGAAGCTGCCGTCGATGCGAAACGCGAGCTGCTGACGGGTGCGCTCGTGGCCGCGCTCCAGGTCAAAGTCTTCGGGTACGTAGAACCAGACCCCGCGGATGGCTTCGGGCAAGAATCGAGACGACATCAGGGCTCCGTGAGTTCGGCGATGGTCAGGGGGATGGGGGTGGCCAGGCGACCTGCGACCTGGGCGGCCCAGGCCTGTCGGGACTGATGCGAGCGCAGGTGGTCGGGGCAGGGGATCTCGAGGGCCTGGCTGCCGGCGCGGCGAATCAGGCTGACGACCTCGCCATCGATCATCACCGCCAGCATCGGGGTGGTGCTGGAGGCGGTGGCGCTGCGGATCTTCTCGGCGCTGCCAGCATCAAGCTCGATCTGCACAAAGGGGATGCCGGCCGGGCTGGAGCGAAGATCGCTGGAGGCCAGGTCGTCCTCGGTGGCCAGGACCTCTCCCAGGTCGAGGGTGCGCCAGCCGTCGCGGGTCGGAAAGACCTCGACGCGCGTCTCACCCAGGGCCAGGCGGCGGGTAAAGCGATGCAGTGTGGCGAAGTCGGCGCTCCAGAGGTGCACGCGGTCGGGGCTGACCTGGCCGGGGTTCTGGCGGATCTCGACGCCGGCGGGCAGCTGCCCGGCGAGCTCGGTCCAGTGGGGGCTGCGTTCGTTGACGGGGCGAATCTCGAGTTTGCCGGGGGCGAGCAGCGCGCCGCGCACCACCTGGGCAGAGAGGGCGCCGGGGGCGACGACCTGGATGCGGTTCTGGGGGGTGACGATCGCGCGTGGATCTTTGACGCCGATGGCCTTGAGGCGGGTGATGATGCGCTCGGCGGCTTCTTCGGCGAGCAGCCGGCGGGCGCGGGTGCGCTGGTTCTGGTCGGGCTCGGCTTCGATCTCGGGGGACTCCACCACAAGCGTCAGGCGCACGGTGCGGTCAGAGCTGCGTTGAACGCGCTGAGCCTCGGCGCTTGAGGCCATCGGGCCGGCCAGAAGCGCGGAGGTGCCGAGGAGCGCGACCAGCGCGAGCGCTGCGCCTTTAAGACCGGAAGATATGCGAGCGTTCATGGTGGAGTCCCTGAGTGAAAAACAAACCAACGCGTCACCGTCAGATCTGACGGCTGACGTAGTCGATAAAATCAATCTTGGTGATGATGCCGACGAGTTTTTTACCATCGAGCACCAGCACGACCTTGTTCTGGCGGAAGAACTGGCCGATGAGGCTGACGCGGTTGGAGGGCTCGACGATCGCGAAGTGCGATTCGATGAGGCCGTCGACGAGGTCGTCGCCCTTGCCGCCTTCGCTCAGGAGGTGATTGAGCACGTCGGATTCATTGACGATGCCCACGATGCGATCGCCCTCGATGACCGGGAGCTGGCTGATGCCGTGAGTCTTCATCAGACCGACGACCTCGGCCACGCTGGCGCCCTTCTCGGTGGTGTAGACGGTCTGCTCCTGGCCCTTGAGCATGTCGGCGACGGTGCCCACGCCACGGTCTTCGTCGAGGAAGCCGTTCTCGCGCATCCACTCGTCGTCGAAGATCTTGGTGAGGTAGCGCCCGGCGGTGTCGCACATAATGGTGACGATGTTGGCGTGGCGGTCGATGCGCTCGGCGTATTTGACCGCGCCGGCCAGGCAGCCCCCGGAGGAGCCGCCGGCGAAGACGCCTTCCTCGCGCACCAGGCGACGGGTGGTGATGAAGCACTCTTTGTCGCTGACGCGCACGACCTCATCGACGAAGTCGAAGTCCATCGTCGAGGGGATGATGTCTTCGCCAAAGCCCTCGACCAGATACGAGTTGGCCTCGGTCATTTTGCCGGTCTTGAAGTAGTCGTAGTAGATCGAGCCGATGGGGTCGACGCCGACGACCTGGATGTTGGGGTTTTGCTCTTTGAGGTATTTGGCGGTGCCGCTGATGGTGCCGCCGGTGCCCATCGTGGCCACAAACACGTCGATCTTGCCCTCGGTCTGCTCCCAGATCTCGGGGCCGGTCTTGATGTAGTGGGCCCGGGGGTTCGACGGGTTGTGGTACTGGTTGGCGTGGAAGGCGTTGGGGGTCTCCTGGGCCAGGCGGATGGCCACCGAGTAGTAGGAGCGGGGGTCATCGGGCTCGACCGCGGTGGGGCAGACCACAACGCGAGCGCCGAAGGCGCGCAGCGTTTTGATCTTCTCGTCGCTCATCTTGTCGGGCATCACGAAGATGCACTTATAACCCTTGATGGCGGCGGCCATCGCCAGGCCCATGCCCGTGTTGCCGCTGGTGGCCTCGACGATGGTGCCGCCGGGGCGCAGCGCGCCGGAGGCTTCGGCGTCTTCGATGATCTGCAGGGCGGGGCGATCTTTTACGCTGGAGCCCGGGTTGAGGTACTCCAGCTTCAGGAAGATGTCTGCCTTGACATGGCTGGCGATGGTGTGGCTCTTGACCAGCGGCGTGTTACCGATGACTTCCAGGATGTGATTTGCGGCTTTCATAGCGTTCTCCCGTGGAGGTGGCCGGTGCGAAAATTGGGCGTAAAAGACGCCCCAAGTGGTAGCACCACCGCCGCCGGGCGGACAAGGGAAGTTGGCAGACGCGTTGGGATGGCCGGTGGCGAAGCGTCGGATCGCGGGCTAAAGAACAGGCCGAAGCGGGCGATGATTCCGCCGGCCGAGTGCGCAGAGGATTCAGGACGGGAGTGCGGTGATGGCCACGATCGTGGTGGGAGATGTGCACGGATGTCTTCGTGAGCTGGAGCAGGTGCTGGCGCGGGCGGCCTTTGATGCGGGGCGCGACCGGGCGATCTTTGTGGGCGATCTGGTCAACGGTGGGCCGGACTCGCTCGGGGTGATGCGTTTTGTACGGGGGCTGGGGGATGCGGCCGAGGTGGTGCTGGGAAACCACGACCTGCATATGCTGGCGGTGGGGCTGGGCGGGCGAGACGCCCGAGAGAAGGATACGTTTGGGGATGTGCTCAGCGCGCCGGACGCCGGCGAGCTGCTCGACTGGCTGCGCCACCGGCCGATGATCGTGCGTCACGGCGACAATCTGGTGGTGCACGCCGGGTTGTGGCCGCAGTGGACCGCGACGCAGGCCGAGGCGGTGGCCCGGGAGGTGGAGGCGGCGCTGCGCGGCGAGGACTTCCGCCAGGTGTTTGAGGCGATGTACGGCAATGCGCCGCGCCAGTGGCGGGATGATCTCGAGGTGGAGGCGCGTCTGCGTGTGGCGATCAACATCATGACGCGTATGCGGGTGCTGGAGGCCGACGGCTCGCTGGAGTTTGACTATAAGTCGACCTACGAGAGCATTGAGGCGCCCCGGCATGCCTGGTTTGACGCCGAGCCGGCGCGCTGGGCGATCGACGGGCCGGAGCCGGGCGGGGTGCGCGTGATCTGCGGGCATTGGTCGGCGCTGGGTTATATGAAGACGACTCGCCTTCTTGCGCTTGATACGGGGTGCGTATGGGGGCGCGCGCTCAGCGCGGTGCGCCTGGACGACGGGCATCTCTTTCAGGTGATGCGCGGCGGGTTGGATCTTTGATGGCGTCGGCCGGGGCTCCTCAATGAGGATTTGACTCATCGACGGTGTCTCTCCCAGAATGCCGCCCCCCGAGAAGTTGTTGGCCTCCACGATCGTCGGCGTGCGACGTCGTGCGCGACCGAACTTCGGAATCTTCCCGAGTTTTGAGACACCGTCATGAGTTCTGCACATCAGCGTGAATGGAAGCGTCGTCCGCTGAGCTCGAAGAGTTTTGCGCTGACCCAGCCCAACTTCTTTCTCAACGTGGCCGAGCTCTTTCTGCAGTTCAAGGTGGTGGAGAGCCGCGTCGGGGAGGGGGAGGAGCACTGGTTACGCCACCGCACCTTCGAGAGTGTGGAGGGGTTGCTGGCGGTGATCGCTTCGGGGCGAGTCCCCGATGTGGTGCTGGTTCGAGCTGATGATGCCGAGCTGGCCGCTGACGCGGTCAAGCGCCTGCGCGAGATGCTGGGTGGTCTTCCCACGCGGATCTGGCTGTACGGGGCCAGCCAGGAGGTGCTCGCCGAGCACTTCTGGCGTTCGGTGTATGAGGCCGGCGCCGATGATGTCTTCTCGTGGCGGCTTCACGATGCCACGGAGCGCCTGAAGTTGCGGTTGCGCGCGCTGGCCAAGCGGCTGGGGGTGCGCACCGAGATCGATCACGCGCTGGAGCTTGTGCGGGCGACCATTGATGTGCTGCCGCACGCGGTCTTCATCCGCGATGCGAGCGCGCAGCTGGTCTTTTGCAACCGCTACATCTGCGAGTTTATCGGGCTCCCGGAGCACGAGCTGATCGGCTCCGGTGTGACGGAGGTGGTGATCGGTCCGGGGGATCATCATTTTCAGCAGCAGGGCTTCGAGCAGGTGCTCAAGAGCGGCAAGTCGCTCGCGAGGGAAGAAGAGTGGGTGCGGGCCGATGGCGTCTCGCGGTGGTTTCAGGTGACGCGTGTGCGTATTGAGGGCACCGACGGGCGGCGCTATGTGGTGGGGCTGGCCAGTGACGTGACCCATGTGCGCAGCCTGGCCGAGCAGATCAGCGAGCGCGATCAGGTGCTGGCGCAGATCAACGAGCATATGCCGGCGATTCTCTTCCAACTTGAGGAAGATGCTAAAGGTAACTTTCGTCTGCCCTACCTCAATGTCGGGATGTTGCCGGGATTTCAGGCGCTGCGGGAGCCGGGTGTGCGGGGAGAGGATGCGTTGGGCCGGATCGTCCCCGAGGATCTGGCGAAAGTTCAGGACGGTGAGGTGGCCCGGCCGGGCGATGTATGGCGGGGGCAGTTTCGGATGATCGATGATGAGGGGAGGGTGCGCTGGATGTCGGGTCACGCCACGGCGGCCGAGCGCGTAGAAGGGGGGATTCGCTGGTTTGGGGTGATCTCGGACATGACCGAGCGTCAGCTGATGGAAGAGCGACTGGCGATGGCCGACCGCCTGGCTTCACTGGGGACGCTCTCCAGCGGGTTGGCCCATGAGATCAACAATCCGCTCACCGTCATTACGAGCAATCTCGATGTGCTGCTTCGTCCCTCGAAAAATATGGCCGACGCGGAGGTGGTGCAGGAGATGCTCAGCGCGGCGCGGGAGGGCGCGCAGCGTATCGGCTCGATCGTCGAGAGGTTGCGCGGGGTGGCGACTTCGGGGGAGGGCGAGCCGGGCTCGGTGGATCTGCGGGCGATGGTGGAGACGGCGGTGCGGGTGGTGCGCCAGGACTTCGAGGTGGAGGTGCGCGTTCGCAGCCATGCCGAGGAGACGATCTGGGTGAGCGGGGCGGCCGGCGGGCTGGTGCAGTCGCTGGTGAATGTGCTGATCAACAGCGCCGAGGCTGTGGAGGGGTTGCCGAGCGAACGGCAGGTGATCGAGGTGGAGCTTGGCTACGATCCGGTCGCGGCGAAGGCGCGTGTGGAGGTTCGCGATCGCGGTTACGGCATGAGTGAGGAGGTGTGTCGCAGGGCGATGGAACCCTTCTTTACGACGCACGAAGTCGGGGAGGGGAGCGGCCTTGGGCTCTACTCCAGCCACGCCATTGTGGAGGCGATGGGCGGTGGGCTGACCCTGGAGAGCGAGGAGGGTGTGGGCACCCGGGTGACGATCGTGCTGCCGGCGAACCTTGTCAGTCAGCCGGAGGACGACGTGGCGGCGACGACGCGGAGGCCCTCGGTGCTGGTGATCGACGATGAGCTGGCGATCGTGGAAGTTGTGGCGCGCCTGCTCAAGCAGGACTTCGACGTGTTTCTGGCCACCAGCGCCGAGGAGGCGCTGGAGCGATTGCTCGACGGGGAGCGCTACGACGCGATCATCAGCGACTTGATGATGCCGCGGATGAACGGGATGGAGCTCTATGCCAGGATCGCCAGCCTCTACCCGGATCAGGCCGGGCGGATGGGCTTTATCAGCGGGGGGATTTATACCGATGAAGCCCAGCGCTTTGTCGATGAGCGCCCCGATCGTCTGCTGCTGAAGCCTTTTGGCCCGCGAGAGCTGCGGGCGTTGGTGAGGCGCATGGCAGGGCTGGTGGATGCGCCGGCGCTCTGAGGCCTGGAGGTTCAGGTGCTGAGCGCGAAGCTGCGAGCGATGATGCGGGCGGTGAATCCGGTGCGCAGGTAATAGGCTCGCGGTTGAATCAGTTCGAGGTCGCCGCTGGGGCCGACGCCCCAGACACGGCTGGATGCGCGGGCGCCTTTGGGGCGGATCTGCAGCACCTCGCCATCGCGGGCGGTGATGGCGTGGGCATAGCCCTGGCGGATGGTGCGCATATGCCCCTCCCAGTCGGCCCGCAGCAGGGCCTCTTCGGCCGGCGTGGGTTGCCAGAGCAGCGGTTGACCCACGAGGCGATCGCCCGGGGGTATGCCTTTCTCGCTGAGCACGGGGATAAAGAGCACACTGGCGAGTTTTTGACGCACGTGGCTGGTCTCCCAGCGGATGTCGTCGGGGTGGGCGAGCTCCACGCAGGTCACGAAGGTGGACTCGCGAGGCTTTCCGGAGGCGTCGACCGGCAGGGTTTTGAGCTCGATGCCCAGGGCGGCGAAGTCGGGCGCCTGGGCGGTGGAGGCGTCGGCGCCCAGGGCGTCTTCGAGCAGGCGCCCGACCCAGCCTTTGTGGCGGCGCAGGGTGGCGGGCACCTCGATGTGGAGCTCGCCGGCCAGCTCGGCCAGGGTGAGGCCGGCCAGGCTGCGGGCGCGCTCGATAAGTTCTATGGGGCTTGCGGGCGTACGTCTCATGCGGCGAGCCTACTGCCGGGGGGCGGGCGTGGGCAAGCGGCGCCGCTGGAATGTGTCTTAGCCCCGGTGCGCGCGCGGGGCCTCATCGAGCATCGCCTCCTGCAGGCGGATCTTATGCTCCAGGCTCGAGAAGAAGGCGTTGAGAAAGTAGAGTTTGACGAAGAGCAGCGCCCCCGGCGCCAGGGGGTGAAGGCGCGGAGTGTAGTTCCCGACCCAGCGAAGTTGGCTTCCCTGCAGGCTCTCGAGCACGCTGACGGTGGCGCCCCCTTTCAAGGGGTGGGAGCCCAGCGCGCTGTAGCTCAAGCTCTGGCCTTCGACCACCTCGCCGATGACGTAGCGCTGGTGGGTGTGCAGCGGGCCGAGCTTGTAGGTGGCCTCCAGCGTGGCGCCGGGGCGCAGCGTGATGGGGGAGACCTCGTCGAGGTCGATGGGCCAGATGCGGCTGTGGGCGGGATCTTCAAAGGCTTCGACCAGAAGCTCCCAGAGGACCTCCGGGCTGAGTCGAGTGTCGATGCTGCGGTCGAAGGAGAGCATGGGGTACTCCGTGTACGGACAAACGAAAGATCTGCGCGAAAGATCGCCGGCGCGCTATTCACATCCGGGCCGCCGGGGTTAGACTTGCCGGAAGGTAACTACCTGCACAGCGCGTTGGCCCGGTTGATCGGTGATGTCTGCACGACCTGAAGCGGGCGAAGGTACCTGCGGTGAAGGCCTTACAGTGCGTTTCGGGCCGAAGATAGACACCTCCCGGTCGATGTCTCGCAGGGAACGCGCCCGGTGCGAGATTGCGAGGTTGACAGGTTGTTTGACGTTAAGCTTTAAGGAGGTTCGCGGGGGGCACCGTAGCGGTTGAAGGGGTTGATGTGGGACATAAGGAAGCAGACGCATATGCCAGGGGAGGGGCACGACTGGAGGCGTTGCGACGCTACAGAGTGCTCGACACCGAGCCAGAAGAAGCCTTCGAGCGTCTGGTGCGTCTCGCCGCCCAGATCTGCGATGCCCCCTCATCGACCATCACGTTGGTAGACGAAGCGCGGCAGTGGTTTAAGGCGCGTCTCGGCGTCGACGTTGTGGAGACCAGTCTGGAGGAGTCGTTCTGCAAGTTCGCCATCTGCGGCACCGAGTTGATGGAGGTGCCCGACGCCCGCGAGGGTGCGCGCTTTGAAGACTTCCCCAACGTGCTCGGCGGCCCGAAGATCCGCTACTACGCCGGCGCGCCCCTGGTGACCCCGGATGGGCACCGGCTGGGCACGATCTGCGTGTTCGATAGCGAGCCGCACGCTGAGCTCAGTCAGGAGCAGCGTGTTGCACTTCGCGACCTTGCCCGGGTGGTGGTCGATGAGCTGGAGCTGCGCAGGGCGCGGCGAGAGCTTGAGGAGCAGGTCGAGCGGGAGAAGACGCTTAAGGAGCGGTTGATCGCGAGGCAAGAGCGCCTCGATCTTGCCCTGCAGGCATCCAACCTGGGGTTGTGGGAGTGGACGCCCGGCGAGGGTTCGATTCGTATGGATGCGCGCGGCGCCGAGCAGCTCGGGGTGGAGCACGGCGTGCTGGATGTGCAGGTCTTCTGCGACCGTTTCGTGGAGAGCGCGCGTGGGGAGCTGACGCGGATCTTTGACACGCAGCTCCGGGAGGAGCCCTGCGCCCGTCTGGGAATTTTGCAGGTGGATCGCGGGGATGAGACGCACTGCGATCTTCGCTGGGTTGTGGTCTACGCGGCGCGCAGCGCCGAGAGCGGACGCATCATCGGCACCCTTCAGGACATCACCGAGGCGCGCACCAGCCAGCTGGAGATGGAGAAGCTCGAGCGCCTGGCGGCCGTGGGCACGATGGCCGCCGGGGTGGGCCACGAGATCAACAACCCGCTGGCCTACATCCTGGCCAGCATGGAGTTTGTACAGGGCATGCTCGCGCCGCGGCTTCAGGGCGAGGGTGGGCAGGTGAGCCTGGCGCGGGATGACGCCGCGGAGGCGCTCTCGGCGATCAACGACGCCCATGAAGGGGCGCTGCGCATGCGCGACATCGTGCGGGAGTTGCGCGTGCTGGCGCGCGACCCGCAGCAGAGCCAGCCGGCCGAGCCGCTTGCGGTTGATGAAAGCCTCAACCTGGCGTTGCGCATGGTTCGGATTCACCTGCGCGGCAAAGGGCATATGGAGCTGCAGCGGGGGAGCAGCCGCGAGGTGATGGCGACCCGCTCCGGGCTCACCCAGGTGCTGCTCAACATCCTGCTCAACGCGGTGCATGCCGTCGCCCAGAGGGAGCACGTCAACGGGGCAGGGCGGGTGAGCGTGCGCACCTTCGATGAGGGCGATCAGGTCGTCGTTGAGATCGAGGATAACGGCGTGGGCATCTCCCGCGAGAACCTCTCGCGGGTCTTTGACCCCTTCTTTACCACCAAGGGGCCGGATGAGGGGACGGGCCTGGGCTTGTCGACCTCCCAGCGGCTGGTCGAGCATTTCGGGGGCAAGCTGGAGTTGAGCAGCGAGGAGGGAGAAGGGACGCTGGTGCGCGTTTCGTTGCCGGCACTCGCCGCACCTTCCGATGGTGCAGATGCCGGGAGAGCGCAGGAGACGAGGTTACGTCGCGTGCTGGTGATCGACGACGAAGTGCGGCTGGGCAAGATGTTTGCGCGTCTTCTGCGCGATCAGGCCGAGGTGGTCAGCGTGGAGAGTGTGGAGCAAGCCCGCGCGGTGCTGGGCGGTGGGGACTTCGATGCGATCTTCTGTGATCTGCATCTGCCCGTGATCAGCGGCGCGGCCTTCTACCGTGAGCTTGAGCAAAACCGCCCCGAGCTGGCCCCGCGGGTGGTCTTTATGACGGGTGGGCTCTACAGCGAGGAGGCCCGCCAGCTCGTGGCAGCCAGCAACAATGTGGTGCTGTATAAACCCTTTGATCTTGCGGCGTTGCGCGAGGCGTTGAGCGCGGTTCTGGCGCGCTGAGGGCACCGTGTCAGGCTAAGAGTGCCGGCATGGCGCGGGCCATGCGGTAGTGGGGGCCGACGCCCTCGATCTCAAAGATAGGGGAGACGATCGTAAAGCCGTGGCGCTCATAGAAGGGCACCGCGCGCTCGCGTGCGTTGCACCAGACCAGGGTGATGGTCGGATCGACGAGTGCCTGTCGGATCAGGGCGTGCTCCAGGAGTCGTGTGCCCACTCCCTGGCTCTGCACCTCGGGAGCTACGGCCATGCCCCGGAGTTGCCAGGCGTCCTGCGTGGTGTCCGGCATCGGGATTAAAAAGAGGGAGAGCACCGCGACGACCTCATCGCCGGCCCAGGCGGCGAAGTGATGGGTGTGCGGGAGGTCATCGCCCTCAAAATGCGCGAGCTGGTCTGCGGGAAAGTGCGGCCGGAGCACCCGGGTGCGCAGAGGCAGGATGGCGGCGGTGGGGGCGGTGTCCAGGCGCAACGTCTCGGGGGTAGAGGCCACGGGAGGCTCGACGCTGCGGGGGTTAGTAGTTTCCGAAAAACTCGGTCAGGGAGCAGTCCAGCGCGCGCGCCAGCTTAAAGAGGCTGGAGACCGAGGCGCTCGATTCGGCGCGCTCGATCTGCGAGAGCAGGCTCACTGAGAGGCCGGTGCGGCGCGACATCTGCTTTAAGGTCAGGCTGCGATCTTTTCTGGCTGCGCGGATGTTCTGGCCGATGGTCACAAGAAGCTGCTCCTCCGGGTCGATGAGCAGGCCCTTATCGCGCAGGATGTTCTCGAGGGTCTGGTTGAACTCATCCACATCAAAGGGTTTTTTGATGTAGTCGCTCACGTTGTACTTCATCGACGTGACGGCGGTGTCGACCGAGGGGTAGCCGGTGAAGATGATGATGGCGATGTCGCTGTCGAACTTGCGGATCTCCTCAAGCACCTCCATGCCGTTGAGCTCGGGCATCATGATGTCGAGCACGACCACGTGAAACTGCTCGTCGCGCAAGAGCTCCAGCGCCCGCGAGGGGCTGGTCTCGGTTTCGACGTGGTAGCCGCTCTGGCTGAGCAAGAGGTGCATGTATTCACAGATGTCTTTATCATCGTCGATGATAAGAATCTTAATGGTGCGCAAGACGCCCTCCTTAGGTCCAGGGGCGGGGCCTCGACAAAGCGAGGTATGATGAGACGGGGTTGACGAGATCAAGCAATGGGCGTGAGGGCAGGGGACGGCTTTGCGCCGGAGCCATTGCGGTGTGGTCAAGGATCGCGACGAAGGCAGCCCCTCAGACCAGCGCCCGAAGTGTAGTGGGGGAGCAGCTACGATGTCAATTGAGCGCGCCATGATGCGGTGGAAGCGTGCCTCGGGCCGTGTTATAGCCCGGGGGCAGAGCAGGTGTCGGGCGAGGGGCAAACCCGTGGAGAGTGTATGCGCTACTGGCTGGTTAAAAGTGAACCGGATGTCTTTTCACTCGACGACTTAAAACGTCTGAAAACATCACCCTGGGACGGGGTGCGAAACTATCAGGCGCGCAACTTCATGCGCGATGAGATGGGCGTGGGCGATGCGGTGTTATTTTACCACTCCCGGGAGCGTCCTCCCGCGGTCGTGGGGCTGGCGGAGGTGGTCAGCGAGCCCTACCCGGACCCGACGCAGTTCGATCCTGCCAGCGACTATTTTGATCCCAGAGCCACCGAGAGCAAGCCGCGGTGGTGGCTTGTGGATCTGGGCTATGTGCGCCACTTCTCGAAGACGGTGAGTCTGGAGCAGATCAAGGCCACCGAGGCGCTTGAGGAGATGATGTTGGTCAAGCGCTCGCGTCTCTCGGTGATGCCGGTGGAGCAGGCGCACGCGGAACTTATTTTGACGATGGCCGGGGAGGCCCTATGAATCCGATCGCGATCAGTGAGCGCCTGGTAGAAGAACTTAAAGGGGTGGCGTTTGAGCCGCCGATCAGCCACGCCTACCAGCCGCTGGAGTACGCCTGGGAGTCGCATAAGCTCTACCTGGAGCGCTACGGGCAGAAGCGCCCGCGGCCGGTGATGCTGGTGGGGATGAACCCGGGGCCCTGGGGCATGGCGCAGAACGGGGTGCCGTTTGGCACCATCGAGATGGTGCGGGACTGGATGGGGGTGGAGGCGCCGGTGGGCCAGCCCGATGAGCTTCATCCGAAGCGGCCGGTCGACGGGTTTGCGTGCTCGCGCAGTGAGGTCAGCGGCTCGCGTCTCTGGGGCTGGGCGCAGGAGCACTTCGGTACGGCGGAGCGCTTCTTTGAGACCTTTTTTGTGCATAATTATTGCCCGCTTTTGATCCTCGACGAAGACGGTAAAAACCGCACCCCGCCTCAACTTCGGAAGGGCGAGAAGGCGCAGGTCTTGCCGCCCTGCGACCGGGCGTTGCGCGAGCTCGTGGCGTATTTTGAGCCGCAGTGGGTCATCGGGGTGGGCGCGTTTGCCGAGAAGAGTGTGCAGCGCGCGCTCAAGAAGAGTGGTTTTCAAGGAACGATCGGGCGAGTGCTGCACCCGAGCCCGGCCAGCCCTGCGGCCAATCGGGGGTGGGCTGCCCAGGCTCAGGCGCAGCTCGAGGCGCTGGGCGTGCCGCTTGACGCGCCCTGATACGAGTCGAACATCGCCGCGCAGCGGGTGCGATGGCGACGTGGCGAACTTCAGACAGGCAGAGATGATGACGATGCTGATGCGCGGTGGGACGGTCGCAGCGAAGGCGATGTGGAGTGCGGGGCTGATGCTGCTGGCCGCCGGGTGTGGGTCGGCCGAGGAGCCCGCCGCCGAGGCTCGCCAGCAGACGCTGGGGGAGTCGACTCCGGCGTATTACTGGAGCGGGGAGGGCAGTGAGGCGATGCCCGACTACGCCGAGCGGGCGATGGCGCATGTGTGGAACCTGGCGCGTCGCCAGCCGGAGGCGGCCGGGATTACGGGGCCGCTTCCGGAGCTTCCGGCGGTGGTGGACCCCTACTTTGTGGAGATGGCGCGCTGGCAGGGGGAGCACGTGCTCGAGAGCTCCTGCGCGTGCGATCCGGAGGATGAGGAGGAGCGCGGGCGCAGCTGCTGCGAGCTCGGTATGGTCGACGGGGAGCTCAGCTGCGTGAGTGAGGTGGTGGCCTGTGATGCGGGCGCGGGCACGACCTCGCCACAGGAACGCTGGAGCACGTTCACCCTGGCCGGCGGTGTGCCCACCGATGAGCTCGGTGTGGTCTCGGAGAGCGCCGAGCCCTCGCCGGCGGCAGAGCTGGAGACGGTGGCGCTGGGTGTGGTCAACGCCAACCCGCAGATGCTCTCGGGGACCCATCAGGTGATGGGTACGGCGGTGGTGCGCCGCGGGCTGCAGAACTATGTGGGCTGGGTGGGTGGTCAGTCGGCGCGGGCGCTGCCGGTGATCCCCGACGGCGTGCACCTGGTCTTCGGGGAGGGCGCGGACTCGGCGTTTGGAAACACGCCGGAGGGGCAGGTGAGCTTCTCAATGCTCTATGTGGAGCCGAACGGGCCGCCGACGCAGGCGACGGTCGTCTTCGAGGAGGGCTGCGAGGCGATGGACGCGCCGAGCGCGGCGGACTGGGCTAACCGCAGCGAAGAGAACCCCTTTGTCGGCGGCCAGGCGCGCCTGGATGTGGCGCTTGAGCCCGGGTGCCACCGCTATGTGTTCGCGGCGGTGGATGCGTTCGGGGTGGGGCACACCTACCCGAGCTACGGCTCGCTGGGCGCCGAGATCGGTGCGAATGGGCAGGTGTTGGCCAACTCCGAGGCCTGCCCGGTGTGGAGCGCCGAGCGGCCCTTGATGACGTGCCTTCCGTCGGCGCAGAACTGCAGCGAAGGCGATGAACGGGTGTGTTATTCGGGGCGGGAGGCGACGCGCCAGGGCGATGCCTGCCAGGCGGGTGTGGAGCGTTGCGTGGGCGGCTGGTGGAGCGGGGAATGCGACGGGGAGTCGACCCCTGATGCCACCGAGCGCTGCACCGATCTGGGCAGCGGCTCGCCCGACCCCGGCGATGGCGAGAGCCCGCGCGGCGACGAAGGGGAGAGCGGCGACGAGGGCTGCGGCTGCTCAAGCGCCGGCGCCGGAGGCAACTTCGGCGCGCTCGTTGTCCTCGGAGTGGGCGTGCTGCTGGCGCGGGTGCGTCGGCGTGTGCGGGCGGCCTGAGCCGTTCGGCCCGCGTGAGGGGCCGCCAGCCCCGGCAGGCCGGGCGTGGGAGTCGATATGCCGCGTCCGGACGCAGGATTCGCGCGTAAAATGGGGTTGACCTTCAGTTGAGAGTGGTCATCATAGGCACGATGTCGGCGCATGACGGCGTCGCCCTACCATCATCATGGCTGTATAAGGAGTACACTTATGGCGTTTATTATCGCCGAACCTTGCGTCGGCTACTGCGACACCTCGTGTGTGGAGGTCTGCCCGGTGGATTGCATCCACGGGCCGATGCCGGTCGAAGAGATTCAGGAGCTTAAGGCGGCCGGTGAGGAAGCTCAGCTGGCCAAGATCCAGCTCTATATCGATCCGGACATCTGCATTGACTGCGGGGCCTGTGAGCCGGAGTGTCCGGTGGAGGCGATCTTTGAAGAAGATGAGCTCCCCTCGAAGTGGGCGGAGTTCGCCGAGAAGAACGCCGAGTTCTTTCAGGGCTAAGTCCTGAGTCCGATAGGTGAGAGCCCGCCGCTTCGCCCCTGGCCACAATGCGTGACCGTGGCGAGGTGACGGGTTTTTTTGTCGGGATGCGCCCCTGCTGACATTTGAGGTAGCGCGCGCGACGCCCGACGGTGCTGATAGGCCAACACGTGAAAGCGCCGCCTGCTCGCGCGGGCTGGTGCTTCGGGAGATGAGCTGATGTCGAAGATTCATATTGTTGATGAGGTCGCCTACGACCGGGACAAAGTCTACGAGACCTTCCGCGATCATATGGTGGAGCTGGTGCCCTATCTTCCGGATATTCAGAAGATCGAGGTGCGCGATCGTCAGGAGATCGACGCCAGCACGCTCAAGGTGGTTAACTTCTGGAAAGCCAACGCCGATGAGGTGCCGAAACTGGCGCAGAAGTTTATTAAGCCGGAGATGCTCGAGTGGACTGATTACGCCACCTGGCACATGGACAGCTTTAAGGTGGACTGGGTCATGGAGGTCGGCTTTTTGAGTGAGGCGGTCACCTGCAAGGGGACCACCAGCTATGTGCAGAAGGGCGAGGGCCGCACCGAGGTTGTGATCGACGGTGAGCTGACCGTCGATGCGAAAAAGATCCCCGGGGTGCCGCGGCTGGGGGCCGGCGCGATCGGGAGCGCGGTTGAGAGCTTTGTGGTTCGGCTGATCACGCCGAACCTCACCCAGGCAAACCGCGGTCTGGAGCGATACCTGGCCGACCAGTAAGCCGGGCGATCCTGGCGAGAGTTAGCACGACGCCAGCGAGAGCGGGGCGGCCTAAAAGGGCCGCCCCGCTTTTTTGTGGGAGGCGCCCCGGGGGGCTTCGGGCCGTGTGCGTTGCCGATGCGGATTGTGCGGAGGTCAGAGCGATGATGGCCAGGGAGTCGAAGGAGGCAGCGGGAGCGTCGGCGCTGGATGGCACGCGCCTGGACGCGGGGAAGTTGGCCCGGGTGGTGGCGAAGCTGCTTGAGGCGGAGTCGCTTGATGACGCCGCGCTCCTGGGGGTGTTGGAGGAGCTGGCCGCGCGTCAGCCGGCGTTTGCGCTCCTGACCGGGCTGTGGGGGCCGGCGCTGTACCGCCGTCATCGCGCGCTCTATCGGGGGTTTATTCTGCGGCGTTTTCGCAGCGCGGGTTACGACCCGGGGCGAGGCGCCTGGCGGGTGGCGCCCTGGTCGGGGCCCTATCAGGAGGAGCTGGAGCGCTGGTTGCAGCTGGCCGAGAGTCTGGAGGATGCCGAGGTGTTCCGGCGCCTCTACCGCTGGCGTTTGACCGAGGGGCAGCCTGCCGGACCCAGAGATGTGGGGCGCTGGCGCGAGGATCTCTGTGCGCAGGTTGAGCAGGTGCGCGGCGGCAGCGCGGCGCGCCGCCGGGTGTTGGAGCGCTACGATCAGCCCTTTGAGCTGCGTGAGCTTCAGGCGCTCACGCTCTACCGCTGCGATCCGGAGGCGGCGCGGGACTACATTGCGATGAAGCTCTCCCGGGTGCCGGTCTACCGCCGGCGCATCTGGGAGGGGTTGCGGAGCGCGGCGCGGCGGCGCGGCGACTGGCCCTTTGCCCGAGAGCTCTACCGGCTTCAGGTGCCGCCGGGCCAGTGGCGGCGCGATGTCGAGGCGATCATCGAGCATGTACACGACCCGGCCGAGCTCATCAGCTGGCTGGAGGAGCATCATCCCCGGGGAAGTTTCGAGGAGAAGGGGGTGGTGGTTCTGACGCTCTTGCGCGCGCGTGGTGGCGAGGTGTTGCCCTATGTGCGCCGGCATCTTGGCGAGGCGTTTGAGGCGCCGGGAGGGGGGGCGCTTCTGCGGGAGGTTCTCAGGGAGGTGGCCGCGCGGCGCTGGTGGGGGTTGTGGGCTCGGGTGCTCAAGACGTGGGCTCCACAGCGCTTTTATGAGCGGGAGGTGATGGGGTTGCTCCATGCCGATGACCTGCCGGATCGCGAGCGTCGACGCCGTCTCTGGCTGCTGGGGCGAGTGGGCGATGAGGCTGAGGTGACGCGTCTGGGCGATGTGAGTGCGGTGGCGCTCTACGCGCGCTACCCGCAGCTTGTGCGCGGCGTGTTCGCGCGCCGGGTGATGCCGAGCGCGGTGCAGGGGTACCCGCGATTGATGGATCGTGCCCTGGAGGCAGGGGATGAGCAGCTGATCGATCAGATGGCGAGCGCGCTCATCATGGAGGTGCCGCGCTTCGGGGTGGCGGAGGTGGCGGAGGTGACGGCGACGCTGACGCAGTACTACCGCGCCCTGCTCTCGGAGCCGCGTCGCTTTGGCGAGCGGGTCGTGCCGATGCTTGTCGGGCTGAGCTCCGAGAGGCCCTGGCGGGCGGGGATGCTGCTTAAGAGCAACCCCCTGGCGCGTCACCTGCTGGTGGAGGCCCTGCCGGCCTACCTGCTGGATGAGGCCTGGCTGGGGGCGCTGCTACGCGCGCCGGCGTGGTTTGTGCGGCGCGCGGGGTGTGAGGCGTTATGCCTGGGCAACGAAGAGCTGGCGGCGCGGCGCGCCCGGCAGTGTGCGCGACAGGCGATGCCCAGCCTGGGGGCGCGCCACCGCGCCGAGAGGCGCTGGGCGGCGCGG
>NZ_VOSL01000022.1 GCF_007997005.1 Lujinxingia vulgaris | reverse complement strand
AGTTGCTTTCAGTTAAAGTCTTTTGTAAGATTATGATGGAGTGGAGTTAACTTTAATAGCGGTGGAACCAACTGTTTGAGACGATGCGGTCGATTGAGAGTCGGGGGACGGGGTTGGGCATCGAGCCCGGGGATTTTGCGTATCTTGCGGAAGCGACGTGGGGGAGCTTTTCGGCGGATTCGCTGTTGCGGCGTTTTGAGTATGACCCGCTCTACCGGTTGACGCGTGCGACGGGGCGAGAGCGTAAGGGGGTGGAGCCGATATTCTGGGGGAATCAGGTTCCGGGTGGGTCGAGTGTGGAGGAGGCGCGGCCTTACATCGAGCATTACAGCTATGACAAAACCGGCGGGATGGTGGAGAAGACCCACGAGTACGCGCTCGATGCGGCGAACGGGGTGGCGCAGTGGAAGCGGACCTATCAGACCGACGCCGCCTCCAACCGCCTGGTCGCGATGGGGCTTGGCGGCGAGTCGCGGGGGTATGTGTACGATGGGGGTGGGAATCTGGTGCAGGAAAATAGCGAGCGCCACTATGAGTGGGACCACGCCGGGAAGTTGCGGGCGTTTCGGGTGCAGGCGGCGGGGAGTCCGGCGTCGAGCTACGGAGCGTATGGGTATGATGGGGCGGGGCAGCGTGTACAAAAAGTCTCGATTCGCGGCGGGGTGGCGCATGCGACGGTGGTTGTCGACGGGATCTTTGAGCACCATCAGATCCTCGATGGGACTTCAATGCCGGCGCAGGCCAACGAGCTGCACGTGATGGACGATGCATCAAAGGTGGCGAGCCGACGCGTGGGGCCGGATATTTTCAACGCGCAGAAGCCGGCGGTGCTCTATGAGCTGGGCGACCACCTGGGCTCGTCGAGCGTGGTGGTCAGTGAGACGGGCGGGCTTATCAGCCGGGAGGAGTATCGGCCTTATGGGGAGTCGTCGTTCGGGTCGTATGCGAAGAAGCGTTTTCGTTTTACGGGAAAGGAGCGCGACGAAGAATCCGGCCTCTACTACCACGGCGCGCGCTACTACTCGCCGTGGCTCTGCCGGTGGACAGCGCCGGACCCGGCGGGGATGGTGGATGGGGTGAATGTATATGCGTATGTGCGGGGGAATCCGGTGCGGTTTGTGGATCCGGGGGGGATGCAATCGACGGATAGGACTCCCGCCAGTGTCCGACCGAGAGATGGGCATCGAGCAGCAATCATGCGGGTTTGCCGTAATTTTCGGTTGGCGAAACCGCTTTACAGTTCGAGATCGAGGCAGGACATGACCCACGTATCCAACAAACTTCACGCTGCCGTGGAGATCATCTTCTGGGCGGACACGCGGACCGGGATGCTTGAGGCGTTGCAGGCGGCCGCCGAGCCCCTCCTGGCGTTGCGGGCGGAAGAGTTTGGGGACGAGGCGTCCCGAAGCGAGCTTCGCTACGTCCAGGAGATTGTGGAGGAGTACAGGGGTGTTGAGGGGTTTTACTCCTCAGATGTGCGGAATGAGGTGCGGGAGGCGTTGGCGATGGTGCTCGCGCTCTATCGCCGGGAGTCGTTGCATTGAGTTTGAATCTGCGACGCTCAAGGTGATGTGAGGCGCATAGAATATGGGTCAAACGCGATGTGCGCTGAGTGAGTGGCGAGCTTGCGAGGTCTGCGTAAGACGCATCACTCGAAGATCAGCGCATCATCGGCAATGGGGGCGAAGCGAAACAACACACTGTCCAAAATGTAGTTTTGATAAAGGCGCCAGGGCAGGCGCTCGCCCTGGTTGGGGAGCTCGTCGAGGGCGCGTTGGATGTAGCCGGAGTTGAAGTCGATGAGGGGGCGGTCGGCGGTGGTGTCTTCGGGGAGGCGCGGGGTGACGATGCGGAGGTGGTGCTGGTCCATGTGGTGGAGGAGGCGGCAGGTCCACTGGCTGATGAGCTCGCATTTGAGGGTCCAGGAGGCGTTGGTGTAGCCGACGGACATCACGGCGTTGGGCACGTTGCTGAGCATGGCGCCTTTGTACATCGTCTCCTGGCCGGGGTGGACGGGCTTGCCGTCGACTTCGAGGGTGGTGCCGCCGGCGACCATGACGTCGAGGCCGGTGGCGCTGACGATGAGGTCGGCGTCGAGGTGGTGACCGGAGCGAAGTGTGATTCCGGTCTCGGTGAAGGTCTCGATGTGGTCGGTGACGATGGAGGCGCTGCCGTCGCGGAGCGCGTCGAAGAGGTCGTTGTCGGGGACGAAGCAGACGCGTTGGTCCCAGGGGTCATAGGTGGGGTTGAAGTGGGCATCCACGTCGACGACATCGCCGATGGTGTTGCGGACCTGTTTGGTGATGAAGGCGCGGGCCTTTGAGGGCATGCGGCGAGCGAATTGGTAGAAGAGCATGAGGCGGAGGATGTTCTTCCAGCGGGTCATGCCGGCACCGAGGGATTTGCCGAAGATGCGGGTCATGGATTGGGAAAGCGCGTCTTCTTCGGGCATCGACATCACGTAGCTCGGGGAGCGTTGCAGCATGGTGACGTGCGCGGCGCGCCTGGCCATCGACGGGACAAGGGTGACGGCGGTGGCGCCGCTGCCGATGACGACGACTTTTTTGCCGGCGTAGTCGATGTCGTCGGTCCAGAGTTGTGGGTGAATCAGTTCGCCGCGGAAGCGCTGGGCGCCGGGGTAGTCGGGCATGTGGCCGTGTTCGTAGCGATAATAGCCGGTGCAGAACCATAAGAAGTTGCAGGTGTGGACGTGCTCCGCGCCGGTCTCCGGGTGTCGGGAGGTGACGGTCCAGCGGGCGTCATCGGAGGACCAGCGTGCGTGTTCGACGTGGTGGTTGTGGCGGATCTTGCGGTCGAGGCCGGTCTCTCGGGCGGTGTCGTGGAGGTAGCTCAGGATGGAGGGGCCGTCGGCGATGGCTTGAGGGTTGGGCCAGGGTCGAAAGGAGAAGCCGAGGGTGTGCATGTCGGAGTCGGAGCGGACGCCGGGGTAGCGGAAGAGGTCCCAGGTGCCGCCGAGGGAAGCGCGGCCTTCGAGGATGGCGAAGGACTTCTGGGGGCACTCGGTCTGGAGGTAGTAGCCGGCGCAGATGCCGGAGAGGCCGGCGCCGATGATGAGGACGTCGAGGTGTGTGGACATGGTCGGTGCCGGGCGGGAGGTTGCGGGGTGTGGGGGGAAGTGTAGCGCAGGCGTGGGGGATGCGCGATGGGCCGACCGAGAGATGGGGGAGGTTCTTTGTTTATGGGGGTGAGGGGGCCGCCTGGGGGCGGACCGGGAGATGGACATGAGTCAGTGATTGTGCGGTATCCCGGTCATGGATGCCTGATACTGGCGTTAGTCGCTGTGGCAGAGGACATCGACTGTGACGCTGTCGACCAAGCCGACCTCGATAATTTCGACGGTGCTCACCCGGGGCCCCTGGTCTTCGGGGAAGTTGAAAGTCGCGCTGTAGTTGAGGGTGCAGCCGGAGTCCCATGAGCAGAGTTGCTGAACCGTCTGAACGCCTTCGACCCGGGCGCGCACGGTCACGTCGCGGAAGAGGTGGGTGGTGGGTGGGCCCCAGTCAAGGTTCCAGCGGGAGATGCCGCCGAGCACGGGGCTAGCGGGGCTGACGTGAACTTCGACTTCAGCGCGGGGCTCGTCGCCGTTTAAGTTTGAGATCGTCTGGGTGCAATCGAGGCCCCGGCCTGCCGGCACGATGTAGGGGAAGGAGACACCGCAGTCGACGTTGCCGGGGGTGTTTCCGGCGTGCGTGGACACGCTCTCAATGAGGGCGTCAAACTCGGTGGGGTTGGTGATGTAGACGGGCCCCTGGGCGATGTGGTTGTGGTCGATGTGGTCCTGGCCTGTGATCTCAGCGTGGTAGTCGACCTGCGCAGATTGTCCGGGTTCAAGCGCAATCAGCTCAGGGCTCGCCGATGCGTGGATGTTCCAGGTGTAGGTGCGTGTGTATCCGGTCAATGGTGCGCTCTGGATGCGGAGTTCGCCCTGAGGGGCTGCATCCATGCAGATGACATCGACGCGGGCCTCGGCGCGCTGGCCGGTCGCCGGGAGGTAGGCGGAGTCGACATGGGCGCCTTCGTCGAAGGGGCAGGAGAAGGTGCGGCTGTACTCGAAGATGCAAGGATGCGGCCAGTGGCAGGGCTCGTCGAGAACTTCGAAGCCGTTGAGGGTGGCGCGCACCTGGACGGTCTCCAGAGGTTCTGCGGGGCGATCGTCGTAGGCGATTGTGCCCTGATCGATGACGCCGCCGACGGGGCTTGTGGGAGTGACCTCGACGCGGGTCTCGGCCGCCGTCTCGGTGGGGTCGATGTTGGGGATCATAAAGGTGCAGATGTGGTTTGCGCCGGCGGTGATGGTGAGGGGAAGCGACGCGTCGCAATCGGCCAGCGCCCCGCGCTCACCCACGCTTACAGTAACGCTCGCCACGTCGGCGTCGAGGTCTGTGAGGTTGAGTATGCGCACGCTGCCTTCGGCGAGGTGGTACGACTCACCTGTGTCTTGGGGGGAGACCTCGATGGTGTAGTTGACGTCGCCGGAGGCGTTTTGGGCAAGTTCCAGACGTTGAGGGTCGGCGCGTTTTTCGATGTTCCAGATGTAGGGGCCGCGGAAGCTGGCTTCGGCGAAGGTTTGAACGAGGAGTTGGCCTTCGAGGTTGGTCTCGGCGCAGCGGACTTCCACCGGGGCGGTGGTGGTCTGTAAGGGCTCTGTGATGCGCGCTTCGCGTGCGTCGACGCCCTCGTCAAAAGGGCATGCGAAGGTGCGGGTGTATTCGAAGATGCAGGGCTGCTCGTCGAAGGTGCAGGACGCGCGAATGTCGTCACCGTCGCGGACAATGACACGGTCCAGGGTGTCGGGGGGAGGCACGCTGAGGAAGGTCGATTGGGCGGCGCTCGCGCCGCGGGTTGGGCTCTCGTCGCTGACGTCGACGGTGAGCCGGGCGTTGATGGTGCTTTCGTTGAGGGACTCATCCAGGCCGCTGACCCTGTAGGTGCACTCGAGGCCCGACTGAGGTTTTAAGAGGGAGGGGAAGTTCACGCCACAATCGAGAGCGCCGAGTCGCCCTTCGACGTCGATCGTGGCGCTCTCGATGTGGGCGGCGGCGTCGGTGGTGTTTGTGATGTAGGCGATGCCTTCGACGACGATCTCGCGGGGGCCGATGTGGGTGGCGCTGACGGTGACCTCATAGTCGACCTCACCGGATGCGTCGGGGTCGAGTTCCAGAAGTTGTGGGGAGGCCGTTTTTGCGATGTGCCAGTCGTAGGGGCCGACGGAGCGCGGGACGAGGGAGAATTGTACGTTCAGGGCGCGCTCGACGCAGATGGAGACGGCTTCGATGTCGGCCCAGGAGGCGCCATCGAGTGGGGCGTGGACGCCTTCGTCGGCGTCGACGGTGGGTCGGTAGGTGTAGAGGTTGCCGGCGTTGGTGCTCTGGATGAAGAGGGCGTCGATGGCGCGTGTGTTGAGGGAGCTCCAGGTCAGTGCCGGGCCTTCGGCGCTCTCGTAGTGCTCGAGGGCGATGTCGAGGAGCTCGGCGCAGACCTCCCCGTTTGCGAGGAAGTCCGAGGGTTGTGTGAAGGTATGTGCGCCAGCGTTGAGCCGGCCTAAGTCCAGGCGGCAGGCGACCCAGCGCTCGGATCGGGAGACGCCGAGGTCGACGCCGGCGTCGCGGCAGGTTGTGGAGTCGGTGGGGGCGTCGACCGGGGCTGGCGTTGCGTGAAGTGACTCGGCACGTCGGTTGTCGGGGGCGTCGAGAGATGGCGAGCAGCCACCGCATAAAAGCATTGTGGTCAGTAGCGCGAGCGCAAGTGTGGTGTGCGTCGGCATCGTCATGAGACTCCCCCAAATTTTGCAGAACGAACGCGTTTGCGAGGTTCGGTGTGCGGCGAGCGGTGCGTTGTGTGGAGCCGTCGGTGAAAAACGGCTCCGGGTTTATAAACGTAGTGTCGATGAGGGTGGTGTCGATGAGGGGAGAACTTGGGGGCGAAGGGGCGCGACGCGAGGGCAGGGGGCGACGGCTCGACCGGGCGAGGGCCCGACCGAGAGACGGGCGAGGTTGTGTGTTTATGCGGGTAAGGGGCCGACCGAGAGACGGACGAGGTGCTGAGTTTGTGCCGGTTTGGGCCGACCGAGAGAAGGGCACAGGTTTGTGAGGAGAGGGCGGGTGGGGGGCTTGGTGTCGTGGCTGCGTGAGGACGAGTTGCGTCGGATCGGGAGGCTGAGAAGGATGCGGAATTGTGCGTGATGGTGCCGACCGAGAGATGGACAATGTTGAGTGATTGTGCGGGAATGAGGCCACGATCGTGTCGGACCGAGAGACGGACATCGGGCAGTGATTGTGCGGCGTTTGGATTCCGGGTGCGCGAGATGCCGTGGTTGTTGGGCGTGCGTCGTGGAGTCGACAGTCCCGGTCCTGCAGCGACCTTTTAGGGAGAAGCGCGTGGCGAGTGAGGTTTGCCATTCACCTTTGAAGGGAGCTCTTATGACGACTCGACTTCATGTGTTGCATCCGATGCTGGTTCATATGCCTCTGGCGCTGATGCCGGTGGCGGTGGGGGCCGACGTGCTGGGGAGGTTCAGTGGTCGGCGCGGTCTCTGTGAGTTGGGGCGGCGTTCGATGTGGCTAGCGGCCGCAGGCGCGGTGGTCTCGAGTCTATCGGGGCTTGTGGCTCAGGAGGCCGTTGACCTGGAGGGGGATGAGGCACGTGCGAAGCTGACGACGCATCGCAACCTCAACCTCGGGCTGACGGCGGCAGCGGTGATGATGGCCGGGTGGCGGGGGAAGATGAAGGCGCCGAGCGCGGGGTATCTGCTCAGCGGGCTGGGAGGGTTGGTGGGTCTCTTTTATACCGCCTGGTTGGGTGGGGAACTGGTGTATCGGCACGGTGCCGGCGTGGAGCGAGCGGGAGGCGTGCGTAAGGAGAAGTCGCCGGAGCTTCTCACTAAGAATGCTCGCCGGGTGATGGAGGCGGGGCGAGCGAACATCAAGGAGGGGGCGAAACACACCGTGGAGGAGTTTCAGGAGGGCGAGGTCGCGCCGAGCTTGCGGTGGAACACGCCGATGCCTCCGTCATGAGGGGGGGACGGTGTTGTGACAAGGCAGTCGCGGGGGCCGACCGAGAGATGGACGAGGTTGAGTGTTTATGCGGGTGTGAGACGGTTGTCTTCGCGTCGCAGGACGCTGTGATGTGACCGACCGAGAGATGGGCGAGGTGCAGTGATTATGCGCTTGAGTGGCCGACCGAGAGACGGACAAAATATAGTGATTATGCGGTTGAGAGGCCGACCGAGAGATGGACGAAGTTGAGTGGTGGTGTGGGGTTTGCCGGTGGTGCGAGCGGTTAGGGTGTCTCATCGGGTGAGGGGCTCTCGAGGGGGGAGGTGTGGCGAGGTTTGAAGATTTTGTAGAGGTAGGCGAAGGCGGGGAGGAGGAGGAGGCTTCCGAGGGCCAGGGCGATGAGGACGGGGCGTAGGACGGCGGTCTCGGCGGCGGCGTCGGCGATGCGGATGTCGGGGTAGACGAGGTAGGGGAACTGCGCGAGCGCCCAGCCCAGGAGGATGAGGGCGACCTGGGTGGCGGCGGCTGCGCGGGCGAGGTGAAAGCGGCGCGTCCAGAGGGCGGCGATGGAGGCGAGGGCTGCCAGGGCGGTGAGGAGTTGGAAGGGGATGGACCAGCGGGCGGCGGTGAGGCCGGTCCAGATGAGGGGGGCGTCGCGCATCGCGAGCAGGATGGCGGCGAAGGCGCAGGCGCCGGTGGCCAGCGCGCTGTAGAGGGCGCGGCGGCGGAAGTCGTCTTTGAGGGCGTCGCCGTGGGCCTCAACGGTCATGTAGACGGCGGCCAGGAAGGCGCAGAGCGCGAGCGTGAGGGCGCCGATGGCGAAGGGAAAGGGTTGGAGCCACTCGGAGATGAAGTTGGTGTCGATGACGCCGGACGGCAGGCGTCGGATGTTGCCGGAGGCGATGGCGCCGGCGCAGATGCCCAGGAGTACGGGGGTGATGATGCTGGCGATGGCGAAGACGCGGGCAGAGCGTCGTTCCAGGCGGTGGGCGCCGGCGGCGTAGGATTGGAAGGCGAAGGCCGAGCCGCGCAGGACGATGCCCAGGAGCATCAGCGTCAGGGGGATGTGCAGGGCGGTCATGATGGCGGAGAAGGCCGGAGGAAAGCAGACGAAGAGGAGCACCACCACGAGGATGAGCCAGACGTGGTTGGCCTCCCAGATGGGGGCGATGGCCTCGGTGAGGGCGCGTCGCTGGTCATCTTTGCGTTCACCGGAGGCGAAGAGGTACCAGATGCCGCCGCCGAAATCGGCTCCGCCGGTGAGGAGGTAGACGATGAGCGCGAGGACGATGATGGCGGCCACGATCATGGGGAGTTCGAGCATGGTGGCACCTTAGTCGGAGTCGGCGAGGGGGGTGTCGGAGGCATCGGTTGGAGGGGCCTCGGAGGCAGGCGGAGCGGCGTCTTTAAGGGCCTGGAGGGTGGCTGTGTCGGGGCTCTGGAAGACGTGGCGCCAGAGCAGGTAGACGACGATGATGGAGAGGATGACGTAGAGGATGGAGAAGACGGTGAAGGGGACGACGAGGTTGGTCATGGGGGTGACGGCGTCGGCGGTGCGCATGTAGCCCTGGATGACCCAGGGTTGGCGGCCGACTTCGGTGACGACCCAGCCGGCTTCGATGGCGATGATGCCCATCGGGGCGGTGAGGACGAGGAGCCAGAGGTACCAGCGGGCGGTGAAGAGGCGGCGTTTTCGCCAGCTTAAAACGACGCCAAGCAGGCTGATGGCGAGCATCCACATTCCGAGCGCGACCATGATCTGGAAGGCGATGTGCACGATGGCGACGGGGGGCCATTCGTCGCGGGGGAAGTCATTGAGGCCGCGCACTTCGGCGTCGAAGTCGCCGTAGGCCAGAAAGCTCAGGGCGCCGGGGATTTCGATGGCGTAGGGGGTTTGGCCTGTCTCTTCGTCGGGGAGGCCGAAGATGCGCAGCGGGGCGCGGGTCTCGGTGTCGAAGTGGCCTTCCATCGCGGCGAGTTTGACGGGTTGATTCTCGGCGGTGGCTTTGGCGAGGAGGTCGCCCATCAGGGGTTGTGCCAGGGCGGTGATGGCGGCGATGGGGAGGGCGATGGCGATGGCGTGGCGGTGGAAGGTGTTGCGGTGATCGCGCAGGAGCATGGCGGCGTGGATGCCGGCGACGGCGAAGGCGACGGACTGAAACGCGGCGATGACCATGTGGGCGCATTGGGTGAACCACATCGGGTTGAACATGGCTTCCCAGGGGCGAATGTTTACGAACTGGCCGTCGATGAAGTCGAAGCCGGTGGGGGCGTTCATCCAGGCGTTGGCGGTGACCACGAAGATGCCCGAGGCGGTGCCACTTAAGAGGACCATCAGGCCTGCGAGCCAGTGGGCGCGGGGGCTGACGCGCTCCCAGCCGTAGAGGTAGATGCCCAGGAAGATGGCTTCGAGAAAGAAGGCGAAGCCTTCCAGGGAGAAGGGCATACCGACGAGGGGGCCGGCGTGTTCCATGAATGTGGGCCAGAGCAGGCCGAGTTCAAAGGAGAGGACGGTGCCGCTGACGGCGCCGACGGCGAAGATGATGGCGGTGCCGCGGGCCCAGCGTTTTGCGAGCTCGCGAAAGACGGGGTCGCCTGTGCGGAGCCAGCGGGCCTCGGCGATGATCATGAGCAGGGGCATGGCCATGCCGACGACGGCGAAGATGATGTGAAAGGCCAGCGACATCGCCATCTGGCTGCGTGCAGCGAGGAGATCTTCCATGGGCTTGGGTCCCCGGGGAGGAGTCAGCGGTTGTGGGGGGAGGGTAGGCACGGAGGTGGTGGAGAGTAGGGGGAGGAGGGTCGTATCGCCCCTGTTTTCCGCGCTTTTCGACCGACCGAGAGACCGATATAAGACCGACCGAGAGAAGGGCGAGTGGGGCGAATTTTGGGGGTGATCGCGTAGGTGAGGGGGAGTTTTTTGGGGGGAAGGGGCAGTTTGGAGAGCGCCGTAGGGGACATTCGGGTGGCAGGTCGCTGAAGGGGGCGAGATGGCGGGCGTGCGTCGCGAAAAAGGTCAAAATGAAGCGTGTGTGGCACGTTGCCCGGTTGAATTCAGCGAGTGGCGTTCCTGCGGTGCGATGGGGCGGACAGAGATGGGCATCTCCGCGTCATTGTTGGGTATTAAGCGGTTCTCTGCCGGGGGCGTCGCGTTCAGGTTGTGGGTATGCAGCCTGGTTACATTGTGCAGGCCAGCCCGGCCTCGGTCGGGTCGTGGGCTTGACAGGTGACGGGGGCGTTGTGGCGAAGCCAGAGGGTGCCGCAGGGGAAGACGACGCGTTTATGGCCGTTGAGCCAGCGTTCGCGCTGGCGGGCGTACTCGCTGCGGAAGGCGCGCTCTCGGGCGATCGCGGCGACCATGGTTTGGGGGTTTTTGGTGGCGAAGCGGGGGCTGAGGGTGCCGGTTGGCGATGGCGAGTCGGGGCGGCTAAAGGGGTCCAGGTTGACCAGGTCATTGAGGCATTTTACTCGTCGCTTCTCGCGAGCGCGGGCGGCGATGAGGGCGTCTTCGGCTTGCTTGAGCAGGCCTTCAAAGTGGGCTCGGACTTCCTCCAGGCTCATGTGGCCGTAGCCCGGCGGGGGCTGTGGGGTGAATTCGACGTATTCGGGAGAGCGGCGACCGAAGAAGACGTCGGGTTTGGGGACTCGGATGGTTTGGCCCCAATCTTTGGGCATGATTTTGAAGCCCGGCCATTGGTCGGCGCGCTCCACAAGGTCGGCGACCACGGGGTTGAGCCATGTGTAGAGAAGTTTGCGCTCCTCGGCGTCGCGATCGAGGAGGATGGTGTCGCAGTACTGGCGTCCGTCCCAGAAGTGGTCGCTGCGCTCGAGGTCTTTGTTTCGCGCGCGGGCGATGCCGCTCATCGCGTCGCGCATGAAGTGGCTGCGGCGGCCTTTGAGGTCGGTCAGGATGATGTGAAGATGGTTGGACATGACCATCGCGGCGTGAATCTCCACGTTGTTTTTCTGCGTGGAGCGGCCGAAGACGTACTCGGCGATGTCGTGCATCGTGGTGTCAGGGCGCATGAAGTGGTTTCGGTCGAAACAGCGGCGAGTGATCGCAACGACCTGACCTTCGATATGTCGACGAGGACGCGTCATATGGGAGTCTCCAGGTAGTACGCTGTGGGCGACCGTTGATGCTGCGTCTGCTGCGTTGAGAGTGCGCTGAGCTTGACGTACCGCCTGCGTTTTGTGCCTTGCCCGCGTCGCTCTCAACGTCGCAACCTTCGACAACAACGTGTGCTCACCGCGTCGTAAGCGTGATGTGTGCTGCCTGAGGTTGTTATCGAGTGGTGCGGAGCGACTTTGCGTGGGAGGGGGAGAATGGGGGTGTCGAAAGGAGGAGAGAGGGGGTGGTGATGGGGCGATCAGGCGCATGGTTGCGGGAGGTTGTCGGTCTCTCGGTCGGGACAAAACATGTGAAATTGTCGGGGGGAGGGGCGCGACCGTGAGCCCCGGGGGCGTGCTGTCGGGCGATTCAGAGAGGTGGAGGTGGGGAGTGTATCGGGGGCAGGAGGGCGGCGAATATCGGGGGATGTCGGGTCGGGGGGAGGCGGTGTGTTGCAGGGGGGAGAGTGGGCGTTGGAGCGCACGATTGGCGGAGGTTGCCGGTCTCTCGGTCGGGGCAAGGAGTGGGCGTCGGCAGGGGTGAAGAGGGTCAGGCGGGCGCGTGGTTGCGGGAGGTTGCCGGTCTCTCGGTCGGGGGGCTTGCGTTTGTGGTGGGAGGGTTTATGGTGGGCGCATCACCGAGCCAGGGGTGCCTGTTCCGTTGTGGAGGAGGCTGAGAAATACCCTCATGACCTGATCCGGTTCGTACCGGCGTAGGGAGGCTGTACATGAAAAAAACGATGTCCATCGACATGATGGCGGGGCGCCGCGTGCCTGGCTCTTCACTCACTTTTTTGTTGGAGGAGAAGCTATGAGCACACCTGCCTTTGATGTCCCGCCCTTTGCGAAGCGTTGCCTGGAGGCCGCGCGCGGCCAGTGGGGAGCGTCGTTTGAGCATCCCTTTGTGTTGGCGTTGGCCGAGGGGACGCTGGACGCGGAGAAGTTCAAGTTTTACCAGATGCAGGACGCCCGTTATCTGGAGGCCTTTGCCGATGCTGCGAGTTTGATCTCGACGCGTTGTGTGGCGCCTGTGGATAAGCTGTGGTTTGTGGACGCGGCGCGCATGGCGCTTGTGGTCGAGGGCGAGCTGCACGCGGGCTACGGGGAGAAGCTGGGGTATGGGCCGGAGGATATTGCGGCGATTGAGCTGACGCCGAACAACCGCGCCTACCAGGATCATATGATCTCGATGGCCACCCGGGGCACGCTGGTGGAGGCGGTTGGAGCGCTGACGCCCTGCCCCTGGCTGTACATCGCGCTGGGGCAGCATCTGCTGGAGCGGCTGGGGACCATTGAGGATGATCATCCCTACGCGAACTGGCTGCGGATGTACTCGGACCCCGGCTTTAACGAGTACATGAACGAGATTCTGGGCCGTCTTCAGCGATTTGCGGATGCGGCTGATGAGCCGGCGCGGGAGCGGGCGGTGCAGGCTTTTGTGACCAGCGTGCGTTACGAGTGGATGTTCTGGCAGCAGGCCTGGGAGCATCAGGAGTGGCCGGTCTGATCATTGAAATCGTGTCGTGCCGATGCGCGTCTGCGTGATACGCATCAGCCTTTAAGGAAGCTCCCTTCGGGGGGCTTCTTGTCGTTTGGGCGAGGTTTTCCGGGCTTTGGCCCGACCGAGAGACGGACAAGGGTGAGAGTTTCTGCGGCCTTTGACTGACCGGGAGACGGACGCGTTGGCGGCGCGAAGAGCGTTGATCGAGGTGCTTTTTTTGACGGGGGAGTGCGTGCCGCAGCGCCCTGGCGCGAACCCAAAAAAGGCCGCGCGGGTGCGCGGCCTCTTTCAGGTCGGAACGTTCAGATGTGTTGACTTTGGCGGTGGATCAGGGCGTGGCGCTGAAGCTTGTGCGCAGGTTGTATTTGCCCAGGTCGGAGCTGCTGTTGCCGAAGACCTCCAGCGTGTAGGTGCCCGGGAACAGCGTGAACTGGGTGAAACTTTCGCTGTAGGTTTGCAGCGAGGAGGTCGAGCGCAGGCGGGTGCCTGTTCCGCCGAGAAGCGCGACGTTGAGGTCACCCAGGGGGTAATGGGAGACCAGGGTGACGGTGAGGTCACCGGTCTCGGGGACCACGACTTCGTAGAAGTCGGAGTGGGAGGAGACGCTGGTGAGGTTGCGCGTGCCGCAGAGGATGCCATCGACGGAGTCGTCGGCGGCGATGGGAAGGGCGGTGGCGACCTCGTGGTTGGGGGCGAAGAGGTCATCGGCCGGGCAGCTCAGCTCCAGGTTGGCCGGGCAGCTGACTTCGGCGCGGAAGCCGTAGGTGTTGGTGTTACTTAAGAATCCGTCGACGCGAAGCAAGTAGGCACCGGAGCGGGTGGCGACATGGTTGACGACTTCCACGTCCCCGGTTGTGTAGCCGCGGTCCAGGTAGTTTGAGTTATCGGGCAGTGAGTTAGGGGCGTAGAGGTAAAGGTCGAGATCACCATCGGCGTTGATGAAGGAGATTTCAGCGTCGAGCGTGCAGCCTTCCTGGACGTAGATCTCGTACCAGTCTTCGGTTTCGGCCACGCAGAGGGCGGCGTCGAGGTAGGCCAGAGGGCCTTCGAGCGCATAGCTTGCCAGGTGGTCGCCGTTGGGCTCAAAGATGTCGTCGGTGGGGCAGCTCGGGGCGGCCGGGCAGCTGATGGCGTTGGCGGTGAGGGTGTAGGCGGTGGTGGCCATGTTGAAAGGCTCCACGCTGAGGACGTAGCGGCTGGTAGGCGCCGCGCCCGTGACCGCCTCGGGGTTGTTGATGGCAGCGGTGCTCTTGTCGAGGCGTACGTTCTGGGTGCTCAGCTCGAGGTCGATGTCCTGGCTGGACGAGAAGGTCGAGCCGGTGATGATGAGGTCGGCGTCGATGGAGCAACCGACCGCCGCTTCGATGGTGAAGTGATCGATGTCGCCGGAGCAAATCGCGGCGTCGTAGCCCACGCCCGGCGTCAACACGGTGGCCTCGGCGAAGGTGTCGTTGGGTTCGCCATTGTCGGAGTCGGTGCAGAGCGGGCCGCAGGCCGAGGTGTCGAAGTCGCAGGTGGTGGCGCAACCCAGGGTGCCCGGGGCGAAGCCGAGAGAGGTGCAGGATTCGCCACCCAGGTCAGTGCCGTCGCAGGACTCGGAGCCCTGGTTGACGGTGTCGTCGCCGCAGACGGGGTCAGTGGTGCAGGCGGAGGTGTCGAAGCCGCAGGAGGTGTTGCAGCCGAGGGTTCCGCCGTCAAAGCCTTGCGAGACGCAGGTTTCACCACCCAGGTCAGCGCCGTCGCAGGACTCGGAGCCCTGGTTGACGGTGTCGTCGCCGCAGACGGGGTCGATGGTGCATGCGGAGGTGTCGAA
>NZ_VOSL01000021.1 GCF_007997005.1 Lujinxingia vulgaris | reverse complement strand
TGCGCGCCGGACAGCTCGGGGCGCGCGCGTTTGAGGCGCGGGCGCCCCTTGGCCGGGGTGAGCCGCAGAGCTGGCGCGTGGGTGTGCCGCGTCGGGTGCCGGCGTCGACCGCCGAGATGCAAGACGCGATCGACGCCGCCTTCGCCGCGACGCGCGCCTCCATGAACGCGCGCTTTGCCAGCCTGAGTGATGCCGAGAAGCAGCGCGCGCTGAGCCTCGCCCAGGGGGCCTTCAGCGGTTTTCTGACTCGCGCGCGCCAGATCTGGGAGCGGCGCCTCGCGACGGTGCGCGCCGGGAAATCTGAGGCGGCGTTCGATGGTTTGATCACCGAGATCGCCCGCTCGCTGGGGCTCCCCCTGCTGGTCGACGTCTTTGAGAGCCCCGCACCCAACGCCCCGCTGGCAGCGATGCCCGTCTTTTGCGTGCCCACCATCTGGTCGGAGCAGGCCGACTTCGCGCCGGTCTGGCTCCCGATCGAGGTGATCGGCGAGTCGCTGGCCACCGCGCCGCTGCGCCTGCGACTGGTGACGCTGACGCAGGGCGCGCTGCGCTGGGCCGGTGATCATACGGTGCCGCCTGGCGAGCTGCGTCAGATCCCGGCGGAGCGCCTGCTGGGCTCGATCTATGAGGGCGCGCTAATGATGACGGTGCATCGCCGCGAGATCGGCTAGAAGGTCAGTATGGCAGAGAGACAGACAGGCTGGGACGTCATCGAGGAGGTGGGCGGGCGCGCACGTATGGAGACGTTGATGCGCGCCTTCTACGACCGCCTCTTCGACGATCTAATGATCGGCTTCTTCTTTGCGATGAGCGACAAAGAGGCGCTCATCGCCTCGCAGAGCGACTATGTGCACGCGCATCTCGGCAGCCGGCAGGGACGCTACCAGGGCCCGCCGATTCGCCAGGCGCACCAGAAGATGCCGATCCTCGTGGGGCATTTTGACCGCCGTCACCAGATCCTCATCGATGTGCTGGAGGAGTTCGAGGTGCCCGCGCACGTGCGCGAGGCCTGGCTGGGGCTGGATCGGGCGATGCGTGACCTGGTGATCCGCCAGGGCGATCAGGCCCGCCAGGAGATGGGCTACGAGGTGTTTCGGCCCAAAGAGTAGCGCACCCGTTTATGCAGCAACAAAAAAGCCCGCTCCCTGTGCAGGGGAGCGGGCTTTTTCATAGGCGGTGCGGCAACGGCTCAGAGGTTGAGCGTGCGGCCATCCACGTCGAGCGCGGCTTCTTTGATGACTTCCGCAAGCGTGGGGTGGGCGTGGGTCGAGCGCGCGATGTCTTCGGCGCTGGAGCCAAACTCCACGGCCACCGCCAGCTCGGCGATCAGATCGCCGGCGCGCGGGCCGATGATATGCGCGCCGAGGATGCGGTCGGTCTCGGCGTCGGCCAGGATCTTCACAAAGCCTTCGGTGTCATTGAGCGCGCGGGCGCGGCCGTTGGCTTTGAAGGGGAACTTGCCGGCCTTGAACTTGATGCCCGCCTCTTTGAGCTGCTGCTCGGTCTTACCGACCGAGGCGATCTCGGGGTGGGTGTAGACCACATCGGGGATGGCGTCGTAGTTGACGTGTCCGGCGATGCCCTTGATGCGCTCGACGCAGGTGACGCCCTCATGCTCGGCCAGGTGGGCGAGCATCGGGCCGGGGATCACATCACCGATGGCGTAGACGCCTTCGACGGAGGTCTCGTAATGCTCATTGACCTCGATGAAGCCGCGTTTGGTGGTCTCCAGGCCGATGTTCTCCAGGCCCAGGCCTTCGGTGTAAGGCTTGCGCCCCACGCCGACCAGCAGGCGGTCGCATTCGATGGTTTTGGTCTCGCCCTTCTGCTCAAAGGTTGCGGTGACCTTGCCATCTTTGACCTCGGCGCCAGTGACGGCCGCGCCCAGCTCAAACGCGATGCCCTGCTTCTTGAAGACGCGCTGGGCCAGGCGAGAGACGTCTTTGTCGGCGCGGCCACCGAAGATCTCATCGAGGTATTCGATGACGGTGACCTTCGCGCCGAGGCGACGCCACACCGAGCCGAGCTCCAGACCGATGACGCCGGCACCGATGATCACCAGGTGCTCCGGGACCTCCTGGAACTCCAGCGCGCCGGTGGAGTCGACGATGTACTCCTTGTCGAGCTCGACGCCGGGCAGCGTGATGGGCTTGGAGCCGGTGGCGATGAGGATGCGCTCGGTCTCCAGCGTCTCCACCGAGCCGTCGTCCTTCTTCACCTCCACCTTTTTGGCATCAACGATGGTGCCGTGGCCCTGGAAGGTGGCGATGTCGTTCTTCTGAAAGAGGCCGGCCACGCCGCCGGTGAGGCTGGCGACGACTTCGTCTTTGCGGGCGAGCATCTTCTTGAGGTCGAAGCTGACCTCGTTGATGGTGATGCCGTGGTCGGCGAAGTGATCTTTGGCCTCTTCATAGCGCTCGCTCGATTCGAGCAGAGCTTTCGAGGGGATGCAGCCGACGTTGAGGCAGGTGCCGCCGAAGGTGGCGTAGCGTTCAACGACGGCGACTTTCATGTCGAGCTGGGCGGCGCGGATGGCGGCGATGTAGCCGCCGGGGCCGGAACCGATCACAACGAGATCATACATAGTAGAGCCTTTGTTCAGGGGCGTTGAGGCCATCTGGCGAGCGCGTCACAGCGGGGCGACCGGGCCTTATGGGCGAAGAGGCCGGGGCCTTCGGCCCCGACCTCTCTCTGACACTCGCCGCCCTGGCGACGCGCCAGGGATCAGACTTCGAGCAGGATGCGCTCGGGGTTTTCCAGGCATTCTTTGATGCGGACCAGGAAGCTGACCGCCTCGCGACCATCGATGATGCGGTGGTCGTAGGAGAGGGCCAGGTACATGATCGGGCGGATCTCGACCTTGCCGTCGATGGCGACCGGGCGCTCCACGATGTTGTGCATCCCCAGGATACCCGACTGCGGCGGGTTGAGGATGGGCGTGGAGAGCATCGAGCCGTAGATGCCACCGTTGGAGATGGTGAAGGTGCCGCCCTGAAGCTCAGGCAGGGTCAACTTGTTGTTGACGGCCTTGTCGACGAGCTTGCCCAGCTCCTGCTCGGTCTGCGCGAAGCTGTACTGGTCGGCGTTCTTGAGCACCGGCACCACCAGCCCGCGGCCACCGCCGACGGCCACGCCGATGTTGTAGTAGTTCTTGTAGACGACATCGTTGCCGTCGATCTCGGCGTTGACCGAGGGGAAGGCTTTGAGCGCTTCGATCGAGGCTTTGATGAAGAAGGACATGAAGCCGAGCTTGATGCCGTACTTCTTGACGAAGCGATCCTGGTACTGCTTGCGCAGAGCCATGATCTCGGTCATGTCGACTTCGTTGAAGGTGGTGAGCATCGCGGCGTTATGCTGGGCTTCGACCAGGCGGCGCGCCACGGTCTGGCGCAGCTTGCTCATGGTCACGCGCTCTTCGAGCGCGCCCTGATCGACCGCGGGGCGCGAGGCTTCCACGGCCTTCTCGGCCTCGGCTTTCTTGCGGGAGGTGCCGCCATCTTTGATGTGCTGCTGCACATCGCCCTTGGTGACGCGTCCGCCGGGGCCGGTGCCTTTGATATCGGCCAGCTCCAGGTTGTTCTCTTCGACGAGGCGGCGCACCGCCGGGCCGACTTTATCGTGGTCGGCGTCGTCGCCTTCCTCGGCGGCAGCTGCGGCTTTGGGTGCTTCTTCTTTGGAGGCGTCGGCTTTCGCATCGCCGGCGTCGCCGCCTTTGGACTCACCGGGCTCGATATCGGCGATGACATCGCCCGGGTTGACGGCGTCGTCGATGGCAAAACGCAGCTTCTTGATCGTGCCTGCGACCGGTGCGGGGACTTCGACGGTGATCTTGTCGGTCTCCAGCTCGGCGATGATCTCGTCTTCTTCGACGAAATCACCTTCTTTTTTCAGCCATTCAGCGATGATCGCCTCGGTGACAGACTCACCAAGGGTGGGGACCTCTACGGGTACGCTCATGTAAGGCCTCGTAGGCGTGCAACGTAAGTACTAAAAATACAGGGGCTCACTATCACAACATGGACTGGCGAGGTGCAGCCTCGCCGCGCCCAAGGGGTTACCAGACCTGGGCGCTGAAACACAAGCCCGCAGGGGGCTTGCCTGGGGCTTAATCGAGAGTCTCGGCGAAGGCTTTGGTGACCAGCGCCCGCTGCTCAAGCTCGTGGCTCTCGTAGGCGCCGGTGGCCGGGCTGGCGCTGGCCACGCGACCGACGTAGGCCGGCAGCGGATCGGCACCGAAGAGCTCGATGAGTCGCGGGAAGATGTAGTGCCAGGAGCCCATGTTCTTGGGCTCTTCCTGGACCCACACGATCTCGCGGGCGTTCTTAAAGGGCGCGACCGCCTCCTGCAGGAGTTTGCCCTCCAGCGGGTAGAGCTGCTCGACGCGCACGATCGCCACATCGTCGATGCCCTGCTCGGCGGCGTGATCGCAGAGGTCGTAGTAGATCTTGCCCGAGCACAGGAGCACGCGGCGAACCTTCTCGGTGTTCACCGACTCGCGCGTCTCTTTGAGGATGGGCTGGAAGCCCACGGTGGTGAAGTCTTCCATGGGGCTGACCGCGTCTTTGTGGCGCAGCAGGCTCTTGGGGCTCATCACGATCAGAGGTTTGCGGGCCGGGTGCAGGACCTGGCGGCGCAGCGCGTGGAAGTACTGCGCAGGCGTGGTCATGTTGCAGACGTACATGTTGTCGCCGGCGCAGAGTTGCAGGAAGCGCTCCAGGCGGGCGGAGGAGTGCTCCGGTCCCTGACCCTCGTAGCCGTGAGGAAGCAGGAGGGTGAGCGCGCTGAGGCGCTTCCACTTATCTTCACCGGAGTTGATGAACTGGTCGATGATGACCTGGGCGCCGTTGACGAAGTCGCCGAACTGCGCCTCCCAGAGCACGAGCGCGTCGGGGGAGTCGAGGCTAAAGCCGTACTCAAAGCCCAGGACCGCGTTCTCAGAGAGGGTGGAGTTGTAGATCTCGATGGAGGCCTGGTCTTCGGTCAGGTGTCGAAGCGGCCAGTAGCCTTCACCGGTCTCGGTGTCGAAGAGGGCGGCGTGGCGGTGGCTAAACGTGCCGCGGATGCAGTCCTGGCCGGTCATGCGGATGCGCGTGCCGTTGATCAAGAGCGAGGCAAAGGCCAGCGCTTCGCCGGTGCCCCAGTCGGCCGGGGCCTCGCCAGAGGCGACCTGCTCGCGACCTTTGAGGAAGCGGCGCAGGGTGCGGTGCACGTTGTGGCTCTCCGGGACCTCGGTGAGTTTGGTGGCGAGCTCTTTGAAGAGATCTTCGCCGATGGGCGCGTCGTTGCCCGCGCCGGCTTCAAGCTCACCGCCGTGGTAGGGGGTCCACAGCCCGTCGAGGGTGCTGATGGACTTGGGCAGGGGCTGCTCGCGCACCTCTTTGAAGACTTCGCCGTAGTAGTCCATGCGCTCGTTCCAGACCGCCTCGGTCTCCTCGGCGCTCATGATCTGGCGCTCGATGAGGCTGTCGACGTACTTCTCACGCACCGGCTTAGAGCTGTCGATGGCGCCGTACATCATCGGCTGGGTGAAGCGGGGCTCGTCGCCTTCGTTGTGGCCGTAGCGGCGGTAGCAGACCAGGTCGATGATGACGTCTTCGCCAAAGCGCTGGCGGTACTGCATGGCGAGCTTCATCACGCGCACGCAGGCTTCGGGGTCGTCGCCGTTGACGTGGAAGATCGGCACTTCGAGCATCTTCGCCACGTCGGTGGCGTAGGTGGTTGAGCGGCCGTCTTCGGGGTTGGTGGTGAAGCCGATCTGGTTGTTGATCACCACGTGAATGGTGCCGCCGACGTTGTAGCCTTTGACACGCGCCAGGTTGAGCGACTCGGTCACGATGCCCTGGCCGGAGAAGGCCGCGTCGCCGTGCAGGAGCAGCGGCAGAAGTTTCTGGCGGGCGGCTTCGTTGCCCAGGCGATCCTGTTTGGCGCGCACGCGCCCCAGCACCACCGGGTTCACGAACTCCAGGTGGCTGGGGTTAAAGCAGAGCGAGAGGTGAACGGTCTTGCCGTTGCGGGTGGGGTGATCGCTGGAGAACCCCATATGGTATTTGACGTCGCTGCTGCCGACGTACTCCTCGGGGGTTTGAACTTTCTCAAACTCCGAGAACATCGCCTCGGCAGGCTTGTTCATGATGTTGTGCAGCACGTTGAGGCGACCGCGGTGGGCCATGCCCACGACGACCTCTTCGACGCCGGAGTCGGCGGCCTCTTCGAGCATGAAGTCGAGCATGGGGATCAGCGACTCCCCGCCGGTCAGCGAGAAGCGCTTCGCGCCGACGTACTTCTTATGCAGGAAGGTCTCAAAGGCGTCGGCGTCGACGAGCTTTTTGAGGATGTGCGGGCCATCGGCGGCGACATCGAGCGGGGCGTAGTCGTTGCGCTCGATGCGATCGCGCAGCCAGGTGCGTGACTGGCTGCCCGGCATGTTCTGGTACTCGACGGCGATGTGGCCGCAGTAGAGATCGCGCAGGCGCTGGATCAGATCGCCCAGGGTCACCTCGCGCGAGCCGAAGAGGGGCTCGTAGTTGACCTTCGCCTTAAGATCGCCGGAGGAGAAGCCGTAGAGCGAGGGCTCAAGCTCCGGGGGCGCGGGGCGGCGCGGGCGATCGAGGGGATCGATCTTCGCGATGAGGTGACCGTGGAGGCGGAAGGCGCGCACGATCGCCTCGACGCGGGCGGCGAACCCTTCGGTGCGCCCGGGGGCCTTCACCGTGATGCCCTCGGCCTTATCGACCCAGACCGCCTCGCCACCGATCTCCTGGGAGGGCAGGCGGGCCGGCTCGAAGATCGAGCGGGGCTTAAAGTGGGGGGCGCTGCCGTTTGGTGCGGCGTCACCGCCGAAGTACTCCTGGAAGATCGGCTTCCAGCTCGGATCGACCGCGGAGGGATCGTCGAGGTACTGGCGGTAGAGATCCTCAATGAACGCGAGGTTCTCCCCGGTAAACTGGCTTTCGGAGGCGGTGGGCCGGGGCGAGTTGGATGCTTGCTCGTTGGAGTCTTTCACGGTCATCAACTTCTGAAGGACAAAGGATGCAAGTCGAGCGGCCTGGTCGTGTCCCATAACGACCCGGGCGCGAAGCTATTTCTCAGAGCTTAGAAGAGGTGGCGAGCAGGGCTCCCGAAAGCGGGAGCGGACCGGGCGAAGGGCGGGTCGGGCCCGGCGCAGGGGTGGCGAGTTCGGTGGGGCGCGTCGGATGCGGCGCGCGGGGTAGCCAGCAGCAATAAAGAGATGAGGTGCGCACATCAAGGATCGGGTGCAGGTACCGGGTTTAAAAAAAGCGCCCCGGGGGCGCCTGATCCTTACAATAGCGATGGCACCAACGCGGTCAAGAAAGATCGCGGCAGAAATGGGGCCGGCGCCCTTGCCGGGCCCCCGGGAGATGCCTTCCTTGACACCTTTGAAAACACCGTGTTAAAGCCGCGACGGTTTTCCCGCAAAACGGCCAAGAGGGCCAGAAATAAGGCGGGAAGCGCAACTTCCCGCTGACTTAAAAGGCGCCACGATGATCGATGTAATGACCGCTTCAAGTCCGCTGCTCGTCGCAGCGGTTGCGATCGACATAGACGGCACGCTCTTCGTTCAGATGGGCGCGTTCTTGCTCGTCTTTGTGATCCTGAACTTCGTCCTGATCAAGCCCTACCTCAAGACGGTGGAGGCGCGCGAAGAGAGCGTGCAGGGCTCTTCCGAAGAGGCCGGTGAGATGGACGCGCAGGCCGCCGTGCTGACGGCTTCCTACGATGAGAAGCTGAGCAAGGCGCGTCGCGAAGCCCAGGATGTGCGCGAGTCTCTGCGCAATCAGGGCCTGGCCGAGCAGGACGACATCCTCGAGGAGGTTCGCGAGGAGCTCGGTGGCAAGCTGGCCGAAGAGCGCAAGGTGATCGAGGAGCGCGTGGTTGCGGCCCGCGCCGAGATCGACGAGCGTGCCCGCGCGCTGGCCGAGGCGATGGTACAGAAGGTGCTCCCGCAGGGATAAGCCGTTGAGCGCGCGCCTCGTGGCGAGGCAGCGCGCCCATTCCTAGTTAGTCAGGACAAGAACATGACTTCGAAACTTCTTCGCGTGACGGGCTCCCGGCGGGCGATCTTTGTGCAGGTGCTGGTGCTGCTGGTATGCGTGAGCGCGCCTGCATTCGCCGCTTCGGGTGAGAGCGCCGGGTTCCCCTGGAAGTACTGGTTTACCGGGATCTTCAACCTGGTGGTGTTCCTGGGGATCATCGTCAAGTTTGGTGGCCCGGCGATCCGCGACTTCTTTGCCAGCCGTCGCGAGACCTTCCTGGCGGATATGAACGCCGCCAAACTCGCCCGCGAGCAGGCCGAGGCGCGTCTGGCCGAGCTTAACGCGAAGCTCGAGGCGCTGGAGCGGGACCGTCAGTCGATGCTCGACGAGTACCACGCTCAGGGTGAGCGCGAGAAACAGCGCCTGATCGACGCCGCCAAAAAGAGCGTTGAGAAGATGCGGGCCGACGCCGAGCTGACCATCCAGCAGGAGGTCAAGCGCGCGGTGTCGATGCTTGAGGAGCAGGCGGTCAACACAGCGCTGGAGATGGCGCAGCGTGTGGCGCGCGAGCGGGTCGACGCCGGTGTGCAGAACAAGCTCGTCGAGAGCTACGTCTCGGAGCTGGGTAAGGCGTCTTCGGCGGCCAAGAACTGAATGGTTTTCAAGCCTCACCTGGCCCTTAAGAGAGGCCGGGCTGAGCGCTTATCAGGAGTAGATAATGGCAAAGGTACCGGTAGCCCGACGATACGCCAGCGCGCTGCTTGAGCTTGCGAGTGAGCAGAAGAAGCTCGAGCCGATTCACGGCTCGCTGAGCTGGCTGAGCGCGGCCTTCGATCAGAGTGAGACGCTGCGTCAGGCGCTGCTCAACCCCGGGGTCAAGCTCAAGGAGCGCCGCGCGGTGATCGAGGCGCTGGCCCAGAAAGAGGGCTGGGATCAGCTCTTTAAAAACTTTGTGATGCTGCTCCTCGACCGCGATCGCCTGCGTTATGTGCGCGAGATCGCCGAGGACTTCAGCGCCGGCGTCGATGAGAAGGCCGGTCGAGTGCGCGCTCGCGTGAGCAGCGCCACGGCGCTGAGCGATGCGCAGCTGGCCGAGGTCAAGGCAGCGCTTGCGAAGATGACGGGTAAAGAGGTGCTGGTGGAGACGTCGGTGGACGAGGCTCTCATCGGCGGGGTCGTCGCGCGGGTCGGCGGCTCGATCTACGACGGTTCGGTGCGCACTCAGCTCAAGCGGATGCGCGAAGCGATTCTCAAAGAAGTCTAATTACGGATCACCGAGGGCGCCGTTGCCCCGGTCGGAGCTCGCCAGATGCGAGTTGGCCCACCGGGATATGAGTGACCCCCGAGCTCAAGGGTAAGTGCAAGATGGACATTAACATCGCAGAGATCAGCTCCATCATCAAAAAGCAGATCGAGAACTACGACTCGCGTATGGAGACCAGCGAGACGGGTACGGTTATCTCGATCGGTGATGGTATCGCGCGCGTTTACGGTCTGGAGTCGGCGATGGCCGGCGAGCTTCTGGAGTTCCCGGGCGAAGTCTACGGGATGGTGCTCAACCTGGAAGAAGACAACGTCGGTGTGGCGCTTCTGGGCAGCGACCGCGGCATTGTTGAGGGCGACGAGGTCAAGCTGACCGGTCGCATCGTCGACGTGCCCGTGGGCCCGGCTCTGGAAGGCCGCGTGGTCAACGCGCTGGGCATGCCGATCGACGGCAAAGGCCCGATCGAGAGCGCGACCCGCTCGCGTATTGAGGTCAAGGCCCCGGGCATCATCCCCCGCCAGAGCGTTGGCGAGCCGATGCAGACCGGCCTTAAAGCCATCGACTCGATGGTGCCGATCGGTCGTGGTCAGCGTGAGCTGATCATTGGTGACCGCCAGACCGGTAAGACCGCGGTGGCCATCGACACGATCATCAACCAGAAAGACACCGGCGTGAAATGCATCTACGTCGCCATCGGTCAGAAAGAGTCGACCGTTGCGCAGACCGTCGAGAAGCTCAAGCGCTTTGGTGCGATGGAGTACACCACGGTGGTCTCGGCGACCGCTTCGCAGCCGGCGCCGCTTCAGTACCTCGCGCCCTACTCCGGTGTGGCGATGGGCGAGTACTACCGCGACAACGGTCAGCACGCGCTGATCGTGTACGATGACCTCTCCAAGCAGGCCGTCGCTTACCGCGAGCTCTCGCTGCTGCTTCGTCGTCCGCCGGGACGCGAAGCCTACCCCGGGGACGTCTTCTACATTCACAGCCGTCTTCTGGAGCGCGCCGCCAAGATGAGCGACGCCGAGGGTGGTGGTAGCCTCACCGCGCTGCCGATCATTGAGACCCAGGCCGGCGACGTCTCCGCCTACATTCCGACCAACGTCATCTCGATTACCGACGGTCAGATCTTCCTGGAGACCGACCTCTTCAACGCCGGTGTTCGCCCGGCGATTAACGTCGGTATCTCGGTGAGCCGCGTCGGTGGTGCGGCGCAGATCTCGGCGATGAAGAACGTCGCCGGTACGTTGCGCGTGGACCTGGCGCAGTACCGCGAGCTGGAGGCGTTCAGCCAGTTTGCCTCCGACCTCGACAAGACCACCCAGGCGCAGCTGGCCAAGGGCGCGCGACTGGTCGAGCTGCTCAAGCAGACCCAGTACAGCCCGCTGGACGCGGCCAAGCAGGTCATGATCATCTTCGCGGCCAACGCCGGCCTGCTCACCGCGCTGGCGGTCAGCGACCTGAAAGCTTACGAAGAGGGCCTGTACAGTTTTGCGGAGAGCAAAGATCCGAAGATCTGGGACGCCATCAAGGGCGACAAGAGGTTCGGCAAGAAGGCGGGCACCGACGCGCAGAGCGAGGTCACGGCGAAGGTGCTGGCGATCCTCGAAGAGTACACCGAGAACTTCAAAGCGCAGCGTGAGGCGGCGGCCGCCGAGTGATCTCGCAAGCGGCGAAGATTGAAGTTTAAAGGGCCGCTCGCCATCGCTTAAAAAGCGAGCAGGGCGGGCGGCTCTCTCCACCACCAAAGAAGACGTCGACATGCCAAATCTCAAGGACATCCGCAAGCGGATCGGGTCGGTCAAGAACACCCAGAAGATCACGCGGGCGATGAAGATGGTCGCCGCCGCCAAGCTGCGCCGAGCGCAGGAGCGTATGGAGGCCTCGCGCCCCTATGCGGTCAAGATGGGGGAGGTGATCGATAGCCTGGCCTCGCGCGTGGATCCGGAGTCGCACCCCCTGCTCGCCAGGCGCGAACTGCGGGAGAAGGCGCTGGTGATCGTGGTCAGCAGTAACCGCGGGTTGTGCGGTGGCTTTAACACCAACCTCTTTCGCCGCGTGGACCGCTTCCTCAAAGAGCTGGTCACCGCCGGGGAGCAGGTCGATGTGGTGACCGTGGGTCGCAAGGCGGCGGGTCATTACGGGCGCAGCAGCTACCCGGTTGTGCGCAGCTACGACGATGTGATCGGGGCGATCGACTACGCCCAGGCCAAGCGCATCGCCCAGGAGGCGATGAACGAGTACCTCCAGGGCGACTACGAGGCGGTCTACATCTGTTATAACCGCTTCGTCTCGGCGATCGCGGTGGAGCAGATGGTCCACCCGCTGCTTCCCTTCGCCACCGATGGCGAGGAAGCCGACGCGCCGGCGGCCAGCGCCGACTACATCTACGAGCCCGACGTCGACACGCTGCTCGGGCGCCTTCTCCCCGGGCATATCGAGGTGCAGGTGCTCCAGGCGCTGTTGGAGAGTGAGGCCAGCGAGCAGGCCTCGCGGATGACGGCGATGGATAACGCCACCAACAACGCCACCGATATGATCGCGTCGTTGACGCTGCAGTATAACCGTGCGCGTCAGGCCTACATCACCAAAGAGATCGTCGAGATCGTCAGCGGTTCCGAATCGCTCAACAGCTAAACAGGCCTTTGAGGCCTTACCCCTTTAAGCAATCCGAATTTCAGGAGTATCGATATGGCGGCAGAACCGGTGAACACAGAAGCGGGCCAGCAGGCCACAAAACTTGGGTCCATCAAGCAGGTCCTTGGTCCGGTTGTGGACGTGGCCTTCGCCACCGACGCGGTGCCCGATCTGTTGACGGCGCTGCTGGTGACCAACCCGGGTCTCTCCGATGAGGAAGACAACCTGGTGTTGGAAGTTGCGCTGCACCTTGGTGAAGGCGTGGTGCGTACCATCGCGATGAGCTCGACCGACGGTCTGGTGCGCGGGATGAAGGTCAAGAACACCGGCGAGCCGATCAACGTGCCGGTCGGCCGCGAGGTGCTCGGTCGTATTCTTAACGTCGCCGGCAAGCCGGTCGACGAGATCAGCGTGCTGCGCCTGAACGACGGCAAGGTCGTGCGCGGTATTATCGCTGAGGAAGGCGACACCTCCTACACCGTGAAGGTGCGCGATCTGAAGCACGTCCATGACATCACGGACGTGACCGTCTCCAAGACCAACGTCAAAGAGATCGTGGCCCTTGAAGCCACTCAGACGCTGCCGATCCACCGCCCGGCTCCGAAGTTTGAGGAGCAGTCCACGGCCAGCGAGATGTTTGAGACGGGCATTAAGGTCGTCGACCTGCTCGCTCCCTACTCGCGTGGTGGTAAGGTCGGCCTCTTCGGCGGCGCCGGCGTCGGTAAGACGGTTCTGATTCAGGAGCTGATCAACAACGTCGCGCTCGCCCACGGTGGTTTCTCGGTCTTCGGCGGCGTCGGTGAGCGTACCCGTGAAGGGAACGACCTCTACTTCGAGATGATGGAGTCGGGGATCATGGGCGCCAACGGCACCTGGGAAGAGTCCAAGGTTGCCCTGGTGTTCGGTCAGATGAACGAGCCGCCCGGAGCACGTGCGCGCGTGGCGCTCTCAGCGCTGACGATCGCCGAGTACTTCCGTGACTCCGAAGGTCAGGACGTGCTGCTCTTCATCGACAACATCTTCCGCTTCACCCAGGCCGGCTCGGAGGTCTCCGCGCTTCTGGGTCGTATCCCGTCTGCCGTCGGTTACCAGCCGACGCTGGCCACCGAGATGGGCGCGCTTCAGGAGCGCATTACCTCGACGACCAAGGGCTCGATTACCTCGGTTCAGGCCGTCTACGTGCCTGCCGATGACCTTACGGACCCGGCTCCCGCGACTGCGTTCGCTCACCTCGATGCGACCACGGTTCTCTCGCGTCAGCTGGCGTCGCTGGGTATCTACCCGGCCGTCGACCCCCTCGACTCCACCAGCCAGATCCTCACCCCGGAGATCGTGGGTGAGGAGCACTACCAGGTAGCTCGCGACGTGCAGTCGGTGCTTCAGCGCTACAAGGAGCTTCAGGACATCATCGCGATTCTCGGCATGGACGAGCTGGCCGAGGAAGACAAGCTGGTGGTCGCCCGCGCCCGTAAGATCCAGCGCTTCCTCTCGCAGCCCTTCCACGTCGCCGAGCAGTTCACCGGCATGAAGGGCAAGTACGTCAAGCTCGAAGACACCATCGCCGGGTTCAAGGCGCTTGTGAACGGTGAGGTCGATGATCTTCCCGAGCAGGCCTTCTACCTGGTGGGTACGCTTGATGATGCCCGCGAGGCGGCTGAGCGACTGGCGGCTGAGGCGTAATCGCTTTTTTGCCGCGCTCCGAGTGGGGCGCGGCGTTGAGTTTGGCGCGTTAGAGGCCGCCCTCCCATCGGGTGCGGGCGGCCTTTAACGCGCAGAAGTGAAAGGACGAAGAGATGGCCGAGACGCTGCATTTGGAAGTTGTGACCCCCGAGAAGGCGGTCTTCAGCGAGCCTGTCAACGACGTGGTTTTGCCGGGTTTGCTGGGGCAGATGGACATTCTGCCGGGCCACCTGCCGATCCTCTCGGTGCTGGGTGTTGGCGAGATGATCGTGACCCAGGAAGGCAAGACGCGACACTTTTTGGTGGAGCAGGGCTACGTCGAGGTGTTCAACGATCGTGTCACCGTGCTCACTGAAGGGTGCAGCGGGGTCAGCGACATCGACATCGAGCGTGCTCGCCGCGATCTGGAGCGCTATGAGACCGCGATGGTCGAGCTCGAAGAGCGCTCGAAGAATGAGATGGTGCCCGAGGATATCTTCGAGCAGCACCGCCTTGCGCTTAAGCGCGAGCGCATGAAGATTGCGTTCGCCAGGGAAGGCAAAATCACCGAATAGTGGCGAGCGCATCAGGACGAAGCCAGCGGTGTCGCTTCGTCGTCGCGGTGGCGCTGCCACAGCGTCCTCCTTGCTCCTTGCTGGACTTCGCCCTGTGTGCGCTCGGGTTTGGGTGCCGAGCGCATCAGGACGACGCTGGCTGCGTCGTCTGGGATTCGCAGTAGCGCTGCCACAGCTTCATCTCAGCCTCCTTGCCATCGGTCGCCCTGAGTGCGCTCGGGTTGGGTGGCGAGCGCATCAGGACGAAGCCAGCGGTGTCGCTTCGTCGTCGCGGTGGCGCTGCCACAGCGTCCTCCTTGCTCCTTGCTGGACTTCGCCCTTAGTGCGCTCGGGTCCGGAGTTATATGGGTTCGGGTTGTGACGTGAAGAGCCGGTTTTCCCTTTGGGGGGAGGCCGGCTTTTTTGATGTTCGGGGGTAAGGGGTGGGGGAAGTTCGGGCTTTGATTTGCGGGACTTCGCTCGTTAGGGTGAGGGAATTCGAGGTCATTATCGGAAGTCGGGGGTCGGAAGGCGCGGCACCCGTCACGATCAGGAGCGAGCATGGGTGTGGGGCTGTTTTTGAAGGAAGTCTGGCGGGTCGCGCTGGCGAGCGGGGCGAACCTCTTTCTGGTGAGCGCGGTCTATTGTGGGGTGACGGGGGGGCTTTTGTACGGGGCGTGGGGGAGCGCGCCGCTGTTGGTGCTGGCGCTGCTGGTGAGCGGGTTGAGCGGGGTCGTGGTGTGGGGAGCGATGCATGAGCTGGCGTTTGAAGATGTGGGGAGCGGGGGAGAGAGCTCGATCGGGCGAGCGTTCGGGGTGTGCTGGGATCGGTATGACGGGGTGCTGCTGGCGTCTTTGATGAGCTGGGGGATGATGGCGCTCGCCGGGATGTTTGTGCTCCCGGCGCCCCTTGTCGGAGGTTTGCTGCTGCCCTTTGTGGCAGTGGTCGTGCTGGAGAGGCGCAGCCCGCTGGGGGGGCTGATGCGAACGCTCGGACTTGTGGAGGGGATGTGGTTGAAGATGGCGCTGTGCTGGCTGGCGCTCTTTGCGGTGCTGGTGGCTCTGGGGGCCGTGGGAGGCGCGGTGAGCGCGGCGCTCTCGCTGACGTCGGGGGCGCAGGGCGTGGGGATCACGATGGCGCTGGCGATGGCATTGGCGGTGGTCGTGTTTCCGCTGCCGGTGGTAGGGGCGGTGGCCTGCTACCGGGTGCTTTTGTACCGCGAGCTGCTCGCGAATAGTCCGGAGGATGTGGCCGAGCGCCTCGCGCGTGAGGAGGCGGAGCGTAACGCGTTGGCGGTGAGCGGGGAGCTTATCGACTGGTATGAAGACATGCTTGATGGGGTGGTGATGGAGGATGAGGAGGAGGTGGCACAGGCGATGCGACGTGTGCGCCGCAGGGTCCTGGGGGCGCCGCCCTGAGGGCGAGTGTGTGGGGAGTGGTGATGGAGTGTGCTTGAGGAAGTTCGCGCGGGTCGCTACTCTCAGGCCATCGAGTCATGGCGTGATCGTGAACGGGCCAACGTGAAGAGGGCTTCGCGGGGGTGGTGAGCCTTGTGGCGGGAGGACGTATGGATGTGGGGCGTTGGGTCGGGGAGTTTCAAAACGTCTGGAAGGCCAGCTTTGTGAGCGTGGGCCTGGTCATTCTGGCCTGCGCGATGGGCTTTATGGTGCCGGGGCTGCTGGTGCAGCGGCTGGGGTCGCCTGTTGCGATCGCGGCGTTCTGGGCGGTGGCGTTGCCGGTGATGGCCTGGCTTTCGGGGGCGGTGCACCTGCAGTGTTTTCGGAACGCGGAGACGGGCAGGTCGACCTCGTTTGGAGATGCGTCGCAGGAGGCGTTTGAGCACTGGGACGATGTGGTGTTGGGGGTGGTGTTCTGCGGCTTGATGCTCGGGGTGGCCGGGGTGCTGGTGCTGCCGGGGGTGGTGGCCGGCGGGGTGCTGCTGCCCTATGTGGTCATCGTGATGGTCGAGAAGAAGGGGCCGATCGAGGCCCTGCGCCGCAACATCGAGCTTACGCAGGGGCGCTGGGTGGAGTTGGTGGTGTACTGGATGCTCTATTACGCGGTGCTGGTGGTGGGTGTGAGCGTGGTGGGGGGCGCGGCGGTGGTGACGGCCATGTTGGGGCTTGTGAGCGCGCCTCCGGTCGGTGGGCTGATGGCAGTCGTTCTGGTGTTGAGCGCGGTCGGGGCGTTCTTTCTGGCGCCGCTGCCTGTGATCGCGTCGGTGGCGACCTATCGGATGATCGTCGAGGAGGCGCCGGCGAGTGTGGCGGCGGCCGGCGAGGAGGTCGGGGAGGCGCCGGAGGGCGGCGAGGCGCCGGAGTTTGATGCGCCCGGGGAGGTTATGGTGCCGTCGAGCAGTGAGGTCGCGCCGGTGGAGGCGCCGGAGGCGGAGCGCGAGGGCGTTGAGGACGACGCAGTGTTTGAGGTGGAGCGCAGCGGTCTGGCGGGTGATAGCGTCTTCGATGATGATGATGAGGCATCCTCTCCGAAATCTGTCCCGGGTTTTCAGAAGGTGCCGCGGGCCGATGAGGGGCCCTACTGGTGATTTTGGGGTAAGGTATGGCAGGGTAAGCGCGGCGTGCGGGCAAGGGCCCGGGGCTAGTTGATGAGACGTTACTACGCTGTGAGCAGAAGTTGACGCTGGTGGATGCGAGATTGAGAGTGACGCGGGCAAGGCGCAAAACGCAGGGGATGCTTTAGCATCGTCGAGGCTTTGCAACGCAGCTCGCGGTGCTCTCAATGCAGCAGACACAGCGTCAACGATAGCTCACGGCGTAATAAGCGAGGAGCTTGAGATGAATCTCGGTGAATGGAAGCGCGATATCTTTTATGTGTGGCGAGCGAGCCGCTGGCCGGTGATCGCGTACTCCTTGCTTTTGTACGCGCTGGCCGCTCCCTACGTCGCGCTCTGTATGTTTTCGCCCGTCGCGGCGGTCGCGATCTTGCCGGTCGTCGGTGTGGTGTTTGTATTGGCGTGGGCTCACCTCCATGTGCTCGGATACGAAGCGGTGCGCCAGCCGGGGACGAAGCTGTCCTTTTTCGCGGGGATTGAGGCGGTGAAGAAGAACTGGCTGGCGTTGATGCTCGGCTACGGCCTCTGATGTGCGCTCTATATGGTGGGGAGCATCCTTGTGCTTCCGGCGCTGGTGATCGTGGCGGTGCTGATGCCCTACCTGCTCTTTATTGCGGTGGAGGGGAGAGGGCCGATCGACGCGCTGGAGACCAACGTGCGTCTGGCGGGCGATCGCCTGGCGGAGATCGTGGTGGCGTGGTTGGCGCTCGCCTTCGGCATGATGGTGATTTTGATGCCGGTGGTTGGGGTGATGATGGGAGGCATTGTGTGGTCGGCGAGCGATGTCGATGGTCCGCTGATTCCAGTGATGGTGGTGGGGGCGGTGGTTTTGTTCGCCATGACGGTGGTGGGGCAGTCGCTGCAGGTGGCGGGTGCGGTGACGGCCTATCGGGTGTTGCGGGGGCTGTCGGTCGATGCGCAGCAGGCCGGCGGGCAGAAGGTGGTGCAGACGTCGTCTGGAGCGCCGGTGGCGTGGTGAGTTTTAGATGGGGGGAGGCGATGGTGGGGAGAGGGGGCTGTCGCCTCTGCGGGGATGTTCCGTGCGATGATTGAGATGTGTCTCAGGACGCCGGGATGTGCTGGGAGGAGCCGCTGGCGCAGGATGAAACGCAGGGGAAGTAGGCCGTAGAGGGCGCCCGAAGGGCGCGAACAAGGGGGCGGCGCGGAGGTCGTATCGTCGTGGCGCGACGCCATCGAGATGACCCGGGGAGGCAGGAGCCTCTTCGACTACAATCTGGGGAAAGGTATGAACTTCAGCCTTTTGAAGCGAGAGTTTGTTGAGGTGTGGTCGGCGTCGTGGCGTGCGGTGATTGTGCCGATGATCGTCGTGGTGTTGGTGTTGAGTGTGACGCATGGCCTTCTGGGGTTTCTGGCGCTTGTCATTGCTCCCCCTGTGGCGCTGTGGGCTTTTGCGCAGGCTCATCGCAAGGGGTATGAGGCCGCGCATCAGGGTGTCCAGCTGCCGATGTCGCAGTGGTGGTGGCAGGTGGGTGTGGGGGGCATGATCTGGGGCGGGCTCTTTGCCGTGGGCGCGGTGTTCTTTGCGCTTCCGGGCGTGCTGGTGATGTCGCTTCTGATGCCCTACGTCTACTTCATGATGGTCGACGGGCTGGGACCGGTGCGGGCATTAGAGACGAATCTGCGTCTTGTATCTAAACACCCGGTCGAGGCGATCGTGATGTGGATGGGGATATTTGCGTTGCAGATTGCGATCGGGCTCTTCTCCCAGCTTGCGGGTGGGGTGGTGGCCATCGGCGCAGCCTTTCTGGGGAGTGAGCTTGTACTGGTGGTCGTCGCGCTGGCGATCTTCCTCGCCCACCTGGTCGTTGCCGTGTTCGGCATGTCGCTGCAGGTGGCCGGTGCGATCACGATCTACCGTGTGGTGACGGGCAAGGTCGCCGGCATCCCGGCACCGGGTGTGGTGCGGGAGCAGGCCGCCCTGAGCGCGGTGCCGGCGACGGCCCCATCGGCTCCCCCCGGGGAGTGGTGAGGTTAAGCGGGGGGGGAGGATCAGCCGCGGGTGCAGTAGACGACGTTACCGAAGCAGTCGTCGATGACGCGGCAGGTGTCGTCGACGCAGTGCTCTTCGGGGATCTCGGCGTAACCTTCGGGGCAGGTGGCCGGCTCGCAGGCGTCGGGGGGGGCGCAGGCCAGGGTGACGCCGCAGATCTCCAGGGTCTCACAGCCGGGGATGAGGGCGTCGTCGCAGCGGTCGACCGGGAGGTAGGTCTCCGGGCAGGTGGGGGGCTCTTCGCAGGTCTCGGCGATGGGGGCGCAGGCCAGCTCCTGGTTGCAGACTTCGATGACCTGGCAGTTCGGGAGATCGGCGGTGCAGGCGTCGACAGGCTCGAAGTCTTCGGGGCAGGCGGGCTCTTCGGTGCACTCGTCGGGGGGGAGGGGGGCGCAGCTGATGTAGCCCTGGCAGGTGAGCACCTGCTCGCAGCCTGTGTCGGGGTCGCAGGCGTCGGGCTCGACCTGTTCAAAATCGTCATCGCAGCTGGAGGGGAGGTTGTCACAGCGGCGGCAGCGGAAGGTCTCGTCGCAGTGGCGAAGCTCAGCGCAGGTGGGGTCGAAGTCGTCGCAGCTGGTGTCGTTGACCCAGCCCTCGGGGCAACTCGGCGGCTCTTCGCAGACGGCCAGCGGGTCGAGGCAGAGCGCGCTCTCTCCGCAGACGGTCACCCGGGTGCAGAAGCGATCGGTGGGGCAGGTGCCGACCTGCTCGGAGCCGCTGGGGCAGCGGGGAGGTTCTTCGCAGATGTCGGGGCTGGCGTCGGGCTCATCGTTGTCGCCGGCGTCGGCGGAGCCCAGGATGGGGACACAGGCCAGCACGCTGCCGTCGCAGGTTTCGATGTGTTCGCACTCGCTCTGTCCCTGGCAGTCGGTGACGACGTAATAGCCGCGCGGGCAGCTCGGCTCACAGATGTCGAAGCCGCCGTAGCTGGCGTCGTCGCTGGAGCAGGCGCCAAGGGTCAGCAGGGCCAGCACGAGGGCCAGGGCCAGGCGCAGCGGGGAGTGAGTGATGGGCAGGTGGGGGAGGTTCATGGGAGGCTCCGGGGGAGCGACGCGCACAGGCGCGGCGGGCAGCTCCATCCCTATCAAAAGCCCAGAAGGCCATCAACGAATCGGTGATCGCGGTGGCCTGCGGCCCCTCAAAGGGCCGCAGGCGTCAGGAGCACTGTGCGGGAGGTTAGTCGTCGCTCTGAGGCAGGACGACGTCGACCCAGACCAGGTGGTGGTCGCTGACCTGGATCAGCTCAAAGTAGTCTTCGGTCGACGCCGGCCAGAAGACGCCCTTGCCGGTCACCTCCAGGGTGGCCGAGGGCAGGGCGTAGTCCAGGCGCAGGTTGCCCACGTTGGGGTTGAAGCGGGCGGTGTCATAGCGGTGGTCGGCCTGGTGCTCCAGGTTGGCACCCTCGCGGGCGTTGCCGGAGGCGATGGCGCCGGTGCTTTCGGGCTGCGGGTCGATGAGGGTGGCGTCGGCCACCAGCAGGTCGGCCGCGTCGAGTCCGTCGCCGTCGACCGGATCATCGTTGAGGTCGCCGACGATCACAAAGTGCGCGCCGTCAGTGAGGCCGCCGGTCTGGCCGGCGTCGTCGTAGATGTAGTCGGAGGCCGCCGGGCGGATGTAGTCGTGCCAGAAGCGGATCTCATCGGCGTTGCGGCGTTTGTTGCGGCCCTCGGCGCCATCAAAAGCCGGCGGGGTGGGGTGGCTGGCCAGAAGGTGGATCGTCTGGCCCTCGATGTCGATGGGAAGATCGACGTGGTTTTTTGAGGAGAGGCGAAGCACCTCAAGGGCCTCGGCGCTGTAGAAGTCTTCCGGGATGCGGTTGTCGGGCATGTCTTTCCACAGAAAGTTCTGGAAGGTGCGCATGCCTTCGAGATCGAGGGGGTATTTGGAGAGGACGGCGAAGGCGTACTGGCCGGGGAAGAGGCCAAAGCCGAAGGCGTCGTTGCCGTAGGCCTGGGTGCCGACGGTCTCACCGACCTCGTCGTCGCCGTTGAGGTCAAAGCCCGAGGCGATGCCAGTGTTGGAGGGGAACTGGTAGCGGTAGGGGTAGGAGATGGCTTCGCCGTCGGCGTCCTGGGCGACCTCCAGGAAGTTGGAGGCGAAGAGGTCGATGGCCTCTTGCTCGTCGTCGAAGTCGAACTCGTTGAGGAGGATGACGTCGGGGCGGACGAGCTGGATGACGTTGGCGATCTTTTTGGGGTGCTCCTCATCGGGGTTGGCGAGGGTTTCCAGGAGGTCGCCGGCTTCGCTGCCGAAGAGGGAGGTGTTGAAGGTGGCCACCCGCAGGCTTGTGGGCTGCGGGGTGGCGTCGGCGTCGGGCGCGGGGGTGGCGTCGGCGTCGTCCTGGTAGGTGGGCGCGTCGGTGGCGTCGCCGGCGTCCTGCGGGGTGGCCGAGGGCGATGAGCAGGCAGCGAATGACGTGGCGAGGGCGGGGATGGCGAGTGCCATCAGGAGGTGGCGAGGGGACATGAGGGGGCTCCAGAGGTGGGGACTGGCGAGTGCCGCTGGCGATGCTCCTAACATAGCGGGGGGCGAAAGTCAGGCGATGGCGTGTGGATCACGTGCTGTTTGCGCGCCCGGTTTCATCGCGATAACGTCGGGTTACGAAACTTAAGAAGCATAAGGCATGCAGGTAGACGGCTCGTCGGCGCAGGTCCGGTGAGTTTGCACGCGAGCGCGGGATGGCTTGCGAGCACGAGGAAGGAGAAGTTGATGCGAGTTCGGCAGGTGGTGATGTGGGCGGCGGCGGTGATGCTGCTTGCCGGGTGTCTGGGCGATCCTGAGGGCGTGGTCTTTGGAGGGGGCGACCTGGACGTCGGCGGCGATGTGGCGTCGGATAGCGGGTCGGGAGACGGTGGCGACAATGACGGCGGTGAGCCGGACGGAGGAGAGCCCGACGGAGGAGAGCCGGATGGAGGGGAGCCCGATGTCTGTGTGCCCGGTGAGGCCGGATGCGGGCCGGAGCATTGTGCAAACAACCAGCTCGATGGCGATGAGAGTGATGTGGACTGCGGCGGGAGCTGCCCGGGGTGTGAGGCTGGCGAGTTCTGCGCGAGCGTGGATGATTGCGCGACTGGCGAGGTGCTTGAGCTGCGGGAGTGTGAGCGGGTCGACGTGGAGGTGTGCGCGCCGCGCGGGGTGGGGGTCTACCAGGTCGGGGAGCTGGCCTGTGAGAGCGAAGACGGGGAGGCTGCCCGCTGTGTCGTCCGCTACTCTGAGAACGAAGAGCGGCGCGTGGAAGACGATGCGGCGTGCGAGATCGACACCGACGAGGTTGTCTGCGGCGATGAGCGGGTGGAGATCGGGGCCTGTTTGCCCGGTGAGGGGCAGGCTTGCAGCACGCAGGGCGTGCGTATGGTGACGACGTATCAGGGGCAGTGCGCCGGGGGGAGTTGCCTGGAGGTTGTGCGCGCGAGCCGGGAGGAGAGTTGCACGCTGGCGTCGCCGCCGGCGCCGGGCGATGTGTGCGGTGCGGGGCAGTGGTCGGCGTGGAGCGATTGCGTGCCGGAGTCCAATCGGGATAGCTGCGCGGCCGGCGGGGTGCAGGAGCGCACGCGGACGGTGGCGCGCTGCACGAGCAACGGGACGTGTGCGCCGGTATCGTCGGAGGTCGACCGGGAGACGCGGGCCTGTCAGCGCTCGCCGAACCCTCAGCTGTGCAGCAGCACCGGCGCCGATAACTCGAGTTTTGTGTGCCATCAGGGGCAGTGTTGCCTGCCGAATTGCAGCGACGCGCGGCTATCGTGCCGCGCGCAGGTTGAGGATGGCTGCGGCGGACGGTGTCCGCGCCTGACTTGCAGCGGTGTGGGTCAGGGGTGCGCGACCGACGGACAATGTCGTCCCTTTTGTGGTGCGGCTACCGGTAGCCGCACCTGCGAGAGTGACGCGCAGTGCGGGCAGATGTGTGCGTGTCCGCTGGGGGCGGCGCCACGCTGCGAAGGGCAGGGGTGCACCTGTCTGTGAGGGGGCTGGCACCCGCGCCGCGCATGGAGGGGGCCCGTCGTTGAGGGGGCGAGTGCGGCGTGTTAGGGTGCGGCGCATACGCGAAGCGCGCGTTTGATCATGGCAGGCTTTCGCTCTCGCGGGCGGAGCCGCAGTGCACGCAATAGTTCGAGTTAAGGAGAGTTATGCGAGGGATGAAGTGGCTGGTGGTGGGGATGCTGGCGCTGGGGTCGGTGGCCTGCAAGAAGACCGAGATTGCGACCGACGAGGCGGCCGAAGCGAGCGATGAGGCTGGGGGCGAAGAGGCCGCTGGTGACGAGGCCGCCGGTGAAGCGCCGGCACCCGCGGCGGAGGCGGCCGGTGAGGAGGCTGCGGTGCCCCCGCCCGAGCCCCCCGAAGACCTCAAGGCGGCCGGTGAGCGCCTCGAGGGTGGCCACGACCCGGCCCAGCCGGTGAGCGTGGAGGAGTTTCGCCCGAAGCTCGTGGAGTCGCTGTGCCTGGCGTACGACTCCTGCGGCAACATGGAGCTGAAGAGCGCGGTGGCCGGGACCTTCTTTATGGCGGGGATGAGCATGGCCTCGCAGAGCCCGGAGGCGCTGGAGAAGTTCCGCGGGCTAATGGGACGCATTGAGGAAGCCAACCTGCCGATGCCGCGTCGGGAAGATTGCGTGGAGCTCTTTGAGATCGTGACCGAAGAGACCGGCGTCGACGGGGAGTCGCTGGCGGCATCTGTGGCCGCCGGGCGCGTGGCCTACGATGCGGCGCAGGCCGGCAAGTGCATGGGTCAGCTGGGCACCCAGTCGGAGGTCTGTGGGGAGTATCGGCCGATGGGTGAGGAGCCCGATATGCAGCGTCTTCAGGCGATGATGATGCAGGCCGGCCCGATCATGGAGGCGCATTACAAGCCCTGCCAGACGATGTTTGAGGGCAAGGTTGCCACCGGCGAATCCTGCTCCTTTGATTATGAGTGCGCCGACCAGCGCACGACCTGCATGGGCGAGGAAGGCAAGAAGACCTGTCAGGAAGTGGCGATGATGCCCCCGGGTGGGATGCCCGGTGGGGGGATGCCGGGTGGCGGGATGCCGGGTGGGCCTGCGCCGGGCGGACCTGCTCCCGGTGGCGCTCCGGGCGCCCCGTGACCCCGCGGTTATGCGGTGATCTGAGAAGGTGAGAGACGCCCGCCGCAGCGACGCTGCGGCGGGCGTTTTTTTGCGTTGAAGCCCGGCGCATCAACCGAGACGACGCAGGCCGGGTCAGGAGCAGGAGGAGAGCATGGATATCTGGCAGGTGCACGACTATGCGGCGGCGCTCCCGGAGGTCAGTGAGGATTTTCCCTTCGATGAGCACACGCTGGTGATGCGGGTGATGGGCAAGATCTTTTTGTTGATGAACGTGCAGAAGGAGCCGGCCCGCGTGAACCTCAAGTGCGAGCCGGAGCGGGCGATCGAGCTGCGCGCGCGTTATGAAGCGGTGCTGCCCGGCTACCATATGAACAAGCGTCACTGGAACACGGTGATGCTGGGGCAGGACGTGCGCCCGGAGCTCATGCGTGAGCTCATCGAGCATTCCTATGAGCGGGTGGTGGCCGGGCTGAAGAAGGCTGAGCGCGAGCGTATTAAGGCGATGCGGGAGGGAGGGGGCTGAGTGGAGGGCTGAGTGAGGGTAGTGGCGCGCACCGGCTCGACCGTGACGCGGGGGGCGGAGGGGGCCTCGTCGCCGGAGCCGCCTCCGTCGCGTTGTGGCGAGGCGTTGATGCGGGAGAACGCCAGGCCGGCGATCAGGGCGACGACGCCCAGGATGACGAGGGTACGAAAGAGGACTCGCTTGTTCACTGCTCTACTCAGCTTCGGGGTCACCTAAGGAGGGGTGGGGCGGGCTGCGCCGCAGGGGAAGCTGACTACGAGGTGAGGGAAGGCAAGTCAGGAGGCGACGAGCGCGCGCACTTTGCGCGCGCCTTCCAGGGCGATTGCGCGTTGTTCGGCGACGCCTTCTGCCAGCAGTGCGCGGACGGCGGGGAGCTCTGCGAAGAGGGCGTCGAGCTTCGGGATGAGGGATTGGGCGTCGATGGTGTTGATGTCTTCGACCCAGCGGCCGGCGCCCATGCGCTCAAAGAGCTCGGTGGTTTTGAACTCGTAGGAGACGGGCAGGACGGCGGTGCCGGCGATCAGCGCGAGGATCGCCATGTGCATGCGGGTGGCGATGACGGCGTCGAAGCTGGCGAGGGTGGTGACGAGGTCTTGAGGGGTATGGAAGGCCTCGTCGACGCGGACGTGGGCGCGGACGTGCTCGGGGAGGGTGTCGACAATGGCGTGGGCGGTCTTGCTGTCGTGGGTCCAGTATTCAGGGATGCCCTGGCAGGTAGAGATGAAGGTGACTTCGGCCTGATGCGTCTCAACCAGATGGGTGACGCCGGAGGCGATAGCGTTCTGGTAACGCTTCATGCCCTCGTCGGTGGAGAGGGTTTTGAAGTGGCTCCAGTGGCGCACCGAGACTGCGACGTTTCGCCGGTCCTCGCTGTCGTGGGCCGGGCTCTCGTCGACGGAGTTTGTGGTGAGTTGAGCGTCGACGTCGAGGGCAAAGACGGCGTCGGCGCAGACGTGCAGATGGTCCGGTCTAACGCCGATCTCGAGGAGATGTTCTTTCGAGCGCGCATCTCGCAGAAGCACAAGGCTTGCCTGATTGAAGATATCGCGGACGCGGCGCTGGTGTTTGGGCTCTGCGAAGGGGCCGAGCGACTGGGTGTAGAAGATGAGGGGGCGGCCGAGCGCGAGGGCGATCTCGTAGTCGAAGAGGCGCGGCTCGATGTCGTAATTTTCGACGAGGTAGGTGCCACCGGTGCTCACGATGAGGTCGGCCTCGGCGTAGGTTTGAAGTGCGTCGGCCTCGGCGCCACTGAGGAGCAGTCGGGCGGCGGCTTCTTTGCCCCGGCTCCAGAGGGAGGCGGCGGCCTTAAAGCGGCTCCGTTGCAGGGGGCGGATGATGGGGCCGAGGCCGTTTGGGGCGCGGGAGACCAGGAGGTAGAGGAGCTTTTGAAAGTCGAAGGTCGGGTAGTAGCGCCGGGCAGTCTCGGGCTGGCTATCAAAGACGGTGAAGCGGGTCTCATCGCCGAGCTCGGCGGTGAGGGCGTCGACGATGGCCTGCAAGATCGCGGCGTCGCCGCCGTTGAGGGCGACGGTGTTGGAGATGATGACTTTCAACGAGGAACCTCAAAGAATATCGGAGCAGGGCAGGCGAAGGGGCCTGTGGGCACAGCGGATCGGCGCGGCTGACCTACCATATCAGGCGGAGGGCTCTCCAGTGGATTCGCTGATGTCGCGGCCGGCGCGCAGGTAGCCGATAAGGTTGATGAGGTCACGCAGGGCGCGGCGGCCGGCGGGAAGGACGCCCAGAACAAGAAGCGCGCCGAGCAGGCAGGTGGGGATGGCCAGGGCGACGTTGGCCACGGGGGATTCGATGGGCAGGTAGATGCGCTGGGCCAGCAGAGCTGTGGCGCCGCCGAGCGCGGCGCTGAAGGGGATGAAGGCGGTGCGGTAGAAGTCACCCATCTTGATGGGGCCCTGGCGCGTGACAAACCACAGAAGGAGCGGGGTGCGCAGGACGATGCCCAGCGCGGTGTAAGCGATGGCCACGCCGAGCGCGCCCCAGTAGATGCCCAGGGCAAAGGAGATGGCGACGAGGCCGGAGCTCAAGAGCCCCCAGTGGAAGAGCTCACGGGTGCGGTCCTGGGAGACAAAGAGCCAGCCGGTGGTGTTGCCGATGGTCTGGGTGAAGATGGAGAGGCCCAGCGCGGCGAAGATGGGGATTGCCGGCCCCCAGGCGTCGCCGAGCACGCTGAGGATGAGCCAGTCGGCGCCGGCCACCAGGATGGCGCCTAGAGGCATGGTGACGAGCAGGAGATTTTCGAGCACGCGCAGGTACATCTGGCGGTAGCGCGCCGGATCGTTTGCGACGCGGCTAAGCGCGGGAATGGCGATTTGCCCCACGGGGTGATTGATCTGGCGCAGGGGGATCATGAGGATCTTGTAGGCCATCTGATAAAAGCCCAGCTGCTGCGCGCCGTGAAAGCGTCCGATGAGGAAGTCGTCAAAATTGCGGGCGAAGTAATTGACGAAGTTAAAGCCGGTCATGTCCGCGCCAAAGGCCAGCATGGAGCGCAGGCCGGAGGCTTTGGCGGGGCGAGCGGGGCGCCAGCCGCAGGCAATCCAGACGCCGAGGCAGCTGGCGACGGCCAGGGCCACGGAGTTGACGACCAGCGCCCAGTAGCCGCCGCCGGCCAGGGCGACGGCCACGGCCAGGCCCACGCTGATGGCCATCGCGCTGACCTCGACGGCGGCCAGGCGCCCAAAGCGCATCTGGCGCCTTAGCAGCGCTTCGTGCTGGACGGTGAGCCCGCCGAAGAAGAACGCTCCGGCCAGGCCCAGCGCAATCGGCACGAGCCTTGGCTCGTCGAAGACCCAGGCCAGCACCCAGGAGGAGCCGGCGGTCACAAGCGTGATCAGCGCGCCCAGGAGCAGGTTGATCCAGAAGAGGGCGCTGACCTGGGCGTGGGTGATATTTTCGCGCTGGATGGTGGCCATCGCCAGGCCCAGGTCTTTGAACATCGTCAGAAAGCCGGTGACGATGATGACCATGCCAAAGAGACCAAAATCCTCCGGGGCGATGAGCCTGGCGAGCACAAAGGTGGAGCCCATCTCCAGAAGTGATTTGAGGATCTGGGCGATGGCGGTGAGGGTGCCGCCGCGCACCGATTGGCCTTCGAGGTCGTCGTGGAGGTGGTCGGTGCTGATGTAGGTTTCGGGGTTCTGGCGGGGCATGGCGTGGGGTGGGGAGGGGGGAGCGTAGTACCACCATGGGTCATTAGCAGGGGTGTCGTGGCGACGCCAGTTGTGCGGAGTTTCGTGTGGTTAGGTGGTTGTGTGGTTGTGTGGTTGTGGGGCGCCGGGGTTCGCGAGGTGGGTCGATTCGTGTGGACGTAGGCGGGTTCGCTTTGGGGGAGGGTGGGGAGTGAGGTCGGAGTGCTTCAGACCAACCTGGGGGAGCTCGTGTGCTCACATGTTTGGTCGGGTGCCCCCGCGTGGTGGGTCAGCGAGGCTGTCGGCGGTGAGTTGGAGTCGTTGAAGGGCCTCTGGGAGGTTGTCTGAGGATGTTGGGGTTACCTTTAGGGACCTCTGGGAGGTTGTTTGGAGAGGTTGAGACCATCTTGAGGGACCTCTGGGAGGTGGTTGGGAATGGTCTGGTGTACTCGGAAGGACCTCTGGGAGGTGGTTGGGAATGGTCTGGTGTACTCGGAAGGACCTCTGGGAGGTGGAAAAAATGGTCGAGACCATCTTGCGGGACCTCTGGGAGGTGGAAATTTTGGTCTGAGGTACGCGGAAGGCCCCCCCGGAGGTGGTTGGGGATCCCTGGCGGTGTGAACCAGGCCTCCGGGAGGTTGAGCTGCCGGGGCCGGTCAGGAGGCTTCGGCGGCCTGGAGCTCTTCGATGAGGGGCACCATGGAGGGTTGATGCTCGCGGACCATATCCATGGTGGTTTTGCCGTTGAGGGTGCTGGTGGTGAGCTTGACGCCGGCGTTGTGCAGTCGGCGCACGAGGGTTTCGTGGGCGGCCAAGACGGCAGCCAGGTCTAGAGTTGAAACGCCCCTGGCTGTTTTAGCGGTTAGAAACGCCTGGCCGACGGTGTCAAACTCATCCCAGAGGGCGAGTGCCGCTTCGGGGTCCCAGCCGACAATGCCCGTGGCGAAGGAGTAGTCCGAAAGGCAGGCATAGGGGGTGTTCAGCGGGCAGCCGGCAGCGACCAGCGGTCGCAGCACCGAAAGGGGGGCTCCTCGAAAGACTGCGAAGCCGAGGTAGTCGACGCTTTCGCCGTTAAACTCAATGGTGCCATCGGTGGGGGCGCCGGCGTTGAGCAGGGTTTCCATGAGGCCGGGCGGGGCTTCGGCCATGGCGAGCAGTCGCCAGATGACGTCGCGGCCGTTGAGGGTCGCGGTGACATCGGCGCCGTGTTGCACGAGAAGCTCGATGGTGGGGGGGACGAACTGAAGGGCGATCTCGGCGCTGCTGTCGTCGGGGTTATCCTCGGAGCGGTTGACGGCGTTGACCAGGGCGCTGATTGCGGCGTGCAGCGGCGTGACGTCGTCGTCGCCGGCGTTGGGATCGGCGCCGGCCTCCAGGAGCAGGCGCACGGTGTCGACGCAGGGGCGCACGCAGGCTTCAAAGAGAGGCGTAGCCGACTGGGAGGGGGCGAGGTTGGGATCGGCGCCCTTATTGAGGAGGAGCTCGGTGATGGCGGCGCCGCGATCTTCGATCACGAGGGCTGCGGCCTGGAGCGGGGTGCCCATATGCTCGGGGAGGTAGGCGTTGGGGTCGGCACCGGCGTCGAGCAGCAGCTCCAGCGCGCGGACGTCGGTGTCGTAGAGGTAGGTGGGGAAGATGCCCATGTGCAGGACGCCGGGGAGGTTTTTGGGGTTGGAGCCGGCGTTGAGGAGGATCTCCACGCCCTCGGCCCAGCCCTGGCGGGCGACCCAGCCTATCAGGGGATGATCGTAGAGGCGGTGATCATCGGGGGTGCCGGGGAGGTTGGCGACGGCGGCGGCAAAGGCCTTGCTGTCGCGGGCGTCGAGGGCGGATTCTACATGGGAGATCGCAGGCATCACGTGATCCTTTGTTATTGGTTACCGAAGCGTGCCGAGCGCCCCAGGACGACGCTGGCGGTGTCGTCAGGGATTCGCAGTAGCGCTGCTACAGCTTCATCCCTGCCTCCTTGCCGGGCGTCGCCCTGGATGCGCTCGGGTTGGGGGGCGTGCGGGGTGTGCCGATGCGCTCGGGGGCATTGTCGAGTTGCGAACCCGTCGATAGTGGGAGGAGGACGCCCGTGGGTCAAGAGGATCAGTCGGCCATGCTCTGCAACGCCAGAAGATCCGGATCGAGGGAGGGGTCGATACGGGTGGGGATCTCGATGGTGAAGGTGGTGCCTTCGCCGGGGGCGCTGTCGACGTGGATGGAGCCGCCCATCAGATCGCAGAAGCGACGGGTGATGGTGAGGCCGAGGCCGGTGCCGCCATGGCGAGAGATGGAGCGCTGGTCGGCCTGGTAGAAGGCTTCAAAGAGGCGCTCCAGGTCGTCGGGGGTCATGCCGATGCCGGAGTCGGCGATTTTGAAGGAGAGCCAGCTCTCTTCGAGGGTGTTGCCGGTGCCGTCGGTGCCGTCGGCCGGGGCGTCGGCGTCGTTCAAGGGGAGGGTGGGGTGTTGGGGGGCGTCGATGAGCTCAATGCTGAGGGTGACTTCGCCCTCTTCGGTGAATTTGGCGGCGTTGCCCAAAAGGTTCAGCAGGATCTGGCGCAGGCGCGTCTCATCGTTAAAGAGGGTGACGTCGGGGATCTCCGAGAGGATGAGGGTGTTGTGGTTGCTCTCGACGAGCTGGCGGGCGGTGGCGGCGACGTCGTCGATCATGGTGGTGAGCGAGAACTCGTGGGGGACGAGCTCGATGTGGCCGGCCTCGATCTTGGAGAGGTCGAGGATGTCGCTGACCAGGCGCAGCAGGTGCTTGCCGGCGACCTGGATGCGGTCGAGGTCGGCGGCCAGGGCGGGGAACTCGTCGGGGGAGTGTTCTTCAAGAAGCATCTCGGCGTAGCCGATGATGGCGTTGAGCGGGGTGCGCAGCTCGTGGCTCATGTTGGCCAAAAAGGTGCTCTTGGCGCGGTTGGCGCTTAAGGCCTGCTCGGTGGCGAGCTCGAGGTCGTCGTTGAGGCGCTGGCGCTCTTCGTCCGCGAGGATGCTGGAGGTGACATCGCGCACGAGGAAGACGCTGTGGTTGGCGTGTTCGCCGAGCTGGTGCTGGGAGCCGGTGTCGGTGAGCTCGAAGACGCGGCGCAGGTTGTCGGGGGTGCGGATGTCGGCCAGGGCGCTCTTTAAGCCGAGGTCGCCCGCAAGCCCGGTGGCGGCGTCCTGCCAGTCGCAGGCTTGCAGGGCGATGGACCACCAGCGGGTGGCCGAGCCCCAGGGCTCGGCCATGGTGTGCAGGGTGGGGCTGGCGCTGATGAGGTGGCCCTTCTGGTCGGTGATGGCCAGGCCGAGCTGCACGGCGCTTGTGGCGTGCTCCAGAAGCGAGGCGCTCTTCTCGGTGGCGCGGGCGACCTCGGCTTCCAGGCGCGTGGTGCGGGCGGCCTCCAGGAGGACGGCCAGGGAGTTGGTAAGACCCTGGAGGGTGCGGATGTCGTTTTGCGCAAACACGCCCTCGGAGAGGGTGGAGTCGAGGTAGACGACGCCGCGGGTCTGGGCGCGCGAGATCATGGGGACGGCGATGGCGCTGCGCAGGTGATCATCAAAGGCCTGCTGGTCCCAGCGGGCGCCTTCGCGGATGTTGTGCACGACCAGGGGGCGCTGGGTGGCGAAGACCTGCTGGACGATGCCGTCGGCCCAGGTTTTTCGGGTGAGTTCGAGGGCGTCGGCGGCGTTGTTGGCCGGGGACGACGCGTCTTTGAGGCGGTTATCGGCATGGCGCGTGGCCTCGAGCACCAGGCGGCTCTCGTCGTCGGGGTCGACGTGAAAGAAGAAGCCGCGCTCGGCGCCGAAGATGGCCAGCAGCTCGTCGAGGACCTGGTTGAGTTTGGTCTGCGGGGTGCCCAGGTCGCTCAAGACCTGGTGGATGCGCAGCAAGGCGTCGAACTGCTGCTGCATGCGCGAGGTCAGGTAGTCGGTGGATGTGAAGGAGCCGCGGGTGGCGGTGGAGGAGCGGGTCATCAGGGGGTTGGAGCCGGAGCGCAGCTCTTCGGCAAAATCGGCGCGCAGGCGGCGCAGGCGGCGCGACCAGCCCTGATCCTGGGCGATTTGCAGGGCCTGGCGGACGTAGCGGGAGGTGACGTCAGTGGCGGAGCCGGCGCGGTGGAGGAGCGCATAGCCGCGGGCGATCTCAAAATGCACGAGCGGCATGTCGCTGTGGTCGGCGAGCTGGCGGGCCTGCTCGAAGTGGCCCCCGACCTCATCGGGGCGCTTTTTGTAGAGGGCCAGGAAGCCGGAGAAGAGGTGGTGGTAGGCGCGCAAGAGCGGCACGTTGGCGCATTGGTCGAGCTCGGCCAGGGCCGCTTCCAGGGCGTCGAAGGGAGGGATGAGGTCGCGCTCCAGGGCCCGCTCGACGCGCATCAGGTAGATCCAGCTCTTCCAGACGTAGAAGGGGCGCAGGTAGAACTGCACGTTGGGGAAGCTCATCGGGAGGGATTCAAAGCCCTCGATGTGGCGGTCGGCGCGGGCGTCGATGTCCTGGCGCTCCACGCAGTACATGAGCAGGCTGTGGTGGAAGACGGCGTGGTAGTAGAGCTGGGCGCCGGTGACGGCGAAGTAGCGTTGGACGGCGGCTTCGTAGTCGCGCAGGTGTTCGGTCTGCCCCAGGGCGACCATTGAGGTCATGGCCATGGCCTGCAGCGGGGTGGTGACGAACTGGCGCTCGGCGTTTTCTTCGCCCAGGCGAGAGTGCAGCTCGCGGATGGCCTGGTGGGCTACCGAGAGGGAGCGGCGGTGGTGGCCGCGAAGCGTGTAGGTCTCGGTGAGCACGGTGGAGCCGGAGGCGTACTCCCAGGCGTCGAGCCACTGGCCCTGGTCCATGACCGATTCTTCGAACATACGCTCGGCTTTGAGCGTGTGCCCTTCGAAGTCGCGGGTCATCGCGTTCATGAAGTGGACCATGCCCAGCACCGAGCGGTCGCGGGTGGTGCGGGCGTGCTCAAGAGCGCGGCGGGCGTGATCTTTACTCCAGTAGGGGCGGCCCATCATCGCGCTCATAAAGCCGAGCAGGCTGTGGGTGCGCGCGAGGAGCGCCGGGTCGTTGAGGCGCACAGCGATCTCGTGCTGGCGCAGGGCGATCTGCAGCAGAAGCTCATCGTCGAAGGTGAAGTAGCCGATGCGCGAGCCGTAGTTATAGAGCTCGGAGAGAACTTCGAGGTGGCGGCGCTCGGAGGTGGAGACGGGTTTTTGCAGCCACTGTTGCAGGGCGGGAAGGCGAGTGGTGAGCTCCCCGCGGGCAAAACCGCCGAGGCTGATCACGAGATCTTTCGGGGTGGGGCGGGGGACGCTTTCGCCGATCTCACCGAGGGCGGATTCGAGCTGTCGGCGAGCCTGGGAGATGTCGAGGTTGGTGATGTCGACGTTGGCCAGATCGCCGCGGAGCAGGGCGCGCAGGTAGGGGTTGGAGGCGTGCTCGATGGCGCGGCTTAAGTGCCTGCGGGCCATGTCCAGGTGGCCGGTGCGGGCGGCGATGCGCCCGAGATCGGCGTCGAGGGTCTCGTGGCGGGTGCCAGAATCGTCGGCGATGCGGGCGGCTTCGCGCAAAAAGCCAAAGGCCTGCTGGTAGGCAAAGCTCTGCATGGCGAGCATGCCGGCTTTGTGGTTGATGTTCAGCGCGCGGGCCGGGTTGAGATGCGGAAGCCCCAGGGCGTAGTGGCGCGCGAGGTCGAAGAGGTGATCGTCGGCGTTGTCGCCCTGGTCGAGGGCCTGAGCGATGGCCTGGTGGCGGCGGTGGCGCTCGGCCGGCTCGAGGTCGTCGAGGAGGCGCTGACGCAGGGAGTTGTGGATGAGCGAGAACCCCTGGTCGGGGAGGTTTCGCAAGAGCCCGGCCAGGCCGGCCTGGGCAAAGGCGTCTTCGACCTGGCCGAGATCCACCTCGGCGCAGATGGCGAGCTCTTCGGGCTGGTCGACCACGCCGAAGAGGGCGATCCAGGAGAGGATGTCGCGGGTCTCGGCGGGGAGCTGATCGAGCTGGAAGTGCAGGAGCTCGGCCATATCATCGGGAAGATCGAGCTTCTGGAGGCGCTCGACGTCCAGGGTCCAGCGGCCCCAGGAGGGGCGGAGCACCGCGGCGTCGAGGAGCGTGCGGATAAAACTCTCGACGGCGTAGGCGTTGCCGCCGCTGACCGAGAAGATGCGCTCGACCAGCGCGATGTCGACGTCGGCGCCGGCCAGGCGGGCGCGGATCAGGGCGTCGACCTCGCGAAGCGTGAGCTGGGAGAGGGCGATGCGGTTGTGCAGGATGCGGCGCAGGGAGCCAGCGAGCTGAGTGGTGCGCGGGGAGGCGTGCTGGGAGTCGTCGGCACCGAGCAACACGAGCAGGGGGGCTTCGCTGCGGGAGAGGTCCAGGCGCTGCAGCACGCGCTCGGTGGCGTCGTCGAGCCACTGGGCGTTGTCGATGGCGATGAGCGCGCCGTTCATGTTGTCGGCGATCTGCTGGATGATGGTGGCCATCGCGTCGTAGACGACGTCGGAGCGCAGATCGAACTGGGCCGGGGCATCCGCGCTGGCGGCTACCGAGAGCTGGCGGGCCAGGCGCGGCACGGCGACCTGGAGGGCGTCGAGGCGGTTGTCGATGGCCTGCAAAAAGAAAGCCGCCGTCATCATCAGCTCCTCGCCGGAGAGCTGGTCGATGTAGTCGCAGACCGGGTCGAAGAGGCGCTGCAGCGGGGCGAAGGGGTGGGGCTCTTCGGGCTGGATGGTGATGGAGAAGGTGCCCGCACCCTCCGACGCCGCGCGGTTGAGCAGCTCGTGGATCAGGCGCGATTTGCCGCTGCCGGAGGGGCCTTCGAGGATGACCAGGGTGGTGTTGTTGCTCTGCGAGTGGTCCCACGCTTCCAAAAGCTGCTGGAGCTCGGCGCGGCGGCCGACGAGCTCGTGGATGCCGTGGTCGATGGCGACGGCAGCGCGCGGAGCCTTGATGCTCTGCAGGGCGGTGAGCAGGGCGGCCGCGGAGGGGAAGCGGTCGGAGGGATCCTTGGCGAGCAGGCGCTGGATGATGCCGGAGAGCGTAGGGTCGAGGTCGGGGCGGTCGTCAAGCGGGTCGGGGATGGGCGCGGTGGCATGGCGAGTGAGGATCTCGTGGCGCTCGTTCCCGTCGAAGGGGGGCTTGCCGGTGGCGGCGAAGTAGAGCACGGCGCCAAGGCTGTAGAGATCGGAGCGGTGATCGACGAGACGATCGAGCATCCCGCCCTGCTCCGGGGCCATAAAGCGCAGGGTGCCCTCCATGCGCTGGGCGTCGTCGGCGACGGCGTCGGCGGCCAGGCCGAAGTCGATCAGCCGCGGTTTGGCCTCGTCGTCGAGCAGGATGTTGGCGGGGTGAATATCGCGATGAATCAGCCCGTGATCGTGGACCTGGGCGAGCGCGTCAGCCAACTCGGTGGCGATGGCGAGGATGGCGTCGGAGCTCAGGGTGCGGCTGGCCACGACCTGCTGGAGCGTCTCCCCTTTGACGTATTCGAGAACAATATAAGGCGTTTTGTCGGACTCACCGACCTCAAAGATGCGGGGGAGCGCCGGGTGGGTCAGGCACGCCAGCAGGCACCCCTCGCGCAGAAAGCGTCGGCGGCGGTTGTCCGAAAGATGCTGGCCGGGTTCGCGGGAGGTTTTCACCGCCACGGAGTCGACGCCGCGGCTGGCCAGAATGACCACCGACTCGGCGCCGCGCCCGATGACTTTATGGAGGCGAACGCCCTCGATGGTGGGGGCGTGGGCGAGGGAGGAGAGGGCGGTCGAGGGCATAAGTCGAGGCCGGGGTGAATCGAGGAGGTGAGGGAGGGAGAGGGGCTACGGCAGGGGGGGCCAGGATCGACGTCAGAGAGCCCCGGGTTGTTGCGGGAAGGTTGGAACAGGGCGCGGGAGGTGCGCCGGAGGTTGGTGAGAGGCTTGTAACATTGCGCCGCTAAAAGGTTTGTAACGGTTTGTTGCCAGGGGATCAAGTGTGCCGACCGCCCCAGGACGACGCTGGCGGTGTCGTCTGGGATTCGCAGTAGCGCTGCTACAGCTTCATCCCAGCCTCCTTGCCAGACGCCGCCCTGGATGCGGTCGGGTTTGGGGGCGCGCGAGGTGCCGAGCGCCCCAGGACGACGCTGGCGGCGTCGTCCTGGATGCGGTCGGGTCGGGGGGGCTGCCGAAAAAACTCACACCTTCCGCGCGATATAGAACCCGTAGCTGTAGTACGCCTGAAACCGCTCGTAGAGCTCGATCTCGCGCTGATGCTCGGCGACGCAGGCCCGGGCGTCGTCGGAGTGATGATGACGCTCAAGAAAGGCGTCGAAGTCGGCGCGCAGCGGGGCGTAGTAGGCGTCAAGCCAGCTTGAGGGGGGGAGGGGAAAGTAGCCGATGGGCGAAAACCCGTGGGTTTCGAGGCGGGCGATCTTGGCCGCGGCAACGTCGACTTCGGGGTAGGCTTCGTCCCAGTAGCGTTGCAGCTCGGCCGGGCGCGGGCCGGCCTCCCCGGGCGTCGTCTCGGGGGACTCGCCAGTGAGCCAGGTGATCTCGGAGACGGCCAGGATGCCGCCCGGTTTGAGGAAGGGGCGCCAGGCCTTCAGCCCGGCCTCAAAGCCCAGGTTGTAGATGGCACCTTCGGACCAGATGACGTCGAGGGATTCCGGCGCAAAGGGGAGCGCGTCGATCGACGCTTCGAGCGGGGTGATGCGCGCGTCGAGGTTGTGGTCGGTCGCGCGACGCGTGAGCTCGTCGAGGAAGTCGCCAAAGAGATCGACGGCGGTGATGTGGGCGTCGAGGGTCTCGGCCAGCACCAGGGCGGAGGCGCCGGTGCCACACCCCAGGTCGGCGATCTTCAGGTCACGTCGGTCGCGAAGGCCGGCGAGCTCGATGGCGCGCAGGGTGTCGGCGCGGGAGCCGGGGCCCTGGCGAGGGTGGGGTTTGTGGAGATCGATGATGAGGGAGAGGTTCATGGGATCTCCAATCTGAAGGTGGTGCGCCTAAAGATCGCGCTCCAGGGCGTGGACCAACGCGTCTTTATTCGGTCGCCCCAGGGGGCCTCGGGTGGGCTCGGCGCCGATGACAAAGGTGCCGTCGCTGCGGCTGGCTCCGGGAGGGGCGGGAGCATCGACGCGCACGGCGCGAAGCGGGGCCAGCGCTTCGGAGCCGTAGGTGTTGCGCACATACGCAAGGGCCTCGCTGAGCGAGTTCAGAAGCAGGCCCAGGCTGACCCGGGCGGCGTCGTTATCCCAGGCTTCCCAGGTCACGTCGACCGATGGGGAGAGCGCAGAGGCGCGGCGCTTGAGCTGCAAGCGCGTGGGAACGGGCGCGTCGGGATCGTCGTTGTGGAGATCGAGCAACAGCGCGCGGGCTTCGGCCGTGGCCTCGGTCACCCAGGCGTCGACAGCTTCGCGGCGCACCACCGAGAGGGTATGCCCCTCCAGCACAAGCGCCTCGGCGCCGGCCTTCCGAAGCAGGCCCCGAAGCTGCTGTCCCCCGCGCAGGTGCAGCGTGATCTCGGAGCCGACCAGCGCATCCAATCCCGTGGCGCTCACAGGTTGTTTTCGAGCAGGGTGGTCAGCGCTTTGACCCGCTCTTGCACGTTATCGATGTTGTAGGTGGGTTTGTGATCGAGCGTAAGGACACCCTCGTTAAACGAAAAACCCCGGTGGTTCGCATACGCGTCGGTGTTGGTGATCACGACTTTTTCAACGCCTTCTTGCAGCGCTTCTTTTCCCATCTCATCGATGCCGACGGCCTCGAAGGCCTGGATCAGAGTCTCAAAGTAGACTTTCGTGAACGCCGTCTCATACATATGCGCCATACCGTCCACAGCGATCGAGCTCCAATCCACCTCCAACACTGGCTCGCCGCCATAGGCTGCGTGGATGCGTTCGACAAGTGCCGGAAAATGGTTCTCTTGAAACTCTTTGGTCGCACGGCGTTCTTTCAGGCCCATGGAAATCTCCATAAAAGGGGTACACGTGTGTGGAAAGCGACTCTTACGTCGCATGGAGCACAGCGTCGGTCAAGATCGGGTTTGCGGGGTGGGGAGGTTTGTGAGGGCGGCTGGTGGGGCGCGTTTTGTGGTTGTGTGGTTGTGTGGTTGGGTGGTTGTGGGGCGCCGGGGTTTGCGGGGTGGGGAGGTTTGTGTGGGCGGCTGGTGGGGTGCGGGCGGCGCTGAGTTGCGGATCTGGGCGTCGAGATCGAGAGGTAAGGGGGCTGAGTTGCGGTACTGGGTATCGAGATCGAGAGGTAAGGAGGCTGAGCGGTGGGACTCGGGTGTCGAGATCGAGAGCTAAGCGCGCCGAGTTGTGGATCTGGGTGTCGAGAAGGGGAGGTAAGGGGGCTGAGCGGTGGGACTCGGGTGTCGAGAACGCCAGCTAAGGGGACTGAGCTGGGAGACTCGGGTGTCGAGAAGGGGAGGTAAGGGGGCTGAGCCGCGGATCTGGGCGTCGAGAACGCCAGCTAAGGGGACTGAGCTGGGAGACTCGGGTGTCGAGAAGGGGAGGTAAGGGGGCTGAGCCGCGGATCTGGGCGTCGAGATTGTGAGCGAAGGGGGCGGCGAGCTAAGGTCAGGGTTCGTTCAAGGGTGTTGCGGCTCTGAAGGCACTCGCTGCACCTCGGCGTTTCAAGGTGCGGCGAGTGCTCAGCGAGCTTGCTCAGCGCGCAAACGCCCAGTCGACCGGGGTGGGGGTGGCGTCGCCGCTGCCTGAGCGACCCAGCTGGCCCACCAGGTTGGAGCCCCAGCAATAAAGCGTGCTGTCGGCGATGCCACAGCTATGGGTCGCGCCTGCAGCAACCGACGTCCAACCCGTGGCTGAACCGCTGACTGCGGTGGGTGCCGTGGTGGTACTTTCGCTGTGACCCAGCTGATCCCAAACATTCTGGCCCCAGCAATACGCCGCCCCGTCGGCGATAGCGCAGGTGTGGTCGGTGCCGGCGGAGATGTGCTGGACGTTGGGGAGGTTGGAGACAAAGCTGACGTCGGAGGCACTTGAATGGCCGAGTTGACCGTAGATGGTGCTGCCCCAGCAATAAGGAAAGTCCTCGGTTCCTCGATCGACGATCGCGCATGAATGCGCGCCGCCAGCCGTCATTGATAATGTTTCAAAGGTCGAGTTCGAAACGGCACTACCTACCATTCGGGGCGTGTTGTCGCCGGCAGAGTCGCCATCCAACCGCCCATTGGCCGCATTGCCCCAACACCACCCATTGGCGTTTTCTTGAGTCACCGCACAGGTATGCGCCGCGCCGGCGTCCACGGCCACGAAAGCGTCGATGCCCCCATCCAGCGTGACCTGCACGCGCCCCTCGGAGGTGGGGCCGGGGCCGAGTTGTTGATCGCTATTCTCTCCCCAACATTGCAGAGAATTAGTCGTGGTTACGGCGCACGTATGCTCGATACCCGTCGCCACAATGAGCCAGTTCGTGTCCGTGCCTACTTGATGAGGCGTCTCATAGTTTGTGGCACTTCCGGCGGCTGATTCGACTTGTGTCTCATTATTACGCCCCCAACACCACAAACTCCCATCCACCTGCACCCCGCAGGTATGCTGCCCGCCGGCGGCGACCGTCTGCCAGAGCGCGTCACCTACCCGCGTCGGCACATCACGCTGGTCGCTATCCCCCACGCCCAGCTCGCCGCTACTATTGCTGCCCCAGCACCACAACGAGCCGTCGTCCAGAATCCCGCAGCTATGGTTCGCCCCGGCGCTCACCTCCACCCAGGTGGGAGCTTCGTACACAAAGGTGTAGCGCTGCTCTTCCAGGCAATGCTCGACGTTGGTGTCGGTGGCGCAGGCGCTCAAAATGATCGTGACTTCGGCGGCATCATCGGGAAGCGCCAGCGCCTCGCAGCTCAGATCCGCGCCCGTCTCATCTTCGCAGCGGTGCGTGACCTCGCAGGCCCCGTCGCGCGAGCAAAAGCTCTCAAGCTCGGGCGGGTAGCTAAACGCGATGGTGTCGCCTGCCTCATAGCCCTCAAGCCCCGCCTCAAAGGCATGCAGCACCTCGAAGGTGAGCGAGGCGCTCTCGATCTGCTCCTCAAACTCCGCCTCGACGCTCAACGTCCAGCTGCCCTCCTGGTCAAGCTCCGCAAGCGTCAGCACGATCGACTCGCCACACCCCTCCAACTCCCACGGCTCGCCGCCCNGGGTTTGCGGGGTGGGGAGGTTTGTGTGGGCGGCTGGTGGGGTGCGGGCGGCGCTGAGTTGCGGATCTGGGCGTCGAGATCGAGAGGTAAGGGGGCTGAGTTGCGGTACTGGGTATCGAGATCGAGAGGTAAGGAGGCTGAGCGGTGGGACTCGGGTGTCGAGATCGAGAGCTAAGCGCGCCGAGTTGTGGATCTGGGTGTCGAGAAGGGGAGGTAAGGGGGCTGAGCGGTGGGACTCGGGTGTCGAGAACGCCAGCTAAGGGGACTGAGCTGGGAGACTCGGGTGTCGAGAAGGGGAGGTAAGGGGGCTGAGCCGCGGATCTGGGCGTCGAGAACGCCAGCTAAGGGGACTGAGCTGGGAGACTCGGGTGTCGAGAAGGGGAGGTAAGGGGGCTGAGCCGCGGATCTGGGCGTCGAGATTGTGAGCGAAGGGGGCGGCGAGCTAAGGTCAGGGTTCGTTCAAGGGTGTTGCGGCTCTGAAGGCACTCGCTGCACCTCGGCGTTTCAAGGTGCGGCGAGTGCTCAGCGAGCTTGCTCAGCGCGCAAACGCCCAGTCGACCGGGGTGGGGGTGGCGTCGCCGCTGCCTGAGCGACCCAGCTGGCCCACCAGGTTGGAGCCCCAGCAATAAAGCGTGCTGTCGGCGATGCCACAGCTATGGGTCGCGCCTGCAGCAACCGACGTCCAACCCGTGGCTGAACCGCTGACTGCGGTGGGTGCCGTGGTGGTACTTTCGCTGTGACCCAGCTGATCCCAAACATTCTGGCCCCAGCAATACGCCGCCCCGTCGGCGATAGCGCAGGTGTGGTCGGTGCCGGCGGAGATGTGCTGGACGTTGGGGAGGTTGGAGACAAAGCTGACGTCGGAGGCACTTGAATGGCCGAGTTGACCGTAGATGGTGCTGCCCCAGCAATAAGGAAAGTCCTCGGTTCCTCGATCGACGATCGCGCATGAATGCGCGCCGCCAGCCGTCATTGATAATGTTTCAAAGGTCGAGTTCGAAACGGCACTACCTACCATTCGGGGCGTGTTGTCGCCGGCAGAGTCGCCATCCAACCGCCCATTGGCCGCATTGCCCCAACACCACCCATTGGCGTTTTCTTGAGTCACCGCACAGGTATGCGCCGCGCCGGCGTCCACGGCCACGAAAGCGTCGATGCCCCCATCCA
>NZ_VOSL01000020.1 GCF_007997005.1 Lujinxingia vulgaris | reverse complement strand
CACGCCTGCTGCGCCCTCCGCGCCGCCTGTGGCGTCGTCGCCCCAGCCCACCCGCGCGCGCATCGGCGCCGGCAACGAGCGCGAGCTGGAGTCGGGCGCGCTGCGCATTCAGACCACCACCAACCTGCGCGTCGACGTCGAGAAACTCGAGCGCCTCGGCGAGCTCGCCGGTGAGGCGTTGTTGATGAGCCGGCGCGTGGGCTATCGCTTAGGCGAGCTGCACGGCATCCGCCAGGATCTGCGCGCGATGCTCTCGCAGCTCGAAGGCCAGCTCCCGAAAAGTCACACCATGGCGCTGCGCAACCTCAACCACCGCCTCGACGCCTGCGAGACGGCCCTGCGCGAAGAGAGCTACCAGGTCAACGTGCGCGCCTCGCAGATCGACGACCAGACCCGCTACATGCGCCACGTGCCTCTGGCCCAGGTCTTGAGCCACTACCCGCGCGCGGTCCGCGATCTGGCGCAATCCCAGGGCAAACGCGTGCGCCTGGTCGACACCTTTGGCCACGTCGAGGTCGACCGCGCCATTCTCTCCGCCCTCTCCGAGCCCCTCCTTCACCTGGTGCGCAACGCGGTCGACCACGGCCTGGAACCCCCCGCGGAGCGCCAGGCCGCCGGCAAAGAGCCCGAGGCCGAGATTGAGCTGAGCGCCGAATACGTCGGCGACTCCATCCGCGTGGTGCTCTCCGACGACGGGCGCGGCATCGATCCGCAGATCATCCGCAAAAAAGCCATTGAGCGCGGGATGCACACCGCCGAATCGGCAGCTCGCCTCTCCGATCAGGAGGCGATCGCGCTGATCTTTGAAAACGGCTTCTCCACCCGCGACTCCGTCAACGACGTCAGCGGACGCGGCATCGGCATGGACGTGGTGCGCCGCCAGATCTCGCGCGTGGGCGGGTTTATCGAGATCGAGAGTGAGGTCGGCCGCGGCACCACCTTCACCCTGCACCTGCCCGTGACCACGGCGGTCAACTCCGTGCTCGTCTTCACCCTGGGGGAGCGTCAGTTCGCGCTGACCGCCAAAGACGTCGAGCGCGTCATCGACGTGAGCCGCGACGATCTTCGTCGCGTCCACGGCGCGGTCTGTGTACCGGTCGGCGAGCGCCTGATCCCGCTCCTGGACTGGACCTCGCCGCTGGGTCTGGCGGAGCGCGGACACCCCCCGGAGCGCTTCAGCGTGCTGCTCGTGCGCAAGGGCGCGCGACGCGTCACCGTGTGGATCGACCGCGTCCTTGGCGAGCGTGAGGCGATCAGCCGCCCCCTGGGCGACTTCTTGGCCGGTGTGAGGCTCTGCCGCGGCGTCGCGCTGACCGACTCCGGCGACGTGGTGCCTCTGCTCAACGTCGTCGACCTGATGGAGCGCAGCGAGCACGACTCGCGCTTCGATCTCGAACAACCCCGTCGCCAGCGCTCCTTTACCGCCGTGCAGGGCACCCGCGCGCTGGACATCCGCACCATCCTGGTGGTCGAAGACAGCGAGGTCACCCGCACGCTTGTCACCTCCATTTTGCGCGGCGAGGGCTACCGGGTGCTGGAGGCCGACGACGGTCACTACGGCCTGGAGATGCTGGGCCGCCACCGCGTCGATCTGGTGCTCACCGACATTCAGATGCCCACGATGGACGGCCTGCAGCTCCTCCAGCGTATCCGCGCCTCCGAAGACCACGCTCGCCTCCCGGTCGTCATCCTCACCACCCTGGGTGAGCCCGCCGACAAGGAGCGCGCCATGCGCCTGGGCGCCAACGGCTACCTGGTCAAGCTCGACTTCCAGGAGAAGACGCTCCTGGAGACGGTGCGCCGCTTCCTCTGAGCACAAAAAAGCCGGCGCGAAGTTCGCGCCGGCGACACCGCCCTAACATATTGATTTCAAAGACGTTTCAGGCGACTTCACGCTGGCAACGCTCCAGCGCGATCGCCACCTCGGCGGACTGCGGGGCGCGGCGCAGGTAGTCGATCGCCTCGTCGTACTCCCCCATCTCGGTGGCGCTCAACCCCAGGATGGTCCACACGCGCATGAGCATCTTCTCGGGCATCTGCCCCGAAGCGCGCATCTGATGGCAGACCCGGTAGGCCTCCCGCCAGTCCTCATCGGCGAGCGCCGCCTCGGCCTGTGCCAGAAGCTCCTGATGAAAGTCGGACGCGGTCGCCAGGCTTCGCCCGCTGCGGCGCCCCACCAGCGACTGCCCGGTCTGCAGCATGCTCATGCAGCTCATCACCACCATCACCGCGAAGAGCGCAATGAGGAAGCTGCGGAAGATCAAAAAGCCCACGATCGCCGCCGGGATCGCCACAAAAATGCTCACGTTAAGCGTGATGCGTCGCGCGCTCTCCTCGTCTTTAAAGCGGCGCAGGATCAGGTGAAAGAGCTGCCCGCCGTCGAGCGGCCACATGGGGATGAGCAGGTTCACCAGGCTCCAGGCGATGTTCACAAAGATCAGCGCCCCCACAAAGGTCGCGCTCCAGGTCGAGGCGTAGGCGATCTGCGGCGCGAAGGTGGCAAAGAGGTAGACCAGCCCCCCGAAGATCAGGCCGGCGGCCGGCCCGGCGAACACCACCCGCGCGTCTTCCCCGTCGGTGTCGGCCTCGCGCTCCATCATGCACAGGCCACCGAACCCGTGCAGAAGCACGCTGGGGCCCAGCCCGTAACGCTGCGCCACAAGCGCGTGGCCAAACTCGTGCACCAGCAACGAGATCGTCACCGCCACCACCCAGATCAGCCCCGCCAACATCGAGCCCCCGCTCAGCGCGGGGAAGAAGACGATCATGGCCATGATCAGGCCGTACCACAACGAGACAGACACCTCGATGTTGCGCCAGGTGAAGATATGCAGACCGGAACGCTCAAGGAACATCGTGCAAAGACCTCGGAGAGAGGGACGAAAAGGAGTGGGTCAACCTGAGCGACGGCGCGTCAGCCGCGCGCCCACCCACTGCGGGCTGCCGGCGACATCGGGGGCGATCTTGCGCACCTCCACGCAGACCTCCTCGACCTGCCCGTGGCGCTCCAGGACCAACCTCAAGACCTCGCCGGCCAATTTCTCGACAAGAAAACGGCTGGGGCCCTGCGCAACTTCCACCACGATCTCGGCCAGGTGACGGTAGTCCAGGGTCTCGTCGAGTTCGTCGGAGTCGGCCGAGGAGGCATCGCTCAGGGTGACCTCGACATCGACCTCAAAGTGACGGCCGTCGCGGCGCTCCTCTTCATAGACCCCGTGCTTGCCATCAAAGGCGATGCCGCGGGCGAAAACCTTCATCATGCCGACCTCATAGACATAGTACGCGTGGTGCCATCGATCTGACGTCGTGAGCAGATGTTGATGTCGGGAGATGCGATATCGAGAGTGCCGCCGGCAAGGCGCAAAACGCAGGCGATGCTTTAGCATCGTCGAGGCTTTGCAACGCAGCCCGCGGTGCTCTCGATGCAGCAGACCCGACAGCAACGAGGCTTACGACGTCCAAAAAAAACCGGCGGCCCTTTCGGGCCGCCGGCGAGTGTGTCGGTGTTGCTTAGCTGGCCGCGGCCTCTTTGCGCATGCAGCACGACTTGTACTTCTTGCCGCTGCCACAGGGGCAGGGATCATTTCGGCCGACCTGGGGCAGCTCGCGCTTAACGGTGCTGTTGTCGTCTTCGGACTCGGCGCTGACACCGGGGCGGTTGAAGACGATCTTGCCGGGCACCTGCGGCGCCGGCGCCTGGCGCTGCTGCAGTGATTCGGGCTGCTCCACCTCGAACTTCGAGACGAACTCGACCACGTTGGTCTTGATGTTCATCATCAGGTCCACAAAGAGGTTGTAACCCTCCTTCTTGTACTCCTGCTTCGGATCTTTCTGCGCGTAGCCGCGCATGCCGATGCCGTCGCGAAGCTGCTCCATGGCCTGAAGGTGCTGACGCCAGTAGCGGTCGATCGCACGCAGGTAGCGGTTCTGAATCTGCTCTTCAAAGAGCTGTCGACCGGTGACTTCCTCGACCTCCGGCTCGTCCCAGTCGGCGCCGTCGGCGGCCGCAGCAGCCGACTGCTGCTCGCGCTGCTGGGCGCGGCGCTCGTTGACCTTGGCGGCGACCTCGTCGAGCATCGCCTCCTTCTTGCTGATCATCTCTTCGATGCGCGACCAGACCCGCGCCTCAATGGCGTCGCGGCCGGTGATGTCATCAAAGGAGATCTCCAGGTCGAAGACCTGCTCAATGGCCATTGAGAGCCCGGCCAGATCCCAGTCATCGTGGCGGACCTGGCGTGAGGCATAGGTGTCGATAGTGCTCAGCGCGACCTCTTCAAAGAGGTCGAGCGACATCGACAACAACCCGCGGCCGTCTTCGTCATGGCCCTGCAGCACGTTGCGACGCATCGTGTAGATGGTCTTACGCTGGGTATCCATGACGTCATCGTACTCGAGCACGTTCTTGCGGATGTCGAAGTTACGACCCTCGACCTTCTTCTGCGCGTTCTCGATGCTGCGGGTGACCATGCGGTGCTCGATCGGCACGCCCTCTTCCATCTTGAGGGTGTCCATGATCTTGCCGATGCGCTCGGCGCCGAAGAGACGCAGCAGGTCATCGTCGAGCGAGAGGAAGAAGCGGCTCTCCCCCGGGTCGCCCTGACGCCCCGCGCGACCGCGCAACTGGTTATCGATGCGGCGAGATTCGTGGCGCTCGGTGCCGATGATGAAGAGGCCGCCGTTGTCGAGGACCTCCTGCTTCTCTTTGGCGCACTGCTCTTTGAAGCGGTTGAGCGCCGCCTTGTACTCCTCGCTGAAGTACTGCTCACGCTCGTTTTCCGGAGTAAATTCAGGCACATCCGGCTCACCGACCAGATCATCAGCCATGGCCTCGGGGTTGCCGCCGAGCAGAATGTCGGTACCACGACCGGCCATGTTGGTGGCGATGGTCACGCGGCCCTTGCGGCCGGCCTGGGCGACGATCTCGGCCTCACGCTCGTGGTACTTCGCGTTGAGCACCTCGTGCTTGATGCCCTTGCGATTGAGCACCTGGCTGAGCGCCTCACTCTTCTCGACCGAGGTCGTACCGACGAGCACCGGCTGGTCGCGCTTGTTGCACTCGACGATCTGCTCGACGATCGCGTTAAACTTCTCGCGATAGCTACGGTAGATGACGTCTTCCTGGTCGATACGCTGGATCGGCCGGTTGGTGGGGATTACCACGCAGTCGAGCTTGTAGATCTCGTGGAACTCTTCGGCCTCGGTCTCCGCGGTACCGGTCATGCCGGAGAGCTTGTCGTACATGCGGAAGTAGTTCTGGAAGGTGACCGTAGCGAGCGTCTGGTTCTCGTCTTTGATCTCGACGCCTTCTTTGGCCTCGACGGCCTGGTGCAGACCATCGGACCAGCGGCGCCCCTCCATCTTACGGCCGGTGAACTCATCGACGATCTTCACCTCGCCATCCTCCACAATGTACTGCTCGCCCTTCTTATAAAGGGTGTGCGCCTGGAGGGCCTTGTTGACGTGGTGGACCGTCTCGATGTGCACCGGGTCGTAAAGGTTGTCGATCCCCAGCCGCTCCTCGACCTTCTCCACGCCGCTGTCGGTGAGCGTGGCGCTGCGGTGCTCCTCGTCGACCAGGTAGTCCTCATCGCGCTTGAGGTAGGGCACGATCTTGTTGATCTCAAAATACATCTCGGTCGACATGTTGGCCTTACCGCTGATGATCAGCGGGGTACGGGCCTCATCGATGAGAATGGAGTCGACCTCATCGACGATCGCGAAACGAAGTGGGCGCTGGACGTAATCTTCCAGGCGGAACTTCATGTTGTCGCGCAGGTAGTCGAAGCCAAACTCGTTGTTCGTGCCGTAGGTGATGTCGGCGGCATAAGCGCGCTTGCGGGCGGCGTCGCTCATATCGCTGATGATCGTGCCGACGCTCATCCCCATGTAGCTGTAGAGCTTGCCCATCCAGGCCGCGTCACGCTGAGCCAGGTAATCGTTGACCGTGATCAGGTGGGCGCCCTTGCCCTCGAGCGCGTTGAGGTAGAGCGCGAGCGTGGCGACCAGGGTCTTACCCTCACCGGTCTTCATCTCGGCGATCTTGCCCTCGTGCATGACCATCGCGCCGATCATCTGCACGTCGTAGTGGCGCATGCCCAGGGCGCGCTTGCCGGCCTCGCGGGTCACGGCAAAGGAGTCAAAGAGCAGATCGTCGAGCGAGGCGCCCTGCTCCAGACGCTGGCGTAAGACGCCGGTCTGGCCCTTGAGCTCCTCCTCGCTCATGGCCTCGTATTTGGCCTCGAGGTTGTTGATCTGCGCGACCTTCGCACGAGCATCTTTGATGTAACGCTCGTTGGCCGACCCGAATAGCGATGTCAGTAGCTTCTTCATAGGAATGTGGTTCCGCTGCGCGCGCGCTGCTTTTAGAACGCCGTGAGACAATGGTGACGCCTTTGGAGGCGATTTCGAGAGTGACCTGGGCAAGGCACAAACCGCAGGCGATGCTTTAGCATCGTCGAGGATTTGCAACGCAGCTCAGGGTGCTCTCGATGTAGCATACATGGCGTCAATGTTGGCTCACGGCGTCGTAAGTGGCACTTTGTCAGTCCGATGATCGGTGCATGGCATAGCAGACTATGGCCAGCACGCCAACGCCCGCGAGCGTCGCTGTGTGACTCACCGTCGGCCCCGACCTCCTGTGCCGCAACAACAGGCCGATCGCGGGGGGGTATTCCTGCCGGCGCAACGCGCACGCTCAGGACGTGGGCGAGGCATGCTGGTGTGGGGAGTGTTGCGCGAAGGAGACGGCGGTTGTGGGGCGGTGATTTGCAGCGGAAGCAGGTGACCGCGAAATGGTGACCGTGGGTCGTCGAAACGGTGACCGTGGGTCGGTGAAAAGATGACCCTGGGTCGATAGAAAGGTGACCGTGGGTCGCCCAAAAGTTGACCGCGAAATGGTGACCGTGGGTCGTCGAAACGGTGACCGTGGGTCGGTGAAAAGATGACCCTGGGTCGCCCAAAAGGTGACCCTGGGTCGGCCAAAAGGTGACCCTGGGTCGCCCAAAAGGTGACCCTGGGTCGCCCAAAAGGTGACCCTGGGTCGCCCAAAAGGTGACCCTGGGTCGCCCAAAAGGTGACCCTGGGTCGCCCAAAAGGTGACCCTGGGTCGCCCAAAAGGTGACCCTGGGTCGCCAAAAAGTTGACCGCGAAAAGGTGACCGTGGGTCGCCGAAAAGGTGACCGCGAAAAGGTGACCGTGGGTCGCCGAAAAGGTGACCGTGGGTCGTCGAAATGGTGACCGTGGGTCGATCAGAACAGCGACCCCGGGTCGCCACATGCATGCCCAACCCACCTCTACAATCACCTGCACCGCATGCGTTTTCAGAGACCTCGGGCGATCGCCAGACTTTTCCCCATTTTTTTCCACAGGGTTTTTCACAGATCGCTGTGGAAGCCTTGTGATCGCCCTTTCTGGACGAAAACACGCCTTCACCCCATCGCGCGATAACGGAATAAAACCCAATAAATTCAGGCACATGCACACCAAAACAATCCACACCTACATCGACACACAGGTCGACCGTCGGTTAACCACAACCCTGTGGAAAAGTAGGGGGAAGGCTGTGGGAAACTCCCCCTGAAGCGGTGGAAAACTTAAGGTTGTGGGAAAGAATCCCGGCAGAATTGGCGGTGATCGCGCAAGCCTGACGAAAATGACACGACAACAGATCGGGGTGGGATGTGAAGGCGGCCGGTATCAGAGGAGATTTGGGCCTGTCAACGGGTGATCTGGCGAGGGTGCATTGAGGGGTCGAGGGGAGGCATATAGTAGCGGTGAGGCGCAGGGAGTACCCGTGGCGCTGGCGTCCTTCGGCGGGGCGAGTGCGCTGAGCTGGTGTGTGGGCATCGCGGGTCCACCGGCGATGGTGAGCGTGGGCGCAGCGCTGCTTCTGCTGGCGGTCGCAGGGCTCCTGGGGATGTTGGCCCTCGGGACCGGGGCAGGTCGTCGCCAGGGTCCGCGTCGGCGGTGGAGCCTCGCGGTGGCGGTGGCGGCCCTCTCGGGCGCGGTGGTCCTGGGGATAAGCGCGCGGGATCGACACAGCTGGGAGACCGAGAGCGACCTTCGCGCCGCGCTCGGGGAGGAGCGGCGCGAGTTGGAGGTGCACGTGCGCATTGAGGCCGGCCCGGTGCCGATGGGCGAGGGGTACAGCTACGATGCGAGCCTCCTGGGGAGCGATGAGCCCGAGCTCAACGCGGTGATGGATGGGCGCAGACCATTGCTGCGCCTCTTTTACGGGACCGACCAGGGCCGCGCGTGTGACGTACTTCCGATGCCGGGCGACGAGGTGCGGGCGTGGGCGCGGCTTTCGCGCTTTGTGCCGCGAACCACTCCCTGGCAGAGCTCGGCCCGCGAGCTGATGGAGGCGCGCGGCTACCTGGCTACGGCCACGTTACGCGAGCGTCCGGAGGTGCATGTCGCGCACTCCCCCGGCGTGTCGTTGAGGCTTCAGCGTTGGCTTACCGGCCAGCGCCTGGATCTGGAGCGGCGCATCGCGCAGCACCTCGACGGCGACGGTCTGGCGGTGACCTGGGCGATGCTCACCGCCAGCCGGGGGCTGATCCGCCCGGAGTTTCGCGAACCTTTCGATATGACCTCCACAAGCCACGTCCTGGCGATCTCCGGGCTGCACTTCGGGGTGATCGCCGCGTTGATCGCGCTGGGGTTGCGCCTGCTCTTTGATCGCCTGCCGCGCCTGTATTGCTACGTGCCCAGGCGACGTTTGCTGGTGTTGCCCTCGTTGCTTCTGCTGCTGGGCTATCTGGTGGCGATCGGCGCGCCGGTCTCAGCGCAGCGCGCGTTTCTGATGGCGGCGCTGGCCAGCCTCTCGCTTCTTATCACGCGGCGAGTGAAGGCGACGTCGGTGTTGTGGATGGTGGGGACGCTGCTTTTGTGGGGGGCGCCGCGACTGCTGTTTGAGATCGGCTTTCAGCTCTCGATGTCGGCCACGGCCGGGATTCTGCTCTTTCATCAGGGACGCCCGGCGTGGTTGCGGCCCCAGGCGTCCATGGGTCAGCGCGAGAGCGTGTGGGTGCGGCGTCGGCGTGCGGTGGGACTTTTTGTCGGCGTGTCGACGGCGGCCTCGGTGGCGACACTGCCCCCGCTCATCGCGATGAGCGGGGAGCTTCCGGTCAGTGGCTTCTGGACCAACCTGGTGGTGATCCCGGTGGTGGGCCCACTGATCTTTCCGCTGATGGTCGCCGGCGCGCTGCTCACCGGTCTGTGGCCCTGGCTGGCCGGCGTGCTCCTGAGGTGGGGCGCCGGTCTCTTCATCCAGCTATATGAGCTTCTCGACGTGGTGGCGTACTGGCCGCTCAACGAGCTGCGCCTGGGGTACCCGGAGCGTTTTGAGTGGGCGGCGATGTGGGTGGCCTGCTGGCTGGCGGTGCGCGGCGGATTGCGACTTCGCCCCTGCTTCATCGCGCTCTTGATCTGGGGGCTGGGCCTTGTCCCCGGCGCGCTCAGCGACACGCTCCGGCGCGACGAAGCCCCCCTCAAGGTGCATATGATCGACGTGGGCCAGGGCGACGCCACGCTCCTGGAGTTTCCCGATGGCACGACCATGCTCATCGACGCCGGCGGCAGCCTCTCCGGCCAGGATCCGGGACTGCGAAAGGTCGCGCCCTACCTGCGAAAACTCGGCATCCGGCGCCTTGATGTGCTGCTGCTCACCCACGCCGACCTCGACCACTACGGCGGCCTCGACGCGCTCCTGCGCCCCTTTGCGCCCCGCGTCTTTCTGGCGCGCAACAACCCCGCCCACGCCCGCACCTACCAGACGGCGCTCAAAGCCCGGGCCCTGGGCGCCCACGTTCCCCGTCTACCTGAGCGACTCACCTTGAGCGCCGGCGGCGCGCGTCTCACCCTGCTCACGCCACCCGACTCGCTGCCCTCGGAGAACGACCGCAGCGTGGTGGTCGTCGTGAACTACGCCGGCGTGGCCATCGCGCTCACAGGCGACCTGGAAGAGGCCGGAGAGCGCTGGCTGCTCACCCAGGCCCACCACATTCCTACGCCGGCAGCCGTCTACAAGGCTGGTCACCATGGCTCGCGAACCTCGTCGTCGCCTGAACTTCTCGAGCTCTTGCAGCCGACCATCGCGCTGGTCTCCGCCGGCCGCCCCAGCCCCTTTGGTCACCCCCACCTTGAGGTGCTCGAGCGCTTTGAGACGCGCAACATCGACGTCTTCCGCACCGACACCCACGGCAGCACTCGCCTCGAGATCGAGGCCAACGGCACTCTGCGCGTGATTCCGGCCCGGTGGCCGGAGGGCGAGCACCCCTGAACGCCTCGCGCGGGGTATCCTATCAGGCGCATTGACCTGCCTTTCGCCCCCCTTTTATCGAACCGTTTCAGACGACCCTGGGTCATTTCAAATGCGACCCTGGGTCACTTCTAAACCGACCCTGGGTCACCTCAAAATGCGGGGTCACCTCAAAACCCGACCCTGGGTCATTTCAAATGCGACCCTGGGTCACTTCTAAACCGACCCGGGGTCATTTCAAATCTGACCCCGGGTCACCTCAAAACCCGACCCTGGGTCATTTCAAATGCGACCCTGGGTCACTTCTAAACCGACCCGGGGTCACTTCTAAACCGACCCGGGGTCACCTCAAAATCCGACCCTGGGTCACCTCAAAATCCGACCCTGGGTCAGCCCTGCCCCTTTGTTGATGCGCATGAACGCCCCCTCCCCCCGAAGCGCCTTGCCACCATCACGCCTGCACCTGTGTCCGGAGCGGGCGCCCGCTAAAACCCAACTTCGGTCGGCACCAGACGATCGTTCAACGTGCCATCGCCCAGCTGGCCGTTAGAGTTGCGCCCCCAGCACATCACTCTCCCGTCTTGAAGAATCGCGCAGGTATGGGTTCCCCCGGCCTCCACATGCTCCACCGCAGGCATCACGAGCGTCTGGGGCTGATCGTAGTTCGCGATGTTGCCGAGCCCCAGACGGCCTTCACTCCCGCGACCCCAACATGACACCGCACCCGCGCTGTCACGGGCGCAGGCGTGAAACTCACCCACGCTCAACTGCGCAAAGCCCGTGCCGACCAGCCCGGCGTAATACGACGTGCCGGCAACGCCGGTGCCCAGCTGGCCCTCGCCATTGATGCCCCAGCAGTACACCTGCCCCTGATCTGTGCGCGCGCAGGTGAAGCCATTGCCCAGACCGATGAAGTCTCCCGAGAGCGTGGCGGTGCCATTGGGCCCGCGCACCTGCACAAGCGCTTCCTCGGAGTAGGAGAGCGTGAAGTTCGGGTCTCCCAATTCGCCATAGGTGTTTCGGCCCCAGCACACCAACGCTCCGTTGTTGCGCCGCGCGCACGTATGAAAATTGGCGGCATCAATCCGGGTCGCGTCGCTCAACCCGATCGACACGAGCACCGGTGAGCTCGAACCCACCGCCCGGCCATCACCGAGCTGGCCGTAGTTGTTTTGGCCCCAGCAGTAGGCCGCGCCTCTGCCGGTGACCGCGCAGGTATGCCAGGTGCCCGTCGTAATGGCCGTCACGTTGGTCAACCCCGGTACCGGCGTGGGCAACCGGCTGCCGACGCCCGTCCCATTACCGAGCTGACCGTCGGCGTTATCCCCCCAGCACACGACCGTGCCGTTCTCGCGGATCGCGCAGGTATGGTAGCCGCCGGCGCTGATCTGCACCGCGTCGTCCAGACCAACGACCGCGGTGGGAGTCACGCGATCGCTACTGCCGCCGTCTCCCAGGCGACCATCATCGTTACGTCCCCAGCAATACACACTGCCGTCGGCGCGCCGGGCGCAGGTATGCGAGTAACCCAGCGCGAGCTCCTCAATGCCATCCGAAGCCACACAGGCGGCCGTATCGTAGGTGCAATTCGCTGCGCAGGAGAGCTCCCCTTCGGGCAAATCCAGGCTCTGGCAGCTTGCTCCACCGAGCGCCGCCCCGTCGCACTCTTCCTCACCCTGGATCACACCATCGCCACAGCTTCCGCTCGCTTCGCCCGCCACCAGCGTGCAGTCTTCGGCGCACACCTGACAGACATCCTCGCCATCGGGGCACGCCGTCTGGGGCGATCCGCCGTGATCGCACTCTTCCCCGCCCCCGGCCTGTACCTGATCGTCGCCGCAGAACCCGGTGACCTGGCCTGGCACCAGCTCGCAGCGCACATTGCAAACCTCGCAGGAGCTCTCTCCGTAGGCGCAAGCCAACTGAATGGTGCCGCCGTGATCGCAGGCTTCGCCCTCATCGATCTCCCCGTTTCCGCAAAGCTCGGGGATCTCGCAGGCCTCGCAGTCACCGCCGCAGTCCACCCCCTCCTCCTCGCCATTCTGAACGCCATCATCACACTGCGGCGTCAGGCAGACGCGCAGGCGCGGGTCGAACTCCTCGTCCTCTCCGCAATCCTCCGGCCGCACCTGGACGTAGCACTCCGAGTTGACGCAACTAAAGCCCGTCTCACAGGCCGGCTCGCAGGTGCCGGGCTGTGGCGAGTCACCGCGACGCCGCTCGGCATCGCCGTTACCGCAGGCGCTTAACAGCATCAGGAGCGTTGCACACAGTACGAAAACATGTCGGTTCATGATCTGCCTCAAGGAAAACCGCCTCGGAGAACGCCGGCTGACGCCTGTTTACCGGCGCCTCGCGCTCTAGCGAATGCAGACGCCGGCATCAAGTATGCGCCGACTCCCGCCCGGCGTCGATGCGCCGGCGAGCGTCTGAGTGTGCAAATGATGCACCGCGCCGGGCATTGGCGCAAAGGATGCGCCCCCCAAAGATGACGGGTGGTCGCGCGCGACGCGAAGCCACCCGCGCGGCGAGTGTTCTCCATGCGCTCCGACCTCGCCGCAACCCGCGCCAGCACCGCACGAAACGCACCTGCACCCCGGGACGTCATCATCATCGCCCCACACGGCACACCCGTTGCAAACCCTCGCAGCCATGACGCTCATGCCGGCGTCGAGCACGCATCAACGAGGAGTCTGCGATGACAGAACCCATTTACGTCGACCTGCCGCTGATCCGAAAATACGACGTCCCGGGGCCGCGCTACACCTCCTACCCCACGGCCCCGCATTTTCGCGACGACGTGCCGCCGGAGCAGGTGCACCAGGCCATCCGAGACAATAACACCCGGGCCCGGCCCCTCTCGCTCTACTTCCACATCCCCTTCTGCCAGACGCTCTGCTGGTACTGCGGCTGCACCACGGTGATCGGCAAAGACAGCTCGCAGACCGAGCCTTACCTCGCTGCGCTCGATGAGGAGATGCGCCGCAAATCCGCCTGGATCCACCCCGATCGAAAGGTCGTGCAGATTCACTTCGGCGGCGGCACCCCCACCTACCTCACCTCCGAGCAGATTCGCTGGCTTGGCGAGCGCATCCGCACCCACTTTACCCTGGCCGACAACGCCGAGGTCGCCGTCGAGGTCGACCCGCGCAGGCTCACGCTGGAGCAGGTCCAGGCGCTCAAAGAAGCCGGATTTAACCGCGCCTCACTCGGCGTTCAGGACAACAACGCAAAGGTTCAAAAAGCCATCAACCGCATTCAGCCCTTTGAGATGACCGAACGGGTGGTCGGGTGGCTGCGCGACGCAGGATTTACGTCGATCAACGTCGACCTCATCTACGGCCTGCCCTACCAGACCACCGAGACCTTTGATCAGACCTTGAGCGAGGTGTTAAGCCTCCAGCCCGACCGTTTTGCCATCTACACCTACGCGCACGTGCCCTGGATCAAACCGGCCCAGAAGCTGCTCGAGCGCCACACGCTGCCCGGCCCCGAGGAGAAGCTCGCGATGCAAAAACGCATCATCGAGCGCCTGAGCTCCGAGGGGTACCGCTACATCGGTATGGACCACTACGCGCGCCTGGACGACGAGCTCGCCAGGGCCTGGCAGGCCGGCACTCTGCGCCGCAACTTCCAGGGCTACTCCACCCTGGCCGGCGTCGATATCTACGGCTTTGGCATGTCCTCAATCTCCCAGATCGACGGCCTCTACCTGCAAAACCCAAAGGAGCTGCTCGACTATTTGGAGCGCGTTTACCAGGAGGACTTCCCCATCCACCGCGCCTACCTCTTGAGCGATGACGACCGCATCCGCCGCGCCTGGATCATGGCCCTGATGTGCCAGGCCCGCGTCGATTTTCAGAACGCCTCCCGGGAGCTCGGCGTCGACGTCGCCACCTACTTCCAAAACGAACTCCAGGAGCTTGCGCCCATGGCCGACGACGGCCTGGTCGAACTCGACGCACAAGGGCTCACCGTCACCGAGCGGGGGCGTCTTCTCCTGCGCAATATTTGCATGCCTTTTGATGCCCATCTGAGCGCCGGGGCGCGGCAGTATTCGCGCACGATCTAGACACGGTTAAAACGACCGTGGGTCACCTCTATAACGACCGTGGGTCACCTCTATAACGACCGTGGGTCACCTCTCCCCCCCACGTTTCGCGCCCCTCGGGTGACCCACGGTCATCTCCGAACTGACCCTGGGTCACCTCTCGATGACGACCCTCGGTCGTTTTGATAATGACCCTGGGTCACCTCTCACCCCCATTTTTCGCGCACCTCGGGCGACCCACGGTCATCTCCAGACTGACCCCGGGTCATCTCTCACGGGTCATCTCTCACGCCCCCTTGCAGGGTCAGCCCACCCCCGTTACGCTTCGTTTCAACTCCCAAACGCCACGCAACTCGAAGGGAGGGGGCCAGCTTCATCTCGCCAACACGCTTGCGCCGCCCGCCAGGCCGCGCCTGACCCAGGCCGCGCCTGCCCCACGGTCACCCAGAATCCCCGAGAGACAGACACCACCTACGATCCATGCGGGTTTAAACGTTTCATTTCCCCGCGGCGTGGCAAACCCACTTTTCTGATCGAACCGACCTATGACGTACCCACGACTCTCATATTGCGCCCTCACCACACCGCTCCTGACCCTCGCGCTCCTCACCACCTTCGGCTGCAACTCCGGCTGCCCGTCCAAAAATGGTGCAGCTAAACTCGCCAAGCACTTCCCCGCCGACACCGAAGCCGCCTTCGCCGTCCCCAACCTCGGCGGCGCGCTGCTCGCCATCGACGCCTCCCTCAAATCCGAGGCCCTCGACGTCCCCACCCAACGCCGCCAGCAGGTCCGCCTCGAAGAACTGACCGCCTCCTTCGCCGAAAAAGCCTCCTTCGATCTTCGCGACGCGCAAGCCTGGGCGGCCCGCGGCATCAAACTCGACGGTGCAGTCTTTGGCGGCGTCATCAAAGGCAACCCGATCCTCTGCGCCCCCGTCAGCGACGCCCCCAAATTCGACGCCTTTCTGACCGAAACCGTGGGACCGGCCCTCGACACCGACCCCTCCGCCCGCCACCGCGAGGAGCGCGTCGGCGACCACTTCATTCACGCCTACGGCGACACCTTCGCCTGGACCCACATCAAGGGGGCGGCCTGCGCCACCTCCACCGCCCAGGCGCCCCCCTCCAACCCCGAGCCCATCCCCACCACTATCCTCGCGAACTTCCTCAAAGGCCCCGGCGACGCCCCCCTCTCCAAACACCGCCCCTTCCAACACTTCCAAAACGAAGTGCTCGCCAGCAGCCTCTTTGGGCTCTTTCTCCCCGCCGCCCCCGAGCTCGCCGACAACTCCCTGTGGTCCAGCTTCGTCCCCGAAGAAGGCACCGAGTCCTTCGACGAATTTTTTGCCCATACCTCCGGCATCGGCATCGGCCTGAGCATCGAAAACGACATCCTGCGCTGGCGCCTCTGGATGGGCGACGCCGAACCCGCGCCCGACGGGACCGAGCCTCCCTCCATCTCCCTGGCCGCACACACCCTCCCCTGGTCCAACTTCGCCACCGACGAGACCCTCCTCGCCGCCCGCACCTCCATGCACCCGCAGGACCTCTGGAACTACAGCCGCAACGAACTCACCGAGGAGGACCGCCAGCGCCTCGACGCCCTCTTTGAGTCGGTGCGCGAAGTCACCGACTACAACCTCGACATCAAAGAAGACCTCATCGACAACCTCAGCGGCCAGACCGGCCTCTTTATCTACCGCGGCGACCAACCCGCCAGAGATAGTCTTGGCCTGATGACCGCCCTCAAAGAGCTCCGCGCCCTGGCCATCATCCAGTTCATCGAACCCCAGAAGCTCGAAGCCCTGCACACCCGCATGCTCGCCCTCATCAGCGAACGCCCCTTCATCAACCTCAAAGAGCGCCCCCTGCGCCAGAGCGACGGCACCGACGCCCCCGACATCACCCTCGTCGAACACGCGCTGCTCCCCATCACCATCTACCGCCACGGCCAACTCCTCGTCTTCGCCACCAACGCACTCAGCGAAAACGAAGTTGCCGCCTACCTCCGCGGCCAACGCGCCGCCCCACCGCTATCCGGCGAGAACTCGGCGCTGGGCGGCCCCTTCGCCTCGGCCGAGCACCTCAACGCGGTGTTCGCACGCGGCGAAGTCACGGGCTTTTTGGATCACATCGCGGATTACCATGCCTACATCCCCAAAGATGTGCAGGAGACCTCCGTCCGCATCGACGCGCTGGAGCACAGCACGGTGCTCGATGTGAACACCTACCCGGCCGGCGCCTCGATCCTGGATGTGGGGGCGAAGGCGGTGGGGGTGGTGGGGGGAATGTAAAGATTGGTAGAAAGTGAGAGAGGGTGATGAGTATGTGCGATGAGATGCCGAATTTACAAAATTGACAGAACAAGCAAAAGCATCCCTTAAATTAAATCAAATCGGATATCAACCAACCTTCTACAAACAATCCAACGACTATCAAAACACCCAGATACCGGGCACACAAAAATGAAGATAACAACTGACACTGCTCGTTCTATGGATACCACTGAACCTACAAACCCTGCTGACTCCATAAACCCTACCAACCCCACAAACCTGGTTAACTCTGTTGACTCTGTTGACTCTGTTGACGCTGTTGACGCTGTTGACGCTGTTGACGCTGTTGACGCTGTTGACGCTGTTGACGCTGTTGACGCTGCTGGCTCTACTGACTCGACAGCCCCCACGAAATCCACCAACTTAACGGATACCGAAAAAGCAAAAAGAAGCATACTCATGAACGCCTGGAAACCAATTCAAAACTGGTGGAATCCATTTCCAGAAATTTCCCCTCAAACCGAATGGCCAGTACGTATCTTAGACACTTCACCCTGGCTGGATTCATATTTCCAACAAGCAACAACACTAAACCTGGCTCGCAGAGATCACATTGAAAAAGGAATCGGATTAGTGTTGACGGTTATCATTCCGTTGGTTGGCCTACTTGGATTTGTCGTTCTAAACCTCCCACTAAATCGTTCAAACTGGATCCTCCACATAGCCTCAACCTGTGTTCTCCTATCACTATGTCTACTTGTGTGGACCGCGTTTTGCTCCGCTCGCGCATGGTATGGCCATGCCTACGCATATGGAACACCTGCCGAAGAGAACTTAAGACAGATCGACCTAATCACTAGCACTTTTAAAGAGCAAGGATTTGCGGAAGACGCACATATCTTGGCACAAGATGAAGTTCGTGATCGCATGACAATCGTTCATGCATATTGCAATGATCTAAATCACCGAGTGAACAATCTACGAGGCATATGGCTGCATCGTGCCAGAACAAGTCTTTTACTTGGAGGTGTGTTTGTGATAACGTCTGTTTTAGCCCACATAACCGAATCCCGATTGCACGAATTGGACCAACTTCCACCAGATGAGACGAGGCAAGTAATGGCGAAAGACAATCAACCCCCATCCAAACCAGAACCATCGAAACCAAATCCGAACTCAGCAAATTCGAACGCCGGGCGTGAACAACGTCCAAGAATCCCGTTTCTTCGTCCCGAAGTAGACGTTCCGCGCCCATCGATCGAAATCAGGAAGGACAGCGATGGAGGTCAGAAGAAATGAAAAAGACAACACCAAACTCCAACGAGAAAGAGTCTACAAACAAGCCCAAACACAACAAGACTGAGTCAGCAGTCAAAAAATCAGCGTTACAGACGGAACCCAGCGTTCGGGCACGTCCAGACGCCAGCTCTGTACCGGCACCACGGATTTCAATCCAACTCGACCATGGTACTCCAGACCATCTGAGGACGTTTTCCAAGCGTCCACCCAAAAACAACAAGAAAGATGAGTAGGCCGACCATTGCATTCTCGCCTCGCGCCCGTCCCTCGGTCGGCCTTTCCGGTCCAATTTTGCGACGAGCTCGACCCCCGCTCCTACCCCCGACTCCCACCCAGCTGACCTCCCCCCAAAACCGGTCCTCGACCCATTTTTTCGTCACTCACCTCCCCCTAAACCGGTCCTCGACCCATTTTCCTTGAACTCACCTCCCCCCGAAATCGGTTCATGTGTGCCATTCTGGCACACTCACACCCCCAAAAACCGGTCCCTATGTGGTGTTTTTCTACACTCACCTCCCCCTAAACCGGTCCTTTCGCGCCAATCTGGCACACTCACCACCTCCCACGTCGGTCGATGACCGATTTTGCTGAGGGTCGAAGTGCTTTTTTGGAGGTCATCGACCCTCCCGGTCGAACCGCCACCCCACCGCAAGCCCCGCTCTCCCTGGTTAAAAAACCGACCCCCACGTCGTCCGGGGCAGGAACGCGCGTGGGGGCCGGCTTTTAGGGGGTGGTGCTGGGTATCAGACCCTGTGCGGGGTCAGGCGAGTGCGGGCTGTTGCGGCTGCGGCTCCGCCTCCCCGGCCTCGGGTTCTCCGCCCTCCACAATCTCCTCCCCGGTATCCGGATTGACGTCGGTCGGGGCGCGATGGCGGCTGTAGGCCTGGGCGACGCGCTCCTGCTGGTCGAGCAGCGGCTCCAGGATATTCGCGCGCCGGGCAAGAGTTGACGCCTCGCCAGCTTCGAGATGGTAGAGCACCCCAATGAGCACGCGGCAGGTGGCCTCATGAAGCTGATGGCGGGCGGCTTGCACCTGATCGTAGGTCACGCCGGGCTTGCGGTCGCGGTCGAGCTCCGCCTTGAACTCGCCAGTCAGTCGGCGCAGACGCTCCACACCCCGTCGTAGGCCCAGCGCCTCGACGTGGTTGTTAAAGCGCGCGTCGAGGCTCGCGAGCATCGCGTCGATCAGTCCCTCCTGCACCTCGTACGCCTTCTGGGTGATCGCCCCGACGCCCTCCGCAAAGAAGGTGCGATGCAGCTCGCGGGCCATCTCCACCTCCGGCTCATCATCATCGCCGACCATCTGCGATTTGATGCCGCTCTCCAGGGCGGAGAGCTGCTCGTCGATCTGGTGGTCGATAAGCGTCGCCTGACCGCGGGCCCTGGTGGCGTTGGCGCGGGCCGTCGACCACTTCAACTCCAGCGCCAGGGTCTGCTCCGAGAGCTTCAGGGCCTGCTCAAGGCGCTCCCCCAGGCCGGGGAGCGAGGCGTCCTTGACCCTGGCGAGCATCAGGCGCAGCGCGCGGGCGTAGCGCCCGGTCGGCATACGTCGAAGGTTCAAAAAGTGTGCGTTTTCCATGTCGTTCCTCTCACGTCGAGGACGGCGGCCATTAAAAAAGCGCCGCGCGTCACATCAATGAATGCCTCGCTGCCCCTGCAGCAAAGCGCCCCGGACGAAACACAGATCCCCCTACGACGGTACGACATGGAGCTGACGGATCTGGTGTGCGTGAGCGTTAGATTAGCCCTGCAGAGCGGCGGGGTGTCAAGGGGGAGGAGGGTTCAATCAGGCTACGTATCTGAGCCCTCGCCGGGCGGCGATGGACGTGATTTTCGTGCATGGCGGGTTTTCTCCGACGAGAAAATCGCCGATACGCGAAAATCCAGAAGCTCGTCGGTCGCTCGGTCGGCCTGCTCTCCCCTCATCAAACCCAACAAAAGTTGCGATCATCCCCGTCATGACTGGGTGTTGTCGGTCTCTCGGTCGGTAGGGAAGTTACGACTTAACTAAATTCGCCGACTTGCGCCTATGCGAAACATGGGTAATTTAGTTAAGTCACTCAACCCGAGGGAGGCACTATGCCCGCTTTATCCGATCGAGAAGTCATAAACAGCATTCAGACCAATCTCGCGCGCCTTCTGGGCGTCGAGGTCGACGATATCCATGTTTTTTTTGAGTCGCCGGATCTCCAGGCCTCCCAACACGGTCCGGCGATCATCGCTGAGGCCGCTGGGTTTCGTTTTGACATAATTTGGAAGACGAGCGCGTCGCTCCCTTCCGTCGCGTCGGGCATCGACCATCTTAAGCGTATGGCTTACCTCCTGCCCATGGATGTGATCCCGCTTTTGGTCGTGCCTTACATGACGTCCACTGGTGCCCAACGCTGCGAAGACGAGCGCATCCCCTGGCTCGATCTTTCGGGCAACGCCCACATCATAGCCCCCAAACTACGACTTCACGTTGAAGGAAAATCGAATCAATTCACCCGTCGGGGCCGTCCTCCCAACGTTTTTGCGCCCAAAAGCTCGCGAATTACCCGTCACGTGCTGCGCTTTCCGGAGCGCACGTTTCTTCAAAAAGAGATCGCCGAAGCCACCGGCCTCAGTGAGGGTTATACGAGTCGAGTCGTCTCACGTCTGGAAAGTCTGAGACTCTTACACCGCGACGAAGCCGGTGCGGTGGGTGCCAGTGACCCGGCTCTTCTTCTCGACTCATGGCTGGAAAACTACCGCTTTGACAAACACCGCATTCGGCGAGGTACGGTGGCCGCAAGGAGCGGCCCGGAGTTGATGGAGCGGGTCGCTGAAATCTTTCATGCTCGAAAGATAGACTACGCGCTCACGGGCCTGAGCGGTGCGTGGCTCGTTGATGGGTTCGCCAACTTCCGAACCGCCACATTTTACCTTCGCGCCCCCCTCGGTGCAGACGATGAAAAAGCGCTTCGTTTCCACGAAGGTCAGCGCGGAGCGAACCTCTGGCTCGTCACGCCCAACGATGAAGGGGTTTTTCAGGGCGCCAAAACACGCAATGGTTTCGAGCACGTTCACCCCATTCAGATGGTTCTCGATCTAAAAGATCACCCGGAACGGAGCGCCGAAGCAGCAGAGCACCTACGACAGACCCTGTTCCCGTAAAGACACTATGACGAATAAACCTCAGACTGCGGACGGCTATCGTGCCAGCGCCACTCAGCTCGTCCATCAGGCATGTCTCTACCTTGCGACCATTCTGGGCGACCTTCTCGATGATATCGTTATCGTGGGCGGTCTTGTTCCCTCCTTGCTGATTCCCCTGGAGAGTCTGCCACAGGGAGTCGAGGCTCATGTCGGAACCCAGGACCTCGACCTCGGACTCGCTCTGGCACTTCTCCAAGAGGAGCGCTATCGCGAGATTGCCAAACGCCTCCGCGACCGCGGTTTCGCTCCCGACGTAAATGATCGTGGCAATCAAACCTTCCAGCGCTGGGTGTTCGAAAAGGACGCCGCGCGGGTGACCCTCGACTTCCTCATGCCGCCTGTCGACGATGACGCCAAAGGCGGCAAAGTGAAGCATTTGGAAAGCGATTTCGCCGCGCTCGTCACCCCTGGACTGGAGTTGGCCTTCCAGCAGTTCGAGACCATCGAAATCACGGGAAAAACGCTTCAAAACGAAAGAACCAAACGCACGGTGAAAGTTTGTGGAGCAGCACCATTCATCATTCTCAAGGCGTTGGCGTTTGAAGGACGGGGTGAAAACAAAGATGCCTACGACCTCGTATACGTTATTCAGAACCATGCGTCGCAGATCGAGGGAATTGCCAAAAACCTTCGCAAGCTCTCAGGGTCTGAGTACCTCCAGCACGCCCTTAGAATATTAAGAGACGATTTCATAACGATCGACGGACCGGGCCCGCTGCGAACAGCGCATTTTCTTCACGGAGGGCCCCACGATGAGACGCAAGCCGATGTAAGCGCGCTGATTCAAGACCTCCTGGGTGTTCTGGACGCTGATGAATGAACGGTGGGTGACTCTTTTTCCAGTCGCGCCTCCCAAGTCCACCCTCAGGCCCCCCATGCTCCGCTACCAGACCCACCTCACCACCATCACCTCCGCCCACCTCCAGGGCTTCTTCGTCGGCTGGCCGACCCACCCCGACCCCGCCACCCACCTGCGCATCCTCCAAAACGCCTACGCCCTGGCGTTGGCCGTCGACACCGAGACAGGCCATGTCATCGGCTTCGCCAACGCCATCTCCGACGGGGTGTTGAGCGCGTACATCCCCCTGCTCGAGGTGTTGCCCGAGTGGCAGGGACAGGGCATCGGCCGGCGCCTCATCGCCGAGCTGAGCGCACAGCTCGACCACCTCTACATGGTCGACATCGTCTGCGATCCGGAGCTGGAGGCCTTCTATGCGCCTCTCGGGTTTCGGGCTCTGAAAGGCATGGCGCGACGCCACTACTCGAACCAGCGGGGCGCTGGCGAGTCATGACCTGACGCGGAGCCAAACCGAAGCGGGGTTGCGTCTCAGCCTTTGTTCGTGCGGCAACCCGGTGACCCACGGTCACCTCACAGACTGACCCACGGTCACCTCCGAGACTGACCCACGGTCACCTCCCAACCTGACCCACGGTCACCTCACAGACTGACCCACGGTCACCTCACAGACTGACCCACGGTCACCTCACAGACTGACCCACGGTCACCTCCAAGACCGACCCACGGTCACCTCCACACCTGACCCACGGTCACCTCACAGACCGACCCACGGTCACCTCCACACCTGACCCACGGTCACCTCACAGACCGACCCACGGTCACCTCCACACCTGACCCACGGTCACCTCCACACCTGACCCACGGTCACCTCCACACCTGACCCACGGTCACCTCCACACCCGACCGTGGGTCGTTTGCCGATGACCGCATCCCCCCTGAAATCACGCGACGTCACGCGTCTTCACTGCCCTTTTTGAAACCCACCGCAGGTCACCGTTATCCAAAGCCACACAACCCGAGCGACACCCGGTTTCTCAACTGCTACCCTCGCTCACCTCGACCCCAACGATGTTGACCTTCCCCCGGACCAGGAGCGCTGATGTTGAAGAAGATCGCCAAAAAAGCCAACGACGCTGTCACCCGAGTTAAGTTCGGAAAGCCCCCCGAGGGCCCCGGCCCGGCCTCTTTGGAGGAGGCTGAGCTAGTGGGGCTGCACGGCGATCCCCTGCCCACCGACGCGTATCAGGGCAAGGTCGTGCTCTTTGTGAACGTCGCCAGCCGCTGCGGGCTCACCCCCCAGTACGAGACGCTGGTGAAGATTCGCGAGCGCTTTCACGAGCAGGGCTTTGAGATCGTGGGCGCCCCCTGCAACCAGTTTCTGGGCCAGGAGCCCGGCACAGCCGAAGAGATCGAGAGCTTCTGCGCGGTGACCTACGGCGTGGATTTTCCGCTGCTCGCCAAGCAGGAGGTCAACGGCGGCGGCCGCAGCCCCCTCTACCAGTTTCTCATCAACAGCGAGGCCGGTGGCGGCGAGAACATCAGCTGGAACTTTGAGAAATTTCTGGTGGATCGGGAGGGGGAGGTGCGCTTTCGTTTCGCGCCCTCGGTCCAGCCGGACGCGCCGGAGGTGATTGCAGCGATTGAGTCGTTGCTTTAAGTCGCGGCTGCTCGAAGCACATGCAGATCGCGCCGCACTGACGCCAGACCTGCAGTGCTTCGGCCCCCCGGACCGGTCACATCCAGGGCTCGCTGCCAGACCTCACGTCTCGACCGGTCCCAAACACCTTCCCGCATTTGAAACACTCGCGTCGTTCGCCTCGGAGCGCCATCCCGTATTTAAAACAGGCGTGTCCTTCGCTCCGACACACCTTCCTGCACCGGAAGCACGCGTGGCGTTCGCCTCGACACGCCTTCCCGCACTTGAAACACCCGCGTCGTTTGCTCCGACGCACCTCTTTTGTTTCAAAACACGCGAGTCCTTTGCTTCGACACACCTCTTTCAGCCGGCGGATCCCCCGTCGGGCACTTCGACACACCTCTTCCAGCCGGCGGATCCCCCGTCGGGCACTTCGACACACCTCTTTCAGCCGGCGGATCCACCGTCGGGCACTTCGACACACCTCTTTCAGCCGGCGGATCCCCCGTCGGGCACTTCGATACACCTCTTTCAATTCGAACACCCGCCCCGAGCACTTCGACGCCTCTCTTTCAATTTAAAAGAGTGGCGTCGAAGCGCATGAGGATTGGGGCTTCGGGTATTCGGCCGGTCACCGGGTTCTGCGCCACCGATGGCAAAAACCCGCGCGAATACAGCGTTTAAGGTGACCCACGGTCATCTCTCAGCTGACCCTGGGTCGATCTGGAGCAGGTGACCCACGGTCGCGTTTCACCCGCATAAACGCTCGTGCTCAGCCGACCCTCGGCCATCTCGAAGGGGACCCCGGGTCATGTTTCCGGGTCATGTTTCCAATGACCCACGGTCATCTCTCAGGTGACCCCGGGTCGATCTGGAGCAGGTGACCCAGAGTCACGCTTCACCCGCATAAACGCTCGTGCTCAGCCGACCCTCGGTCATCTCTCAAGTGACCCACGGTCAACTTTCAGGTGACCCACGGTCGTGATTTTCCACGAACTCGAACTCGATCTCGAACTCGATCTCGAACTCGATCTCGAACTCGATCTCGATCTCGGGCTCGAACTCGCTCTCGCTCTCGATCTCGATCTCGGGCTCGGTCTCGATCTCGATCTCGGGCTCGACCTCGCAACACCCCCTAACCCGCGCCCCCCCAACCGCCCATTACGAACCTCCCAACCCCGCGAACCCCGGCGCCCCACAACCACCCAACCACCCAACCACCTAACCACAACACGCACACCACCGGCGCCCCACAACCCCACAACCACCCAACCACCCCGCATCCCCCCCCACCCCCACCACGCACCTTTTGCGCCAAACCGCCCCCACACGCAAAACGTGCACCTCACATTCCACGCCAACCCGCCACTTCCACGCTCCGACCGCCCCTCGGCGCACCCGACCGCCCCTCGGCACACCCATTGCAGTCCACGCGCTCGGCACCACCGCCCTCTCCACCCACCGAGCTCCCATGACCCGAACCTCCACCCACTCCCCCAACCTCGCCGCCCCGCGCCGCCTCTTTATGGCCAGCGCCCTGGGCTTCGTCGTGGCCGCGGCGCTGGGAGCCCTCTTCCGCTTCGGCATGCTTCGCGGCGATTTTTTCGGACTTCAGGCCGGCGACCTGCGTCACGCGCATAGCCACCTGATGCTGATGGGCTGGGCCACCCCGGCGCTCATCGCGCTGATCATCGCCCGCGCCCCCGCGCTGGGCTTGAAGCTCCCGGTACGCGCGACCCTGGCCACGGGCTGGGCGGCGCTCCTGCTGGCCGCGCTGAGCACCCCGGCCTTTGCGCTCTACGGCTACCGCTCGGCGGCCATCGGCGAGGCCAACATCCCCATCGCCGCCGCGCTCAGCGGGGTGGCGATGCTCGTCTGGTACGTCTTCGCCGCAATCGTCTTTTGGGCGGCGCGACGCGCCCCGAACGCCCGCGCACCAAACCCCGCGACATCTCTGCTGAAGATCGCCGTGGGCGCCATGGTCGTCTCTTCAATCGGCGCCTGGGCCCTGGCCGCGCAGATGATCACCAAGAGCGGCGACCCGCTCAGCCAGCAACTCGCCGTACACTTCTTCGTCGATCTCTTTGGCATCGGCTGGCTCCTGGTCGGCGCGCTGGCGCTGCTTCGCGCCGAGACCGCGCTGCCCGCATCGCCTGCCGAGGCGCAGGCGCGCTGGATGCTCATCGCCGGCCTACCGCTCCTCTTTCTGGCCGGCATGCCCACAGCGGAGCTTGGAGCGGCGATTCGCATTCTGGGGCACGTCGGCGCGGCGCTGAGCGCGGCCGGGTTGATGGCGCTGAGCCTGCCGCTCTGGCGCGCGCTTCAACCCTGGCATCGCGTCGCGCTCGGCCTCTTGCTCGCCAGCGCCCTGATGCTCGCCGCCATCGCGATCCCCCCTGTCGCCCACTGGGGGCAGACGGCCGGGCTACGCCTCTTCTTCTTACATACAGCGTTTGCCGGCGCCGTTACGCTCACTCTCATCAGCGTCGCCGCACGACATTTCGGCCCCTCCCGAAGCCCCTCGCCGGCGACCTGGACACTGGCCGTGACCCTTCTTTTGAGCACACTTTTGCCGCTGACCGGCATCTGGCCCGCTGCCCTCACCGGGCGCTGGGTGCTCGTCTCGGCCCTTGCGGGCGCGCTCGGGGCCACTATGCTGAGCGCGCTTGCCACTCTGCAGGCCCTCCTTCCTCGCACCACCCCCTTCCAGGCCCCGAGGCAGCAATGAGCGCCGACGCCATCTCCCCCACCGACGCCCCCCTTCGTCCCGACACGCTCTCGGAGAGCGACTGCGCCCCGAGCGATATCGCTCTAAAAAGCTTCTTTCTGGGCCCGCAGGCCGAGAACGCCGAGTGGCTGCGCCAGATCATCAACCAGGTCTTTGAGAGCTACGTGCGCTGGCGCCGCGAGGTCTACCCCGACGACGGCCGCGCCATCTCGCAAAACGACCGCCAGTCCTCGGAGTTTCAGGGGCGCCGCCGCCATTTTGAGCGCGAGCTCCTCGACCTGCTTGCCCGCTTCGAGTCGGAGGTTCCCAAGTACAGCCCCCGCTACATCGGGCATATGTTCTCCGAGACCTCGATGCCGGCGATGGTAGGGCACGTGCTCACGCTGCTGCATAACCCCAACAACATCTCCGGCGAATCCTCGCGAGTGGGGGTGAAGCTGGAGGCGGAGGCGATTGACGCGCTTGCAGAAATGCTGGGATTTTCCAGTCAGGGCAAAGCCTCGCCACGCGGGCATTTCACAAGCGGCGGGACCATCGCAAACTTCGAGGCGATGACCCGCGCCCGAAGTCGCATGTTGCGCTTTATCGCCCGCGGCGCGCAGGCCCGCGCCCGCGGCACCCTCCCGGCCCTCAGCCTCGTGGAGGCCGCGCATCTCGGCTGGGCCCGCTACGACGCGCTGGGCCCCGACGCGCCCTCCGACACCTCAAACGCCGAAAACGCCGAAAACGACCCGCTCTCTGGCGATCTTCAGGCGATGAACCCCTTTGCCCTGGCCGAACTTCTGCGCCAGCACTTTGAGCAGCCCTACCGCGGCCCGGTGCTGCTCATCGGCGAGCACAAACATTACTCCTGGGTCAAAGGCGTCGAACTGCTGGGGCTGGGCAAAGAAGCCCTCTGGCCGGTGCGCCTGAGCGCCGAGGGCACCCTCTGCGTCGAGCACCTGGAGCAACGCCTCAATGAGGCCGCCGCCGCGGGACGCCCGGTGCTGATGGTCGTCTCGGTGGCGGGCACCACCGAGCTGGGCGCCTTCGATCCCATCGACCGGGTGCAAGATCTGCTCGACCGCCGCGCCGCCGCGCTCGGCCACCACATCTGGCACCACGTCGACGCGGCCTACGGAGGCTTCTTCGCCGCCAGCGTGTGTTCGCCGGAGTCCGGCTGCGCGCTGAGCGAGCCGGTCTGCCGCGCCCTCGAAGCCATCGGCCGAACCAACTCCGTGACCCTCGATCCTCACAAACTCGGCTACGTGCCTTATGCCTCGGGCGCCTTCATCGCCCGCCAGGCCCGCGAGTACCTGGCCCACCGCATCGACGCCCCCTACCTGGTCTTTGATGAAGAGGCCCGCGACCCGGGGCCCCAGACGCTCGAAGGCTCGCGCTCGGCCGCCGGCGCCGTCGCCACCTGGCTGACCGCCCGCACCATTGGCCTCAACACGCAGGGCTACGGCCGAATCCTTCGCCGCACCCTGGAGGCTCGCAAACGCCTGGAGGCCACCCTGAGCGAGCTGGCACAGCCTGTGCGCCTTCTACCAGCGTCTTCCAACCTTCTGGGCTTCTGCGTGGGCGCTCCCGGCGAGTCGCTGAGCGCTATCAACGCGCGCAGCGAGGCGCTCTACGCGCGTTTTGGGCCGCAGGGCGCCGGCGACTTTTTTGTCTCCAAGACCTCGCTGAACCTCTCGGCCTACGGCGCTCTGCTGCATCCGCTCCTGGCCGACTGGGAGGTGGAGCTCGACGCAAACGCCACCCACCTCACCGTGCTGCGTTTAAGCGTGATGAACCCCTTTATCGACTCCCGCGAGATGAAGCTCGACCTCTCCCGTGCCTTCGCACAGGCGCTGAGCGAAGCCCTCAATGCCCTGGAAACCCCTCAATAAAGAGGGCACGTTCAACCCCACCTGAAAGGTGCGTTCCTGAACAGAGCATTAACGGAGCTGCACCCAGCCCAGCCCGTCGGCGGCCATCGCCACGGTGAGCACCGCCAGCGTGAAGATCAGCACCTGACGCAGCGCCCCGGCCGAAACGCGAGCGCCGAGCCGCGCGCCGAGGTTCGAGCCGATCATCACCCCGGCCATCGCCGGGACGGTGACGGCGACGTCGACCACCCCGGCCATCGCCAGGATCAACGCGCTGACCGACGCGGTGGTGCCCACCATAAAGGTGCTCGTGGCCGCCGCCGCCCGAAGCGGCACGCGCATCATCGCGCTCATCATGGGCACCTGCACCGCCCCGCCGCCAATGCCCAGCATCCCGGAGCTCAAGCCCGCCAGCCAGCTCAAGGTCACCCCGCGCTTCATGCGCTGAGGCACATAGCTCAAGGGTTTGGCGGTGGCCGGATCGTCAAATTCGGTGGCCATCCCGAAGGGATCATGACCCCCGGGCGCAACAACCTCCGCGCCCCGCGGCGCCGCCACCAACGCGGCGATCACCAGCGCCAGCGTCCCGGCAAAGACCAGCTTCAAGGTCTGCACCGGCGAATACACCACGATGATGCCCCCTAATATCGCCGCCATCGCCGTGGAGACCTGCAGGAGCAGCGCGAGCTTAATATGCACCATCCCCCGGCGCAGGTACTCCGCGCTACCATTGAGCGAGTTGAGCACCACACAGATCGCGCTCGCTGCAATGGCCGCCTTCAAATCGACGCCCAGCACCAGCGAGAGCACCGGCACGATAAAGACCCCGCCGCCCAGCCCCACCATCGAGCCCAATCCCCCGGCCAGAAACCCCGTCATAAAGATCGCCATAATGATCATCGCGCCCATCACGCCCCCTTGAGCGACATCTTCAGCGGCACCGAGAGCACCACGATCACCAGCACCAGCACCGCTAAAAGCCCCTGCATCCAGCGCCTTGAGCCCAGCGCTCGCCAGGCCAGGATCACAAGCCCCGCCGAAGGCCCGGCGATCAAGAGCCAGACCCCCAGCGTGGTGAGCACCGAGACATCCAGGCTGCGGATCCCCCCCACAAGCTCCGAGGGGGCCCACAACCCGCTGCGAATCACCCCGGTGAGCATAAACTCCAGCGCCACCCCCAGAAGCGCCATCGCCATGCCCACAAGGCTCAGCCACCGGTAGAGCACCCCGACGACCAACGCATCGTCACGGCTCGCAACACGCACTGCCATGGTTTTTCCTTTTGTTCTCGGGACCGGCGAGTCCCACACGACTCGCCGCACGTGCGGCAACCTATGAGGGGAGGTTTGAGGACGTCAACGCCGCGCGCCTCCCCCTTTGTCTGGCCGTGTCTACAATCAGCACGGCCTCGGTCACCGATGACTACGATCACTGCGGGGGGGAACAACGCCATGCCGAAGACGCCATGGTATCAGGACGCCATCATCTACGAAGTTCATGTGCGCTCGTTCTTTGATAGCGACGGCGACGGCATCGGCGATCTGCGCGGGCTGACCCAGCGCCTGGACTACCTCGAAGAGCTCGGCGTCACCGCCCTGTGGCTGCTGCCCTTCTACCCCTCCCCGCTTAAAGACGATGGCTACGACATCGCCAGCTACACCGAGGTGCACCCGGACTACGGGACGTTGCGCGACTTCCAAACATTCCTGCGCGAGGCCCATCGCCGCGGTTTAAAGGTCATCACCGAGCTTGTGCTCAACCACACCTCCGACCAGCACCCCTGGTTTCAGCGGGCCCGCCGCGCCCCGCGGGGCTCGGTGGAGCGCGACTTCTACGTCTGGAGCGACACCCCGGATCGCTACCGCGAGGCGCGCATCATCTTCAGTGACGTCAAGCACTCCAACTGGACCTACGATCCGGTCGCCGGCCAGTACTTCTGGCATCGCTTCTACGACCACCAGCCCGACTTAAACTTCGACAACCCCCAGGTGCGAAAGGCCGTCTTCGAGATCGTCGACTTCTGGATGAAGATGGGCATCGACGGGCTGCGCCTGGACGCCATCACCTACCTCTACGAGCGCGAGGGCACCACCTGCGAGGGGCTGCCTGAGACGCACGCCTTTCTGCGCGACCTGCGCGCCCATGTCGATGAGCGCTACGAAGACCGCATGCTCCTGGCCGAGGCCAACCTCTGGCCCGAAGACGCCGTAGCCTTCTTTGGCCAGGGCGACGAATGCCATATGGCCTTTCATTTCCCGCTGATGCCGCGCCTCTTTATGGCGGTGGAGATGGAGGATCGTCAGCCCATCGTCGACATCCTCGATCAGACCCCGGAGCTTCCCGAGGGCTGCCAGTGGGCGCTCTTTTTGCGCAACCACGACGAGCTCACCCTGGAGATGGTCACCGACGAGGAGCGCGACTTTATGTACCGCGCTTTTGCCCCGGAGCTGCGCATGCGCGTCAACCTGGGCATCCGCCGCAGGCTCGCGCCTATTTTGCGCGGTGACGGGCGCAAGATCCGCCTGCTCTACGCCCTTTTGCTCTCCCTGCCCGGCACGCCCATCCTCTATTACGGCGATGAGATCGGCATGGGCGACAACTACCACCTGGGCGACCGCAACGGCGTGCGCACCCCGATGCAGTGGAGCGCCGATCGCAACGGGGGCTTCTCGCGCGCCAACCCCCAGAGCCTCTTTTTGCCGGTGATCACCGACCCCGCCTACCACTACATGAGCACCAACGTTGAGACCCAGGAGAACGCCCCGGCCTCCTTACTGCGCTGGGTCAAACGCCTGATCAGCATTCGCCAGAACAGCCCGGCGCTTAAGAGCGGCGATCTGACGATGGTGCCCTGCACCAACCACCGGGTGCTGGCGATGCGCCGCACCACCGAGGACGACGACGCCCTGCTGGTGCTCAACCTCTCGCACGCCGCCCAGCACGTGCATCTGGACTTAAGCGATGCGGCCGAGCGCTGGCCTGTTGAATTATGGGGCCGCACACAGTTTCCCCCGACTCACCCGGAGCGTGCGCGGCGCTACGCCCTCTCGCTGGCGCCTTACGGATTCTACTGGTTCAACCTCTCCAAACGCCCGCTGGATGAGGCCCACCTGATGGAGCCCCCCTCCCCGCGCGGCCCTCTGGAGGTGCGCGAAGACTGGTCGGCGATCTTTGAGGGACGCATGCGCGCGCCCTTTCTGCGTCGCGTCACCGAGTTCATGCATCGCCAGCCCTGGTTCAACCCCCGCGCCCGCCGCCTTGAGACGCTGGAGATCCAGGAGCGCATCCGCCTGCGCTGGGAGGAGGGCCTCACCCTGATCTGCCTGATCGAGGCGACCTTTCTCGACGGTGAAAACGAGATCTACATGCTGCCCATCGGCTTCTCCACCGACCGACGCGCCGATCGCATCCGCGAGCAATCCCCGCACGCCATCATCACTCAGCTGCGCCTGGAGCGCAGCGGAGAGAACGGCGAGCTCTACGACGCCTCAGTCAACCCGGGCTTTGTCAGCGCGCTGCTCGGCTACATCCGCAAGAGCTGGTCCCTCAACGGCATGGAGGGAAGTTTCAAAGGCCACTGGGTGGAGCACTTCCAGGACCTCACCCCCGAACACCTCAGCGCCCTTCCCATCCGTGTTCTGGAGGTCAACCACACCCACACCTCGGTGGTCTTCGGCGAAGATCTCGTCGTCAAACTCTTCCGTCGCCTGGAGTCGGGGCGCTCCGTCGACGTGGAGGTCGGCCACTTCTTATTGGAGCGCGACTTTCCCGGCGTCGCCCCGCTCACCGGCCACCTCGACTACCACCGCGGCCGCTGGGAGCCGACGACTCTGGCCACGGTCCACCGCTTTGTGCCCCACCGCGCCGACGGGCTGACCTGGTTTCTGGATCACGCCACCGACCACCTCCAGCACCGACGCCCCGAGCAGCCCGGGCCCCCGGAGCTCCTCGACGGGGTGCGCGCACAAACGCTCATCAGCCTCAACCCGGACGACTTCGATCTGGCCGACGACGACCGCGTCTTCCTCAATCAGGCGCGCCAGCTCGGGCAGCGCGCCGCCGAGCTGCACACCGCGCTGGCCAGCGGGCTGCCCGAGACCCCCTTTGAGCCCACGCTCTTCTCCACCTCCTACGAGCGCACCCGCTACCACTCCATGCGCACCCTGACCCTTCGCACCATGCGCCTGCTGCGCCGGCGGCTCAGCACGCTGGAGTCGCACCAGGCCATGGCGCGCCTGGTGCTCGACCAGGAGCCCGAGATCCTGGCCCGCTTCAAGACCATAGTCGGCCGGGGCCTGGGCGGGCTTCGCATCCGCATTCACGGCGACTTCCACCTCGAAGAGGTGCTGCGCACCGTCGATGACTTTGTGATCATCGATCTGGAGGGTCACCCCTGGCTTCCCATTGGCGAGCGACGCATCAAGCGCACGCCGCTGCGTGACGTGGCCACCATGCTGCGCTCCTTTCATCACACCAGCCTGTTGGCCTGGCAGCGAACCTGCCGCGCCGACTTCCCACGCGACCTCGATCCCGGCGATCGCCCCGAAGCCCTGGAGATCTTCAAAGCCGCGCAGCGCTGGTACGCGCTCTGCGCTCACGCCTTCTTAAGCGGCTACCTCCCCCCGGCCACCTCGGCAGGATTTCTGCCCAACACCCCCGAGGGCATCGCGGAGCTCCTCGACGTGATGCGCCTTCAAAAAGCCCTGCGCCAGCTTGAGCATGACCTGGAGCGCGGCGAGCCCATCGAGCTCTCCCTGATCGCGGTGACCACCCAGCTGATGGCGTAAGTCCGGGCGATGTGCGCCACCGACGCCATCGGCCCCCCGCCTTAGCGGCTCTTGAAGATCGACACCGCCGAGCCTCGCCCGCCCTCCGCGTCGTAGACGTGCACATGCACCATGAGCTCACCACGGGCGAAGGTGGCGATCTCCCCCTGGATATCCTCATCGTGGATCACCGAGGCATCGATCAGCCCCTCGATCATCATCGCGCTGGGCTGAAGCTCCCAGCCCCGCGCGGCCATCGCCTTCTCATAGAAGTCGAGCGTGGCTTTGCGCCCGGCCGGCGTATCAAACGAGAGCATCAGGTAATCCTTCTCCGCGCCGGTACCTGCCACGCGCGAGGAGCGCACGCACCCGGGGCAGGCAGGGATCCCGTCGTCGACCTCCCCGAGCAGCGTCACGCCGGGCGCATCCGGGCGAAACTTCGTCAGGTCGACGTTATCCTGGCTGTACACCGCGACCACCTGCGTGCGCGGGTTCTCCGGGGTGCGAAACGCCTCCACAAAACGCGTCGCTTTGACCGCCTTCTGCACCGCCTCCTCATCGTCGGCAAGCTCCATCGCCACGCCGATGACGTCCTCCAAGGTCTCGATCTCGCGATGAAGCTCCACACCGTTCAACGAGATATACCCGTCGGTCTCTTTGACCGGTACCAGCCCGCCGCGGAAGAAGTCGATCGACGCCTCCAGAAACTCTGCCTTCACCTCCGCGGGGCTCTCCTCCTCCAGAACACTCATCGGATCGACCGGGTAGGTGTAGACGCGCTCATTAAGCCCGGCTTTGACCATCTCGGCCTGCAGGCGCAGGCTCACATCGAGCGGTGGCTCATCGGTCTCATCGAAGGCAAAATAGATGAGGTTGCCATTCCAGTCGTAGGCCCGGGCGTTGTCCAGGCCGGCCGACTCCAGCGCCTCCACAAAACGCTCCTGGCCGCTGCGGTGCACCAGGCTGAGCCAGGCGATATCGGCCTCCGCCTCGGGCACTCCCTGTGGCGAGGCCACCAGCATCGCCGCGCCGATCGCCACGATCAGCGCGCCACAGGCTCCCAGCTTCAACCCCGTCTTCAGCATCGTCGTCATCGTGTCACCTTCAGGTCCGAAGCGCGCGCACACATGCGCTTCGCTCCCGGTAAAACCACTTAGAAGTTGGGCACCGAGTAGCGTTCATTGGGAAGCGTCGATCGCCAGAAATCGAGCAGTCGGCTATAGGGTTTTCGTATCTCCGCTGAGGTCCGCCCGACCAGAAACGCGCGCTGCTCCGGCGAAAGCGGTCCATCCGGGGTCGGCGAGACGAGCGCGTTGTAGGAGCGCGTCAGCGTGCGGGTATGACCGGTGGTAAAGGTCACCGTCGCGGTATGCCCCGCATCGACCTGACCGTAGCGAATCCCGGCGCCAAAGCCAGCCGTCGCACCTGTAATCGAGATCGCAGTGCCAGCCACAGCTCCGATGATATCTCCTAGAGAGCTGGGACGGCCCCCCATGCTGGTGGCCAGCGCATCGAAATGCAGCGTGTCATTGACCATCATCGTGGCCACGTGCGCGTTGCCCACGATCTCGGTGGGGTTGGAGGTGATCTTGCGCGCCATCCGACCGTACTCGCCACGGTTGGGGATGGTGCGCCCGGTCAGCCCGAACATCATCGGCTGGGCGTAAAGTCGGGAGTGCCCCCAGTGGCCGGTGGCCCCCAGATAGCCGGCCTCCAGCGTGCGCAACCAGCTGTCGTGCGAGCCCAGCCCGGCCCACTCGTAGCGCGCGCTCATGCGCAGATCGTCGTCTTCGGCCTGGTAGACCTGCCGCCACATCTCGGTGGCCGCGTCACGCGTTACATAGGACTGTGCCCGCGCCGGACGCCCCAGATTCATGATGCCGATAAAGAGCGTGATGAAGATCGGGATCGTCATCACAAACTCGGTCATGGAGGTGCCGCGCTCATCGCGCAGCAATGCGTTGATGCGTCCGATCATTTGGCCAACCCCTCAATGCGCGCGCTGTTTAGTCCCTGGACGGCCAGCTCAATCGCGATGACCTCATCAAGCATCTGCGAGAAGGCATTGGTGCCGCTGAGTGAGTGCGGGTGCGTGATCAAGTCGGCGCCAAAAACTCGATCGAAGACGTGGGTCACCGTGGTCACATACGCCAGCGTTCCGGCCGAGTCGTGGAAGGCGTCGGCCAGATCGAAGTTCGAGAGCGCGTTCCACTCCCCGGGAAGCGCCACCGGGCGAATGCGCGCGCTCCAGCGGGGCTCCCAGAGGTTAGGGCGCTCGTTTTTCTGGAACGCGTATTCGGCGCGCGAGAGCTTCCAGGTGCCACCGGCGCGCGGACTGCGCGCGCTGTAATCCGAACCCATCACACTGTAATTCTTACGCCCCTGCGCATCGTCCATCATCGACGCATTCGGCCTGAAGCCGAACATCAGGGTCGAGGTGCGCAGCTGCCAGGCCGCCGGGCTCGAAGGCGACTCCAGAATAAAGGGACGCCCCACCGTACCCGCCCCGGCCCTGTTCCAGACCCGCAACGCCGCGCTGGTCCCGCCGCGCCGCCCGCGTCCCATGCAGTTCTCCCACCAGGTGCGCGCCAGAATCGCATCCGCCGGGCGCACGATATGTTTGGAGTCCAGCAGCGTGCTGAACCCGGTGGCAACGGCCATCGCCATAATGCGCGAGGCCTTCATCGTGCCCGAACCCCGGTTTTTGCCCTCGGCAATCGAGATGCCCGACTTAAGCGCGATGTCGGCGGCATGCCAGAGGCGGTCATCGCCGGTGCGCGCCCGCTCGCAGGTGTCGCTCCAGTTTCCGCGCCGCACCGGCAACGTCGATGCGTGGCGCTGGCTCGCATCAAAAGGCGGCGGCGGATACCCCACCGTCACCGGCGCCTGGTTGTAGATGCCCCGGGCCACGCCCTCGGTCCACGCCCAGAAGGGCGTGATCGCCACCATGTAGCGCTGGTAGTTATCAAACGCTTTGAGCTCCCGCGCATAAAAACGCGAGGTCAACGAGCGCGAGCTCCAGTTGTAGATATCGTTGGGCAAGGGCAACGAGATCAGGCTGTTGATGGGCGGCGGCAACCAGGCGTAGTCCGGCGCGCCCCACTCGGTGCGCTCCGGCCAGCGCTTCACACACCCCAGAATGGGAACGCGGATCATGCACTTGCGGCTCTTGCCATAGATCCGCCCCCGGTCTCGCCGCTCCGCGCTGACCAGGCTCCGCGCCCCGGCGGCCGCCTGCGCCACCTGACTGCAGATCGAGGCCAGCGGCGGCACCACCACCGAGGCCGCGCACACCGCCACCGCCAGGTAGGTGGCCATCATGTTGATGTTGGAGAGCCACTGGTTGACGTTGATGTAGGTGTTGACCATCCCCACCGTCATGCGCTTGCCGACGTTGGTGTAAGCCACCATGTTCATCGAGCGCGCCTGAATCGCCGCCTGGCTAAACGCCGCAGCGTCCGTGCTGTGCTGCACATGCACATTGGTCGAGGCCGCATCGCCCGCGTCAAAGACCACCATCGCGCTGAGCAGCACAATCAGGCTGGCCGCCAGCGCCAACAGCACCATCGCCCCGCCCTCATCGCGGTGCATTGAATTCACCATCGTTCGCATCATCGACCTCCCTTCACGGCGTGCGGTGATTGACACCGTGGGGTTGACGGGGAAAGGCGTACTCATGCTCCCAGGTGCGGTAGTAGCCGGGGCGGCCTCCGGTGCCCGAGAAGAAGCGGCGCTCTCCAAAGAGCCCCCCCACAAGAGGCATCGCCAGGTAATGATGGAAGCTAAAGCGCACGCCGGTCGACGTGGCGTTATGCACCACCCCGGGGTCTTCTCCGGCGATCAGGCCCTCACCGACATCGGTCATCATGTAGGCAAAAAGAAACTTGCGGACCGCGCGTCGATCCAGCGCATCGGAGTCAAAGGCCCGCGCCGCGCTGAGCTCGGTGGTGGAGTTGTTGCCCCCGACCGGCACCAGCAGGCTGGCGATGCCGCCGCCGGAGACGTCCAGGGCAAAACGCGCGTACATTGCCCGCGCCATCGCCGTGGCCTGCGGACTGATGCCGCTGCCCACCATCTGCATATCGCCGGCGACCACCGGCGTCATCACCAGCGCCACGGCGATGCGCACGCGCTCGTTCACCTCGGCCTGAGTGACGCCGCTGCGCCCGCTGTCAGCCTCCGGCTGCCACACCCAGGCGGCGCGTGCGCCCTGGTACCCGGCCACCGGAATCAGCGCCGCGGTGATGTTCACAATCGAGAGCTGCAAGAGCCCGAAGGTCAGCAACAAAAAGACCGGCATCACCGCCAGCGTCTCGATAAAGACCGCCCCCTGCGCCGGTTTGAAGCGGCGTTGCAGGCGCGCCTCCTTGCTCGAAAGCCTCCCTCGCAGCGCGCTGAACGCCCCGTAGACAAGCCCCCAGCAGAGCGCCGCGATGCCCACATGCAAGCTGGCGCGAAGCGCCAGCGCGCTCGCCACCTTTGAGGACTCCGCCCCGCTCTGCCACATCAAGTCGAGGTGCGCGCCCGGAAGCTGCCACAGCGCCAGCGCCACACCGAGCGCCAAAACGCCGCCCAGGTGCAATCCCAGCTGCCCCAGCACATCTCCGGGCCCTTCCGGCGCACGTCGGTGTACCCGCGGCCCCCTCTCGGAGACCCGGCCCTCGTGCTCCTGCGTGATTTTCAAACCCTGTCCTCCACAGAGTCGCCCCCTGACTTCATCCATCACTTCATGCGTTGTGCGGGGGCGGCGTTAAACCTTGTGAACCCATACTAACGAAGCCGGCGCATTCGATTCAACGGCAAAGATTGCGTCGGCCCCGAAAGGCGAGCAACCAGCCGCGGCGCGCCGAAGCAACCGCCAACGCCCTGTCACCCCGCATCCCCCCAGCTTTTAAGGCTGAGGCGCAATCGGACCCAACCCCTCACTCACCACCGAGATCTGCGCCGGCGTCGCAAACCCCTCGCCGGGCTGCGGCCCCTCCAAAAAGCGCTCCGCCCAACGGTACACGTCGCTCGCCTGAATGATCCGCCGCATCGCGCGCATCCGGGTGCGCCGACGCGCCTCGTCCATCTGCACCGCCCGCGCCATCGCGTCGGCGGTGGCCTCCCGATCGTAGGGGTTGACCAGCACCGCCCCCTCTCCGAGCTGCGCGGCCGCGCCGGCAAACTCACTGAGCACCAGCGCCCCGTTCTCATCGACCTGGCAGGCACAATACTCCTTGGCCACAAGGTTCATCCCATCCCGAAGCGGCGTGACCAGCGCCACCACCGCCAGCCGGTAGAGCGCGGCGAGTTCTACCGGATTGACCCGGTTGTAGAGGTAGCGGATTGGCTGCCAGCCCGAGGTGCTAAAGCGCCCGTTGATGCGTCCCACCACGCGGTCAAACTCCCGCTTCAGCGAGCGATACTCGCTCACGTTCTCCCGGCTGGGCACCACCAGCTGAAAGAACATCACCTCTTCACGAAGATGAGGATGCCGCTCCAACATCAGCTCAAACGCCCGCAACCTGTGAATCAACCCCTTGGTGTAATCGAGCCGGTCGATGCCCAGAAACATCCGATACGCCCCGATCTCGTCCTGCAGCGCGCGCACCCGCTCCTCCACCTCCGCGCTCGCTGCGCGCTCCGAGAACGCCTCGAAGTCCATGCCGATCGGAAACGCCCCCACCTCCACCCGCCGCCCGTCCTCGGCCACCAGCAAGGCATCGCCACCCTCATGGCGCAGCACCCCGCCCACCCCGAAGGCCTCCGCACAGCGCACGAAGTTGCGCACATCCCGCGCGGTCTGAAACCCCACCAGATCATAGGCCAGAAGCGCCCTTAAGAGCTCACGCCGCCAGGGCAACTTCGCGTAGTTCTCCATGCCCGGAAACGAGATGTGCAAAAAATGCGCAAGCCGCCCCTTATGCCCCAGCTCCCTTAAGCGCTGCCCCACCTCAAAGAGCTGGTAATCATGCACCCACACCAGGCCCTCGCCCCCCGCACAGCGCATCGTCGCCTCGGCAAAACGCTGATTCACCCCGCGATACCGCTCAAAATCCGACGCCTCAAAGCTGCAACGGTCCGCAAACCCGTGAAAAAGCGGCCAGATCACCGAGTTGGAGAACCCCTCATAATACCCCTCATACGCCGCCCGACTCATCGTCACCGGCTCCAGCGCATAGCCGGCCCGCTGGCCAGCCCGCTGCAACCCCTGGGTCCACCCCTGCCCGTCCTCATCGACCACCCCGGGCCACCCTACCCAGCAGCCCCCCTGCCGCTCCAGAATCGGACGCATCGCCGCGACCAGCCCCCCCGCCCCCGGCTCCACCTTCCAGCTTCCGCCCCTCTGACGCATCACTACTGGCAGGCGATTGGACACCACCGTCAACGGCCCTAACGCTGTCATGCTCGCTCCTGGTCTGGTGCTCGTTCTCTGGCACGATGTGCAACTCCTTAGAAGCCTAGGCACCCCCTCAACGCGACAAGCAATCCGAGCGCATAGACACTACGCCCGGCTCGACAAGAACATTTTGCTTCACTGCGAATCCCCGTGGTACCGTGAGCCCTCTGGTCGTTCGGGACCAGATCACGATGTAATGCAAGGAGATTTACCATGTTGAAACGACTGCTGCTGTCTTTCCTGCTCGTCTCGGGCATGTCCTTAACCACAGTCGCCTGCTCGGACGACCCGGACGATGGCGACAACCCCGTCCTCGACGCCGGCGAGGACGCCAACGAGCCCGATGCCGACGCCGAGGAGCCCGACGCCGGGGAGCCCGACGCCGAGGAGCCCGACGCCGAAGAGCCCGACGCTGAGGAGCCCGACGCTGAGGAGCCCGACGCTGAGGAGCCCGACGCTGAGGAGCCCGACGCTGAGGAGCCCGACGCTGAGGAGCCCGACGCCGAAGAACCTGACGCAGATGAACCCGATGTCGATCCGGGCCCGACGACCGGCGAGCTCGACGATCCGGATATCACCGCCGAGAGCTGTGACGCGATCGATACGGTCGGGTGCTTCGTTAACGCCGACTGCGGCGCCTCGGAAGTCTGCTTCGACGTGAGCCGCGGAAACGACGTGGCATGCTGCGTGCCCGGCACCCGCGGCACCTACGAACTCGGCGAGACGTGCGACCCGGAGAACGGACAGCTGCAATGCGCCTCAAGTATTTGCATCCAGGATGACCCCGAGACCTTCAGCGTGTGCTCGGACGCCTGCGAGTCGAACGATGATTGCGTCGCTCCGGTCTCGGAATGCGTTTTCGGCCTCTGCCTGGCCCCCTGAGTCGAGCTTTGATGTAAGTTGAGCGTTATCTCGGCCGTGCCACGACGGTCAGAAAACGCCCGCTGCGCTCGCGCAGCGGGCGTTTTTTATGCGCCGCGCCCTCCCAAACCTGGGCACCCTTTCGCCCCTGGAAACGCGCCGCGCTTCGTTGTAGCGTCACGTCATCCACAAGCGCCTCCATGACAACGCCCTCCTGACGCCGCACCCACGCGCGACCCGACAGGGCGCCCTTGTCGGCGCGTGCTACCACGTGGCGAGGCACCCACACCTCGCCCCAATGATGACGCCGGGCAACCTCAAGGCCCGGACTACTGCCCCTGGATGACTGTATGAAAAACCTCCTCAAAGCCACCCTGCTCGCCATCGCCCTCGCCAGCACCACGCTCGCCTGCAAGTCCGACACGAGCAACGCGGAGCCGGCCGAAACCACCACTGAGCAAACCGCTCCCGCAGAAGAAGTCGCGCCGGCTGAAGAGGCCGCTCCCGCAGAAGAAGCCGCGCCCGCTGAAGAAGCCGCGCCCGCTGAAGAAGCCGCGCCCGCTGAAGAAGCTCCGCCCGCTGACGCGCCCCCCGAAGGTCAGGGCCAGCTCGACGACCCCTCCTTGGCTCAAATGGAAGACCTCGGCGCAACCGGCGCAACCCGGTGCAATTCCAACGACGACTGCAAGGCGGATGAAGTATGCTTCTCTAACTCATCGGATCCCACCACCCCCCGCTACTGCCTCGCCGGCACCCGCGGCACACGTAAATTCGGCGAGCCCTGCGATGAAGGCGTGGGCTCGCTGCAATGCGACACCGGTATTTGCCTTTGGTATCTGACTCCGGATGGCGAGCGCCGCACATGCACCATCCCCTGCGATGAAAACACCGAATGTCCCCAACCGCTGTCCCGCTGCATCTTCGGTGTGTGCAATTCGCCTACCGGCGACTGACACGTCGTCGCACATCCGACTCCCGGCCGGCGACCACGCCGGCCGGGATGTTTCTTGTTCAAAACGCACGGAGTTCTCTCATGGCCCCCTGGAAGCAACGCACGCTCGTCGCGCTCACAACCTGCCTGCTCACCGCCTGCTCCACCTCCCGGCAGGCCTCGGACGAGGGCGCTCCCGGTGAGCCGCGCCCCTTCGCCCTCGACACCTCCGAGTGGCCCGAGGAGCGCCGCGCCCTCGAAGCCGACTTCCACGCCTGGCTCAGCGAATACGCCCCGCTCGACGCCGCCCTGCGCCAGGGTGTTTCCAACTTCCACAGCGTGATTCAGCGGCGCTCCACCGGCCAAACAGCCCTCGACACGCGCCTCCGAAACTACCTGAAGGGCTCCAGCGACCCCGAACTCAACGCCTGGGGTTCAATGCGCCTGGCCCAGACCTACCTCAACTTCGCCTGCGAGGTTGAAGACATCACCGCCCCGCCTGGCCTCACCGCCGAGCAGGACCGCGCGTTCCGCGACAGCATCGACGCCATGGCCGCCGACCTCTTCACCAAAACAATCGCCACCCTCAACGCCGTCACCGAGCAGGGCGTCGACGCGTGGAGCGACAAGGCCGAATACCTGCGCCTTCACCTCGAACCGCCCACATCGGCGAGTTGTGAGACGACCTCGGCGTACTGGCGTCCCTGAGTGAAACGACCAGGGTGGATCCGACCTTTTCCCCCTTCATCCCCCTCAAAGGCGCGGATCCACTGCCTCACTCTCCAACGCCAGCACACCAAACACGCACTCATGCACCCGACGCAGCGGCTCCCGACGCACAAAACGCTCCAGCGCTTCGAGACCTAAGGCAAACTCCCGCCAGGCCAGCGAGCGCTTCTTTCCAACGCCGCGCTTTCGCAACAGTTCCAGATAGGCGGGCGTCGTGTACTCGGGACCGTAAATGATGCGCAGGTACTCGCGACCACGGCACTTCAGCGCCGGCTGCACGACACGCCCCCGACCGTCTCGGCTGATAAAATCAAAGGGTTTAATCACCATGCCTTCCCCGCCCTCGGCCGTCATCGCGTCCCACCAGGCGATGGCCTCGCGAACCTGCTCCTCATCCTGGAGTTCAACGACCCGGTAGCGCGTCGGATGCATCGACGCCCCTCCCGAGCCGGTGAGGTAGGTGGCAATCTGTTCCATATGCCAGAGGTTGGAGCGCTCGAAATACGTCCGCCCCTCGGTAGCCATGATGTGAAAAGGTGCCAGACGTATGTCATCGAGATGCTCGACTGGCCAGCAATACTGGCGGTACGCCTCCCGATAGCTGGCCACCATCGCGGCACGCTCCCCGGTCCGCGCGAGCAACGCATCAACATGGATCCCGCGCTCGCTCGCTTGCGCAAGCGCCCTCTCCGCAGCGCTGAGTGAGGCCTGACCAGCCGCCCCTACCCGCGCGTACTGCGATTCGAGCAAGGACTGCGCTTTCACCGACCAGGGCATCAACTCGGTATCCAGGCAAACCCAGTCCGTCTCAAAATCCTCCCAGAAACCGCTCGCGCTCAACGCGTTATGCACGCGGCTCAGAAGGCCCTGCTCGCGCTCTACATCCTGAAAAAAGGCGCGACCGGTACGCGTATATATGGTGCCCAGGCCAACATCGCTCAGCCCGAAGCGCTCGCGCACCGCATCCTCATCACGGCAGAGCACCACGATGGCTCGCGACCCCATATGCTTCTCTTCGCAGACGACCTTCTCGACGCCGTGCTTGCGATAGAACGCAAACGCCTCTTCCGGGGACTCCAGGTATCCCTCGCGACGTGACGTCTCGGTGGGCGACATGGTCGGCGGCAGGTAGACAAGCCACTTCGGATGCACCGCAAACCGACTGATCACCTCCAGGGCTGCGGCGCTCTGCCCCTCATCAATCGTAATAGAGCGCTGCAACGCCGTCTCAATGCGCATTCGACCGCTGAAGTCTTCCAGATCAAGCACCTGGTCGGCGTGGTGCTGCGCCGAGAGCAGCGCGACATCACCAGCGCGGGCGTTCTCGGCGATCGGCCGAATCGGCTCCGCATACACCCGCTGGGCCGCCACCGAGACAAGCTCTCGCTCCGGATAGCGTAGAGCCGTGAGTTCGCCACCAAAGACGCACCCGGTGTCGATATTGATCGTGCGATTGAGCCACTGCGCTTGAGGCACCGGCGTGTGACCGTACACAACCGTAGCCTCCCCCTTGTAGTCCGCCGCCCAGTCCCGACGCACCGGCAACCCGAGCTCATCGAGCGCGCCATCGGTATCGCCGTAAAGTGCAAAACTTCGCACCTTCCCCGATGCCCGACCGTGCATCTCCTCTTTGAGCCCGGCGTGAGCGACGACCAGGTTTCCGTCATCCAGCACCACGTGACTGACCAGGCTCTCAATGAACCCGCGCACCGCGTCTCGATAGTCGCCGCGTACGTTCTCTGGCAGCGCCTCAAGCTCTGCGACCGTCTTCTCCAGACCGTGGCGCAGCGTGACCTTGCGGCCCATAAGGTACTTGCGAAACTTGTCCTCGTGGTTGCCAGGCACACACAGCGCGCTGCCCGCGGCGACCATCTGTCGCGCCAGATCCAACGCCTCGAGCGAGCGCGGCCCGCGATCAATCAAGTCACCGACAAAGACCGCCCTCCTGCCCTCGGGGTGGCTCCAGACTTTCGAGTACGTGGAATCATGCGCCTCGCGACCTTCGGCGCTGGCCACCCACGTATACCCCAGGCGCTCCAGCAGCTCCTCGAGCTCGGTGCAGCAGCCATGCACGTCACCGATGATATCAAAAGGCCCACGCTCATCACGCCGATCGCTCCAGACCGGACGACGCTCGATCTCGAACGCATCGACCTCTTCCGGGCTCCTGAGGGTATGAATGATCCGAAACCCCTCTTTACCCAGACGCTTGAGCGAGCGCTTTAAGTCGCGACGCTGATGGGTGATCACATGGTCGCCGAAGTTGCGGTCGCGGCGAGCCGCGTTTCGCGCGCGGCAGACCTTCTCGGGGAGGTCGAGCACGATGGCCACGGGGAGCACATGGTACTTGCGCGCCATCGTCACCAGCGAACGCCGCGCAAAAGGTTTCACGTTGGTCGCATCGATCACCGTCAGAAGACCACGTTTGAGGCGCTTCTCAAGAATCACATGCAGCACCTCAAAGGCGTCATCAGTCGCATCGAGGTTGGACTCCTCATCGGAGACGAGCGCGCGACAACGATCCGAGGAGAGAACCTCGGTCGCTTTGAAATGTGTTGCGGCAAACGTCGACTTGCCCGCCCCCGAGCTGCCGATAAGCACCACCAGCGCCAGCTCCGGAATCTCCAGGTGTTGATTACCCACGGCCTACCTCCTCGCCACGTGTAAAGACGCCCATCTGCGTGGGCGCTCCCACGCCTTCAACCTCGTCGCCGATACCGCGGTAGCGCACCTCATAACCAAAGCGCTCGGCCAGCCCATCGCCCCACCCCTGGAACTGCTCCCGCGTCCACTCGAAGCGATGGTCATCATGGCGTCGCCCGCCAGCGGGAAGGCTCTCCCATACGCTGTTGTATTCGCGGTTGGGCGTGGTCACCACGAGCGTGCGCGGGCGCATATGCCGAAACACCATCTCCTCCAGGGTCGCGAGCCTGGGAGGATCGAGATGTTCGATCACCTCCACGAGCGCCGCCGCATCAAACTCTGCCAGGCGACGATCGCGGTAAAGCAGCGAGCCCTGCATCAAGACCACACGTTGATCCTGCACATCGGGCCACCCTTCCAGGCGCAGCCTGCGTGCAGCGCGCTCCAGCTCCCGATATGACACATCCACACCGACAAACTTCTCAAACTGGGCGTAGTCGCGAAGGCGCTCCATGAGCTGTCCCTCCCCGCACCCGAGGTCGAGCACCCGGGTTGCCCCGCTGGCCACAATCGCGCTGGCGACCGCGTCCATGCGCCGACTCTGCAGCGTGACGTGGGGCTCCGTCGACTCAGACACCGTCGCGTCGTCGATCCGAGCGTCGTCGGCCGGAGCGTCATCATCCTCCCGCAGCGCTTTGAGCGCGTCCTTCGTCAGCCCACGAAACTTCAGGTAGCGCCGCGCGATCAGCTCGCGCTCCGGATGGGGCTCCAGCCAGCCCTGCCCGTAGCGCAACAGCTTGTCGACCTCGGCATCGCCCACCCAGTAGTGCTTCTCCCCGTCGAGCACCGGCAGCAGCACATAGAGGTGCCCCAGCATCTGACTCAAGGGCATCGTCGCCGTCAGGGTCACGGCGAAACACGGCGAGCCTCCCCACGCGGGAAACGCCGGATCGAGGGGAAGACGCGTCGCCTCAACCTGATAGCCCAACGGCTCGAAAAGCCGCGCGATCATCGCACCATCACCCGGGCACGGCACCGCCGAGAGCTCCACCCGCAGGTCAATGGCCTTCGTCGCCAACTCGGGACGCTCTTTGCATTGCCCCGCCATCGCGCTTCGAAAGACCACTCCCAACGCCACACTGACAAACGACGACGCCACATAAGGCCGGTCATTCACATACTGGCGCAACGTCCAGCCCTCGCCATGTGCGCCCTCGTTGCCGCGCACAAGTCGCACCGGATCAACCTCCAGCAGCATCGCTGCCGTACAACGCTCCTCGCTCGCTTCCGGATAAAAGACGTGCACCTTGCCCGAGGCCACGTCAAAACTCTGCGCGCGCTCGGGATGTTTATAAAGTAAATACCCCAGATCGGTGGCGGGCTGGTGTGTGGTCGAGATGGTCAACAACATAGGTCTCTCTCAAAGCGCCTGATGCGATTTTTACTTCATGCCGGACTGAGCTCACTCCCAGACTCGCGATACCAGCTGGTACTACGTTGACGCTATCTCGCCCAGACCAACGAAGCGCGGACGAGAGCGAGTAAATCCCGCCCCCCGGAATAGCGCAGGGCTATCTAAACGCAAAAAGCTCTCCGACGTTCAACATTTGACGGAGAGCCTTCAAAAGCAACCCCCCCCTTATCGCTGCGCTCAGAACGACCAACCCAGATTGAGATTGAGTAGTACCCCGCTCCCACTCCTGCTGTCCGATGCGGTGAAGCCCCCGCTTGATGCCTGGGCAGCGACGGACGTGATCTGGTAGCCGACCTGAGCCATGAAGGTCAGCCCGGACGACCCCGCGACTTTATATCCCAGATAGGGCCCTGCGCTCAGGCCGCTGGCGGTGCTGCTGACGTTGTTGGCGTTGCTACTCGCAGAGAGCGACACGAGCTCTGCGCCCAGTTGCATGCCGTGGTCAAAATCACCCACGATGTAGAGATTAGCCTGCACGCCAGTCTCAAAAGCCAGCACGCCCTCGGAACTTCCGAGGCCAAAAATCGCCGCAAGGCCGAACCGATCCACCACCCGATACTCGTAGGTGACTTCGAAAAGCGGAACCGCAAGGTGAAGTGGCGAAAGCGTGATGGCGTGAGCATGCCCTGGATCACGCACGGGCTGCTCCTCGACGAAATTGCTCTCGGAGCCGACCGATGATTCCTGAGCCGTCGCGAACGCAGGAATGGCAAGCGAGGTGGCCATGCCGAGCGTACTTAAACAAACATGGAATGCTTTCATGACTTTTCCTGGACTTCTATTAAATTAATATAGAGCCGTGAGGCCACGTAGCGCTTTAAACCATTTCATACACGGACACGACCCACGGGTCGGCGCGGGTTGCCCGCGTGGTACGTCCTATGGGACGAGCTCGACACAGCCCGACTTAAGAAAGGTCCCCCGAACGACATGGCACCGGGTACGTAACACCTTGTTAACGGGTCGGTGAGCGCACTTCAACATGCAATCGCAGCCGGAACGCCAAAAACCTGCCTTGGACGCGCCGTCAGCAGATGTTGAAGTTGACCGATGTGAGGGAGCGTGTGGACTCGGGCAAGGCGCAAAGCGCAGGCGATGCTTTCTCGCGCGTTAATCCGCCTTTCGCCGCGCACCGGCTCAAGAATCGCCTTCACGCCCCAACAACTCACGCTTTCGCTCCACCCCCCACCGGTACCCCGAGATGCTCCCATCGCTGCGAACCACCCGGTGACACGGAATCGCCACCGCGATTTTATTGGCCGCACACGCCCCGGCCACCGCCCGCGCCGCTGTGGGCTCGCCAATGGCCCGGGCCAGCTCCCCGTAGGTCAACCGCTGGCCGGGTGGCACCGCCCGCAACGCCTGCCAGACCCGCCTCTGAAACGCCGTTCCCCGAATATCCAGGGGCAAATCGCAGCCCAGCTGCGGCGCCTCGACCATCCCGACAACCCGCGCCACAAGGCGCTCAAAGTCAGGATCTTCGCCGACCGGCTCCGCGTTGGGGAACTGGCGCTCCAGCTCATTCACCAACGCCCGGGCATCATCGCCCAGCGAAATCGCACACACGCCCTCTCCGCTCGCTGCCACCAGAACCGCGCCCAGCGCGCACTGCCCGACGGCAAAACGAATCGAGCGAAACGTCGCATCGTCGCGCCATTTCTTGTCTGACATGACCTCTTCTCCCGGCTCATCCTCATTGCCCCCTACAACCTACACGGCTCCCAGGCTCGGCCACACTCCAAACCCTGCTCGCGAAGCATGCCCCCCCAGCTCTCCTGCAAAAAAGAGCCGCGCTCGCTCACGAGCCCGGCTCTCCTGACGCTTCGCCATGTTCGAAACACGCACGCTTACCAGAGATACAGCCGCACATGGCCCCCGAACTCCACAAACTCCAGATTCCGACTCGGCAACACCCCCAGCCCCGGCCTCCACTCCAGCACCACATCGAGCGGCAGCGCCTGGAAGTTGAACTCAATGCCACCCACCAGTGAGACCGCTGTCCCGAACTGATCGTTCTCTGAACCGATCGCCCCGCCAATCCCCACATTCCACGCCAGCGCGAGCAGCTCCGAGCTAAAAAGCGCCGGCAGGTTCACCAGCAGATCGGCAGACGCCGCCAGCCCATCGCAGCTTCGCCAGCACCCGGCCGTGAACTGCATCGAGGTCGCTCCCCCAAAACTTTTCAAGGAAAGACCCGACGACACCAACGTCGAGCCCACGCCAATCCCGAAACTCCCCGGGTTACGTTGCGCGTGGGCGTCATCCGCAAACGAGGTACTCAAAACAAGGGTCGACAGGGCCAGCGCCATCAAAAATCGCATCATACGTCTACTCCACATCTATGCCATTTCATCCGTTGTGGTATCGAGCGCTCATCGCCCGAACGAAGGGGAAGCTCAACACACCTGCAAACTTGTCACCCTCCGCTGGCAAATCTTTACGTCTTCGATCGACGTGGACGCCGCGCCACCAGGCCATCTCATTGGCCGCCCCCTCCGTTCGTGCTACACGACCGCCTGCCCGACCCTTTGCAAGCGCGCTACGACGCCGCGATCAAACGCGCACGCTGCGACAGCCCCGACAGTCCCGAACGCATGGAGGCTCCTATGGCCACATTCTTCATCGCGATCACCCTCTTTTCCCACCTCATTCTCCCCCCGGCGTTGATCGTCTGGGTGGCACTCAGCCGCACCACCTCGCGCCTCTACTGGATTCTCGCGACAATTCTCACGGCGGCCTTCCTCGCTACGATGCACGTCGCCGGGGCCGGCTGGAGCTGGTTCGGCCTCACCTGGCGCTGGGTCTTTCTGGTGAGTTTTGGGCTCGCCATCGGACACTTTCTCTATCACCACTGGCCAACGCTGCCCTGGCTCCCCCCTGCAAAAACAAAATCATGGCTGGCAACGCTTCTCGTCGGGCTCCTCGCCGCCTACTTTCTAACATCCATCCCCTACCTGGTCTCGGCCGGCTCCCACGACATGCGTGCCACCGAGCTGACCTGGCCTCTGCCTGCCGGCGACTTCTTCGTCATGCACGGCGGCGGCAACGAGGCGGTCAATCACCACTTCCTTGTCCCCGCCCAGCGCTACGGCCTCGACATCGTGAAGCTCAACGACTTCGGCGTGCGCGCCCGCGGCCTCCTGCCCCCCGACCTCGACGCCTACGCCATCTACGGCACCCCCGTGCTCGCCCCCTGCGAGGGCGAAGTCCTCGCAACGCGCAGCGATCTGCCCGACCAGAAGCCGATGGAGATGGACCCCGACAATCTCCCGGGCAACTACATCACCCTCCACTGCCACGACCTCACCATCCTCCTCGCCCACCTGCGCCAGAACTCGCTCGTCGTCGACGTCGGCGACACCGTCACCGCCGGCCAACCCATCGCCGAGGTCGGCAACACCGGCAACACCTCCGAACCCCACCTGCATATGCATGCGGTCGAAGGCCGCGTCACCGACCACGACACGCTGGCCTTCGAGGGCAAAGGCATGCCCATGACCTTTGGCGGTCGGTTTTTGAAGCGGAACGATCGCGTTCAACCCAACTAAATGCGCCCGGAATCCTTCTATGACCGCTCCGCTAGTCGCCGAGTGCTGGTCGGGCCTCCAGGGCCTCGACCCCTCCCCGGTGCTCCCTGATGGCTGCCGCGATCTGATCCTGCGCGTCCCTCCAGACGCCGCCCCGATCCTGCACCTTAGCCCTCTCGATACCACCGCCCGTGAGGTTCAAACCGCTCCCGGAACCCACTGGCTGGGACTCCGCCTCTACGCCGGCACCACCGCCCGCGACGGCCGCGCCATCGACGCCGCAAAGCTGCTCGAAGGCCCCGACAGCCGCGCGCTCATCAATAAGATTCACCAGCATCCCGACGAGGCCGAAGCCCTGCTCCGCGAGCTTATCTCCGCTCACCTCGCCAGCCCTCCCCCCGTCTTTCTCGACTACCTCGCGGCACTCTCCAGCACCGAGAACGCGGCGACGTTTCCCCGCCAACTCGGCGTCTCCGATCGCACCCTCCGCCGCCACATCACCCGCGCCACCGGCGCCTCGCCATCCTTCTGGCGCCAGATCTCGCGCATCCGCCGATGCGCGCGCCAGATCGCCCGCACCGAACTCCCCCTGGCGGACATCGCCCTGGACTGCGCCTTCAGCGACCAGGCCCACATGCAGCGCGAAGTTCGCCGCTGGTTCGGTACCACCCCCGCCCAGATCCGCGCCCAGGCCCCCACCTACGCGCTCCGACTCCGCGAGCCGGAGCGCGGGCTCTAGCTCACGCAAGCTCGTGCAGACTCGGCACCGCCGGCGGCCGAAAATGCGGGTTAACCACAAGCCCCAGCCGGTTGCCAAAGGGGTCGGCCAAAGACGCCACCCAGATCCCCTCCCCCGTATGCCAGGGCTCCACCAGCGCCCGCGCCCCCAGCTCCACCAGACGCTCAAACTCCGCCTGAATATCCCCCACCCCCCAGAGCGTCTCCGAGCCCCCCAACGATGGGGTGAGATCCCCGGATGCAGCCATCAATCCCAATTCATAGCCGCATACATCAAAACCAATATAACGCTCGTTCTCAAAGTAGGGCTCTACGCCAAACCCCTTCACATACCAGGCTCTGGCTTTTTGCAGATCGTCAACCGGGTAAACAACAGTTCGAAGTCCCAACATCTCGGCCTCTCGCGTTTCAGGTAAATGGAGCGCACATCCTACGCGCCGATCCCCACCAACGGTATTGAATAAATCGGCCAGATTCGCCACGACGCTCTATCTTTTTTCCCAATGCGCCCTCTTACGCGTTGACGCCTCCCGCCTGCCAAACATACCGTCGCTCTATTCGCACTATGAACGTTCGTCGCGAGCGCTACCGCGACCGCCCCCGATCGAAGGCCCGGGCACCACACAAGGTGCGCTCGGCTGTAGAGCCCTCGTTATACGTGCGCACCCGAGGCCTCCTGCCCCCCGACCTCAACGCCTACGCCATCTACGGCACCCCCGTGCTCGCCCCCTGCGAGGGTGAAGTCCTCGCAACGCGCAGCGATCTGCCCGACCAGAAGCCGATGGAGATGGACCCTGACAACCTCCCGGGCAACTACATCACCCTCCACTGCCACGACCTCACCATCCTCCTCGCCCACCTGCGCCAGAACTCGCTCGTCGTCGACGTCGGCGACACCGTCACCGCCGGCCAACCCATCGCCGAGGTCGGCAACACCGGCAACACCACCGAGCCCCACCTCCACATCCACGCTGTCGAAGGCCGCGTCACCGACCACGACACGCTGGCCTTCGAGGGCAAAGGCATGCCCATGACCTTTGGCAGCCGTTTTTTGAAGCGGAACGATCGCGTTCAGACCCGCTAGATCAGGCCGAGGTTGGGTCGACCCTGCATGACCCACCAACAGTCCCCCACTCCTCGGGCTCGAGCTCGGGCTCGGGCTCGGGCGCGATCTCGATCTCGATCTCGATCTCGGGCTCGGGCTCGATCTCGATCTCGGACTCGATCTCGGGCTCGATCTCGATCTCGGGCTCGATTTGGATCTCGAACTCGATCTCGATCTCGGGCTCGATCTCGGACTCGATCTCGGGCTCGGGCTCGGGCTCAATCTAAATCTGGATCTGGATCTGGGTCTCAGGCTCGGGGGCATTTAAAGTTTGCTGAGCATCGCGCCGACGCGGCGGAGTTTGTTCTGGTGATCGGCTTTGTCTTTGAACGGCAGGAGATCGAGGCAGGCACAGAGTTCGGCGGCAGATCCGAGGGCGATACGGAAGTGGTGAGTGCGCGACTTTCCAGAGTGCGAAGCCCCCTCCGCAATGTTCAGGAGGAGAGACTCCGATGCGCGAAGTGTTTGATCTCTCAGGTGCGAGCGCCCCGAAGGAAACTTCTCGTTGCTCAGCCAGTCGACGACTTCTCTCGCAACCTGATAGCAGTCCAGCCGTTCATGATGGAAATTATGCATGCCAACCCTCCGCAGAAAGTGAACGAGTTCAATAGCGCGGTCGAAGACCGCACTGGTTTGCCCCACTCTGTTATCGAGAACTTTCCCCATAACTTTCGTCTTACCCCCCCAACTTTTCTCTCTCTGCGCCCAAACTCACCCCCCAAGTCCGACCACCAGCCCGAGATCGAGCCCGAGATCGAGCCCGAGATCGAGATCCAGCCCGAGTTCGAGATCGAGATCCAGCCCGAGTTCGAGATCGAGATCGAGATCGAGATCCAGCCCGAGTTCGAGATCCAGTTCGAGTTCGAGATCGAGATCGAGCCCGAGATCGAGATCGAGCCCGAGATCGAGATCCAGCCCGAGATCGAGTTCGAGCCCGAGATCGAGCCCGAGATCGAGCCCGAGATCGAGCCCGAGATCGAGGTCGAGCCCGAGATCGAGTTCGAGCCCGAGATCGAGATCGAGCCCGAGATCGAGTTCGAGCCCGAGATCGAGATCGAGCCCGAGATCGAGTTCGAGCCCGAGATCGAGTTCGAGCCCGAGATCGAGTTCGAGCCCGAGATCGAGTTCGAGCCCGAGATCGAGATCGAGCCCGAGATCGAGTTCGAGCCCGAGATCGAGTTCGAGCCCGAGATCGAGATCGAGCCCGAGATCGAGTTCGAGATCCAGCCCAAGCACCAGCTCCCCAAGAAATACCCCTCCCCTTCCCCCCTGTTACATCTGTGTGTATTCTCACCATCACCTGTTACACCCCCCCCTCCCCCTTTCCCCCAACTCCCGGAGGCCCTCGATGTCCACCGCCCCCCTCATCGAAGACATCCTCAACGTCGAGCCTGATGAGACCATGGAGGCCCACATCCTCCAGGGCTTTCACTACCGCACCATCGAGGCCCTCCAGAACTTCCTTGAGCTCTCCCAGGTCGAGATGGCCTCCGCCCTCGGCGTAAGCCGCCAGACGCTCATCCGGAACCTCAAAGCCAAAAAACATCACCTCTCCTCCCAGCTCTCCGACCAGCTCTACCGCGTCGCCCGTATCACCCGCCGCGCCATCGAGGTCTTCGGCGAGCGCGACGCCGCCGCCCGCTGGCTCAAATGCGAGAACGCCGCGCTGGGCGGCCGCCCCCCTCTTCACCTCCTGAAAACCGACGCCGGCGCCGAAAAAGTGGCCGAGCTCCTCGGCCGTATTGAGTTCGGAGTCTACAGCTGATGATGCGCGCCTTTCGCCTCACCGATCAGAAATGGGCCGCCACCGCCTTTGACGGCGAAGGCGCCCGGCGCTTCGGCGGCCGCTGGAACCACCGCGGCTCGGCGGTCGCCTACACCTCCGAGAGCCTCGCGCTGGCCACACTTGAGCAGCTCGTGCACGTCTCGGCCGGCATCCCCTTGAGCGGCCGCGTGGCCATCCGCGTCGACATCCCCGACGACCTCCCCATCCGCACCATCCTCCCCGACGAGCTGCCCGAAGGCTGGCGACGCGTCGACGGGTTGCGCGCCCTCAAAACCATGGGCTCTGAGTGGGTCTTACGTCGCGAGAGCGCGGTGTTGCGCGTGCCCTCAGTGATCATCCCCTCGGAGTTCAACCTTCTCCTCAACCCGGCTCACCCCGACCTCGCTCGCCTCACCTTCCACCCGCCTGAGCCTTACGCCTTCGATCCCCGCCTCTTGAGCTCGCCATCCAGCTGAGCCCCCCCGAGTTCACCCTCCACTTGTAATCCCCTCCCCGGGTGATAAGGTCTGCCGCATTCGCGACAAACCTTGACAACCCAACGCCCCACCCCGGGAGGAACGATGTTCTCTACCTTACGCCCGACCTCGGTCGGACGCACCGCCACCCTTGTCTGCCTCGCCACCCTGCTCGGCGCCTGCGCCTCCACCACCAACCAGCGCGCCAGCGGCCAGACCGCCGCCCTCGATCTCCCCGACGCCAACAAGGTCCGTGAGCTGGCCTCAGCACCCGCGCCCGACGTCGACATCTCTGAGATCGCCGGCCCCATCGCCGTCGAACGCTGGGAGCTCGTCGCACCGCTTCCCACCACCATCGGCCACGCCCCCCTCACCTCCTCCAAAAGCTGGGAGCAGGGCTTCGCCGAGCTCGTCAACGACACCGACAACACCGTCCGCTCCGAAGCCTCCGCCTGCGTCGCCCGCCAGTACGGCCACTACTACGCCGCCAACGATCGCTGGCCCGACCAGGAGCTCAAGACCTTCATCGCCGCCCGCTGCGGCTGGATTGGCGGCAACTTCGCCTCCACCGCCCTGCGCGTCACCGACAACCGCTCCCTCGATCAGATCGCCGCGCAGTTCACCGACCACATCGCCAGCTTCCTGGAGAGCTCCCGCAAAGCCATCGACGGCCCGATGGACGCCGCCTTCAACGTCGAGCGCATCGGCGACGCCACCATCGCCACCCTGGTCGCCGGCGAACGCACCGTCACCCTCAAGCCCCGCCCCATCACCTTTGACGAGCGCGGCACCATCGAAGGTCGCGTCGAGAACCCCCGCTACAACCTTGTCCAGGCCTACATCGGTGACGGCCCCCTGGGCGCCCGCGCCTGCGAGCGCGACCCGGCCGCGCGTTTCCCCAATTTCCGCTTCCACTGCGGCGGCGACTCCCAGACCGAGCCCCAGGGCCGCGCCTACGTGGAGTTCTCCCTCGACGTGCGCGACCAGCTCTTCTCCGAGCTCGGCGGCACCACCCTTTTGGTGAGCGACCCGGACGAGCTGCGCTACGTCAGCGCCACCGCCTCCGTCCCCGCCACCTCCGAGGGCTCCTCCCCCACCGAGCGACTCGCGGCACAAATCAACGCTTTCCGCGAGCGCGCCAAACTCACCCCGGTCGCCTTCTCCCAACCCCAGTCCAAAACCCTCAACGACCTCCTCCCCCACATGCTCGCCGCACAGAGCGACGACGATGAGAGCCTCTTCTCCCTCTTAACCCTCGCCGCCATCGCTGGCTGGGACATCGACTCGCCTATCCTCTCCGGCGACTTCACCATGCGCGTCACCGCGCACAACGACCCCGTCCGCACCATGGCCACCCTGCTGACCAGCCCCTCGGCTCGCCACATGCTCTTCGACGCCGACTTAAGCCACATCGCCATGGCCTCCTCCCAGCAAGAGGGCGCCACAAGCCTCCTGCTCACCGGCTACAAACGCGTCCCCGGCCTCACTGGCGAACAGCTCGTCGCCCGCGCCCTCAACACCCTCAACTCCGCCCGCGAGGCCGCCGGCAACCGCCCCGTCGTCGACTCCGGCAACTACCAGCAGGCCGCCACCCTCCTCTCCGGCGCCGTCGCCCAGGGCAAAGGCACCCCGGCCGAAGCCACCGACCGCATCGTCAACGCCATGGCACGAAACCTCGAAACCGAAGTCCGCTACTGGACCCTCCCCACCGACAACCTCGACGATTTCACCATCCCCGAGGAACTCATCACCGCCCGCGCTCTGCGCGCCACCGTCTTCGCCGCCCCCTACCAGCACCCCGACGACCCCTGGAGCATCTACCGGGTCGTCATCATGTACGCCAAAGGCGACATCCGCTGATCCCCCGCGACGCGCTCGTCAGGCCCGACGAGCGCATCGCTCTCACGCGCTGTAGTACTGGACGTTCGTTATGAAGTTCCCCGCCGCTCTTCCCTCGCCGCGCCCCCAGGCGCTCCTCCTCGCCCTCCTCCTGGCAGCCGCCTGCGCCACAAACAAACCCAGCAGCACCCTGGGCGAGGCCCCCTCACTGGACCTTCCCTCCCGAGAGAAGATCCAGGAGATCGTGACGGCGCCCGCCCCGTCCATCTCCCTCGAAGAGCTCGTCGGCCCCCAGCCCGCCGAACGCTGGAACCTGGTCGCCCCGCTGCCCGACACCCTCGGCCACGTCCCCCGCCAGAACCTCGAAGTCTGGGAGCAGGCCTTTGCCCAAAAGGTCGACAGCCTCGACAACACCGCCCGCTCCGAGGCCAGCCACTGCGTCGCGCGCCAGAACGCCCACTACTACGTCGCGCAACAACGCTGGCCCGACAATGAGCTCGACACCTACATCGGCGCGCGCTGCGGCTGGATCGGTCCCGACCACTTCGCGCGACTTTCCTACCTCAACGCCAACACGCCCCTCGACCAGGTCGAAGCGCTGGCTGCGGACAAAATCAACACCTTCATCGACGAAAGCCGCAACCGATACACCGGCCTCGTCGACTTCGGCATGCACGTCGAACGCATCGGCCAAAACGTCGTCATCGTCATGAGCGCCGGCCGACGCACCATGACCGTCACACCGCGCCCCATCACCTTCGACGAGCAGGGCACCCTGGAGGGCCGCGTCCTCGACGAACGCTATGACTACGTCCGCGCCTACATCACCGTCGGCAACCTCGACGCCCGCCGATGCGAACGCGACCAGTCCGTACGCTACCCCGACTTCCGCTTCCACTGCGGCGACGACTCCCCCACCGAACCCCGAGGCCGCGCCTACGTCGAGTTCTCCCTCTCCCTGAGCGACCAGCCCTGGTCTGACATTGGCACCATGGCCCTCTTTGTCACCGACCTCGACGACCCTCGTTACGTCAGCGCCACGGTCGCCGTCCCCGACGTACGCGACGCCTCCGACGCCTTCTCCCGCATCGCCACCCAGCTCAACCGCATCCGCACCCTCTCCGGCATGCAACCCGTCGAACGCTCCGAAGCCCAGTCCCGCACCATCAGCAAAGTCTTTCCTCACCTGCTCCAGGCCATTCACGACAAGGACGCCGCCGCATCCGAACTCTACCAGGGCGCCGTCACCGCAGGCTGGGATATCGGCGAACCCATCCTCTACGGTGACTTCACCATCCGTCACTACCGCGCCGAGAACCCCGCCAAGGTCATGGCCCTTATCCTCACAAGCCCCACCGCCCGCGATATGCTCTTCGACCCCAACCTCAGCCACATCGCCCTGGCCGCCGTTCAAAACGAGGGCTCCACAAGCCTGCTCATCGGCGGCTACAACCGCGTCCCCGACCTCTCCGAAGATGAGCTCGTCGCCCGCGCCCTCAACACCATCAACTCCGCCCGCGACGCCGTCGGCAACCGCCCCGTCTACGACTCCGGCGACTACCAGCGCGCCGCCGTCATCCTCTCCGGTGCCATCGCCCGGGGTCAGGTCACTCCCGCCCGCGCCACCGACCGCGTCGTCAACGCCATGGTCAACAACCTCCAGACCGGCGTGCGCTACTGGACCCTGACCGCCCGCGACCTCGACGACTTCCACGTCCCCGATGAGCTCGTCAACGCTCGCCTCCTGCGCGCCGCCGTCATCGCCGCCCCCTACCGACACCCCGACGATCCCTGGCACCTCTACCGCGTCATCATCATGTACGCCGAAGATGACATCCGCTAAATCGCCCTGAGGCAAAACGACAGCAGCCCCGCTTGATTCAAGCGGGGCTGCTGACTTCTCCTTCAATACGTGCCGTCCAGGCTTTACTCCGCCGGGGCGGTGACCACGACCTCGGTCGTCACCGAATCATTCTGCGACGAAATCTCCAGGCTATGCGTCCCCGCCGACAGCTCCTGCTCTCCCGGACCCGTGGGCAGCGTCGCCTCAATCCGAATCCCCTGCCCCGGCGCCACCGGCGTATCGGCATCCCCACCCTGCGCCTGCAGCTGCAGCGCGGCAACCCCGCCACCTTCCATCGTGATCTGCCCGGTGAGCTCGATAATGCCCTCGGTCGTCCCCGTATTCGTTCCCAGAACCACAACCTCCAGCGACTCGCCCTCAACCACAGTCAGCGTGCTCGCCTCGGTATCAATGCTCATCTCGAAGAACGAACCGTCCTCGTCGATGATCGGAGCTCCCGCAACCACCACATCGGCGGTGACCGTCGTCTCACCCAGAACGACCTCCGCGCTGTAAGTGCCGGCATCGCCTTCGGCAGTCGTCCAGGTGAAGCTGCCACCTTCGGCGCTCCCGGCCGCCACCGCGATCTCCGCCGTGTCGGTGAACTCCCCAAGCGTCAGCGTCACCGTCGCCGTGCCGTCCGCATCGCCGGTGTTCTCCACCGTAAACGCCACCTCCACAGCCTGCCCCTCATCCACGCTGAGCGTGCTGCCGGCCTCATCCAACTCCAGCGAGAAGCTCGCTTCTGAAACCACATCCGCATCGTCGTTGGTGTCGGCGCTCTCTCCACAGGCCACGGCAAAAAACGCCATGGAGGTGATCAGCAACAGGGCCAGGATCGTGCTCTTGTGTGTGTGAATCGTCATAGCAAACATCTCCTTTCCAATTAAGTCGGTTGCGCTCATGGCATACGTGCCGCGCACCCACGCGCAGCCACTTCATCGACGAGCAGATTAGGATTGCGGTGGGTTAGCAAGAACCCGATAAACCCGCAAGACCATCTGCTCACGGCGTCATTCCCGCACGAAGGTTGAGCCCGCCGTAGATCGCGCTACCATCACCCCCTCTCTCAACGCCCCCCTGCCCCGGCCCCCCTCCCCATGACCTGGTGGCTCGAAGCACTCCTGGCAGCATCGCCCATCGCCCTGATCCTGGTCGCGATGCTCCTCTTTAAGCGCTCGGCGGCCACCGCCGGCGCCTTCGGGCTGCTCCTCACCCTGGCACTCACCCTCCTCCACTTCGGTTTCCCCTCCCTCTCCCACCTCGGCGCCCCCCTGGCCGCCGGCCTGGCTGGCGCGCTGGCCGAGGCCTCCTTCACCGCCGCCTCCATCCTCTGGATCATCTTCGGCGCATTGTGCATCCACCGCCTCCAACTCCACTCCGGAGCCATCGACACCCTGCGCACACACCTCGGCCGCCTCACCGACGACCCTCGCCAGATGGCCATCCTCATCGCCTGGTTCTTCGCCCTCTTCCTCGAAGGCGCCGCCGGCTTCGGCACACCCGCCGCACTCGCTGCCCCCTTTCTCGTCGCCTTCGGCTTCTCCGCCGCACACGCCGTCGCAATCACCCTCATCGGCTACGCCGTCGGCGTCTCCTTCGGCGCCCTGGGCACCCCCGTCATGGCTCAGCTCGCCAGCACCTCCTTCTCCGCCCTCGAGGTCGGCCGGGCCACCTCCGAGATCAGCACCTGGACAGGCGCCCTGCTCCTGGCACTGATGCTCTGGCGCGTCCATCAATGCGCCCACAAACTCCCCTCACCACCACCCCGTCGCCCCTCCGCGCTCGGCTGGTACGCACTCGCCGCCATCGCCTTTCTTCTCCCCATGGCGCTCCTCGCTCGCTATGTCGGCCCGGAACTCCCCACCCTGGGCGGCGCCGTGGTCGGCGCATCCCTCTTCATCCTCGCCATCAAATACCTGCGCCCCAACACCCCTGACCCCTCTGAACCCACCCCCGACACTGTCGCCCCCTCCCCGACCACCATGCCCCTGTGGAAGGCCGCATCCCCCTACCTGATCGTCATCGCCCTGGTCCTGCTCACCCGCCAGGTCACTCCCCTCAACACGTGGCTGCGCTCCCTCGACCTCTCCTGGCACTACCTCGACCACTTCCAGGGCCGCGTCGAACCCCTCTTTCACCCCGGCACCATCCTCCTACTCGCGTTCCTCGCCGCCGCTCGCCACCAGGCCGTGTCCCTGCGTGACACTGCCCGCGCCACCACCACCGCTCTGCGCATGCTCCTCCCCATCTCACTCGCCCTACTCGCCATGCTGAGCATCTCTCGGCTCATGGTACACACCCACATGGTCGACGCCCTGGCCGAAGCCGCCGCCCACACCGGCTCCGCCTGGCCCCTCTTCGCCCCTCTCATCGGCGCACTGGGCACCTTCGTCACCGGCTCCGCCACCGCCTCCAACATCCTCTTTACCGACTTCCAGACCACCACCGCCAATCACCTCGGCCTCAACCCCCTTCGCCTCATCGGCGCTCAAGGCGCCGGCGCCGCCATCGGCAACACCATCGCCCCCCACAGCATCATCGCCGGCTGCGCCACCGTCGGCATCTCCGGCGACGAAGCCGACGTCCTCAAACGCACCCTCCTCCCCGCCGCCATCGCGCTACTCGTCGCCGGACTCCTCGTCAAACTACTCGCCGGCTAACCTCCGCCCTCTCCCTCCCCCGCGTCAGAATCCCCCCAACCTCCCCTAACATCACATTCCAATGTGCAATTCTTGCCAGCAAGAAGTGCGCTTTGGCCACCTTAAGTGCACTTCTCGCCAGCGAGATCCACAACTCCACGCGTCGACCTGCCATTCTCGCCAGCAAGATCCACAACTCCACGCGTCGACCTGCCATTCTCGCCAGCAAGATCCACAACTCCACGCGTCGACCTGGCGTTCTTGCTACCAGGATCCGCTACTCCACGCGCCGACCTGGCGTTCTCGCTACCAGGATCCGCTACTCCACGCGCCGACCTCTCATTCTCCCTTCCGCCACCTCACCTGCATCGATGGTTTGGCGTGCAGCGACGATGTAAGAGACTGCCTCGGCGACCGAGGCGCCTTCCCCTCCTCCCCTCGACACACTCCGCTTCCCTCCCTCCCCGGCTCTCCCATGACCTCCGAATTCACCACCCCGCAGCGCATCCCCGGCCTGCGTCACACCACCACCGAGGATTACCTCACCCGCATGGCCAGCTTGCAGGCCTACATCACCGAACACCTCGACGAGGACCTCTCCCCGGAGGTGCTCGCAAAGGTCGCGATGATGTCCAAACACCACTTCCACCGGGTGTTTCGGGGCATGTTCGGCGAGTCGGTTGCGGAACATCTGCGCCGGCTTCGGCTGGAGCGCGCGGCCATCGAGGTGCGTCGCAGCGAGCGCACGTTGCTGCGCATCGCGCTCGACGCCGGTTACGGCTCCCACGAAGCCTTCACGCGCGCGTTCAAGTCCCACTTCGATCTCACCCCCTCCCAGCTCCGAGAGACCCTCCCCCCGAACTACGACCGCCGTCTGGCGGCCGAGCACCGACCGACCCTTCCCCAGGCGCCCCTCGATGTGCAGCTCCGCCACCGGCCGGCCACCCCGGTGATCATGCTACGCCATTGGGGGCCCTACCTGGAGATCGGACCGGCCTTTAACCGGCTGCTGGACTGGGCCCTGGAGCGAGGGGCCGACCCCGAGTCGATCGAGCTCCTCGGAGCCTACCACGACGATCCGGAGATCACGGCGGCACAGAAGCTGCGCTCCGATGCCTGCGTGGTGCATCCCGGCGACTGGGTGGGTGATGGCGAGCTTGTCGCCTCGGAGCTGCCGGGGGGAACCTTTGCTGTGGTGGTGCACCGCGGGCCTTACGAGACCCTCTTTAAGACCTACCTGCGCCTCATTGGCCAGTGGCTTCCGAATAGCGGCTACGAGGCCAGCGCCGAGCCTCTACTCGAACGCTACCTCAACCATCCGGCGCACACCCCACCCGAAGACCTTTTGACCGAAGTCTGGGCGCGCCTCCAACCCGCCTCCGCCCACCTTTAAGCCGACACCCTCGGGGCCCCCTCTTTCCCTTGCCCGGGCCCCCGAAGCTGCGAGGTCTTAAGAGCCCTCCTCCAGGCCGATCTGCAGCTCCACCTGCGGTCCTGCCTGGCCAAAGCGGTAGATCTCCAGATCGACCTCGTAGGTGCGCCGCTCGCGCTCCTCCCAGCGCTCCCAGACCTCGGTCCAGCTCGCCCAGACCGTCTCTGGGGAGCCGTCGGGCAAGGTGGCGCTGGCCCAGGTTTGCGCCGGGACCTGCACGCGGCGCATGCCCTCGGGCACCTCGCGCTCCGCGTCGCATTCCACGGCGAGGAGCATGGTGTAGGGGGCCTGCCAGTCCCCCTCATAATCAGTGTACACGGCGTAGATCGTGCCCGTTTCACCGAGCTCCGCGAGCAACTGTCCCTCCATCACCTTCTGCCAGAACGCCGGGATATCCTCCCAGGCCGTGGCGTGACTGCTGCGGATGGGGAGTCCGATCAAGGTACGGGCAGGCTCTTCTTTTCGATGAAATTCAAGGGTCATGGGCGTTCCTTTTGTTAAGGGTAGGTGTCGCTCTCAGCTGGCGACGTTGCACACCCTAACCGGCATCTCAGGCTCGCGTTTGATAGCGCGTGCTATCTTCGCCGCGATTTTGCTGACCTCCCTGGAGCGAGCTCCCATGCGTTCTTTCCCCTGGCCCTGGATCGCCCTTATCGCCCTGACGCTGACCCCCTCGCTGGCCTTTGCGAGCGACATGTGCGATCTGGCGCACGTCTACCTCATCCCGGGTTTTGGGGTCGTGCTGCTCATCGCGGCGCTCGGGTACGTCGCTCGCCACCGCTGGAGCTTGTCAGGCGTGCTCTGGCTGAGCTGGCTGCTGGGGGCGGTCATCATAAGCATCGATTTCTTCACCGCGCTGGCCAGCCACGGCCCTTTTGAGCTCGCGCACCCCGGCTTCCTCCTGGCGGCGGCCATCAAGCTCGCGCTGCTCATCGCCCTGGAAGCGCTCTACCGACGCTTTGGAAACCGCTGATGGCCCTGCTTACCCCCGACCACTGAACGCCCTTTCAAGATGTATGAGCAGAAAAGTGCTCTAGAGCCCTTCAAACGCGACTCGATGATCGCCAGAAAGGCTCGAAAGCCCTTAAGCTCCTCATCGGATCTCGATGTTAAGGCTCCAAAGCCCTTAAGCTCCTCATCGGATCTCGATGTTAAGGCTCCAAAGCCTTACCTCGCCTCATCCATGAACGCCGCGAAGGCTCGAAAGCCCCGGGGGCTCCTCATCAAATCGCGATGTTAAGGCTCCAGAGCCTTCAGACGCCTCCTCGATGCTACCCCGGAGAGCTCGCAAGCACGCGGCCCCCCGATCCAGGCGCGCCGAGAGTGCCCCCGGTCGCCCCCGAGCGGCTCTCGCGACCTCCCCCTCCCTCCCTCGAATAGGACCCATCGTATGACCCCAGCGACCGACCTGCACGTGATGCGTCAGGGCGATGAGATTTGGATCGCCGGACGCGTCACCGACAACCGCGAACATAGCCACCACGCCATGCAAGTGGTCTGGGCCACCGAGCAGGCCCCGGCCCGGCTGAGCTCCGGAGGTACGATGTGGCAGGCGCCAACCCTGCTTATCGAGGGGCGAGTGCCCCACACCCTGGAGCTACCGGCCGGCCTTATGTGTCTGATTCAGCAAGAGAGCCCCAGAGCGCGCCGCCTCCGAGCGCGCTGGCTCTCAGAGACCCGCGTGGCCACCGCTCCGCCAACGACAACTCCGCTGACCCTGGACGCCACCTCGCTCCTTCGTCGTGAGCTGGCCGGCGATTCGGAACCTGAGGTTGGGGAGGCCATCGATCCGCGGGTCAGTGACGTGTTGAGCTGGCTCGACACCCTGGAAAACGACGCCAACTGGAGCGCCGTCTCGCTCGACGGGGCGCTCTCGCGGGTGCATCTCTCCAAAAGCCGCTTTCTGCACCTTTTCTCCCAACATGTCGGCACTCCCTGGCGCTCCTACCTCATCTGGCGGCGCGCGCTGGTCGCGATCACACTCGCCAGCAAGGGCGCCTCGCTGACAGAAGCCGCCCACGCCGCGGGCTACGCCGACTCCGCCCACCTCTCTCGCCAGTGTCTCGACCTTTTTGGATTTTCCCCCTCCGACATCGTCAACTCTAGCCAGTTTCTTCAATTCTAAGGTCTCGCCGCGTCCTAAGGTCTTGCTTCCACGGTCGATAGACCCGAACCCCCACCCTGGAGGCACGATATGAGCACCGCCCCATCCTTTCTTGAACGCACCGCCATCGCCGACTACGACGCCGCAAACATCCAGGCCCTTGTGCAGGAGCGCGGCTGGCACGCGCTCACCACCTACGAGCGCATCGGCGCGGCCTACACCTTTGTCAAAGACGAGATCGCCTTTGGCTACAACCGCTCTGACGATCTCCCAGCCAGCGACGTGCTCGCCCAGGGCTACGGCCAGTGCAACACCAAGGGCAATCTCCTCCTCGCGCTGATGCGCGCGCTGGGGATTCCGTGTCGCTTTCACGGCTTCACCATCGATAAAGATCTTCAACGGGGCGCCATCCCCGAGTGGATGTATCCGCTCGCCAGCCAACGCATTCTCCACAGCTGGGTGGAGGTGTTTTATCAAGACGAATGGCTTCCCCTGGAAGGTTTTATTCTCGACGACACCTACCTGCGCGCGCTCCAGCAGCGCTTTGCCTCCCACCAGGGCGCCTTCTGCGGCTACGGCGCCGCCACTCCAGATCTTCAAGCGCCGGAGGTCGAATGGCAGGGCCGACCTACCTACATCCAGCGCGAGGGCATCGCCGAAGACTTTGGCGTCTACACCCACCCCGACGAGCTCTACGCCGAGCGCGGGACCAACCTCAAAGGCATTCGCCGCGTGCTCTACGCGACCCTCTTTCGCCACATGATGAACGCCCGGGTCGAAGGCATCCGCAGGTCCGCGGCTCGTTAAACGTGGTCAACCAACTCCTCTTCGATGCGCATCAAGGGCCGCGTCAACAACGCCGCCGGTGCCAGCACGAAAAGGCGTAGCGCGGCGGCCGCCCCCATCAAGAGCAGCATCGCCCCCAGGCTTTCGTAGCCCAGCAGCGGCCCGAAGATCTGGCCGAGGGGCGCGCCTTCGGCCATCGCCGGGGCCAGCCAGTCATCGACGAGCGGTCCGGCCAGCACGTAGCAGAGCGGGACGAGCGACCAGGCGATGGTGCGTCGAATCGCAAACACACGCCCCTGGAGCCGCCCCGGCACCTTACGCTGCCAGAGATCCTGGGAGATGCCGCTCTCCAACGCGTGAAAGAAGAGAAACGCGCAGCCCGCCGCCGCAAACCACGGCGCGCCAAAACGCGTCGCCCCAAACGCCAGCGCAAGAAGCGCGGCGCTGGCCGCCATATCGCAAAAGACCGTCGCCCACACGCGCCCCGACATGCGCGGCCGCGCGACGAGCCACACCATGCCCAACACAAGCCCCGTGCCGGCGGCCGCCATCGTCAGCCCCGTCACCTGCTCCGAGCCCGTAAGCTCCACCAGCGCCGGCAGCGTGAGAATGGGCAAAAACCCGCCCAGAAACTGGCTCAGCGCGAAGAAGATCTGCAGATAGAGAAGGCCCGGGCGCTCGCGAATAAAGCCCCAGCCCTCGCTCACGACCGCGCGCAACGAGGAGAGCACCTCCCCCGCTCGGCGCCAGTCCCCGGGAGGTGTGGCGGGAATCGGCACCGCCGCGATGACGATCACCGCGAAGAGAAAGGTCGTCAGGTCGAGGCCGATCACGCCCGCATACCCGATGAAAGGCAGCGCGAGCGCAGCGAGCGCCGGCGCCAGCAGATGCTGGCCCGCCTCCCCGGCGTAGATCATCGCGCTGGAGCGTCCCAGATGGTGTGCGGGCACCATCTGCGTCATCGTGGCGGTAAAGGTGACCCACTGCAGCGCCCGACACAGCGCGCTGATCGCCAACAAGAGATAGATGGCGATAAGGGTGAGCGAGTCTGAATAAACCAGCCACGCCAGCCACGCCGCGCACACGCCGGCCACCCCATTGCACCAGGTCATCACCGCCTTTCGCGGCAGCACGTCGGCCAGCACGCCCCCGAGCGGCAAAAGCAGAATTCCCGGCAAGGTCGCCGCCACCGAGAGCATCGCAAAATCGGTGGCGCGGCCGGTCTCGGCGTACACCCAGGCCCCCAGCGCAAAGGCCGTCAGCCCAGTGCCCGTGATCGAGAGCATCTCCGCAGCCCAGAGCCATAAAAAGCGCTGCCAGGAGCGCGCATCAGCCATCGAGCTTCCCCTGCGCCGGGCGCATGCGCCGGGCATCGCGGTCCCAGAAGAGATGCGTAAATGAGCGCCGCAGATCCTCATCGCTCAGCGGCTCCACCGCCGCCAGCTCCGGAATCGCTCGCCGCGCCCGCTCCAGATTGTAGTTGGGAATGCGCGGGTTGAGATGATGCACATGATGCAACCCGATATCCGCTGTAAACCAGCGCAGCACGCCTCCCAACTTCAAATAACTGGAGCCATACACCGCGGTGTTGGCCTTATGCCACTCTTCGTCTTCGGCATAGTACGTATGCTCAAAGTTATGCTGAATCCAGAAGAGCACCCCACCGGTGCCAGCCCCCAGCACCAGCGAGGGCACCAGCACCAGCACGCTCACCCACCATCCCAGCGTGAGCACCACAAGCGCGTGCAAGGCCAGGTGGGCCGGAAGCGTCCAGGCAATCGCGCGCAGCATCGCCTCGCGATTATGCACAGCATCTTTAAAACTCTCGCGAAAAGGGAAAAACCCCTGCGGAAAACGCCTCTCGATCAGCAGACTATGCGCCCCGAGCAAAAAGATATTCAGAGGCCGCACCTTTTTGATGCGATAACGCGCCTCCGCCGGCCGCTCGGGGATCTCATCGAGCGTCATCGGCGAATTCATGTTGTCGACGCCCCGTTTGCTCAGTCGTCCCTGGTGGTTGTGATGCCAGTGGTGCTCGGTTCGCCACGGCTCAAAAGGAATGCTCGTGATCAATGAGAGCAACGTGCCCAACACGTCGTTCACACGCGCGGAGCTAAACGCACTTCGATGACCCAGGTCATGCTGAAACACAAAGATCCGCATAAAAAACCCCGCCCCGAAAGGCGCGAGCAAGAGCAGGTATGGCGTCGGCCCCATCCAGGAGGCAAAGCCCAGCATCAGCAAAAAAAGCACGAGCGTGCTGCCGATCTGCCAGGCCGCCACCGCGTCGCGCGCCTCGGTAAAGGGCCGCGAGGCCAGCAGAACCGCGCGGCTCTGCTCGGCGTCGAGAAAGGTGCGGACCGCTTCAGGCGTATCGCTCGTCTGCGTCATACAAAGACCTTATCCGCCCGGCGTAAGTCGGGTCACGAGCACAAAGAAAAGAAAAAGAGGCGCGGCGAACACCAGGCTATCAACCCGATCGAGCAGACCGCCGAACCCGGGCAAGAGCGCGCCCAGGTCTTTGATGCCCAGGCTCCGCTTGATGCCCGAGACCGCAAGGTCGCCCAGCACGCCCAGCACGCAAAAGGCGACCGATAGTGCGAACCCCTGCGTCGCCCCAAAGGGGGTGATATGCGCGCCGAGCAGGGTGCCCAGCGCCACGGCGATCACACTGCCGCCAATCGCCCCCTCCCAGGTCTTACCCGGACTGATGCGCGGTGCGAGCGACCGGCGACCCGCGATCTTGCCGACGACGTACTGCATCAGATCGCTGATCTGGGTTGTCACCACAAGAAAGAGCACCAGCCCCTGCCAACCATGCGCACCCACGTCGATCGGGAGCCAGGCCAGCGTCGGAAGGGCAAAGAGCGACCACGCCCCCAGCATCACCCAGAGCAGAAGTCGCCTAAACCTGGCGCCGAACTCCCCGACGCCCTCGCTCCACACCAGACAGAGCGGCAGAAGCGTGAGCGCGGCGATCGGAAGCACCAGCATCGCCGCCAACCACTGCTCGGCAAAGAGCAGCGCCGCGCTCAACCCTATCAACGCGTAGCTCGTCGCCGTCACACGACGGGAGAAGGGACGCGGCGAGGCGCGAAAGAGCTCAAATAGCGCATGGGCGCTCACCCAGACAAAGCCTACGGTAAAGAGCGCGCGTCCCAGAAAAAGTGTTCCGATCAAAAAGATGCACACCGGAAACCACGAGAGCGTACGCGCCCACAGGTCGCGGTGGCGCGCCGGATCGGTGCGCACAATCACACTGACCGCCGTCGTTCCAAACGCCATGAAGGCACCGATCGCCCAGACAACATGGAGGAGATGCGTGCTCATAAGACTGCGCTACCCGAGGAGGTTCACGATGGACATGATTATGCGCCTTCCCTAACACGCCCCCACCTCTCACTCAACGCTTCGCAACAACCAGGAAGCGCACGATACGTAGCGAACACCGGCGAGCCAGCTCCCTGTGATGCGGCGCTACCGGCAGCACACGCCCTGCTGAGCGCTGATGGCCAGCGGCGAACCCTTCGTCGTCTTCCAGCATATGTCGACCTGCCCGAGCACCCCGACCATGAACGCGGTGCTCTCCCTGATGGAGCTCCCCGACGACCTCCCCCTCGACACCGACCACGACTTCGCCATGCTTGAGGGCCGCGCGCCCGACGCCATCACCACGCTGCCCGCCTCCTCCTTCGTCGCCTTCAAAGACGGCGACTGGATCGACCTCTACCCGGCCATGGTCTCCCCCGTCGCTCAGACCATGAACCACTTCCTGGCGCGCAACGGCCTCATCGCCGAAGGCTCCACCTCCCCCCTCATCGGCCCCGACGCCTTTATCAACGTTGACGACTTAGCCCGCGGCCTCACCCTGGGCCGGGTCTGGTCCTCCCTCGCGCTCCCCGACCACGACCTGCGCGGCATGCGCATCAACGAGGGCGCCATCGCCGGAAGCGCCTTCTCCGGTGCTGATCTTCGAAAGGCCCACTTCACCAACACCCTCCTCAGCCACACCTCCTTCGAGGGCGCCCGCACCGAAGGCATCACCCTCACCAACGTCACCCTGCGCCAGGTCACCTGCGTCGATGGCTCGGTGCGAAGCGGCGACGTCGGCGATTGCTTGAGCGAATAACACGCCTCCTTCACCTCCTATCTCCGCCCCACAAAAAAGCCCGCAGCGCGTAAGAGCTGCGGGCTTCTTGTCTTTTCTATTGCGAACTCACCCCGCCACACCCAGCTCCACCCTCCCCAACCCCTCAACCTCCAGGGTCACCTGGTCGCCGGGGTTGAGCGCCACCGCTTTGGTCGCCCCTCCCGCCAGCACCACCTGCCCCTTCTTCAGCCCCTCGCCACGCGCGTTGAGCATCTTCACAAGCGCGGCCAGCGAGCGCGCCGGATGCTCCAGAATCGCCGCCGACGAGCCCGTCTCCACCACCTGACCGTTCACGCTCATCACCATCCCCAGGTTTCCCAGCTCCAGGGTCGCCGGGTGGGCGAGCTTCGTCCCCAGCACATAGCCCGTCGACGAGGCGTTGTCGGCCACCACGTCGATCAACGTGAACTTGAAGTCCTTATAACGGCTATCGATGATCTCCAGCGCGCCGCACACCCCACTCACCGCCCGCAGCGCTTCCTGGGGCGTCGGCGTCCCGCTGAGGTCTTCGCCCATAATGAACGCGATCTCCGGCTCCACCCGCGGGTGGCAGTAGTCGCCGTGCGCGATCGTCGCTCCGTCGGCGAGCGTCATCGCGCTTGTGAGGTGTCCGTAGATGGGTTCGTGCACCCCCATCTGCTCCATCTTCGCCCGGCTGGTCAGCCCCATCTTCATACCCACCAGCGACTCGCCGCGCTCAAAGCGCCGCGCCATCGAGGCGCGCTGGATCGTGTACGCTTCGTCGAGCGTCAGCTCGGGAATCTCCGCGGTCAGCATCACCAGCGGGGTCGTGGTGCGGGCGGCTTCATCGACCTTTGCGGCCAGGCTCTGAATCGTCTCTTCACTAAGCGCCATAACGTCTTCCTCGTCGTGGAAAAAAGGGCAATGCGACTACTCGGAGGAACGTGACTTCAACTGAAGCGCCACGTCCAGAATCATATCTTCCTGACCGCCGACCATCCCGCGCCGGCCCAGCTCCACCAGGATATCGCGCGGGTCGACGCCGAAGCGCTCCGCGGCCCGCTCGGTATGCAGCAAAAAGGACGAATACACCCCGGCATACCCCAGCATCAGCGCGTTGCCGTCGGTCTGCACCGGCCGCCGCTGCAAGGGGCGCACGATCTTGTCGGCGCAGTCGATCAGCGGATAAAGCTCAAGCCCCGTCTCGATGCCCATGCGCTCGCACACCGCGATCAAGACCTCCAGCGGGCAGTTGCCCGCGCCGGCGCCCATGCCCGCCACCGAGCCATCCACCCGGTCAGCGCCAGCCTCAATCGCCACGATGGTGTTGGCCACGCCCAGCCCCAGGTTGTTGTGGTTATGAAAGCCCACCTGGCAGTCGAGCGCCTCGCGCAACGCCCCGACCTTCTCGCGGGTCTCGTCCATCAGGAGCGCGCCGGCCGAATCCGTCACATAGACACAATGCGCCCCGTAGCTCTCCATCTGTTTCGCCTGGCGCACCAACTCGGCGGTCGGCGTCATATGCGCCATCATCAAAAACCCCACCGTATCGAGCCCCAGCTTGCGCCCGTGCTCGATATGCTGGCGCGCCACATCGGCCTCGGTGCAATGCGTCGCCACGCGGATGGTGTCCACCCCCATCGCTTTGGCCTCATCGATGTCGGCGCGGGTGCCAATCCCCGGCAACAAAAGCGCTGCCAACTTCGCGTGCTTGAGCTCCGCGCGCACCGCCTCGATGTACGCGCGTTCTGTGTGCGCCGAGAACCCGTAGTTAAACGAGTTCCCCTGCAACCCGTCGCCGTGACTCACCTCCACGATGTCGACCTTCGCCTCATCGAGTTTTCTGGCGATCGCCACCATCTGCGCCACCGAGTACTGGTGGCCCAGCGCGTGCATCCCATCGCGAAGGGTGCAGTCGTTCACAAGGATCTTTTTCGACGAAGTCGAAGTCGTCATAACGAGTCTCCAGGCCTGTTCGCGAAGGTGTTTAGCTGACGAGCAGCTCGCCCATCTTCAACGCGGCAGCGGTCATGATGTCGAGGTTCCCGGCGTAGGCGGGCAGAAAGTCGCCCGCTCCCTCCACCTCCAGAAGCACCGTGGTGCGCACGCCGGTCTTCGGCGCCTCCCCCGGCACCCGCAGCGGGTTGACCTCATCGAAGAGCTCAAAGATCGGCGCGCGCACCAGGCGATAGCCCGGCACATACTCGGCGACCCTTTCCACAACCTTTTCCACAGAGCTGCGAATGGCCTCGGTGTCGGCGAGCTCCGAGAAGACGTGGACGGTATCGCGCATGATCAAGGGGGGCTCGGCCGGGTTCAAAATGATGATCGCCTTGCCCCTGGCCGCCCCTCCCACCTCCTCGATCGCCCGCGAGGTGGTCACCGTAAACTCATCGATGTTGGCGCGCGTGCCCGGCCCGGCCGAGCGGCTGGCAATCGCCGCCACAATCTCGGCGTAGGCGACCTTTGCGACCTGACTCACCGCCCACACCACCGGGATCGTCGCCTGGCCCCCGCAGGTCACCATGTTCACGTTCGGCGCCTCGCGGTGTTCCTGGAGGTTGCACACCGGCACCACATAAGGCCCCAGCGCCGCCGGCGTCATATCCACCACCCGCTTACCGGCGCCCTGCAAGAGCTCGGCGTGCTTTGCGTGCGCATAGGCGCTGGTGGCATCAAAGACCAGCTGCACATCGCTGAAGCACGCGTCCTCCATCAACCCCTCAATCCCCCGATGCGTCGTCGCTACGCCCAGCGCACGCGCGCGCTTCAAACCCTCCGAGGCCTCGTCGATGCCCACGAGCATCGCCAGCTCCAGCACCTCGGAGCGCTGCAACTTCATCATCAGGTCCGTGCCGATATTGCCCGAACCCAGAATCGCCACCTTCACTTTGCTCATCGGCTCACTCTCCAAATCGCACCGTCACTCGGCCCAGCCCCGAGATCTCCGCCTCCACGTAGTCGCCGGCGGCCACGTCACACACCGGCCCCAGCGCCCCGCTCAACACCACCTGCCCGGCCTTTAAGCCCTGGCCAAACTCCCCGAGTTTGTTGGCCAGCCACACCACCGCGTTGACCGGATGCCCCAGGCACGCCGCTCCGGCCCCCGTCGACACCACCCGGCCGTTCTTGCGCATCGCCATCCCGCACAGGCGCAGGTCGATGTCTTCGATCTTCTGCGGCCGGCCCCCCAGCACAAAAAGCCCGCTCGACGCGTTGTCGGCGATGGTATCTTCGTAGGTGATCTTCCAGTCGGCGATGCGCGAGTCGATGATCTCAATCGCCGCCATCACATACTCGGTGGCGTGCACCACCTGGGCGGCGGTGACCCCAGGCCCGCTCAGATCCTCTTTGAGCACAAAGGCCACCTCCGCCTCCGCCCGCGGCTGCAAGAGCGTCGAGGTCGAGGCCACCATCGAGTCATTCACCACCATATCGCTCAACAAAAGCCCGAAGTCGGGCTCATTGACCTTCAGCCAGCTCTGAATCGCCTCGCTCGTCAGCCCGATCTTATGGCCCACCAGCCGGGCCGGCCGCGCCCCGTCCAGCCCGTGGCGAAGCTCTCGCCAGCGCCCCACAAGCTCCTGAATCGCGTAGGCTTCTTGCACGCTCAGCCCCTCAAAACTCTGACTCAAGGGCGCACAGGGGCTCTGGCCGAACTGAGCATCCCAGAGCATCTGCGCGGCACGCTCCACGCGCTCCGGATCATGGGTGGTCATAGGGGCTCCAGCAGGGTGTGTGAGAGGTTGTAGACAGAGGAAAAATCGCGCGAAGGCAACGTTCCGACGATTGCCGCTCCCTTCAGGCCAGCGCCACCATCGCCCAGTACACCGCCCCCATCAAGAGCGCAGGCAGCGCCATCTTCCAGCTCGCGCGCGCCATCAGCCCGCCCAGCACCACCGTGCCCAGCCCCAGCGGCATGCTCATATAAGGAATCGGAAGCCCCAGCGCCGCGGGCAGCGGCGACTCAAAAAAGATCTCCAGTCCCAGCGTCACCAGCGCGATCACCCCGGCGGCCACCCCCATCAACGCCAGCGTGCCGTGGGCATAGGAGCCAAAGAGCTTTTGCAACTTCGGCCGCTCCCCTTCCGGCAAGGGTCTGGGACGCGGGGGCATCGGAAACTTGAACATCACACGCTCTCACTTCGCATGGGCTAAGTGCTTAAATCGAAAAGGGAAAGCGGCACCACACCGCCCCGAGCAACCACCCGGACCTAAACGAAAAAACGATTGCTGTAAAACTCCGCCATCCGCTTGAAGGTGATGGCCCCGAACGCGTTGACCGCAAAGCCCGCCACCACACACGCCTTAAAGAGACGCGTCAGCGGCCGCCGCCCCACCGCCAGCAGCACGATCAGATACGCCGTGAAATCCAGGCTGAAGCGATACCCGAACTGCTCATACCCCGTGTTCTGATACAAAAACCCCGGGATCGCGATCGCCGCCACCGTCGCCCACAGCGCCCGGTGCAAGAATCGCTCACCCGCGTCGCGCCGCTCCCTGGGCCACAAGAGGTACGCAAAGGCCGGCGTCGTCAAAAGCAGACTCATCCCATGCCGGCTCACCACCACATAGGGGTAGCTCGTCTGCAGCTCCGGCATCAGCGTAAAGGCCGCCGAGAGGTTCTTGCCCAGAAAATGCCAGTGAAAGAGCCCGTACTCCACGATCCGCCCGATGCGTCCCTCGGCCAGGTAGCGGTGCCCGAACTCCGTAAAGGATTCAAAACGCACATAATTCATAAAGAGCAGGCTCAACCCCACCGCCAGACAGGGGATGCAGAAGAGCACGAGCTTCTTGAGCTGCGCCTTATACTGCGAGGGCACCACGAGCTTCCCCTCGGGGAAGGCCACCATCAAAAAGAAGAAGATCGCCGAGAACACAAGCGGCGTGCGCGTCGCAAAGCCCAGCGCCAGACACACCCCCGCCAGAAAGGGCCGCCGGGCGTGCAGCCCAAAATAGATATAGCCCAGAGTAAAGGTGATCCCCACCACCAGCGCCGTAAACCACACCTGCCCCAGCACCGCGCACCACAGGTGCACCGTCCCAAACCCAAAGAGCGCGGTGAGCCAGAGGTTATCGCTGCGGCTGCGCTCGGTGACCCCTGTCGCCGAGAGCCGCTCCAGGAGCAGGAACATCAGGAGCACGTTGAGCGCCGCAAACACGATCGTAAAAAGCACGTCGTTGGTCTCCCAACCCCAGATGGCCACCAGCGGCATCATCAAAAAGCCCGGCCCCGGTGGAAAAGACACAAAGTAGCGCCGCGTCTGCTCCGCCCCCCGCATCTCCGCCCGCGGGATCTCCATCACCTCCCCGCTCAAGAGCTTAAACTCCCCGTGCTGCGCTCGCCCCGCCCAGTTCCCCTTCACCACCTCCCCGCTGCGCAGCTCAATCTCCCGATAACTCGCCCAATCATTGCGATGATGGGGCTCGCGATCGAGCTCAAAGGCCACCAGCCCCTCGCGCGCCGCGGCGGCTTCCTCGCTGAAGGTCGCCGCGATCATCTGGTTGTAGGTATGCGCCAGATACACAAAGTGATTGTCCGGACTGGGGCCCTTGAGGCGGTCGCCGCTAAACGCCGCAAAGACGGCCAGCGCGAGTAAAAAGATCCCCACCATCCACTGCCAGCTCACGCGGCGATCGGTGGGAGAAGTCTCGGAGTGGGGCGTTGAAGTCGGCTGGGAGGTCATCGTTCGTCTACCGCGCAATAAATCCAGATTGGGCATCAGCGAGCGCGCGCCCGCCAGGAGAGCGCGCGGACCATACACCTGCGAGCCAGTGCCAAACAATGCCCGCACCTCCACCCCCCAGGGCAATCGCAAAGTCCCACAAGACTTTTTAAGGAGAACCCACCCAATCCGTAGGGAGGAGTCTTGTGCCCCTCCCGAACTCCCAGGGCGGGGACCTACAAGGGGTCCCCCTTCGGTGGCGGGTGGTGGGGACCCACTTTGCGATTGCCCTGCTCCCCCCCCACCCCACGCGGGCAACTCGCCATCGCCGCTGCAGTTGCATTGTGCCCGCAGCTTCGTTTTAGTAAGGGACCACCTCGTTTCGAACGCTCTGCTTAGAACGCCCCTTTTTCGCCAGGGATCTGACGGTGTTACGCCCCTTTGCTACCTCTTTTGTGATCATCCTGCTGGCCTCGCTGCTCAGCGCGGGCTGCGCCAGCGTCGAGCCCGACTGGAACATCGAGCCCGACGCGTCCTCCCCGGACACCGACGCGCCCGACAGCGGCCAGCCCGACCTGGGGCTCCCCGACGCCGATCCGGCCGACGCCGGCGATGACGCCGACGCCGACGCTCAAGAAGACGCCGACACCACCGAGCCGCTCCCCTGCGAGGGCCTCTGCGGCCCCAACGAACAATGCCGCGACGAGGTCTGCGTCGACCTCTGCGAGGAGGCCGGCTTTGTATGCGGCGACCACACCCTTTCCGGTCAGGCGGTGAGTTGCGGCACCTGCGACCTCGGCGCCTGTCAGGAAGGACAATGTGTCGACGTCTGCGGGGAGGTCGGCGCCGAATGCGGCGACATCTACATCGACGGCACCCGGTACAGCTGCGCGGACTGCGCCGGCGGCGAACGCTGCGCGCCAAATAACCTCTGCGTGGCCGACCAGAATTTTGTTGACCTCACCGCCGGCGCCGAACACACCTGCGCGCTCCGCCCCAACGGCCAGGTCCGCTGCTGGGGACGCGGCGACAGCGGTCAGATTGGCAACAACCGTACCTCAGGAAGTGCCTTTCCCTACGCCATCACCTCCATCAACGACGGCCGGCAGGTGAGCGCCGGCAACACCCATACCTGTGTGGTGAAAGCCGACAACCGCGCCCTCTGCTGGGGCAATAACAATCACGGTAAACTTGGTGTGGACACGACCAACAACACCTCCTCCACGCCCATGGCCGTGACCGATCTCTTCGACCTGACCCATATCTCCGCCGGCGGCAACCACACCTGCGCACGCACCACCGGGGGAATGGTGCGCTGCTGGGGCTACAACGGCCAGGGGCAACTTGGGGGAGGTACCATCACCCTGACATCCGCTAAGGTCCTCGTCCAGAACCAGACCGGCGGCAACTTCGACCAGGTCGTCGATGTAAGCGTTGGCAACCTTCACGCCTGCGCGCTGAGAACCTCTGGCGAGGTCTGGTGCTGGGGGATTAACACCTTAAGTCAGCTGGGAGTCGGAAACACCGACGGTGCAACGACCCCGCGCCGGGTCTTCAACCTCCCCGCCTCGCGTCGCATCAGCGCAGGCTACGATCACTCCTGTGCCCTGACTCTCGACGGTGACGTATATTGCTGGGGTGGTAACACATCGGGACAACTGGGCCGCGGCACCTCCGGCGGCGCGGGCCTGGCCCAGCGCGTCAACCTCCCGGCCGACGCCGTCGACGTCGCTGCCGGCTGGCTGCATACCTGCGCGGCACTTATCGACGGTCGAACCTACTGCTGGGGCGATAACGCTCGCAACCAGCTCAGCCGCGCATCCTCGACAAGCCAGAGCACAACGCCGATTCCTGTTACCCTGGCCCAAGAGATCTACCGCGTGACCGCAGGCAACTTCCACAGCTGTGCGTTGAGCACCTCCGGCGACGCCTTCTGCTGGGGTGCCAACGTCGACGGCCAACTCGGCGACGGCACCGAGGGCGAAAACAACATGAGCATCACCCCGGTGCAGGTAGCGCCCTAAGCCCGTTGCGGCTACGATGCCCTGCGCGCGCTGCAACCACGCGCGCCCGATGCTCCTCTGACGTTGATGCACTGCCCGGATCTATGATGGACGCCTCCCTCCTCTCCACCCTCGCGCTTCGCGGCGCCGCCTCCCTCGCTCTGACCCTGATGTTCGTTGGCTGCTCCGGCGACAGCGACACCGCCGACCCGGTCGAGCTCCCCGACACCAACATCGAGGATGTCTCCGAAGACGCCGGCCCCGACGCCGAGCCCGATCTCGGCGATGAGCCCGACACTCTGGCCGGCCCCCCCAACATCGACGTCAGCCCCATCGCCATCGCTTTCGAAGACGTGCGCCTTGGCGAAGAAGACAGCGCCATCGTCACCATCCGCAACACCGGCGAAAGCCCGCTCATCGTCACGCGCCTGGCCATCGAGCACTTCCAGCTCCCGGGCACCACGCCTCAGTTTCGCCCCGGCGAGGGCTGGGCCGAGAGCTTCGAGCTCGCTCCCAACACCTACCGCGACGTGACCATCCGCTGGGAGCCCACCCTCTACACCGGCATCGGCGGCCGCCTCATCATCGGCAGCGACGACCCGGACACCCCCGAAGTCATCATCCCCATCCAGTCCACCTCGGCCTACGCCCAGGCCGAAGCCCCGCGCTACGTCAACTTCGGCTCGGTCAGCGTCGGTGAGACGGCCACCCGCGAGATCACTGTCTACAACCGCGGCATTGACCCGCTCAACATCACCGCGCTCACCTCCACCGGCGACGAGGAGTTCGCTTCCCAGTTCAGCGCCCGCGCGCTCGAGCCCCAGCTCCCCGCCTTCCTGCAGCGCAACGACAAGATCGACCTCGAGCTGAGCTTCACCCCCACCACCGAGGAGATCGCCAGCGGCCAGCTCACCATCGCCGCCAACCTCCCCGACGGCCCCGACATCATCGTCGAGCTCCAGGGTAACGGCCCCGCCCCCTGCATCCGCACCAGCGGCGACCTCGACTTCGGCGAGCTCCTGCCGGGCGCCGAGACCAGCGAAGATATCGTTTTGCTCAACTGCAGCCGCGACCGCTCCCTGACCATCAGCGAGCTTGAGCTCACCAACGACGGCGGCGGCGTCTTCAGCCTCCCCGCCCCTCCCGCCCTCCCGCTCGTTCTGGGCATCGCCCAGACCGAGGCCATCGCTATCGACGCCAACCTCAACGTCGAACAGGAGGCCCTGGGTCAGCTCACCCTCACCACCAACGACCCCACGCAGAGCGAGATCATCCTGCAACTTCGCGCGCGACCGGTCGACGAGCCTGGCGAATAACCCTTTGATCTAACAGCCATTTTCGACACATCTGAGAGCTCGCGCAAAACGCGGGCTCTCACTGCTCTGCCCTCCCCGCGATCTGTTCTGTCGCCTCCCTCACACTTCTCTATACTGCCACCGGCCCTCCCCCTCCCTCCTTGCCGCAGGCCCCGCATGCCCTCCCTTCCTCATCGCTCGCCAGTCCCCGGTCACCTCCTCGCCATCCTGTGCCTGGCCGTTCTCAGCGCCTGCTCCTCCCCCGCGCCCGAAGAGCCGCTGGTCGTCGAAGAGGAGGTGCCCCGCTACAACTTCGACGACGCCGCCCCCTGGTACCCCTGCCCTGAGACCACCTCCTTCGACGAGCGCGTGGTGGAGGTCGTGGCCATGGACGGCGTCCATCAGTACTTTGGCGACGAAGACCGCCGCACGGTCGACACACCCGTCACCTTCCCCGAGGGCGACTGGTCCCAGGTGGGGCTCAAACTGGAGCTGGCCTGCCCCGAGGGCATGGTCTGCGACCACTGGGACCGCACCGCCAGCCTGGAGCTCATCACCAACCCCGACGCTGCCGAAGACGACCAGAACCGCGTGGAGCTCGCGCGCCACATCACCCCCTACCGCCGCGGCATGTGCCAGTACATCGACCTCACTCCCCTGGCCGGCCTGCTGACTGGCGAGCGCGCGCTGCGCTCCTTCATCGACACCTGGGTCGGCCCCGGCCATGAACAGGGCGAAGGCTGGGAGGTCAGCGCGACCTTCTACTTAACCCCGGGTTACCCGGAAGCCGCCGACGAGGTCATCAACCTCATCGCTCGCCAGGCCATCACCGTCGGCGAAGTGGAGCCCGATCAAAACGTCGCCTCCCAGCTCCCCGAGCTGAGCTTCACACTCCCCGAGAGCTTCCGCCGGGTGGAGGCCCACCTCACCACCACCGGCCACAGCTTTGGCAACACGCGCAACTGCGCCGAGTTCTGCGAGATGCGCCACGATCTTCTCCTCAACGACGACGCCCTCTTCTCGGTGAACCCCTGGCGGGCCGACTGCGCGTTGAATCCCGTCTCCCCCCAGGCCGGCACCTGGGAGTATGCCCGCAACGGCTGGTGCCCGGGCGCCGTCTCCGTCGGCGATCGCGTCGACCTCACCGACGCCGTGCAACCCGGCGACAACACCTTAAGCCTCAACATCCTGCTGGCCGACGGCAGCGAGTACGACAACACCTCCCCGGTCGACCTCCTCCCCTCCACCCAGGTGGCGCTCAAGCTCTACGTGTGGCGCTGATCGTTCGACCCAATGATGACCCACGGTCACTTCCAGAGGTGACCCACGGTCAGTTCTGAAGCCGACCCACGGTCACTTCCAAAAACGACCCACGGTCGCACGAAGTCCTTATTTCATGCGCCTGATCCACCATCCATTAGGCGTTTCCCCGCTCCTCCTTAACTTTATGGTGAAGACCGCCTCGCCACTGCTGCCCGCCCCTATCCCGCGCCGAGGTCATCGCATGACGGACTACCGGATCAGCGCCACGCCCTCCCCGACCACGATCGCCCGCGTGCTCCGGGGTCTGCGCTTCCCGGTGGGTCGCGACGCGCTCTTGCAACACGCCACCGATGCCTATGCCGGCGAGCTGATCCTCTCGGCGCTCAACCGTATGCCGGATCGTACGTTTGTCGATCTCGACGACCTCCTGCACGCCTACCGCTTCGAGCGTACCTGGCCCGATGGCCCCGGCGCTCCCGCCTCGCCACCCTGACCTCCCTCCACGGACCTCCCTGCGCCCTGGTGCGACGTTTAGCCCCGTTGCCAGACCCCACTCGAACGGGGGAGACCGTTCACCACATATCCGTCGCAGGCGCGGGCCTCACCGCACGCATTGCGTCTCCCCGACCCTATTCACCGAGCTGAATGATGCTCTCTAAACACGCCCCGCTGACCCGCCCCCTCCTACTTCCGGCCCTCCTCTTGCTCCTCGCCGGCTGCGGCAGCGCCGAAGACAATCCCACCACGCAGCCTCTCACCCTGAACTTCGCCGCCCAGGTCGGCGACGAGCCCTTCTCCTGCGGTCAAACCTATGAGGGCCTGGGCACCACCGAGACGGCGTTTGAACCCTTCGACTTCCGCCTCTTCATCAGCGAAATTGAACTTCGCGACACCGACGGCCAGTGGCAGCCCCTCAACCTTGATCAGGACGGCGTCTGGCAGCACGAAGACCTCGCGCTTCTCGACTTCGAAGACGCCACCGGCCGCTGTCAGAACGGCAGCACCGAGACCCGCGAGATTGTCACCGGCACGCTCCCCGAAGGCACCTACGACGCCCTGCGCTTCACCATCGGCGTGCCTTTTGAGCTCAACCATATCGACGCGGCCACCGCGCCCAGCCCCCTTAACACCACTGCGATGTTCTGGAGCTGGCTGGGTGGCTACAAGTTCATGCGCATCGAAGGTGCCACCACCGGCCTCGACACCGGCTGGCAATTCCACCTGGGCAGCACCGGATGCGAGCCGGCCGAAGGCGGCGGCGCCACCTCCTGCACCAACGCCAACCGCGCCCGGATCGAGCTGAGCGAGGTCAACGTCGACGCCGACACCCTCGTCTTTGATCTTGCCGAACTTGTCGCCGACGCCAACCTCAATGAGCGTCAGGAAGGCACCCCCTCCGGCTGCATGTCCGGACCGGCCGACAGCGACTGCCAGCCGATCTTCTCCGCGCTCAACCTGACCCACAGCGAGCAAAGCCCCACCCCTCGCCAGGTCGTGCGCGTCCAGGCTCGCTGAAACCCGCACCACGAGCCAACGTCTCCACACCGAGCCCCGACCGTGACCCACGCGCTGCGCCTCACTCCCGCCATCCTTCTCGTGCTCGCCAGCGCGCTCGCCATCCCGCTGGGCTGCTCGGAGGCCACCTCCCCGGAGGTGGCCTCCCCGCCCATCCCCTCCTACTTTCCCACCCCGCGCATCCCCCCGGAGAACCCCTGGAGCGCCGAGAAGGCCGAGCTGGGGCGCGCCCTCTTCTACGACACGCGCCTCTCCGGCAACGGCACCCAGTCCTGCGCCAGCTGCCACCCCCAGTCCAGCGCCTTCGCCGACGTCCTCCCCCGCGCGGTGGGCTCCACCGGCGAAGCGCACCCGCGACGCAGCATGACCCTGACCAACGTCGCCTGGAACCAGACCTACAACTGGGCCAACCCCCTGGTCACCACCCTCGAAACCCAGGCCATTACGCCCATCTTTGGCGAACACCCCGTTGAGCTCGGCCTGGCCGGTCGCGAAGACGAACTGATCGCGCGCCTGCAAAACGAGCCCTTCTACCGCCAGCGCTTCGCCGCCGCCTTCCCCGAGGCCGAAGAGCCCATCACCATCACCCACATCACCTACGCGCTCGCCAGCTTCCAGCGCACACTGGTCTCGGGCTCCAGCGCCTTCGACCGCTTCATGTACGAGGGCGACGCCACCGACTTCTCAGAATCCGCCCGCCGCGGCATGAGCCTCTTCTTCTCCGAGCGCCTGGAGTGCTTCCACTGCCACGGCGGCTTTAACTTCTCCGACGCCATCGACCACGATGGCCTCACCACCACCTCGGCCCCCTTCCACGTCACCGGCCTCTACAACATCGACGGCCAGGGCGCCTACCCCGCCCCCAACACCGGCGTGCACGAAGTCACCGGCCGCCGCGAAGACATGGGCCGCTTCAAAGCCCCCACCCTCCGCAACGTCGCGGTGCGCGCCCCCTACATGCACGACGGCAGCGTCGCCGACCTCGACGCCGTCATCGACCACTACGCCGCCGGCGGCCGCACCATCGCCGACGGCCCCAACGCCGGCGTCGGCTACCTCAACCCCAACTTGAGCCTCTTCGTCCCCGGCTTTCTCATCACCGACGAGGAGCGCGAAGACCTCAAAGCTTTCCTCCACAGCCTCACCGACCACGACTTCCTCACCAACCCCGCCCTTGGCCCCCCTGCCGATCTTCCTCCCTTTGAGCCGCGGGCTGGCGAGTGACATGAAGGCGGGAGCTGCCCACCTTCGCCTCAACCCTTACTACGCCGTGAACAGAAGCCGACGTCGATAGCTGCGAAGCCGAGAGCTTCTCGGGCAAGGCGCAAAACACAGGCGATGCTTTCGCATCGTCGAGGCTTTGCAACGCTGCCCGAGGCGTTCTCAACACAACAGATACGGCGTCAACGATAGCTCACGGCGTAATCGCGCGGAGCTCGCGCATCACGCGGCTGAGTTCCTGCAGGTACGTGTTGAGTTCTTCGCCATGCGCCCTGGCAAACAGCTCCAGCGTGGCATGACGCGCCCGAACCTCTCCACGCTCAATACGCCCGACCTGCCGCGTAGAAACCCCTTCGATATCGGCCTGACGCAGCCCTTTGCGCTCGCGAATCTTCCGCAGAGCAGCCCCCATCCGCTGCTCATCGCGCTGACGCGCCAACATCAACTCGCTCTTTAACGTCGGGTCGAGCACCACACGAACCGACTCGACATTCAAATGAACGTCGAGGTCCGGCCAGTAGATGTAAGCCCCATCCTCGGCCACCTCAAATGTATGAACCTCATCGCGGCTCGCCTTCCGCAACGCCTTAACCTCACGCACCTCGACCTCCAGCGTCTCCAGCGCGCAGGTCCGCACAAAGAGCACCCCCTCCATCACCGTTGCGTCAGCAATAAGCTCGTCCTGCGCCCCCATCGCCCAGGCGTTTACAATGCGACGGAAGACCCGCATGTCGGAATGCACCAACGTATGTTTAAGCGTGCGCAGATTCGCCCGCTCCAACATCGCCAGAATCCACCGGGTATCATGAGACTGCTCCACCAGAAGCCCCCGCAAATGCTTTTTGCGATTGGCTGCCCGCACCACATCCGCCACCTCCCCGAGATGCATCGCAGATGTCAGCACAAAGAGGTTTTCAAACCCCTCCCAATCCTCGCACTCCAACTCCCCGCTGACGCTTACCCCGTCGCGCTCAAAACCTCGCGACTCAACCCCTCGCGCCAACACATGAATGGTCGTCGATGTCGTCATAATGTGTTCTCTTTAGTAGTCGACCTTGACTTCCCACTCCGCCAGAAGCTCCGCGCGGTGCGCCTCGATCTCCCGCAACAATGCTCGGATAAGTCGCCCGTTGATATGCGTTGAACCTCGCGGCCAGACCCACTCATAATCAAGCCCATCCACACGATTCGACGTCAGGACATAAACCCGAATCTCCCACTCGCCAGCCTTTCGCACATGAAAATGCGGGGGTGGATGGTCATTCGAATAAAACAGCCACTCGACTTCAGCCACTTGTATGGCGCGCACCTTGCCCACGTGAAGCTCCCCCCATTTAACGCATCGCCTCGCATCGGATCGCTGTAGCAGCCCTGCGTCTATTCGATTCTAACCCCTCGAACGACACTTTCCAATCCAAAACGAGAACAAAAAGTCCTCCATCGATTCGCTCTTAGTACGATTCAAAATCCCTTGACCCACACCTACACGCACCTACACTCAACGCCGTCATGCAGACCGGTGGAGGGATAGGCCCTTTGAAGCCGGACCAACCTGCCAATCCCGGTAAGGTGGTAAAGCCTGCGCAACTCCCTTCCTGTGGAGCGCACCATGTCTCACGATCCTCGCCATACCCCCCTCGCCCAAACCCCGACAGAACACGCGTACGCCTACCGCCGCGGCTACTCCTACTTCACCGTCGCCCCCGACACCCACAGCCACATGCGCTGCAAGGTCTGCGACGCCGACTGCTTCGCCGAACGCAACGTGCGCGCCCCCCGCGGCATGGCCGAGTCCGTGGCCCATCACAATGGCCTGCTCTCCGAGGCCAACCTGCGTCCCTTCGACCGCTTCACCTGCCCCAACGCCGAGCACCCCTGGCATAAAGAGGCGCAGGCACTCGCCATCGAGCGCGACACCCTGCACAGCCCCGGCCTGCGCGCGGTGGTTCAGACCGACCTGGACAACCTCCTCCGCGAGCACACCAAGAGCAGCTAAACCGTTGATTTCATTGAACAACAGCACCCAAAACATGAGCAAAAAAACGGACTCGCAGTCCCCCTAACCCGACCGCATCCAGGGCTAGAGCAAAAACGAAGCTGTGGCAGCGCCACTGCGAGTCCGCAGCCAACGTCCCCGCATAATATATGCCCCGAGCGCATCCAGGGCTAAGTCCAGAATGGAGCAAAAGCGAAGCTTTGGCAGCGCCACTGCGAGTCCGCAGCGACACATCATGAAAGACGCGGTAGACTCACCCCTTCATCAACGTCATCAACGTCATGGACGTGGTCGACCGCCGATCGAAGGATACCGATGCGCACCTCCCTGTGTTGCCTGACGCTCGTGCTCGCAGCCTGCAACCCCTCCTCCAGCGCGCCCGCGCCGCCGGTCGTGCCCGCTCAGGTCAATGCCCCCGACGACCGCTCCCCCTCCTCCTCACAAGACTCTGCGATGAAGAAGCGCGTCGCCCCCATCCCAACCTCCCCCGTCGAAGCATCGCACGTCGTCTTCGTCGGCCGCCCTCACAACGCGAAGCTGCTCGATTGCGCAAACTGGGAGAGCCCGGACGCCCCCCACCGCCTCCCGGCTCAGCCCCTGCACGACGCCACCGACTACCCGACCCGACACCAGGTCGACTTCACCGAGGTGGTCCCTGTCCAGAACCCCTCCGACGTCGAAACCAACCCGCACGACCCCTACCTCTCCGGCGAAGGCATCGAAGCCCGGGTCGCCTTCGCCATCGGCCCACAAGCCTTTACCTACCAGGCACGGCTGAACCACGACGCCTACGACACCGAGCTCTGCGAGCACCTCAACGCTCTCTTTACGTCGCCCTTCGTCGTCGTTCACGCCTACCCGGTCCACGTCGACCGCGGAAACTCTGTGCCCGACCACGCGCACGGCCTCTGGCTCGAGAGCTGGGGAAGCCTTGGTACCGATCCCACCCGCCAGAGCCGCGGGTTTTCCGACCAGGCGTCGGCGCTGACCTACGCGCGCTCGATTATCGCAACGAACGAGTAGCACGCGATACGCGCGGAGAGTGCGGCGCCTTCAAACCCGCACATCAACCAGGGCGACGCCGTCAGCGTCGTTCTGGGGACGTGCACCACCGCGCCAGACCTCTACATCGCCCAAATCCCCCACCCGCACCCGAAACACATCCAGATGCCTCCACTGCGGCTCCATCAACAGCCGCTCATAACGCTCGTGATGCTTTTTCCAGGTCTTCGCCGCCCACAAAATGATCGACTCGCGACTCAAAAACCCCCGCGCCAGACTCTCCACATTGCCGTTGCACACCACCTCTCCCGTCACCCCGCGCCGCAACGTCCGCACCACGATCTGCGACATCACCTGCCAGAAAGGAAGATCCAGCCACACCACCGCCTCCGCACGCCCCCACACCACATCCCGCACCACCGAGTAGTTCCCATCCACCACCCAACGCGCCCCGCGCGTCGCCGCTTCCACATCCTCGCAAAACGCCTCCCGAGAGCGCTCCTGCCACCCCGGAAGCCACTGCAGGCGATCGAGCTCCACGTGACGATTCTCCGTCTGCCACGCCAGCCGGTTGGCCAGGGTCGACTTCCCGGACCCAGACGTCCCCACCACCACATAGCGATCATAAGGGATACCGTCGGCGCGGTAGAGGGTCTCAAGCGTCATAATCTTCTCCTGTGCGTCACATGCATCCATCCTCTCGCTGCTTACGTCAACGCGCGCCTCAACACCACCCCCATCACCTCGACGCGCTTGACCTCACTGCCCCGCTCACAGTTGGCATGCTAACCTTAGTCCATCCCCACGATCGCCCAACCCCTCGCCAGGAACGCCCCATGCGCCTCCCCAGCCTCGCGCTCCTCATCACAATCCTCACCGCCTGCTCCACCCCCACGCCAACCGATCCCCCCGCCCAACCCGAAACGCCCGCAACCCCTGCCCCCGCAGACCTCACCCTCCCCACGCCCCAACCTCCCCCGCCCACCACCAACCCCGGCGAAGATCGCATCCCGCCTGCCCCGGCCCCACCCGACGCCCACACCACCCCCGAAACTGTCGACGAGCCCGCCCCCTCCGACGCCCCCACCACCGAGCCGCACCCCACCCGCTGCCAGACGTCCAACGACTGCGTCGCCATCAACCTCACGCGCGCGTGCTGCAGCGCCTGCACCGACGTCGCCTTTCACCGCGACTTCATCCCCCACCTGCGCGCCTACTGCGACGCCAACCCCGAGCTGCGCTCCCAATGCCCGGCCCTGGGCTGCGCCTACGAGCCCGCCACCGCCGCCTGCATCAAGGGGCACTGCCAGGCCATCACGACCGACGCGTCGATCTTCGGCATGTGAGAACGCTAAAAAGCACGCCCCAAACCCCAGAGAACCCGGGCGCATCCAGGGCAACGCCTGGCAAGGAGCCAGGACGAAGCTATAACAACACCACCACGAGTCCCTGACGACGCCATCAGCGTTGTCCTGGCGCACGCCTCCCAACCCGACCGTATCCAGGGCGGCGCCTGACAAGGAGGTAGGGATGAAGCTGTAGCAGCGCTACTGCGAATCCCTGACGACGCCGTCAGCGTCGTCCTGGGGCGGTCGGCACCCGGCCGCATCCAGGGCGAAGCCCAGCAAGGAGCCAGGACGAAGCTATAACAACACCACCACGAGTCCCTGACGACGCCATCAGCGTTGTCCTGGCGCACGCCTCCCAACCCGACCGTATCCAGGGCGGCGCCTGACAAGGAGGCAGGGATGAAGCTGTAGCAGCGCTACTGCGAATCCCTGACGACGCCGTCAGCGTCGTCCTGGGGCGGTCGGCACCGCGAGTCCGCAGCGACGCCGCTGGCTTTGCTCTGGTGCGGTCGGCACCCTATACTCCGGCCGACGTCGCCCTAACGACCGGCTGGCCTGTTTTTCTTATGAATGCCAGCCCCTGGACCTGGAGCCTTGTATGGCTTTGCGTAATGTATTTCTGACCACGCTCCTCGCTGCGCTCACCCTGCCCGCCCTTGCCAGCGCGCAGTACGTCGACCCCAACGACAGCGTGCGTTTTGAGTCGGACCTCTCCAGCGATGAGTTCATGCTCACCGCCCGCGCCCGCGCGGTGGCCGTGCCCGGATTCTTGCTGGGCCTCTTCTTTGAAGAGCACCCCACCCACTGGTCCGACGGGCAGCGCAACCTGAGCTACGGCGCGGAGTTTGTGTGGCGCAAAGACCGCCGCTACGAGCTGAGCGCGGCCTTTGATTACGCCGACCTCTCCATGCCCGAGGCTTTCTGGCAGGAGTCCGGCGACACCGCCCAGCAGGCCGAGTGGACGGAGCTCGATATGCAGGTGGCCTCGGTGGTCTTTTCGGCCTACTGGTATTGGGACGTGCAGCCCTGGTTCTCGCCATTTGTTGGCGGCGGCATCGGCCCGGGCTTTATCCTGGGCGACATCGTGCGCTACCAGCCTCGCCGCAACTCCCCCTGCTACAACAACCTCGGCGGTGGCGCCGGCGAGTCCTTTACGCCGCCGGAATGCCTCACCGAAGGTGGCGAGCCCGACCCCAACGCCATCGACTTCGACAACCCCGAGATCGAGAGCCGCGTGCCCCCGGTGGTGCCCATCATCAACATCAGCGGTGGTATGCGCTTTAACCTGGGCCCACACGCCGTGCTCAAGCTCGAAGCCGGGTTTTATACCTACGTCTTCGCCGGCCTCTCGCTGGGCGGACAGTGGTAAACCCTTGATTCAAAACGAATGTCCGACACAGCAAACTCACCCTCTCACACACCTACGCACTTGAAGGAGTGTTGCATGAACAAGGTCTACGAATCAGCAAGCGCGGCGATCTTCGACATCGAAGACGGCCAGACGCTCATGAGCGGGGGCTTTGGCCTCTGCGGCAACCCGGAGAACCTCATCCGGGCCCTGGCCGAGCGCGGCACCGGCGATCTCACCGTGATCAGCAACAACTGCGGCACCGACCACTACGGTCTGGGGATCCTGCTGCAGAACCGTCAGATCAAAAAAATGATCTCGAGCTACGTCGGTGAGAACAAGAACTTCGAGCAGCAGTTCTTGAGCGGTGAACTGGAAGTCGAGCTCAACCCGCAGGGCACCCTGGCCGAGCGCATCCGCGCCGGCGGCGCGGGCATCCCCGCCTTCTTCACCCCCACCGGCTACGGCACCGTGGTCGCGGACGGCAAAGAGACCCGCGAGTTCGACGGCCGCAACTACGTGCTGGAGACCGCGCTCACCGCCGACTTCGCCTTTGTCAAAGCCTGGAAGGGCGACACCCAGGGTAACCTCATCTTCAAAGCCACCGCCCGCAACTTCAACCCGATGATGGCCGCCGCCGGACGCATCACCATCGCCGAAGTCGAAGAGCTGGTGGAGCCCGGCGAGCTCGACCCGGATCAAATTCACACCCCCGGGGTCTTTGTGCAGCGTATTATCAAGGGTGAGAGCTACGAGAAGTGGATCGAGCAGCGCACCACGCGCCCGCGTCCCGAATAACGCGCTCCTCGAAGCGGCTTCCCTACCCATCTTTCTACGATCTTTACGAGGTCAACGATGAGCTTAACCCGCGAACAACTCGCCATGCGCGCAAGCCAGGAGCTCGAAGACGGCTCCTACGTCAACCTGGGCATCGGCATCCCCACCCTGGTCGCCAACTACATCCCCGAGGGCGTCAACGTCGTCCTGCAGAGCGAAAACGGCCTGATGGGCATCGGCCCCTTCCCCTATGAGGGCGACGAGGATGCCGATCTGATCAACGCCGGCAAACAGACCATCACCACCGTGCCCGGCTCGGCCTTTTTCGACAGCGCCGAGAGCTTTGCCATGATCCGCGGCGGCCACATCGACGTGACCATCCTCGGCGCGATGCAGGTTGGCGAGCGCGGCGACCTGGCCAACTGGATGATCCCGGGCAAGATGGTCAAAGGCATGGGCGGCGCCATGGATCTGGTCAGCGGCGCCAAACGCGTCGTCGTGCTGATGACGCACACCGCCCGCGACGGCTCGCCGAAACTTCTGGCCGAATGCGATCTTCCGCTCACCGGCGTGGGCTGCGTCGACCGCATCATCACCGACCTGGCCGTCTTCGATGTCGAGGGCGACCACCTGGTGCTGCGCGAGCTGGCCGAGGGCGTGACCCTCGACGAGGTCAAAGAGAAGACCCAGGCGCGCTTTGAGGTCGCCGACGATCTCAAGACCATCAGCCTGCGCTGAGCCCCCGCACCACCTCCGCCGCCTGCCATGCGCCCTTTACCCACACATCTCTGTGGGAGTTTCGCGCGGCAGGCGGCGTTGTTTCGCACCACCCTCCCTCCCCACTGCACCTCCCTCCCCACGGACACCCCTGTTTATGAGCACTGAGATCGAAGCGGGCGCGCTGATCGAGTTTTCCACCGGCAACGACCACCGCCTGGGCGTGGTCACCGACACCCTGGGCAAGAAAAAGCTCATCGTCTTAAGCGAGGGCGGCGACGAGATGCGCCCGGCCCGCACCGACGTGACCTTCGAGCTGGGCCGGGCCCCGGCCGACGACGCCCACCGCGCCGGCCAGAAACTCAAGAGCACCGCCGAGGCGCTGGCCGAGCTCAAAAACGAGGTCGACGTCGCCATGCTCTGGGAGTTCGCCCGGGAGTTCGACGAGGCGCAGGGCCCCGGCGCGCTGGCCGAGCTTATGTTCGCCGAAGACAGCCCCAACCACCGCCTGGCGCTGGTGCGCGCGCTGCGCGACGATTCGCTCTACTTTAAGGCCAGGCGCGACGGCACCTTTGAGGCCCGGGACGCCTCCCAGGTCGAGCAGCTCCGCGAACAGGTCGAGGCCGAGGCCCGCAAAGAGGCCGAGCGCGCGCTGGTCTTCGACAAGCTGGCCGACGTCCTCAAAGCCCCCGAAGACGATCGTCCGGCGATGATGCAGGAGGCCATGCGCATCGACCCGCTGCGCGACACGATCTTTTTGCTGCAAGATTTTGCCGCCCACGGCGAAGACTTCACCCACCGCGCCCGCGCCGACGAGGCCCTCGACGAGCTCACAAAAGCCGCCGGCCGCGGCTTCCCCGGCCACAACCACCTCAAAGCGTTTAACCTGATGCGTGAGCTGGGGCTGTGGGACGAGCATTATAACCTGGCGCTGCATCGTTTTCGCATCGACGAGGCGCTCCCTGAAGCAGTGGTCGAAGAAGCCCAGCGCCTGGCCGACACCCCCTTTGAGCCCGAGAGCTGGCGCGTTGATTTGAGCGATCGCTTCTGCCTGACGATCGATGACGCCTCCACCCGCGACATCGACGACGCCCTGGCCATCAACCCCACCGAAGACGGCGGGTGGGAGCTCGACGTGCACATCGCCGACCCCTCGGCGATCGTCCCCCCGGACTCGCTCCTCGACAAAGAGGCGCGCCGCCGCGCCACCTCCGTGTATCTGCCCACCGGCGCCATCCCCATGTTCCCCCTGCAGCTCAGCGAAGATCGCATGAGCCTTATCGAAGGGGAACTTCGCCCGGCCATCACCACCCGCGTGATCTTCAACGCCGAGCTCGAGATCGTCGACACGCAGGTCATCCCCTCGCTTGTGCGCGTCAAACGCCGCCTCACCTACGACGAGGCCGACGCGTTGCTGGCCGGCGAGGGCAACGACCATGTCAGCCAGGTGCTCACGAACCTCCAGCACATCGCCAGCGAGCGCTACGCCTGGCGCGCCGACCAGGGCGCGACCAACTTCGAGATCCCCGAGGCGAAGATCGTCGTCGACACCCACGCCGCTCCTCCCGAAGTGCAGATCGAGACGCTCCCCGCCGACTCCCCCTCCCGCCAGCTGGTCAGCGAGCTGATGGTGCTCTGCAACGAGCACATCGGGCGTTTTTGCGAGCGCAACGAGATCCCCACCATCTACCGCATCCAGGAGTCGCCCGATCTTCCCCTGGACGACGACGAGATCCTGGCCGTCCCCGAGGGTCTGCCCCGCACCTTCGCCACCCTGCGGCGCATGAAACGCGGCGACCTCTCCACCCGCCCCGACAGCCACTTTGGCCTGGGGCTGCACACCTACGTGCAGGCATCGAGCCCGATCCGTCGCTACTCCGATCTCATCTGCCAGCGCCAGCTCAAGGCCCACCTCTCCGGCGAGCCTCTGCCTTATAACGCCGAGGAGATGCTTCAGGTGCTGGCGGCGGTCGAGAGCTCCATCCGCGAGGCCTCGCTCGCCGAGCGCGAGACCAAACGCTACTGGCTCTTCGAGCACCTCAAAGCCACCCGCGGTGAGGTCATGCACGCTATCGTGTTGGAAATAAAAGACGAACGGGCCGGAAGAGCTTCTGTCTTTGTGGAGGAGTGTGCTTACAGATCCAATTGTAGCCTGAAGCAGAAGGCCGCCGTCGGCGATCGCATCGAAGTCGTCGCCGATCGGGTGGACGCGCGTGGCGATCGCCTCTCGCTTCGCCAGCACATCCCGCCCGCCGAGCCTCAGGAGGCCCCCGCCGACTGAGCGTTACGCCGGCGGCATGCTGCTTCTTCACCGCGCGAGGTCCAGCAGTCATCGCGTCTTACCATCGTCTCCTACGGAGGTTCGACCATGACGTATCAAAACAGCTACGAGCTGGAGCTCGACGTGGGCTTCGCCCTGCTCGAACAACTCGAAGGCCCCCAGGGCGCGGCGCGCTACCGCTCCGCTCCCGACGAGGACGCCTTCACCTCACTGATGCTCACCGGCGTCTACGGCGGCGACATCGACCCGGATCGCTCCCAGGAGTTCTGGGTCTACAACATCGTACTGCCCGAAGACCTTGACGAACTCGATGAGGACTTAAAATCCGTGCTCCGCGAGGAGCTCGACAGCCTCTTTGAGGGCTGGGTCTTCGACGAGCGTCGCGGCAAAGTCTACATCCTCGCCGACGGTGAGTCGGCCACGCTCTCCTGAGCGCATCGCACCTGTCCGCCGCCGCTTTCGCCCGCACGCGGGCCGGCGGCGGCGCATTCTTTACGGGTGAAAAATACTCAACGATGGGTTAGGGTTGCCTGGACTTAATTTCCACCCGAGCTGACGCCTGTGCACCGGTGCGTCAGCCTCCAACCGCGGCATGCTCGACGTTCATGGCCATTCTCACTGAAGGAACCGAAGTCGCCGGACGTTTTGTCATCGCCGAGAGGATCGGTGAGGGCGGCATGGGCGCGGTCTACCGCGCGTTGCAGACCTCGCTCGATCGCGAGGTCGCGCTCAAAGTCCTGCACTCCGATGCGGCCTTCACGCCGCGTGCGCGCCGCCGCTTTGGTCGAGAAGCCCGGGCGGTCGCCAGGCTCAACCACCCCCACATCGCCAGCGTCTTCGACTTTGGCACCGACAACGACGACCAGACCTTATGGCTGGCCATGGAGTTGGTCGACGGCCACGGGCTCTCGCCACTTAAACGCGAGCCCATCGACATCCTGCGCATCGTCTCGCTCAGCGATCAGATCTTGAGCGCGCTCAGCGCTGCGCACGCCCGCGGCATCATCCACCGCGACTTAAAACCCTCCAACATCCTGGTGACCCGCGACGACGCCGGCCGCGAGATCATCAAGCTGGTCGACTTCGGCCTGGCCGCCACCCGCTCCGGCGACGACAGCGGCCTGGGCCTGGCCGGCGCCCCCGGCGGCCTCGATGACGAAGACAGCGAGACCGCCGCCGGAAAACGCGTCATCCTGGGCACCCCGCGCTACATGGCCCCCGAGCTCTTCCGCCGCCAGCCGGTGGAACCCCGCGTCGATCTTTACGCGCTGGGCGTGATCCTCTTTGAGATCTTCTCGGGCATGCCCCCCTACCCCGGCGATGAGCCCCGCGAGGTGATGCGCGGCCACCTGCGCGCGCCCATCCCCCGGCTGCGCTCGCGCGAAGGCGACCTCCCCGCAGAGCTTGAGCGCACCATCTACCGACTGCTCGCCAAAAACCCCGCCGAGCGCTACCAGACCGCCGCCGAGGTGCGCGACGCCCTGCAGGCGGTCATCAACGAGTTCAGCTACGTCCCCTGGATGGTCACCGGCCCGAGGCTCGGGGATCCGGGCCTGGGCGCCCACCCCGGCAACCTCTCCCACGCCGGCTTCTTAAGCGGCTACGGCGGTCAAACCATCCCCCCCTCCCACCTCCTCGCCGGCGACACCTCCCGCCACGGCCCCGGCGGTGTGCCCCAGGCCCCGCTCGTCGGCCGCGAACGCGAGCGACGCCTCATTGAGCGCCAGGTCCGCCAGACCGTCAGCGTCGGCCAGGGCGGCGTCCTATTTCTGGAGGGCGAAGCCGGCATCGGCAAAAGCCGCCTGCTGGAGTGGGCCCGTGTCCGTATTGAAGAAGCCGGCGTCATGCGCGTCGCCTCCGGCTCCCACGCCCGGGGCAACACCAGCTTCGGCGGCATGCGCCAGATCCTGCAGACCATCCTGCAGACCACCGACATCCACATCGACAACCTCCCCGAGCACCTCGCCGCCCGCCTGGGCCCCTGGGGTTTCTCGGCCGAAGAAGCCGACCTCTGCCTCCAGCTGATGAGCCCCGGCGGCGAGAGCGCTATCTTCGAGGAGCGCGACTCCGGCGAGCGCCGCCTCTCGGTCCAGGAGCGCGTCTTCGCCATGATCGAGCGCGTGCTGCGCGAGGCCGGCAAAGAAAAACCCTGGCTCATCGTCCTCGAAGATCTCCACTACAGCGGCGATGAGACCTTCGCGTTTCTGCAGCACCTCGCCGTCGGCATGCACCTCGACCCGATGCCCGTGCTCATCGTCGCCACCCTGCGCGCCGAAGAGGTCGATCAGGTCCCCGAGATGCGCTACGCCCTGGAGCGCCTGGAGCGCCTGGGCCCCGAAAACGTCCTGCGCATCCCGCTGAGCCACCTCGACCCCTCCGACGCCAGCTCCCTGGTGCTCAAGATCGCCCCGGTCGACGACGCCCTGGCCCGCCAGATCGCGCAACGCGCCAGCGGCAACCCCCTGCACATCACGCAGATCCTGGGCTACCTCCAGGAGAGCGGCAAACTGCAATGGGAGAGCGGCGAGTGGAAGTTGGCCCCCGGCGTCGACATCCAGCATGAGCTCCCCGAAGAGCTCGCCGAGCTGATGCGCTACCGCCTCAACCGCCTGGCCAACCGCAGCGAAGACGCCGAGGCCACCCGCGCCATCCTCGACCGCGCCGCCATTCTGGGCACCGGCTTCGACTACGCGTTGCTCCGCGCCTTCCTCGGCGCCGAAGACAACGCCCCCTGGCTCGACCGCCTCGACGAAGTCCTCGAAGCGCTCGTCGAACAGGGCTTTTTGCGCGAAGTCGGCAAGGGCGGCCGCGACGTCCTCGAGTTTGCCCACGTGGTCATGCGCGACGTACTCCTCAAAGAGATGGAAGGCCGCCGCAGCCTGCGCCACCTCCATCGCCTGGCCGCCGCAGCCAAGAAAACCTACTATGGCAAACGCGCCCGTGAGCGCGCCATGGAGCTCGTCGACCACTACCGCCACGCCCGCGAGCCCTCCGGCGTCTACGCCTTCACCGTCAAGGCCGCCCGAGCCGCCGCCGAAGGCGCCGACCTCAAACGCGCCATGGCGCTCTACCGCGACGCCAAACAGCTCGCCGACACCGATCAGGTCTCCATCGAGAGCCCGCTGATTCAGGACGTCTCCGGGGTCTTAAGCTCCGAAGAAGTCGCCCTGGAGGTCGCCCACCTGGAGCGCCGCGTCGGCGAGTACGACTCCGCCCGCGAGCACTACCGCCGCCTGCTCGGCGACCAGAGCCCGGCTGTGGCCCTCTGGGCCCGCTGGGGCCTCGGCGAGCTCAGCCGCCTGCAGGGCGACCTCGACGAGGCCCGCACCTGGTTTGAAGCAGCGCGCCGCGAAGTCAAAGACATCTGGCAGACCCTGCGCACCCGCGACATCCGCCAGACCCTGCAGGTCGTCGACACTTACGCCCTCTTCGGCCTGGGCCGCCTGGCCCACGCCCAGGGACTTCTGCCCGAGGCCCAGCGTCTTCTCGAAGACGGCCTGGAGCGCGCCCAGAAGATCCAGCACCGCGTGCTCGAAGCCTCCATGCTCCGCCTGCTCACCGACGTCTTCTGGCGCCAGGGCAACGCGCGCAGAGCCGAGGTCTTCTTCCGCCGCGCTGCCATCCTCGAAGAGAGCCTGGGCGACGCCGAAGCCCTGGCCTTCGGCCAGCGCCTGGCCGCCGACTTCCTGCGTGAAGTCGGCCAGCCCAAAAAAGCTCTCGACCTGGCCACCCGCGCGCTGGAGCAAGCCGAGAGCCTCGGCCAACGCCACGACGCCGCCTACTGCCAGCTCACCCTGGGCAAACTCGCCTACTCCCGCGCCGACTTCAAAGCCGCGGCCAAACACCTGCGCCACGCCCACACCACCTTTGAAGCCATGCGCGACCGCCACGGCATCGCCCACTGCAACCGCGCCCTGGCCATGCTCGCCTTCGCCGTGGACCGCCACCGCGAGACCCACACCCTGATCACCGAAGCGATGGAGGGCTACCGCGCCTTAAGCGATCGCCACGGCCTGACCTGCGCACGCCTGCTCCTTGGCCGTCTGGAGCTCGCCGTCGACAAGCCCGACCGCGCCCTCAAGACCCTCACCGACGCCGTCCAACACTTCGACCGCATCGGCGAACGCCGCCTGGTCAGCTGCGCGCGCGCCTTCTACGCCCTGGCGCTCCTGCTGAACGGCGTACACGGTGAAGCCATGCTCGTCGTCGACCAGCTCCTCAACGACGCCCCCGAGCTCGCGCTCGCTGAAGAGAGCTTCGCCGACGCTTTTGACAAAGTCGCCGCCCTCATTGAAGATGAGCGCCCCGATCTGGCCGCGCGCCTGCGCGAGCTCGCCACCGAGACCTCCCAGCGCCTGGGACGACCGGTCGCAGCAACGGTCTGACGTCACCCCTTTTGATCCTCTCCATGATGCAGCCCCCCTCGTCTCCGAACTTCGCGGCGGCGTTTCCCTTTGTTTTGACCTGAGAGCACCCCCGATGAATCAGGATCAGCTCGAACACAAGCTCATCCCCTACGTGCTCACCACCGCGCGTAACCTCCCCTTCCTCGATCTGGAGGTCGACATCGGTCGCCCTCTGGAGGTGCTCCGCGTCGAAGACGATCAAAATGGCGAGTTTTGCTCGATCCTCAACCGCTCCAATCAGGAGGCCTTCGGCGGTCCCGACTCCATGGGCATGCCCCTGTGGGTGATGCTCGACTGCGCCATCCTCCCCTCGGCCGTCATCGGCTTTATGCTGCCCCGCGCCGACACCCCGCCCTCCATCCTCGAAAAACTCGACATCGACGATGATTACGAGGGCTTTGTCCCCATCTCCGAATACTGCGCCTGCCCCACCGTCGAGGCCGACTGTGTGAGCGGCTTCTCTCTGCACAGCCACCTGATGGGCCAGGGAATCGCCACCCGCACCAAGGCGCTGGCGCTGGCCATTTACAAAGCCCGCTTCCAGGTCGGTGTGACCCAGTTCTACAACCCGGCCATCCGCGTGCACGTGCGTTTTGGCGCGATGGAGATGACCATCCATCGCCCCAGCGTGCACACCTACCCCGAAGACAGCTTCGTCTACCGCCTGGAGCTGCCCTCCCGCGAGGTGCTCGTCAACATGGCCCGCGGCGACGATGTCTTCGGGCAAAGCAACATCCCCGAAGGCGTACGCTGGGAGTTCGACCCGAACAACGAGATGATGCAGGGCCGCCTCGCCCGCCATCTTCAGGAGGGCGGCCGCGCCTGGCTCATCCCGCCGGGCTGGCGCGCCAGCGACGACGGCTGTGAGCTTCACATGGTCCTGGACGCCTAATGGCCACCAGCTACGAACTCAAGCAACACGTCGAAACCCTGCTCGATGACGAGCGCGGCACCATCTTCAAAGAGGCGCCTCACCGCGTCGCGCTCGTCTACCCCTCGCCCTACCGTGTGGGAATGAGCTCACTGGGCTTTCAGACGATCTACCGCGTGCTCAACCAGCGCGACGACATCGTCTGCGAGCGCAGCTTCTTGCCCGACGATCCCGACCTCTACCGCCAGTCCAACACCCCGCTCTTCACCTACGAGTCGGAGACCCCGGTGGGCGACTGCGACGTCATCGCCTTCTCGCTCTCCTACGAGCTTGAACTCATCGGCATCATGACCTGCCTGGAGCTGGCCGCCATCCCGATTCGTGCCGCCGACCGTGGCGAGAACTGGCCGCTCGTGATCATCGGCGGCCCCATCACCTTCTCCAACCCCCTGCCAGCCGGTCCCTTCGCCGACGTCATCGTGATGGGCGAGGGCGAAGAGCTCATCAACGTGCTCATCGACTGGTGGAAAGACTACGACGATCGCGAGCGCTACCTGCGCGACGTCGCGATGCTCCCGGGCGTCTACGTCCCCTCGATCCACGGGGAAACCTTCCGCACCGTGGCCCAGGCCCGCGACACCTGCCTGCCGGCCTACAGCCCCATCATCACGCCGCACACCGAGCTCAGTTCGATGCACCTGGTCGAGAACGGGCGCGGCTGCCACCGCGGCTGCTCCTTCTGCGTGATGCGCCGCACCACCAACGGCGGCATGCGCGCGGTCGCCCCCGAGCGCGTGCTGGGCACCGTCCCCGACTACGCCACCCGCGTGGGTCTTGTGGGCGCCGCAACCAGCGACCACCCCAAGATTCTTGATATTTTACGCGCACTTGTCGACTCCGGACGCGAAGTTGGCCTCTCCAGCCTGCGCGCCGATCGCCTCGGTGACGAGTTCGTGGGCCTGCTCGCAAAAGGCGGCGCCCGCACCCTCACCGTGGCCAGCGACGGCTCCAGCCAGCGCATGCGCGATTTTGCCAAAAAGCACATCAAAGAGAAGCATCTTCGCCGCTGCGCCGAGCTTGTGCGCGACCACAACATGAAGCTGCTCAAGCTCTACATGGTCATCGGCTACCCCGGCGAGACCCTCGACGATATGGACGAGATGATCGACTTAATGCTCGAGCTCTCCTCCATCTGCAAAGTCGCGCTCGGCATGAGCCCGCTCGTCGCCAAGAAGAACACCCCCCTCGATGGCTCACCTTTTGAAGATCACAAGAGCCTGGAGACCAAGATCAAACACGTGCACAAGAAGCTCGGCCGCAAGGTCGACATCCGGGCCACCTCGGTGCGCTGGTCCTGGATCGAGCACGAGATCTCTCAAGGCGGCTTTGATATGGCCGACGCCGCCGAAGCCGCCTACAAAAACGGCGCGGGCTACAGCGCCTGGAAGCGCGCCATCCGCGACCACAAAAAAGGCGCCACCCCGCTGCGCATCCCCGCCAGCGAGCGTCTTCAGCCAGGCGCCATCCTCCCCGACGAGCTCGCCAGTATCTAAGCGCAAATAAGCGCAGAGCCTCACTCGCAGCCGCCAGCCTGATGCGCCTGCAACGCGATGCGCACCCGTCCGATCGGCGCCAGAAAGGCCATCTCCACCGGCAACGCACGCTCCGAGAGCTCCATCCAGATCGCCCCCAGCTCCTCCGCCCCCTGCCCCGAGGGACGCGCGACCTGCTCCGCGCCATGACTCAAATACGTGCGCCGCAACACAAAGCGCTGCGCCCTCACCGACCCCAACGGCGTCCAGCGCTCCTCCACCTCGGCCGGGATCGCGTCGAGATACACGAGCTTCCAGCCGTCCCACACCACAAAACGCTGCCGTGTCTCCAACGCCTCGCCACGCCCCACCCGCTCCCGCAACGCCAGCATCCAGCTCAACAGGTCGTGACCACGCCCCGGCAAGAGCGCCTGCTCACGCCGCGTCACCCCTCGAAACTCCCACTCGGTACGCACCCGGGGCTCCGCCGCGAATTGACTTCGGTAGCGGCGCGGCACCCCATCCTCTTCGATAAACGTCTGCGCCCGCACCGCCCCCTCTCCCACGCGAGTCACCGTATCGAGCTGCACCCTGAAGGGGTGCACCTGGCTGGCCATCCCCCGACTCCTCGCAAAGAGCCGACCCCGCCGCTCCTCCTCGCCACACCCCACCTCCAGCGCCAAATCCGCCAGGTGCGCCGGTCCGTAGCTCACCCGGTAGCGCGCCCGCTCCCCCGGCTCCGCAGCCTCGGCCGCAGCCGGAGGCGTCGCCCAGAACGCCACCAGCGCCAACGCCGCGATCACCGCGCCCCGCCTGGCTCTCATCAACTTTTCTGAGCGCACACTTCGCCTCACTGCCCAACAAAAAAGCGGGCAAGCCCGCGAGAAACTCGCCGCTTGCCCGCTCCTACTTCAGACGAACATATCGCTCAGTTCTTCAACGCCGCCAGCGTATCGGCCGAGTCAGCGCCGGCATCCGCCGCCACCGTGTTGCAATAGACGCGAGTCTGCGAGAACGTCAAAAACTGGATCCCGAAGAGCATCCGGCTCTCCAGCACGCCGGCCCCGTTGGGGCAGGTCGCCTCAAGATCGACTGGACTGTTCACCGAGAAGAGCCCCAGGATGTGAATACGAAGCTCTTCGGCATCCGGCGTCGACTTCGACGGGTTATAATCCGGCGAGGTCACGATGCGGTTGTGGAAACACCCCGTGGAGGGGAAGGCCAGAGCCGCGACGAGCGCAAGCATAACAAAACGTGCCATGATACTACCTCCTCGATGGTGGGTTAGATGAAGTCCGACTTGAACTCGCTCTGCATGACTTCGCCGGTGTCGCCATCGACGACCTCATGTCCGACGACGGCGTCGTCTTCATCGAGGTAGAAGTTGTGCGCGGTGCCCGAAGCGCAGGTCACCCGCACGGTGTTCGGCGTGTAGATCGAAAGCGTGATGCAGCCGATGCACTGGTTCCCGAAGGTGTGCACCGTCTCCACGCTCTTCACCGGACCGTTGCAGAGCTCATGGCCCACCACAGGACGATCGTTGCGATCAACCAGCCCGTAAATCAGGAAGGTGCGCGACTCTTCCATCACGCGACCATCGGCCTGACGGCTGGGGTAATCAAAGGTGTTGCTGTAACACCCGGTGGAGCCGACGAGCAAAAGCGCCAGCATCGCCACCATCATCAGAACATTTCGATTCATGGTGCCCTCATTTCATCGTGGACGACAGATCGAGCAGGCTCGATCCAACTTCAACATCAGAGAAGACGCCGCGCCCGAACTACGCGCGCTTCGCCTTCGATTCCCAAACACTGCATACTTACAGGTCGCGTGGATACCATGCGGGTGATCGGGGTGTCAAACCACAGCCCCCGATCCTCACTCGCCACGCCTCAACAAAAAAACGCGCCCCACCTCCCCACAGGTGCGACGCGCTTTGATTTCAACAGCAGCATCGAGAGGCAGACCTCCCGATACGCTGCGATCGTTCGAGACTCGACTTACTCGACGAGCGTGATCACCGCACAGCCCGCACGCGCGCCGGCGGCGCCGGTGGGCTGGCTGACCAGATCATCTTCGCCCTCATGCACGATCATCGCCTGACCGGCCACGTTGTTCTCGCCTTCGCTCAGGCTGATCATCGTGTCGACGAAGCTGAACTCGGCCACGCCCTCTTCGTTGGCGGTGATGTTGCCAAAGTCGCCGGCGTGACGGGCCGTGTGCTCATTCGCCGGCCCACCATGCTCATGGGAGCCCGGGTTGAAGTGACCACCGGCCGAGGTGAAGTCGGGCGCCTCACACACCGTGTTCTCATGCACGTGGAAGCCGTGCAGCCCGGGCGTCAGACCGCTGACCATGCCCGAGACCTGCACGCCGCCGCCGGCAACTTCTTTAAACATCACCTGGCCGATCTCTTCGCCTTCGCCATTGATCACGCGGGCGGTGGCCTCCATCAACTCACCGTCCTCGGCGGGCTCCTCGGCCATCGCGCCGTGGTCGTCGCCTTCAGCGTGCTCCATCTCACCGCCTTGCACACCCTCTTCGGGGGCGCTCTCCTCGGTGGCAGGCTGCTCGCTCACGCTCTCATCATCGGTCGGCTGCGAAGAGCTGCACGCCGCGCTCGCAAACACGCCGGCGCTCAGAAGGCTCATCATCAAAAGTCGCATCATCTTCATACTTACCTCTCCAGGTCATGGGTACTTCGATGGTTCATCATCAACAGGTGCGGGCCGGCCCTGTAATTAAACGCCCACCCACATAAAGCAAGTTCTACACTCAGCCGCACGCTTTAGTCGACCAGCCGATCCTCAATCCAGCGCATCACCACATCGGGCCCATCGATGCCGTCGAGCCGGCTCATCTCCTGAATGCCGGTGGGGCTGGTGACGTTGACCTCGGTGAGGCGCTCGCCAATCAGGTCGAGGCCCACAAAGTAGAGCCCGTCTTGTTTGAGGCGCGGCCCGACCGCCTCGCAGATCTCGCGCTCCCGCGCGCTGAGCGAAGTCTTCTCTACGCGCCCGCCGACGTGAATATTGCTGCGATGCTCCTGCTCCAGTGGCACGCGCAGAATCGCGCCGAGCGGCTCGCCATTGAGCATGATCACGCGCTTATCGCCCTGGCGCGCCGCCGGCAAATACTCCTGCACCATCACCCGTTTCGTGCCCCCGGCGGTGGAGACCTCGATCATCGCGTTGAGGTTGCGATCCTCGGTGCCGATCACAAAGATCCCCGAGCCCCCGTGCCCGTCGAGTGGCTTGAGCACCGCACGACCGCCCACCTCCTCGGCAAAGCTCTTAATCGCCTCGGCGTGGCTCGACACCAGCGTTTTGGGCGTATGCTCGCTGAAATGCAGCGCGTAGAGCTTCTCGTTGGCGTCGCGAAGCCCACGCGGGCGATTGAGCACCAGCGTGCCCCGCTCCTCGGCCAGCTCCAGCAGCATCGCCTCATAGAGGTACGTGTCATCAAAGGGCGGATCTTTGCGCATCCACACCGCGTCGACCTCATCGAGCGAGACGTGGCGCGCCTCCCCAAAGCTCACCGCGTTACCCGGCTCCTGACGCAGCTCCACCGGCTGAATCGTCGCAAAGGCCTCATCGCCACGGGCCTCCAGCGACCCCGGGCGCACATAAAAGACCTCGTGGCCGCGGGCCTGAGCGCCCAGCATCAACGCGAAGGTCGTGTCCGCAAAGACGTTGACCTGGCTTAAAGGGTCCATCACATAGGCGATCTTCATAGATCCTCGTGTCTGCGCATCGCGCGCCTTTAAAAGACGCGTGAGAAGTCGGGGCGAACGCATCGCCCCGGGGGGTTAGACTCAGCCATCGCTCGGCGCCGCAAAGGCGTCGGCGTCTTGCGTAAGACGCCGCAGAGCGCTCTCGGGTAACACAAAGATCGCCGGGCTCGAAGCCAGACGCGCATAACGCCCGCCGCTCAGATCATCGACCGAGGCGCCCAGATAAAGAACCTCCTCGCCATCGGCGGCGCTCACCCGCACCGAGCTTCGCTGCCCCGGGCTCAGGCCCGCCTCGCGATCGTCGATCTCCTCCACCCAGCGCTCGGCGCGAAGCGCCCCCAGCCAGCTGGCCAGCGCCGACGCCTCACTCGGATCGACCTCCACCCCCTCGGGGCGCGCCATCGTCCACACGCCCTCATCGTCTTTGACCAGGCGCACGCGATCGTCGCCCGCGAGCTCAATGCTCGTCATCGCGTCGGAGGCCATCGGCATCACCGCGCGATCTTTCACGTCGAGCATCCGCGTCAGAAGCGCTGTCCGCGCGCTGCTGGCTACTTCAAAGACCTGCCCATCACCCGCGCGGCGAACATAGAGTTTTGCCTGGTCGCCTTCTCCCTGGCGCACCACAGCGAGCTCCACCTTCTTCGAGCCCGTCTCCAGCGTCACGGTGACCGCCGGCGCGTCGAAGTCCAGCGCCTCCAGCTGCGCGTCGCCCTCATCCACAAAGTCGCGTGCGTTAAGCCGCGAGAGCGTGTTCACAACACGACCCACGGTCGCCGCATCCAGCGCCATCTCGACCTGCGGGCTGGCCAGCATCCAACGTGTCTCACTGCTTTCCGCTGCCGGCTCGATCTTCAGAAGATGCCCATCGGCATGGGACCACTGCACCGAACGCAGCGCCTCATCGCCCAGAGAGACGATGCTGCGCGAGCGAAGATCGTCGACCGGCTGACGCACGAGCTCACCCAGCGCCGCCTGCAAACGGTAGATCTTCTCCTTGCCTTCAACCTGCGCGAAGGTCCGGGCCACGCCCGTGCCGGGCACCTGAATCTCCTCCCCCACACGAAGCTCGGTCATCGGGTCGCTTTGCCCGGCCTCAAAGATCGCGACCTTAACGACGTCGTCCTCAGATAGTCCGAAGGTGCGGTCCTCGCTCATCTCAAAACGAAGATCATCGGACTTGAGCGTCTGACCAAACGCCCGCTCGACCTCATCGCCAGCCTGCCGGCTCAGCGGTGCCTCCACTGGCGAGGTCAGCCACCAGCCGCTCGCCCGCGACTCCAGCACCACGCGTTCGTCTCCGGGCCGATCCCACTCCAGACGCCCCAGGGTCGAGGGCGCCTCCACCACCAACGCCGCGTCCACCTGGCTCGGCGGCGCGTCGCGCGTCACGAAAAACGCGCCCACCAGGAGCGCCAGCACCCCGGCGGCAATCCACACATGTTTCTGTACCATCGTTGACCTCACTTACCTGGAGCTGCTCATCCACTGGCTCAGCGCCTCTTTACGACGCCGGCGCCGCCCCATCATGAAGATCCCTAGTAGCGCAAAAAAACAGGGCACGATCACGATATTGGCAAACTGAATCGAGCGCTGCTGCTCCCGGCTCACCTCCCCAATGAGCCTGGGCATCGCCTTGCCGCGAATCTCCGAGAGCGCACTGTCCTGGACCAGCCACTCCACCGAGCTCAAAAAGAACTGCGCCCCCAGCCCGGCCAGGCGCTCATCGAAACCCGTCTCGCGCTGCGGCCCTAAGAAGTCGCCACTTCCCACCACCAGCACGCGCCCCGCCTCCGTCTCACGCACAAGATCCGACTCGGCGCGCCCCTGCGGCAGCGGATTATCCGAATAATAACTCGGTAGCTCCCCCTGCACGGTCGCCGCCACCACAAAAGGCCCGGGCTCCTCGCTGGCCGCGGGCTCCATAAAGGTCTGGTAGCTCATATCACTCGGCGGCGAGGGCAAACGGGTGGAGCCGGATGAGGTGCGTAGCACCTCGTGGAACTCCAGGCCCTCCTGGCCGCGCAGCGCCTCGTCGATCACGAGGCTTGAGGGCACCGGCAGCGCCATCGTCGAGAAGCCGCGTATAAAGGGCAGGCTCGTATCGATGTCGGTGATCGAAAAACTCCCCGGGTGACTCACCCGCGCCAGCCCCTGAGGCGTGGCCACAAGGCTAAAGGAGAGCGCGCGCTCCCGGTCGATCACCGTGTCGGCGCGCAACGTGATGCCGTAATGCGAAAAAAGCTCAATGAGGTTCGAGTCAAAACGCTTGCGCATCGTGGGCAGCTGACCGGCAAACTGCGGGTTCTGCTGCAGCTGCTGCATCAACTGGCGCTGCATCGCCTCATCGACCACCGAGCTGCTCTGGAACCACCCCACGCTGCCCCCACGCTGCAAAAACTGGTCGATGGCAAAAAGCGCCTCCTCGCTCACATCCCCCTGCACGTTGAGCAGCACCAGCGCGTGCACATCCTCCGGCACCGGCTCACCACGGCTCAGATCGTAGGTCGTGGCCTTAATGAGGCTGCCGTAAAGCTGCGAAAAGACCTGCTCCAGGCTCTGCACAAAGCCCGGCTCGGCCACCGGCCCGCCCGCACCGCTGGCAAAGGCCACTCGCCGCGGCTCAGGCCGCTGCAGGTTGAGCAGGGCCTTGGTGAACTCATACTCGAAGTTGTCGAGCTCCGGCTGCCCGGTGGTCTGAAGATCGCGAATCACTTCGCTCTGATCGCCCTTGATAAAAGCCACGCCTTTATAAATGGCGCGCAGCGACATCTCCGACTCGCTCTGCTGACCGATGGCCACCTGCTCAATGCCAAAGCCTGCGGCGGCCTCCTCACTCTCCGCGCTGTCTTCGGGCGCAATGATCTTGAACGAAAGCTGCCCGCCGCTGGCCGCCTCATACTCCGAGAGCAGGTCGGCCACATCCTGGCTCAAGTTATGAAACGGTGCCGGAAGATCCGGCGAGATAAAGGCGCGCACCTCCACCGGCTCATCGAGGTCGTCGACGGCGGCGAGGCTGGGCTCACTCAGGGTGTAGATCTGATTTTCGGTGAGATCGAGACGCCAGAAGGTCTGACTCATCAGGGCGTTGGCCGCCACCGCTATCAGCACCAGAAGCACGCCCATCACCACCGCGTTGGCTCCGCTCACCGCGCGCCGGCGCCGGTCCGAAGCCTGGGAATTGGATTTGGATTCACGCATCGTATCGCTCCTCAACCATCTCAAAGTCGCTCATCATCACGTCGTCTTCCCGCTTACCAACGCCTGGCGCCCACGCTCAGCGTGGCCACGCCCAGGCTCACCGCCATCAGCGAGAGGTAGTAGAAGACGTCACGCGCATCGACGACCCCGCGGGCGATGTTCTCAAAGTGGTAGCTCGTCGAGAGGTACTCCGCGCTGCGCGCCGCAACGCCGGAGGCCTGCCCCACCAGCTGATCGATGAGGTAGAGGAAGAAGCAGATCGAAAAGGCCACGAGGATCGCCACGACCTGGTCGCGCGTAAAACTCGACGCCATAAGGCCAATGGCCGCATAGCTCCCGCCGAGCAGCATCAGCCCGATGTAGCCCGCGGCCACCGCCCCCCAGTCCAGATCGCCGAGCATCGAGAGGGTCAGCGGGTAGACCAGGGTCATCAGAAAGACGACCGCCAGCAAACCCACCGCCGCCAGGAACTTGCCGACCACGATCTGCAGATCGCTCACCGGCATCGTCATCAAAAGCTCCAGGGTGCCCGAGCGCTTCTCGCTGGCCAGAAGCCCCATCGTGATCGCCGGGGCAAAAAACGCCAGAAAGAGCGGCGCCTGCGAGAAGAACCCGCGCAGCGACACCACGCTGATCTCCTGAAAGAAGTTCAGCCAGAAGAGCGCCCCGGTGATCACCAGAAACAAGATCACCACAATATAGGCCACCACCGAGTTAAAATACGTCCCCAGCTCTCGCCGGGTCACCATCCAGATCTTATCCACGAGAGACCTCCTCCGGCTCAGATGTTTCGTCCATGGTCGCCGCGTCCTCGGCCATGCTCTCAGAAACCTCCGCGTCGCTCGCGTTGAGGTTTTTTACCGAAGCCTCAACAGGCGCTTCGCCGCGCTGCGCAACGACTTCGTCGCCTTCCTCTGAAGCCGTCGCGGCGCTTGCCGGCACGCTCACAAGGCTCGCCCCCTCCTCGGTCTCCCCACCGGTGTAGAGGCGGAAGATCGCCTCCAGCGTGGGCTCGGCCTCGCGCAGCTCCAGAAGCTCGCGGGCCACCCCGGGCTCCCCGGCCAGGAGCGCGCGCCGGGTGGTCGCCTTATCGAGGGTTTTGAGCCGGTAGGTGCAGCTCCCCGGCCGGCCGCCCACCTCCGAGACACCTTCGACGCCCCCGAGGCCCGAAAGCCAGGCGTAGAGCGCGTCGGTGGCCTCCCCCTCATAGCTGACCACGAGCCCGGGCTCGGCTCTGGCCACCCGCGCCTCCAGCTCATGCAACGAGCCGTCGGCCACGATCTCCCCGCGGTTGATGATGATGATGCGATCGCAGACCGCGGTCACCTCCTGCAAAATATGGGTCGAGAAGATGATCGTCTTCTCTTTTCCGATCGTCTTAATCACGTCGCGAATCTCGATGATCTGATTGGGGTCGAGGCCGGTGGTGGGCTCGTCGAGCACGATCACATCCGGCTCATGAATGATGGCCTGCGCCAGCCCCACCCGCTGGCGATAACCCTTCGAAAGTTCGCTGATGGTGCGCCCCATCACCTGCTCCAGGCCGGTGAGCTCGGCCACCGCGCGGATGCGCTCCTCACGCCGACCTTTTGCAACGCCCCGCAGCTCCGCCACAAAACGCAGGTAGTCAAAGACGATCATCTCGTCATAAAGAGGCACATTCTCCGGCAGGTACCCCACGCGCCGTCGCACCTCGGTGGCGTCGTTATGCACATCAAAGCCGGCCACGCTCGCGCTGCCACCGGAGGCCGACATAAAGCAGGTCAGGATCTTCATCGTGGTGGTCTTTCCGGCGCCGTTTGGCCCCAGAAACCCCACGATCTCCCCGGGGTTGATCGAAAAGCTGATCCCGCCCAGCGCCTCAAAGTCGCCGTAGCGCTTGTGCAGGTTCTCCACCACGATACTCTCGGCGCCGGTGGCGCCGCTCGTCGAGCCCGTCTCCATCATCATCCTCAATACTTACAGGTTCATGAAACGATCGCGTTCGTCGATGGTTTTTCAGGGCGCCGGCCTTACCCCGGACGCCGAGTGGCGCGACATTTTGCCGCGCGCTGAGGGTGTGCAGGCCGCGTAATTTCGGCACCGCACTTTTTTATTCCAGACGATCCCCCCTACCCTGACCTCTAAGGTCGCCCATGTCGATCCCCACCTTTTTTGAGCCTCACGATCTTCGCGAAAAAGCCCGCGATGAGGCGCAGCTGCACGCGTTGCTCAAAGAGCTTGAGACCACCACCGCCGCGCTCCGGCCGCTCCTGGCCGCCGAGCCCACCACCGAGAACACAGCCCACCTGGGCCGCGCCCTTCAGAAGTTGAGTGAGGCCCTGCGCCTGGCCGGCAGCTTCGACGAGGCCCGCGCGGCCAAAGAGGAGGCCATCGACATCTGGCAAGACCTCGGACGCGCGAAGGCCCACTTCTTGTGCCGGCTCAAACTCGCCATGATCGACCATCAGGCCGGTCAGTTTGAGCGCGCCGCAACCGCCCTTGAGGCGCTGGAAGATGAGCTTGATCAGGGGTTTGAGATGTATACGGACTTTCTGGCCGAAGCCCGCGCGCGTTGCTACCACGCGCTGGGGCGTCGCGACGAGGCGCTCGCCCAGATCCGGCGCGCGCTCGCTGTGCGCCTTGCCCGCGGCAACCCCCGCCACATCGAGGTAACTCGCAACATCGAGGCGATCATCACCTCCGGCGGATGAAACCCACGCGCTTACCCGTTAGAGTCGCGGCATCGCCCTGAGACGACGCCCGCACCTTGCGCCCACCGCACCTCCCATGATTGAGCCGTACCATGTCCGAAAATAAAGGCCCCGTCTCCCGCACCAAACGCTTCGCTCGCCTGGCCTCAATGACGGCGAAGGTGGCCACAAACTACACCCGCGAGCGCGTAACCTCGGTATTTCGAGACGAAGAAGCCACCGAGCAGGCCCGCCAGACGGCCAACCTCGCCAATGGGGAGCTCATCGCCAAAACGTTGGGCGAGTTGAAGGGGGCGGTGATGAAGATCGGTCAGATGGCCTCGGCCGGGTCCGATCTTCTACCAAAAGAGCTCTCCGAGCCTTTAAAAGCGCTGCAAAAAGACGCCCCGCCGATGCCCTACGAGGTGATCGCCGAGCAGATCGAGCGCGAGCTGGGCCAGCCTCCCGAGCTGCTCTTTAAGAGCTTTGAGAAAGAGCCCTTCGCCTCGGCCTCGATCGGTCAGGTGCACCGCGCGGTCACCGACGATGGCCGCGACGTCGTCGTCAAAGTCCAGTACCCGGGCGTCGATGAGGCCTGCGACTCCGACTTAAAGCAGCTCAAATTTGTCCTGAAGATGAGCGGCATCAACCGCAACCACCGCCGCTCCTTCGATGCCCTCTTTGAAGAGATCCGCGACCGCCTCCACGAAGAGCTCGACTACTGCAATGAGGCCGATAACGTGCGCCTCTTCGCCGAGCTTCATAAAGACGACGACTACATCGTGGTGCCCGAGGTCGTTGGCGAGCGCAGCGCTCAGCGTGTTCTCACCCTGACCTTCGAGGGGGGCGACCGCCTCGAAGAGCTCGCGACCTACCCGCAGGAGGTCCGCGATCAGATTGGCGAGCGCCTCTACCGGATGTCCCTCTCGCAGATCTTTCGCCACCGGGCGGTGCACGCCGATCCCAACCCCGGCAACTACGCCTTTCGCCCGGACGGCTCGATCGTGCTCTACGACTTCGGCTGCGTAAAACACGTCTCCGAGGAGGTCGCCCGCGATTTTGCCGACATCATCGCCGCCGGCATGAACGAAGATTACGACGCGATGGAAGACGCCATGGTCCGCATCGGCGCCCGCCAGGTCGACGGCCCCCCGGTCCCGCGAGATTTCTACGTGGCCTGGCGCGAAGACATGATGACCCCCTGCGTCAGCGAGCATATCTACGACTTCGCCAACGCCGATTTGCACGAGCGGGCGCCGAAGCGTCTGCGCGCGTCCATCAAGTACATCAACAGCTTCCAACTCCCGGTGCAGATCGCTTATTTGAACCGCGTGGTCGGCGGCTACTACGACCACCTGCGCACGTTTACCCCGCGGGTACCCTGGCGCGATCTGGTGGCCGATTATGTCTTTGAGGTCTCGTCGTTGGAGCGCAAGACGGCCTGGTGAACGGCCGATTCATGGATGTCAAAAGAGAGGCGCTCCGGCGCCTCTTTTTTTGTGCTCGCCACACACCGGATCGCCTCACCCCACCTGAATCACCTCGCCCTGCCGCGCAAAACGAAGCTCCTCGATCTCCAGCCCCACCAGATCATCGGGGTAATGCACCACCAGCATCTTCTCGCGCACCTCGGCCGGCAGCTCCATCAGCTTGTAGAGCGGCGTATGCGCCGGCCCCAGGCTCGTCTCATGTAAGATCACGTCGCAGTCTTTGAGCCAGTCGATCAAACCCTCATCAAAGGCCGTGTCGCAAGAGTACCCCAGGGTCACATCCCCATCGCTGATGCGCAGCGCCGTGGTGGGAAGATGGTGAATGGTGAGCCGCGTCTCCACATCAAACGGCCCCACCGCGCTCGGTGCCTCGGCCGAAAGCTCCCGAAGATCAAAGTAGGTCTCGGGCCCGTAGTTCACATATGCGCTGCCGTCCCACATCACCCCCAACGAGACCGCCAGGCGACGCTCCCAGAGATCCTTCAGGACCGCCTCGCTCGCGTGCAGCGGCAGCACACCCCCGCGCACAAAACGCCGGTAGGCCGCAACCATCTCCAGCCCGTTGACGTGGTCGCCGTGCAGATGCGTGAGGATCATCGCGCTGATCCCATCCACATCCAGATAGTCGCCCTCGTCGTCCCGCGGCGGCGCAAAGCGGTTCTCGGCCAGCGCGCGGCGGTAGAGATCGGGACAATCGACAGCCAGCACAAAGTCGCCGCGACGCACCAGAAAGTTGGTGCCAAAATGCCGGGTGGAGAACGCGTCGCCCACCCCGTTGATGCAAAGCTCAAAAGCCATCTCATCCCTCTCGGATCATCTTCAAAGCCGCACCTCTCGGGCAGCGTCCTCACGCGTGAAACAACCGACACAGGGGCCACACAAAACCACCATAAGCCCTTGAAACCGTTTCACTTTTCACCAACACCATCCAGACCCTGAGCAAAAAAAACCGGCCTTCCGGCCGGTCTTTTTCGATCCTCATGAATCGCGTTGTTCTGCGCCATCTCGCCAGACCGACTCAGCGCTGGCTGAGCTCAAAGCGGTCGGCGGTGGTAAAGAAGAAGTCGGTCTCATCGAGCCCTTCAAGCTGCACGGGCTGGTGACGCACCCGACGTACCACCATCTCCAGCGTGCCGGCTTCCTGCCAGAGCGGAGCCAGCGAGGCCTGCGGCACGCTGAAGGCGCCGTCGTCGCCGGTGCGGCACTGCACGCGCAGGCGGTCGGGGCCGTAGCCGGCGCTGATATCGATGTACACGTCGCTCTGGGAGGGGTTGGCGGCGACATCCCACACGAGCTCCACGGGGCGCTCCCCGTCGACCTCGGCGCCGGCCTGATCGCGGAGCTCCTGGCCGTTAAGGCCCACGAGCACCATGGGGTCGGGAGCCTGCAGGGTGACGTCAAACGCACCGGCCAGCGGACCACCGGGAGCGGCGAAGCGGTAAGTGGCGCCGGGGAAGTAATCGAGCAGCTCGGCGTCGCTCTCCCAGCTGTATTCGCTACCGTAGACCACACCGTAGAAGGCGTTGAGAAGATCAGGAAGGCGCCGGGGCGGCAGGCTCGCGTCGGCCACGGGCGCCTCGACGGCGATCGCGCCCACATCGAGAAGATGCAGCGAGGCGGCCCCATCGCTCATCGGCGCGCGGCTCGTCAGGACCTGCTCGCAGCTCCCCGAGCGCAGCCCGCGGATCGGTCGCCACATCTCCAGCGCATCCAGCGCCGGACCCACGGCCACGCCGCGCGCGTCCATGAAGTGCGCCTGAACCGCCACGCCTTCGCTCTCCCAGGCCCGCGGGTAGAGAAACTCGGCGGTCAACGCCCCGTAGCGCACCGCTTCGGTGAAAGAATCTTCAACCGGAGCGCCGATCTCAGCCCCGGGCTCCTCATCCGAGCAGCCCATCAGCAGAACGAGCGCCAGCGCGCTGGCGGCAATATGTCGACTCGTTGTCATGCGCAAAAAGGTCCTTTTCGTACAACGTCTCGTAGCTTCGCCAACCCTAACATGAGCCCGCCCGAGGTCAAGACCGCCGGGCCGAGCGGCACACGCCCTGCGCGAGGCTGGCGCCCATCGCAAAGGCTGCGTTAAAGTCCAGACGCTGCGCGCCCTGGCGCGATTCATCCCCGCTTCCCGATCCCCCCTCCCCAAGATCCTTATGAGCACCTCCTTTGAAGGCACCCACAGCTACATCGCCAGCCCTGAGCTTCGTCAGGTCGTCGACATCGCCTCCGCCCTGCAGAAGCCCCTTTTGATCCGCGGCGAGCCGGGCACCGGTAAGACGCTCCTGGCCTATGCGGTGGCCGAAGCCCTGGGGCTGAACCTCTTGCGCTGGCACGTCAAATCGACCACCCGCGCCCAGGACGGCCTCTACCACTATGACACCGTCCAGCGCCTCAACGACTCGAGGTTCGGCGAGGGCGATGTCAGTGATATCGAGCACTACATAAGGCTGGGCGCGCTGGGGCAGGCCTTTGAGAGCGAGGAGCGCGCCGTGGTGCTCATCGACGAAATCGATAAGGCGGATGTCGAATTCCCCAACGATCTTCTCCATGAGCTCGACCAGATGCGCTTTACGATCAGCGAGACCGGCCGCGAGGTTGTGGCGCGCCATCGCCCGTTGATCATCATCACCTCCAACGCCGAGAAAGAGCTGCCCGATGCGTTTTTGCGCCGCTGCATCTTCCACTACATCGACTTCCCCGACCCCGCGCTGATGCGCTCGATTGTTGAAGTTCACCACCCCGGGCTCGATCGCCAGCTCCTCGACGCCTGCCTCAAGAAGTTTTACTGGCTGCGCGAGCAACCCCAGCTGCGAAAACGCCCCTCCACAAGCGAGCTCGTCGACTGGATCGGCGCGATGCTTCGCGCCGGCCTCAGCCCCGATGTGCTCGACAACGAGATCCCCTTTCTGGGCGTCCTTTTGAAAAAAGAAGCCGACCTGACGCGTTTCACCCGCGGCCGCTGAGCGCGCGCTTGCCGCACGCTCTCCACTCGCCACGACTTCCCACTCGCCAGACGACCGCGATGTTCATCGACTTCTTCTTCCTGCTGCGCCGCGCCGGGGTGCCGGTCTCCACCACCGAGTTTCTGGCCCTCTGCCAGGGGCTCCAGGCCGGCCTGGCCCGCGAGAGCCTCCACGGCTTCTACGTGCTGGCGCGCGCCACGCTGATCAAACGCGCCGAGCATTTCGACCTCTACGATCAGGTCTTTGCGGCTTATTTTAAAGATCGTCCCTTCCAGCCCGAGCACACCGGCAGCGAACTTCATGACGAGCTGCTCACCTGGCTCGACCAGGCCGCCGACCTCCCGGTGCCCACCGCCGAGGAGCTGGCGAAGTTGGAGCGTATGAACCTCGACGAGCTTCGCCAGGCCTTTGAAGATCGCCTGGCTGAGCAGGACGAGCGTCACGACGGCGGCAACCGCTGGATCGGCACCGGCGGCACCAGCCCCTTCGGACATTCGGGCCACAACCCGGCGGGCATCCGCGTGGGCGGCGCCAGCCAGAACCGCTCGGCGGTGCAGGTGGCCACCGAGCGCCGCTTTCGCAACCTGCGCACCGATCTTGTGCTCGACACCCGCCAGATAAGCCTGGCGCTGCGCAAACTTCGCGATCTGGCGCGCGAAGGGCGCGCTGACGAGCTCGACCTCGACGCCACCATTGAGGCCACCGGAAAAAACGCCGGCGACATCGAGCTGGTCTTTCGCCCACCGCGTCATAACCGCCTCAAGCTCCTGCTCTTAATGGACGTCGGCGGGTCGATGACCCCGCACACCCACCTCACAAGCCTGCTCTTCTCGGCGGCCAACCGCGCGCATCACTTCCAGGCTTTTGAGGCGTATTACTTCCACAACTGTTTTTACGAGACGCTCTACACCGACATGGAGCGCCGCCAGGGTAAACCCACCGCCGAAGTTCTGGCCGCGGTCGACGATTCCTGGCGCTGCGTGGTCGTAGGCGATGCGGCCATGGCCCCCACCGAGCTGACCGCCCCGGGCGGGGCGATCGACTACTACCACTTCAACGAGGAGTCGGGCTGGACCTGGCTCAATCGCCTGGCCGAGCGGGTGCCGCGCACCGCCTGGATCAACCCCGACGATCCGCGCTGGTGGGGAAGCTACACCACCCGCCAGATTGGCCAGCTCTTCGAGATGTTCCCGCTCACGCTGGAGGGGCTCGACGCGGCCATCTCAAAGATCCGCTAAACCATTGAAACCAAACAACAATCAGTAGCGAACCACCAAGCCTGCGCTCTGCTCCACCGCGATGGCCCAGCGCCGGAACGCCTCATACTCCTCGGGCATCACCCGCTGGCGAGGCAGCGCGACCTCGGTGTCCACCCGCAGCTCCCCACCCTCCAGTCGACTTCGGCGCGTGTAGCTACCGTTCGCACCCTCCAGATTGAGATCGGTGGCCCGCAGCGTCGCCTCGTCGAGGTTCGCCCCCTCGGGCAGGCGCAGCCGCAGCGCGTACGTCTGGTAGCGCTCATAGCCCACGCGCATCGGCAGCTGGCGCCGGTCGCGTGAGGCGTAGATGCTGGCGAGCTCGTCGGCAAAGAGCGTGGTGTCGATCACCCAGCCATCCTGGGCCTGGCGCGCAAAACCCTCGCGGCTCAACGTGATCGTCAGACGCAGCGGCTGGTCGACCTCCGAGGCGTTTTGCACCTCGTACGCTTCGACCCTGGCACCGCTGAAGAGCTCCTGGGCGATCGCGTCGATGTAGCGGTCGCGATCGGCCTCATCGCTTCTGGCCCGTAACGCCCCGCGCACCCGCACCGCCCGCATGCCACCGTAGGTGGCGGTGGCCACGGCGCGCAGGGTGCCCTCGTCATCGACCTCCCCCTCCACCGCGATGGCGCGCGAGGGGCGGCGCGCCGCATCGCCCTCCACCCGCACCTCCTCGTAGTCGGCGCAGCTCACGCAGAGCGCCGGCTGCCCCTCGACATCGCCGTCGACCGCCCCGAACATCGCGTCGGGTCCGGCGGCCTCCAGCCACACCACAGCCTCACTCTCGGGGAGCACGACCCGCAGAAGTCCGCGCCGGTAGCGGTTAAAGTCCCCCACCGGATGGCGAGCATCGGGCTGCTCCTGGCCACGCGCGAGGTAGATCTCCGCGTCGACGCCCAGGCGCTGATACAGCGTGCACAGCACCACCAGCGGGCTGCCGCGCCCCAGCAGCACCGCGTGGTTGGCGTCGGTGGTCAGCGCCAGGGGGCTGGGCTGCGCAAAGGCCTCCGAGACCTGCGCAAAGAGCTCGCGCACCTCGGCGTCGGTGGCCTTCTGCGTATCGCGCAGCGGGCGCCCCAGCCAGCGCGCGGCCTGCGCCTTGAGCCCCGGCCCCACACGATCGCTGGCCATCAGCGCGTTGACCACGTAGCGGCGGTCCGACTCGATCGCCCCGCCCTCCACGCCCACGCGGTACTCCTGCACCCAGGGCAGAAACTCCTCGCTGGAGACGGTGAGCGGCTCCGGGGTCGGCCGACGCTGGTCGGTGGCCACAAACCTCACCCCCTTCACCCCCCCCATCTCGACCGCTTCGGCGCCGGGAGCGCCGTTGGCCGCGATGAAGCCGAGGTCATCCGCCCCCAGGATCACATACTCGCTGTGGCGCGTGGAGATATCGGCCATCCGAAAAAAGAAGCGCATGCCCTCGATATGGGTGCGAAACGTCCCGGGGCCGTCGTGCTGCAGGTAGGCGACCTCGATCATATCGCCCGGCTCCAGCCCGGGCATGCTCAGCGTGCCCTTGCCGGCGACCTCCTCGGGCACGCGCACCGCCCCCGACGCTTTGATCGTGCGCACGAGCACCTGGCGTGCCCCGCGCGGAAGCTCCACCTCGGCGTAACGGTCGATCGCCCCGCGGGTCATCAGGCGCACCACCGTGTGGGTCAGCGTCCAGCTCGACCCATCCGGGAAGTAGCGCCGCGCGGCATAGTCGAGCACGTAATACGCCTCATCGAGCGCCATGGCACCGGGCTCTCCCCCGCTCGCCAGGCCAACCTCCTGCCCCTCCCCTGCCGGAGCAAGGGGCGCGCGGGCAAACTCCGCCCGCGCCGCGGCCAGCCCGTCGGGCATCGCATCCTGAAGGGGAAGCTCCCCGTCGATCTCGTGGATCATCCAGTCCACCCGGGCCGTCGAGCCGTAGCGCTCGCGATCGCGAGAGAGCGCTGCGCGGGCCTCATCGGTGCGCCCCAGGCTTAAGAGCAGATCGGCCTCGGCCAGCCACAGCCGCGTCTCCCAGGGCTGCGCCTTTCGAGCCGCGGCCAGCACCTCAAGCGCCTCATCCTCCTGGCCGACGCCGCGTAAGAAGCGTGCGAGCTCCACCTGCCGGGACACCTCCAGCGGCTGGCGAGCGGCCTGGAGTTCCAGCCAGGCCAGCCGCTCGTCGAAGGCGTCGCCGCGCGCCTGCACCCACGCCCCGTAAAGCGCGGGGCAGGCCTCCCACCCCTCGGAGATCTCGGAGGGATGCGGCGCGTAGGAGCGCAGCGCATAGAGATCTTGCAGCTTTTTGGCGGCCTCACAGTCGGTGGGGGCCACGGCGAGCACCTCGCGCCAGGCCTCTTCGGCCACCGCGCGCACGCCCTGGCCGGCCACATAGCCCGCCCAGGCCTTGAGCGGGCCGAGATCGCGCAGCTCTCCCTGCCCATCGATCGCCGCATCGCGGGCGGCCTCCAACACCCGGCGGCGCTCCTCATCACTTCCGCCGCGGCGCAACCTCTGCTCCAGCGCCACGAGCACGCTTAAGAGCTGCGGTCGGAGCGTGTGGGCGCGGCGCACCGCCATCAGGGCTTCGGCGTCACGCAGATCACCGGGAAGATCCCACCGCGTAAGCACCTGCTCGGCCCTTAAGAGCTCGGCCGGGGCGGGAAGCTCACCGTCGCTGCGCGACGCCAGCGCGCCCACGATCGTCTCAAACGCCTGCGTCTCCCCGGCCTCCAGCGCGCTGACCGCCGCCCACCACAGCCCGGAGCTGCCGGCCTGCGAGGGCGCCCTGGCCACCGCGTGGAGGGGCTCCACCTCCCAGCTTCGCTGCACCTCCCCCATCACCTCGACCGGCCCTACCTCCGGCCGCTCCCGCACCGGCGGCGTCTCCACAAAGCGCACCCGCTCCTCCCCCATGACCGCGCCGGCGGCGGGCACCACGCGCAGATCGAGCCGGTCGCGGTAACCTGCCTCATACGCCATCTTCACCAGCACCCGATGGGTGCCTGGCTTTACGCGCAGCCGACGCACGTAGCGCCCCGCCTCATAGTCCTCTTCGCGATGCTCCAGCACCGGCGTTGAGCCGACCCAGACCTTCGTGGCGGCCGAGAAGTCCCCAAATATGGCGACTTCTTGCGCATCGGGTCCGGCGACCTGAAGCGTTGCCTCCAGGTAATAGACGCCGCTCTCACCCAACCCCAACCCCTGACCTGCGCGCCCCAGGGCCACGCGCCGCGTGGGCCGCCAGTTGGCCGGCGAAGGCCGCGCGATCTGGGGGCTGCGGTACTGATCGCCCAGCCATCCGCCCTGCTCCGGCGAATAGACCGTGTCAACATCCAGCAGCCGCCAGGGCGACATCAACGGGCTGACCCGCCAGGCCATCGGCACCCCGGCGCTGCGGAGCGCAAAGGGCGCCCGCACATCGCTGCGCTCCCAGCGCGCGTGCGCCACCGCGCCCGCCAGGCGACTGAGCTCCACCTGCGTCAACACCCCCTGGCCCTCATAACGCACCTGCCCCAGCCAGGCCTCAAGGCGCTGTGGTCCCTCCACCACCTCATCAACCAGCTCCACCAGGCGCAGCGCCGCGTAGCGCTGCAGCGGATGAGCGGGATGCTCGCGAAGCATCGTCGAGAAGATCTCAAAGGCCCGCTCTTTATCGCCCTCCCACAGCGCGCTCTCCCCGGCGGTGAGCAGCGCCTCCACCCCGGCGGCGTCTTCCGACGTGTCGACCTCCTCGCCATGAAGCCACGCCTCAAAGGTCGCCGCTGCTGGTGAGCCGGCCTCAAATCGCCAGTCTGTGGACGGGGTGGGAGAGGCGCTGGCGCAGCTCATCACCCACGCCGCCATCATCGCGAGCAAAAGCGCCCGCAGCATCCTCGACGCGCTCTTCATCGCACACCTCCCTCACCCACAAGCCGAATCGTCTGGTTGAGCTCCGTATGAAGCTCGCTCACAAAGGCGCGAAACGCCTCATACTCCTCGACCGGGACACGCTGGACCTTGACGCTAAAGTCCACCTCGACCACCAGATCGTCGCCGGCGCTCGCGTAGCGCACGCGCATATCGCCGAACTTCGAGCGCACCTCCACATCCTCGGGCACCCGCTCCACCGCGCGGCCCGGGCCGAGCACGTAGCGCATCTGCGTGCTCTCGGCGAAGGGCACACGGAACATCCGATCCTGGCGCCGCGTGCTCTCGGCCGCATAGGCCCCCAGCGCGTCCTCGGGGGCCGCCAGCGGGTAGAGGTAGCCCTCCCCCTCACCGCGCACGACGTCGCTAAGCTCGGCCTCAAAACGCACCTTTGCTGGCGCGCCCAGAGTCTCAATGCCCTCGTAGTCGGCGCGCGTGAGTGTGGCGCCCGGATAACGCCTGGCGAGCTCGCGCTCAAAGGCCTCATCGCGGCGCTGCGGATCTTCGAGAAGTTGGCGATAGCGCACCGCTCGCGAGCCCAGCGCCTCCACCTCACCGCGCAGCACGGGGCGCTCCCCGCGAAGGTCGATCTCCAGGCGCTGCAAGAGCCGGTTTTGCTCCGGCGCGTCGATGGGCATCGTCACCCAGCGGGTCTGCCCGCCGTCTTCGACGATCAGCGCCTGAGCGCCCTGATCCATCGAGGTCAGCTCCAACGCGCCGTTGTACTCGGCGGTCGCGTCCAGAAAGACGTCGAGGCCGGGCACATAGGTCACCGCGTGGTTGAAGACGTGCATGCTTGCCACCGATCCGTCGACCTCACCTAAGCGGCGCGTGCGCACGAGCACCATCTCGGCGTCGACGCCGGCCTCTTCGAGCATCACCTTGAGGAGCGCGGCTTTGTCTTTGCAGTCGCCGTAGCGGTTTCGCATCACCGCGGACGTTCGGTAGGGCTTCCAGCCGTGGATGCCCAGCCCAACGTGCAGGTAGCGGGTGTTGCGCGCCACGTAATCGTAGATCGCCTCGACCTTCGCCTCGTCGCTCTGCAGCCCGGAGGTCAGGCGTCCGACCTCTTCGCGGATCGCATCATCGACCACGAGCTGCTCCTCGATCAGCCCCCACCACCAGCGCCCGATGGCGTCGTAGTCGGCTTTGTTGGAGACCATGATGTAGTCGTAGATCTCGGTGTAACCGGGCTGGTCGCGCTCGGTGTAGACCCGCGGCACCTCGCGCAGCTCAAAGCTGCGTGACTTCATGCCCTCAACCGCTTCGCCAGCCGGAGTGAGGTCATCGCGAACCTCGTGGGTGAGCGCCGGCGGCCGAAAATAGAGCTCCCAGCTCTCGGGGTAGAGCAGCGCGTAGCGCACCAGCGCTGCCGGGCGGCCGTGCTGCACGTAGCGCACCGCCCCGAAATAGTCGCCGCGGAAGTTCTCATTGGCCACCTGGTGGACCACGTAGCGGTACTCCACCAGATCGCCCACCTCCACATTGCTCGCGCGCAGGTTGATCTGCTCGCGATCGTTGTACGTCGTCGACTGCTTGCGTGCCTGACCACTGCGCCACGTGTCGTAGTCTTCGCTCAGCGTGCCGTCGGCCTTATGCACCCGCACGCCCAGCACCTCCACGCGCTCATCACCCGACTGAAACGAGACGCCCATCTGCCGCGCGCTCTGAACACCGCGCGCGTCGATCACTCGCTCCACCCGTTGCACAAATCGGCGAGCGAGCCCGGTGGGGCCGACCTCGACGACAGCCTGGTCGATAAGGATGTCGTAGTCGTGGGGGCCTGGCGGGTGGGCCTCGGCCAGCTGGCGCACGTCCTCTTCGATCCAGGCATCGTAGAAGTTCGCGCCGGGCGGGCGCATCAGCTCGGCGCGGCCGCGTAGTGCGCTGTCCTGGGGGCGCAGGCTCAGGGCCTGCTCCATCGCCTCGACCACCCCCGCCCGATCCTCCTGCAGAAGCTGCAGCTCGGCCTTACGCTCCCACAACGAGGCCTCGCCAGGGTTGCGCGCGATCAGCGTCTCGATCACCTCCCCGGCCTCCTCCAACTCGCCACGGGCCTGCAGCGCCCGGGCCACCTGCAGCCCCCAGGCCGACGACCAGGGGTTGGTCTCCCAGCGCTCCCGGGCGATCGCCAGCGCCTGATCGAGCGCCCCCTCGGCCAGGGCCTCTTTCATCATCTCCCAGCGGTACGCGCCGGAGAACCGCGTCTGGTCAAGCACGCTTTCGCGCAGCTCGCGCGCGCGCCGCAGGTCGCCTGCAGCCTCATGCGCGTCGATCATCGCGCGCACCAAGGCCACAACTCCCTCACGATCGCCCTCGGGAGGCCCCTGCCAGCCCTCCAGAAGCCTTAAAGCCTGCCCCTCAAGCCCGCGATCCTCGTAAAGCTCCGCAAGCGCCAGGAGGGCGTTTAGCGAGCCCGGGCGCGCCGCCACAACCTCTTCGAGGAGGGTGCGCTGGCGCTGCCACTCGGCCCGCGAGCTGCCCTCGCCATAGGCCGCCGCGAGCGCCAGCGAGACGCGCTCCCACAACGCGTCGTCCTCGGCGCAGAGCTCGCGCGCGCGCTCCAGCAGGCTGACCTGCCGCCAGCGCTCCTCAAAGAGCGGCGCGGCCTCAAGCAGCACCTCGGCGTGTTGGGCCGCGCCCAACGCGCCACCCTCCAACCCA
>NZ_VOSL01000002.1 GCF_007997005.1 Lujinxingia vulgaris | reverse complement strand
GCCGGCGGGTCGGGCTCTCGGGGGCCGGGCGCCTCGGCCTCATGAGGGGGCCGCGCCACGGTGGCCGGCGGCCCTCCGGAGCGAAAGCGTCGCGAGGCCCGCGCCAGCGCTTCGAGGCGCTCTTCGACTTCATAAAAGACCGTGCCCTGCTCAAACGCGCCGGCCTCGGTGCGGCGACCGGCCGGCCGATCGAACATCAATGTGGCGGCCTGGCGCACCGTCTCGACCGCATAAATAAAGAACCTTCCGGCACGCACCGCCTCGACCACCTCATCGGAGAGCATCAAATGCTGCGCGTTGCTCGCCGGGATCACCACCCCCTGGGTGCCGGTGAGGCCGCGGCTTTTGCAGATCTCAAAATACCCCTCGATCTTGGCGTTGACCCCGCCGATGGCCTGCACGCGCCCGTGCTGATCCATCGAACCGGTCACCGCCAGATCCTGGCGCAGCTCCAGCTCGCTGAGCGCCGAGAGCAGCGCGAGCGTCTCGGCCACCGACGCGCTGTCGCCATCGACCCCGCCGTAGGACTGCTCAAAGACCAGGCGCGCCGAGAGAGCCAGCGGGCGCTCGCGACCAAAGGCCTGGCCCAGGTAGCCGCCCAGGATCAGCACGCCCTTGGCGTGCAGCGCCCCGCTGAGCTCGACCTCCCGCTCGATATCGAGCAGCTGCCCCTGGCCGACCTGCACGCTGGCGGTGATGCGGCTGGGCCGACCAAAGCGCTCCCCGCCGAGCTCCACCACCGAGAGGCCGTTGATCTGCGCGCTCTTCTTGCCCTCGATCTGCACATGCAGGATGTCGCGTTGCATGGCCTCATGGATGCGGTCGCGCAGCCTTGAGGCGCGCCGGCGGCGCGCATCCAGCGCCGCCTGCACATCCGGGGTCTGCACCCGCTCCCCGCCGCGCTGCTGACGCTGCCAGTCGGCCTCGGCGAGCACCTCATCGATGCGCTCCACAGCCACCGAGAGTTTTTGGGCATCTTCGGCCTGGCGAGCGCCCCACTCCACAAGGCGCGCCAGCGCCCCGGCGTCGAGCGGCGCAGTCTCAAGCTCGGCGCGGCGGCGGGCGATGAGGCTTAAGAACCCTTCGAGCTCGGTGTCTCGCTCCACCGACTCCTCAAAGTCGGCCATCACCTTAAAAAGATCGGAGACATCCGGATCAAAGGCCTCCAGCAGATAATAAAGGCGGCGCTCGCCAACGAGCACCACCTTCACGTCGAGCTTAACAGGCTCCGGCTCCAGGCTCTGCGTGGAGAAGAGCCCCAGGGTCTGCGCCGGGCTCTCCACGCGGAGCTCCCCGGCGCGCAGCGCCCGCTTGAGCTGCTCCCAGACCATCGGCTGCATGAGCACCTGGCGCACGTCCAGCACCAGAAAGCCCCCGTTGGCCCGGTGCAGGGCGCCGGGGCGAATCATCGTAAAGTCGGTGGAGATCGCCCCCAGGTTCGCCCGATGATCGATGCGCCCGAAGAGGTTCTCAAAGTTGGGGTGATGTTCCTGGATGACCGGGGCACCCTCGGCCTTGCGATCTTCATAGAGCACATTGACCTGGTAGCGGCGCAACACCTCGTCTTTGCCCTGCGCCTGCCCCAGGCCCAGAAGTTGGCCGGCCTGGCCGCCGCCCTCGCTGGCGACAAAGGCGTCGGCGTGCTCCACCAGATCATCTTCGAGCGCATCGAGGTAGGCGATGACCTGCTCGTGATCGGCAAAGGCCTCGCGCACCGGCTTGAGGCGCGCGGAGACCTCGGTGCGCACGGTGGCCTCTTCGAGCGCCTCGACCTTCTGGCGATGCTCACTCTCCTGGCCGGCCAGGGCGCGCAGGCTGTCATCGAGCTCGGTGTGCAGGGCTTCGAGCGCGTCTTCAAAGCGCTGGCGCTCCTCCACATCGAGCTCCTGGAAGGCCATCGGGCCGAGCACCTCGCCATCGACCACCGGCGCCATCACCACCCCGGAGGGGGTCTGAATCACGGCCACATCATGAGCCTCGGCCTTTTTGCGGATCGCCTCAAGCTCGTCTTTCTGACGGCTCTCAAAACGCTCATCGAGCTCGCGGCGGGTGGCGATGTACTCGGGGCTCTTCAGCGCGCGGGGCAGCGCGTCGTTGAGCGCCTCAATGAGCTCGGCCAGGGTCTCTCGAAGCTCGGTGGCGCGCCCGGCTTTCAGGCGCAGGGCGCGCGGGGCGCGGGGCTGCTCGAAGTTAAAGACATAACACCAGGCCTCGGGAGCCGGCCGCCGGGCGGCGGCCTCCTCCAGCAGCGCCAGGATCTGCCCGTGCTTGCCCAGCCCCGGCGGCCCCACCGCAAAGATGTGGTAGCCGGGCCGGCGCATCGAGACCCCGAACGCGAGCGCCTCCTCGGCGCGCGCCTGGCCGGGGACGCCTCCTTCTGTCAGCTCCTCGCTGCCCTCAACCCCGAGCCGCTCGGCCTCACAGATCCGGCGTAGCTGCTCGGTGGAGAGCTGCGTGGCCTCACGCACCGCCTCGACCTGCGCCTTAAGCACTGAGTCTTCCGAATGGCCGTTGGCCCCGTCACCCTGCGGCGTGGCCGACTGGCCCGACGCGTTGCTCCTGGTCCTTCTACGTCGTCTCACCCTCGCTCCCTGCGTTAAGCCCGGGGCACGATGCCCATGATGTGGCGCCCGTGACGTCCGATCACCTCGACGGTGCTGGCCTGAGGCCCCTCCTCGCCATCGACCTCGCTAAAGCGCACCTCATCGCCCAGCTCCAGGCGCGCAAACCCGCCGTTGAGCACGGCGTTTTTATGAAAGTAGATCTCGCGCCCGCCGATCGTGCGCAGAAACCCGAACCCCTCCTCGGTGTCGAGATGCGTGATGACCGCATGGGGGGCGTTGGCCCGGGGTTTGCGCTCGGTGCGCAGCCGACCGGCGTAGCTCTTTAAGCGGCGCTCCATGGCCACAAACGCGTCGCGCACCGCCTGATAGGGGTCGTGCACCACCGCCCGCGCCGACGCCCCCTGGCGAGGGGTGGCCGTGGCCACAAGATCGTTGCCCGGCACGCTCACCTCCACGCGCACCCGGTAGCCGGTGACCTCGTGCTGGTTGTTGCGGCTGGCCGCCTCCACGGCCACCCGGCAGGCGATGATCCTCTGAAAATAGCGCGGCAGGCGATCCACCCGCTCGCGCACCAGCCGCTCCAACGAGGCGCTTGCCTCAACTTGCTTGAACGCGATCTCCAGCGGTACTCGCATAAAACGCCTCCGTCGCCGCCGATTGCGGCAGTGCTGGATCGAGGATGCCGCATACCCCTTGCCCGCTGAGGCGCAGCCGGGTTGCGGGTGCTCGACCCATCTCATCGTTGTTCAGACTCGAAGCTAAACACGCCCGCCAATCCCCCATGCTCCTCAGCGCGGCGTTGACCCCCGGGCCCCAAAAGACCAAGATTCGCCGGCAACCTTTGAGCCGCCCCCGGTCCTCCCCGGTGGCCCCCGAACGACGACGCGCCCGAGGCCCGACCCTGCGGCCCGGCCGGCCTTTGATTGAGATGAGGTCTCCCCCATGCAACGCCGTCTGATCGTGATGCGCCACGCCAAGAGCGACTGGGCTGAGCCCGGCTTAAGCGACCACCGCCGCCCCTTAACCCCCCGTGGCCGCAAGGATGCCCCCCGCGTCGGGGCGCGGCTGGCCGAGCTCGGGTGGGTGCCGCAGGTCGCCCTCTGCTCCGACGCCACCCGCACCCGCGAGACCTTTGAGCTGATGGCCCCCTCCTTTCCCGACTGCGAGCTGCGCCTTGAGAGCACGCTCTACCTGCCGCGCACCGGTGACGTGCTCGACGCTCTGGCCACGCTGGAAGACGAGGTGGAGACGGCGCTGGTGCTCGGGCACAACCCGGGCTTTGAGCAGGTGTTGGGCTACCTGGCCGGCACCTTCCACACCATGACCACCGCCAACGCCGCGCTGCTCATGGGCAGGGGCGACACCTGGGCGGAGGCCTGCCAGGCCTCCACGATGCGCCTGGTGCAGATCGTGCGCCCGAACGATCTCGACTGAGCCAGAGGGGCTAAAAAGGCGGCCACGCACCGAACCTAACCCATTGATTTTAAAGCAACTTCAAGCAAAGCAACCCCAGACGGAGTACCGCCATGAGCTCGTCAACACGCACCCACCGCCTGCTCGAAGCGCTGGGCCTGCACCGACCCGAGCTGCGCGCCTGGGCGATGTACGACTGGGCGATCACGGGGATGTACGCCGTGATCATCGTGGCCGTCTTCCCGATCTACTTTCAGCGCGTAGCCGCCCGGGGTCTTGACCCCACGCTGGCCACGCAGCACTTCGCCACGGCCACCACTCTGGCGCTGGCGATCGTGGCGGCAATCGCGCCCGTGGTCGGGGCGATTGCCGACTTCGCCACCGTCAAAAAACGTTTTCTCGGCACCTTCGCCGGCATCGGCATCGCCGCAGTCGCCGGGATGTATTTCATTCAGGAGGGCGACTGGCTGCTGGCCGCCGGCCTCTTCATGATCGCCAACCTGGGGGCCAACGGCTCGATGATCTTCTACGACGCGATGCTCCCGCATATCGCGCGCGAGCATGAGATCGACCGCGTCTCCACCGCCGGCTTCGCCGTGGGCTATGCGGGGGCGACGCTGCTCCTGACGCTGAACCTGGCGATGATCATGAAGCCGGCCTGGTTCTTTTTGCCCGTCGAGAGCACGCTCCCGAGCCGCCTGGCCTTTATCACGGTGGCGATCTGGTGGCTGGCCTTCTCCATCCCGCTCTTTCGGCGGGTGCCCGAGCCGCCGCTCCCGGAGGGTATGCAGGCGGTCTCGGCCGGCCAGGCGGTGCGCCGCGCCCTGGGCCGACTTCGCCACACCTTTGGCGAGCTGCGCGGCTTCAAACACGCCTTTTTGATGCTTTTGGCCTTTCTGATCTACAACGACGGCATCGGCACGATCATCCGCATGGCCACCATCTACGGCACCGAGCTGGGCATTGAGCAGGGGGTGCTCATCGGCTCCATTGTGCTGGTGCAGATCGTGGGCGTGCCCTTCACCTTCATCTTCGGCACCCTGGCCGGGCGATTTACCACCAAGACCGCCCTCTTCTTCGGGCTTTTTGTGTACATGGGCATCAGCGTGCTGGCCTACTTTATGACCACCTGGGTGCATTTTGTGCTGCTCGCGCTGCTCGTCGGCACGGTCCAGGGGGGCACCCAGGCCCTCTCGCGCTCGCTCTTCGCAAGCCTGATCCCCCGTCATAAGAGCGGGGAGTTTTTCGGCTTCTTTGCCGTCTTCGAAAAATTCGCGGGCATCTTCGGGCCGGCGATCTTCTCGTTGATGATCATCGCCACCGGGTCGAGCCGTCAGGCGATCCTCTCGGTGATCGGTTTTTTCATTATCGGCGGCCTGCTGCTGCTCTTTGTCGACGTGGATGAAGGCCGCGCCATCGCCCGCAAGGCCGAAAAAGACCGCGCCGACGCCCTGGCAGCGTAACCCTGCGCCCTTTCATCAACGTATCCACGAGCCCTTATGACCTCGGGAGGTGACGCGTGCGTCAGATTGCCACCTCGCCATTGCTCGGGTTGTGGCGCATCGTCACCATGCCCGCATGTATTGTCCCCCCCGCCCCCCACTCAGGACACGCCATGAGCCGCCTGCGCCCCTTCACCGACACCATCTGGTTGATCGACCACCCCCTCAAGCTGGCCGGCGTGCAGATGGGCACGCGCAGCACCCTGATTCGGCTGCCCTCTGGCGAGCTGACGATGATCAGCCCGGTTTCTTTCAGCGATGAGGACCAGGCCGAGATCGACCACCTCGGCGAGCTTAAGACCATCATCGCCCCGAACCTCTTTCATCACCTCTACTTGAAAAAGGCGATGGCGCGCTGGCCACAGGCCCGCGTGCTCGTCCCGCCGGGCCTCCCCGAGAAGATCGGCGAGTTGGATCAGGCGCTGACCCTCTCGCCGACGGGGGAGCTGGAGGATAGCCTGCGCTGGCACCGGATCGAGGGCATGCCTAAGCTGCGGGAGCACGTCTTTTATGAGCCTCAGAGCGGCACGCTGATCCTGACCGACCTCTGCTTTCATTTCCCCGACCACCCGCACTGGTGGACGCGCATGTTCATGCGTCTCAACGGCGCCCTTGGCAGCTTCGGCCCCACCCGGATCTTGCGCTCGGGCATCGCCGACAAAGAGGCCTTCGCAAGCTCCCTGCCCGCGCTGCTCGACTGGGAGTTTGATCGCGTCGTCATCGCCCACGGCGAACCTCTGGCAGACGAGGGCCGGCGCCGTTTTCAGGAGGCGTTTGGCGCCGAGCTCGCGCGCGCTGGAAGCTGACCCACGGTCAGCTTTAACGGGGTATGCGAGATGACCCTGGGTCAGCTTTGACGGGGTATGCGGGATGACCCACGGTCACCTTCCACGGGGTATGCGAGATGACCCACGGTCACCTTCCACGGGGTATGCGAGATGACCCACGGTCACCTTCCACGGGGTATGCGGGATGACCCTGGGTCAGCTTTGACGGGGTATGCGAGATGACCCACGGTCATCTTCAACAGGGTAGGCGGGATGACCCACGGTCACGCCTCGCCCTTAATATATGCGCATGAGGCTCAACCCAGGGTCACCTTCAACGGGGTATACCACCTGACCCACGGTCAACCTCCACGGGGTATGCGAGATGACCCACGGTCACCTTCCACGGGGTATGCGACATGACCCACGGTCACCTTCGACGGGGTATGCGACATGACCCACGGTCAACCCACCCTGAGCAAAAAACCTGACCCACGGTCAGCCATCCCTCCCCTCACATCGCGGCCACACGCTCAGCTGTGCCGCCCGGGCTCGTTGATCGATCGCGAGCTCCCGGGGCGGCCCTCGGCCAGGGTGCGGCGGGCCGGTTTTCCGCGGCTGGTCGCCACCCTGTCACCCTGGTGGGGCTCCTCGTCGCGGGCGATGGAGTCCTGCTGGGCGACGCTCCCCTCGCTCAAGGGGTGGGTGCTCCCGGGGCGGCCTTCGGCCAGATCGTCGCGGGTGGTGCGGTCGGCCACACCGGGCTCCTCGGCCAGCTCGGGGCGATGGCCGAAGTCGGCCTTGCGCGGCTCAAAGAGCTCACGCCAGTCCTCGCCCAGGCGCGCGATGAGCAACGTGCGGCGCTCGCTGCCCACGCTCTCGCTGATGACCTGGCAGACCACCCGGCTGAACTCCATGGCAAAGCCCTCATCAAGCGCGAGCGCCTCACCCACGCCCGTGTAGAGCGCGGTCGGTGTGATGCCCGGGGGTGAAGCCGCCCGAGTTTTTGATTGAGAGGAGGGGGCCGCCCGGAGCTCGGAGGCCAGCGGCTCGGGCAGGCGCTCGGCCACCACCTCGGCGCTCTCCCGGCTCAGACCGCTGGCCAGCTCCAGGATCACCCGGTGCACAAGCTCCTGAAGCAGCCCGGCGTCCTCAATGCCGCTTCGGCGCTGCACGCGCATCAACAAGATCTCGTAGGTCATCGCGTCACTCCCTGCGTAACTGCGTAAAACGTCGAGCGGACGCGCCTCTCGCGCCCTCTCTGCGGGCCTCGGCCCTCGGGGGCAATGTAGGAGCGAGGGGCGTGTCACCAACCGATGGACCGTCCTCCCCCCGTTTTACACCCACCGGCTGACACAGCCTGTTACGCCCCCATCGCTGCGCTTCGCCCCCCGAGTGTGGTAGCGTTGACGCGCCCCCGAGAATCACCACCCCCCGATGTGTTCTGCCTTCTTTCAGCGTAGAGTTTCAGGATGAGACACCTGACCTGGCCCCTGGTGGGTTTGTTGTGTGTAAGTCTGATGAGCAGCGCCTGCAGCGATGACGTCGCACCTTCGGAGCGCGAGGGCGACGACGTGCCCGACGTCAGCGACGACGGCGGGCTCGACACAGCCCCCGACACCTCCGCCGATACCGACACCGATCCGCCCGACACCGCTCCCGGCGACACCGGCGACACCAACCCCGACGACGCGGGCGACACAGACGACGCCCCCGTCGATGAGAGCTGCCCCTCCTACCAGGACCGCTGCGACGGGGAGTGCATCCCCACCAGCGTGGATCCCGAGAACTGCGGGGGCTGCGGGGTGGTCTGTGAGGGCTCAGACGTCTGCTCCGGCGGAAGCTGCGTCGACCCCGAAAGTTGTCCCGGCGAGCTGGAGGCCTGCGGGGGAGCGTGCGTGGACACCTCGCTCGACAGCGACCACTGCGGCGGCTGCGGCATCACCTGCGACGCCGGCGAAGGCTGCGTCGCCGGCACCTGCCGCGAGGTCATCGCCCTGGAGCCCGGCCCCGCAAGCTGCGAGGGCGTCGGCCCGGTCATCGACTTTGAGCCCGGGCAGGGATCCCCGCAGGCCTGCGCCGGCGACCTGGCCGAATACACCTTCCGCTGGGGTTTATGCTCCTGCGACGACGTCGTGACCAACGTGGGGCTGATGGTCGATGCCTACGACAGCAGCGTCGGCCCCTACACCCCGGGCGGTCCCGGCGGTGGCGTGGGCACCAACGGCAGCCAGCGCGCCAACGGCCTGGTCGACGTCACCGGCTCCCTCTGGGTGGCCGGCTCCGAGGGCATCAACCTCAACATCGGCGCCGAGATCGGCCAGCGCCTCTACAACGGCGGTGACTTCTACAACAACTTCCCGGTCTCGGTGGGCGAAGACGCCTTTATGGTGGGCGACATCGGCACCAACCACGGCGTGACCATCGGCGGCGATCTCCACGTCCCGGCCGGCACCTCCGTCCACCCCAACGTCACCTACCAGAGCCTCAATGAGGGGCCGGTGAGCGTCGGCGACGCCTGCTCCTACTGCGAGGAGGACGACCGCATCGACGTGGGCGCCATCGTCGCCAGCCGACGCGACGATAACGACAACGCCGCCCTCGGTCTCGACCCCGATGTGCTCAAAAACCACTCGGGCGGGGTGCGTCTGGAGCTGCCCTGCGGCAACTACTACCTGAGCGAGATCTCGCCCAACGAGCCCACCACCATCGTGGCCACCGGCAACACCGCCCTCTACGTCGGGGGCGACATCGAGAGCAACGGCCAGCTCACCATCACGCTCACCCCCGACGCCAGCTTCGATGTCTTTGTGGCCGGCGACGTGCGCACCAACAACCCCTTTCGCCTGGGCTCGCCAAACTACCCGGCCTTGATGCGCATGTATGTCGGCGGCCCCAACGGCTTCCGATCCAACAACCCGATCGACGTCGGCGGCTACATCTACGCGGTGCCCGGCGGCATTGAGACCAACAACGAGATCGAGATCTTCGGCGGGCTCCACGGAAGCCGCTTCGGCGCGAACAACCAGGTCAGCATCCACTACGATCGCGGCGTGGGTCGCGTCGGCCAGAGCTGCCCCGATCCCGACACCGACCCGGATCCCGATCCCGGCGACGATGTCGGCCCCGATCCCGATGTCGACCCGGATCCCGATCCCGATCCGGTCTGCGGGAGCACCGATGACGGCTGCGCTTCCGACTCCGACTGCTGCAGCCCGCTGCGCTGCGAAGAAGGCGTCTGCGCGCTGCTCTCCTGCCAGCCGGCCTACCTGCCCTGCTCTCGCCCCTCCGACTGCTGCAGCGGCATGTGCACCGCGTCCGGCTCTCAAGAGGGCGTGTGCATCGTGCCCTGAGCGCGGCCTAACACCGCGCTGAGTTCTGACCCGGGGTCGCCCTTCAACCGCCAACCATGCGGGTGATCGGCGACCCCGGGTCGTTGCGTACCCGAGAAATCATGCGTCGCCGAGCGATTCGAAGTGACGCGCCCCCGGCGGATGCGGTACACCGCCCTCGCCGCACCGGCCCGGCACCGCGCAAAAGATGCGCACCAGCGCTCGACGCGCCCGACTTCCATCACACCCGGCCCATAACGACCCACGGCGATGCCTACCGATCTGCACGCGCTGCTCTCCGCGCTCAACTACGCGCTGGCCGGCGGCGACTTTGAATACATCCTGGAGCACGCCGCCGACGACATCCGCTGGGAGATCGTGGGCGTGATGGTCATCGAGGGCAAAGACGCCCTGGCCCAGGCCTTTGAGGTCTTCGCTCAGAGCGAGACCCGCGGGATGGAGCTTCGCAGCATCTTCGCCAGCCACGATGAAGGCGTCGTCCACGGCACGATGCGCGTGGCCACAGCCTCCGGCGAGGAGCGCAGCTATGCCTTTTGCGACGTCTACCGCTTCGAGCTCGCCGACGCCTCAACGCCGCTGCTCCAGCACCTGACCTCGTACATCGTCATGCCTCAGACCGGCGCGCTCACCGAGCTTCTCGGCGAGGGCACCCCGCCCGATGAGGGCTGACCCCCGGCACGCTTTTTAACTTCTCGTGGAGACCCCATGGCCTTAAGCGCCACGATGCGCCGCTTTGAGATCAACCTCTCCGACGTCGACCGCGGCGTCTACGAGACGCTGGAGCTGCGCGTCGCTCAGCACCCCTCCGAGACCGATCTCTACCTGGTCACGCGTGTGCTGGCCTACTGCCTGGAGTATGGCGAGGGCATCGACTTTGGCCGCGGGGTCAGCACCCCCGACGACCCCACGATCGCCATCTTTGACCTCACCGGACAGATCCTCCTGTGGATCGAGATCGGCCAGCCAGCCCCTGAGCGCCTTCACAAGATCGCCAAAGCCGCCGGCCAGGTCGCCGTCTACACCCACAAAGATCCCGCGCCCACGCTCAGCGACCTGGAGAGCGGCCAGATTCACCGCGCCGAGACCATCGCGCTCATCGCCTTTGCGCCCGAGTTCATCGCGCAGCTGGCCGAGAAACTCGACCGCACCAACCGCTGGGACGTGCTGCGCAGCGAGGGCATGCTCTATATCACCGTGGGCGACGCCACGCTGAGCACCCAGGTGGGGGTCTTGCGCGACCCACGCTGATCGTTTCAGATCACAAAACCACGACCCCGGGTCACTCAAAACCACGACCCTGGGTCGCCCAAAATCACAACCCTGGGTCACTCAAAACCACGACCCTGGGTCACCCTGATCGACGACCCTGGGTCACCTCAAACAACAACCCTGGGTCACCCGAAACGACGCATTTCCCCCCGGCTGTGCTGTGTAACCCCGGCCGGAGAGGCCAGGTGATTGAGATGATCGAAACGATCAGTAGGTGTCCGACAAAAACTCGTCGAGCAGCGCGGTGACGCGCTCGACCTCGTCCTCGGCCTCATCATCTTCCGGATCGAGCTCCAGCAGCTCGGCCATCGCGATGAGCAGGGGCTCGATCTGATCAAAATGCAGCTCGGAGGGCCGCTGACCAAACTCCAACAGCTCCCAGGCCTGCGCCAGCGCGATCCCCAGCCCCTCGCCGACCTCCTTGATACCCACCTGGCCGGTGGGCACGCGCAGCGTCTCCCCGTCGAGGTCGAGCTCTTCGACGATCTCCTGGATGTGGGTCAGAAGCTCGGTGGCCAGGTCCACAAACCCGTCGACCGACTCGCCATCGAGGACCTCCCCGGCCGCCTCGGCCCACTCCTCGATCTGACGATGAATGACATCAAGTCCCTGCTGCAAACGCATGTTACTCGCCCTCTTTTACGGCTCCGGTTGCGATCTACCCCCCGCGCGGGGGTCGGCAGTTTCTCATCATGCGCCGCGCGCCTTGTCAAACCCTTCCCGCCGGGCCAGAGAACTTTTCCGAACTGAAATGCGCCGGACGCGCCCGGCGTTGCCCGCATAGAGGCGCAGACTGCAGCGCAACGACGCGCGCCCCCGACCACCTCCACCGACGCGAAAGGCCGAGCCGATGTTTTTCAGCCCCCGAAAAATCCAGATGCCCCACCCCGACGACGCGCTCCCCGGCCGCGAGGAGCCCCCCTTTGAGATCCCCGAGACGCACGAGGTGCTCGGCACCCCGCTCAAGCCCCCCTTCCCCGAGACGATGGAGGTGGCCCTCTTCGGCATGGGCTGCTTCTGGGGGGTGGAGCGCAAGTTCTGGCAGCTCGACGGGGTCCACTCCACCCAGGTCGGCTACGCCGCGGGCTACACCCCCAACCCCACCTACCGGGAGGTCTGCAGCGGGCAGACCGGCCATAACGAGGTGGTGCGCGTGATCTTCGATCCAGAGCGCATCAGCTACGACCAGCTCTTGCAGGTCTTCTGGGAGGGCCACGACCCCACCCAGGGCATGCGCCAGGGCAACGACGTGGGCACCCAGTACCGAAGCGGCATCTACGTCACCTCCGCCGCCCAGCGCGAGGCCGCCCAGGCCTCCCTTCAGGCCTACGCCCGCGAGCTCGCCGCGGCCGGCTACGGCGAGCCCACCACCGAGATCCTCGACGCCCCGGAGTTCTATTACGCCGAGGCGTACCACCAGCAGTATCTCGCCAAAAACCCCGGCGGCTACTGCGGCGTCGGGGGCACCGGCGTGAGCTGCCCGACGGGCTGGCGCGCCTGAAACCCGGCTTCTTCCGCCCATCGAGGTCAATGTTTGCCTCCCAGGCCGGAATCTTCCGCACTCCGAGGTCAATGTTTGCCTCCAGAGCCGGAAGCTTCCGTCTTTGTACGCCAAAAGAAATGGGGCGCCGCGCTCCGCGCGACGCCCCACGTCCGAGAGACCGCCCCACAGGGCGCGTCACTCACCACTTCGACCGACCTTTAGCGGGTGTAGATCTCCACAAAGCTCGGGCGCTGCTCGTCGTCGGAGCGGCGGCGCGCGCTCATCGAGTCGCCGGTGACGCACACGTCGTAGACCTCTTCGCCGACGGTGACCACGCCGCCCTCGTTGGTGTAGGCCCCGGCGCTCTCTTCTTCGTAGGTGCCCGCCACATCGCACTCGCAGCGACCGGCGGTCGCGTTGGTGATGCAGCTCACCTCGACGCTCGGGTCAGCCGAGCCTGCGATATCCCCAAACCCTTCGCAGCCGAGAAACCCGATCGCCTGACAGTCGGCGGGAATGTAGACCAGCGCCTCGGCTTCGATGGTGATCGCGCGGGCGAAGTTGTCGGCCGTGACCACCAGAGTGCCGTCGGTATTTACGTCGAGCGATTCCACCGACGAGCCGTCACACACCGTGGCGAGGAGCTCGGCAAAGTCGAAATCGGTGCAGGCGTTACCAAACTCCCAGGTGCCTTCAACGTCGCCCTCGCAGGCGTCGTCTGGCCCGAAGGTCGGCTCGCAGGCCGGGGCAGGATCGGGATCGGTGCCGGCGTCTTCGTCCATACCGGCGTCGTTGTCCGCCCCAGTGTCGCTCTCGCTTCCGGTGTCACCGTCGTTTCCGGCGTCCTCATCGCTCGACCCGGTGTCCTGGTCATTGGCGCCGGTGTCCTCATCGTTAGAGCCGGTGTCCTCGTCACTGCCCGTGTCCTCATCGCTCGACCCGGTGTCGCCGGCGTCCGGGGACTCCTCGCCAATATCAAAGCCGGCGTCTGTATCGTTGGAGCCGACGCTGTCATCACCGCAGGCCGTCACCATCATCGCCGCCACACACACCACCAGCCATCGCTTCATCACACCGCGCATCTTCGCCTCGCTCTTTCGGATCGCGTTTCGGCGCGCCTTTCACCACAGCGCGACCTCCGGCGATCATCTCGGTCCATAAGTAGGGGTCAACGTGGGTGTTGTAGCGCCGAGTTCCCTCCGAGATCAACCCCGGGACGAAGCGCGTGACCCACGGTCGCCTCTTAACCGAAAAAGCCCTGCCGCCGCCATGACCCTGGGTCACCTCTCAGCATGACCCACGGTCGCCTCTCAGCGTGACCCACGGTCATCTCTCAACCGCACCATCACTGGCTTTTCTGCGACCCAGGGTCATCGCTACAGCTGACCCACGGTCACCTTTCAAAACGACCCACGGTCACCGCTCACCGGCATCCCCAGACGCAATGAGGGAGCGAGTCGCCTCGCTCCCTCATGCACCCTCAATGCTGCCGGTCAGGGCACCTCACCGGGGGTGAGGCGCCCGAATCACGCGCTTAGAAACGCTCGCGCAGAAGCACCGAGGCCAGCTCTTCGTCGGTGTTGTAGACGTTGTTGACCTTCATACCCACGTCGCTGAGCGAGTACACAAACTCCTCGCCATTTTCGCTGCTCATGATGATGCTGCGACGCATCTGGGAGTACCAGCCCCAGTAGTCTTCCTGCTGGCAGCCCGGCTCCATGTCGTAGCGCACGCAGTGCGAGTCGGCCACCAGGTCGCCGTGGCTGACGCGACCGATCTCGCTGATGCCGGCGTTCTCCTCGGCGGCTTCGGCGTCGATCTCAAAGAGCATCAGGCCGGTGAACTGCTCGCCACCATCCCAGATGTTCATCGGCACGCTGAGCACGCCCAGGCGAGCCTGGTAGGTGAAGGCGTGGTGGTTCCACATCGCTTCGCTGTCGGAGGACCAGCCACCGGTGGAGATGACGTGGTGATGCTTGAGCTTCGGATCGGTCATGTCGCTCACATCAAAGACCTGCAGGTGCACGCCGCTCATCACGCCGTTCTCATCGCCGTCGCGACCGATCGCCAGGAGGTAATCGTCGCTCAACGGGTGCAGGTAGCTGGAGAAGCCGGTGATCTTCAGCTCACCCAACACTTTAGGATCGTTGGGGTCGGAGAGATCCAGGGTGTAGAGGGGGTCGGTCTCGCGGAAGGTCACGATGTAGCCGCGATCGCCCATCATGCGCGAGCTGTAGATGCGCTCGGTCGGCGCGAGGTTGCGCACCGAGCCGGTCTCCACGAGCTCACCGTTCTCTTCTTTAACGATGATGACGTGGTTACCGCCGGAGTCGGTCTGCTCGCCGGTCTCCTGGTCCCAGTCCCAGCGGTTGTCGGTGGTCGCCACGCGCAGGTGACCTTCGTACTCGCTGAACGAGAACTGGTTGAGCAACCAACCGTCGACCTTGCCGCTGGCGCGGTACTCGGGCTGACCGTCGGGGTGCAGGGCGAACTTGTGGATGTGCGACTCGTTCTGGCGGCCGTTGCCACCCCACCACCACCACCAGCGGCTGCTCATCGCCACGTAGAGGTTGTCCTGGGAGGCGTAGACCTGCCAGCCGTTGGCCATCAGACCGGTGGAGTCGATGGTGGTCTTGGTGTCGAGATCGAAGCTGGAGATCGAGAGCACGCCAAGCTGGTTGGCGTTATCGGTCATGTAGATCTCATTGCACTCGTAGAGCGGCTCTTCGACCAGAACCTCACCGTCGTGGTCGAGGATGCGCTGGCGGGGGAACCAGCTCTGCACATCTTCGTCGGCGAGCACATCGGAGAGGTAAGCGCGCACGATGGGGCGGGCCTCATCGCGCATCACTTCGAGCTCTTCGGGGGTGGTCTCGTGATCGCGCTCGGGCAGCCCGGGGATCTCGTTGTTGTACATGTATTGCCAGACGTTGAGGTTGCGCATCCCACCGTTGCTGACCACGTAGACCTTATCGTCGATCATGCGGCCGTTGGTGTAGCTGCCCTCAATATCGACCTGCTTCTCGATGACCGGGTTGGTGCGGTCACTGACATCCAGGATCGTCAGGCGGGTGCCGTAGAAGGGCTCCACGTACTCGCCAGGCTCGCTCGGCTCGCGATCGCCGTCGGGGGTGACGCCACCCTCATCGTCGGAGCCGACCTCGTCGTAGTAATAATCATTGTGCTGCCAGATCGAGCTGAACACGGCCACGCGATCGCCCTTGAGGAAGAGGCTGTGCGGGTAGGCCTGCTGCGGGAAGTCGAAGCGACCGACGCGGTTGGTGTCCTCCGGCGGCCAGCTCTTGAGGATCTGCAGCGAGCCGTCGGCCACCGTGTAGATGTAGTCGCCGTCGGTCTTGACGATGTCGGGCTCGTCAACGCCTTCTTCCTGCACGTTGGTCTCGGTGAACTCGGTGGGGCTCTCACCGCGATCGCCGCCGGCGTTGTCGTCGCCAGCTTCCGGCGCGCCGGGCTGGGGCTCACCGGCATCAAAATCAACATTGCCCCACCAGTATTCGCTGTAGCGGTTCTGCAGCACCTGCTCGGTGAGCGAGTCGACCACGTCATCGCGCACATCCTCACAGCTCTGGGCGGGCTGAAGTCGGAAGCTCGCGCTGGAGGTTTCGTCGCGGCGTGGCGAGTCCTCGGGCTCACCACAGGCGGCGACCATCGTCACCGCGCCGACCGTCGCGGCAACCCGCGGCAGCCATCGATGCCATCGTTCAGAATTTTGAGACTTTTTCATCGCGGACCTCTCAGATTTTTTGGGGGTTAGCGTCATCGTGTCGTCGTCGAACGTCGTGTTGCGCCTTGCGTCATGCTGGTTTGCGACGATTGAGCATGGTTCGTGTCGAGCATCGTCGCGGTGATGGTCTAAGATTAGAGCAAGCTCGATGCCAGGATCACCTAAACGCTGAAAATAGATCGCTTTTTTCGAATCTTTTCGTTCCAACGACGTCGCCCGCAGCCCGGGTGCCAGGGCACCACACAACGCTTATGCGCGACCCACGGTCATCTCAAACGATGGGCGTCAGGTGACCCACGGTCAGGCTCAACCATGACCGGGGGTCGCATACCACGCAGGTTCTATGCGGGTGTCAGGCGACCCAGGGTCATCTCAAACGATGAACGTCAGGTGACCCACGGTCATCCGGGTCGGGCGATGCGGCCGGTGCCTGTGTGGGGCAGAACCCTCAACGACGGCAGTTCTCGTTGTCGGGCTCTCGGTTGGCGAGCACCCGGGCGAAGGTGGGCGCGGCCTCGGCGCAGGAGATGGTGCCGTCGGCGTTGGCGTCCAGGTCGAGGGCGCCGCCCAGCCCGTCGACGCGCACCATGGTGAAGGTGCTAAAGGCATCGTTGGGCTCCACATCGGGCGCGATGGCGCAGAGGGAGGCCGAGGCGCCGTAGACCTCCATGCGCGTGGTCGTGGCGCTGCCGCCCTCAATGCGGTTGGGAGCGGTGAGCTGGCCTGTGTAACGCACAATCTGGCGCTGAGCCATGTAGCGGCGGCACGAGCTGCCGGCGATCTCCAGCGTGACCCCGGGTTGGCCGTCGGCGTCGGCGTCGACCACCGCCGGGTCGCCGGCCTCGGTGGGGATGGGGGCGCCGGTGGGATCGTCGAGCTCAAGCCCCCACAGCCCCACCTCGGTCGCCGAGGTGTAGGCCCCGCCGGTGGTGGGGCGCGTCACAAAACCCCGGTCGATGGCCGGGGTGACGATGCTCTCGATCACCGCCGGGGGCACCAGGGGGCGAAGCCCCAGCACCGGGCTGAGCTCCAGCGCGCAGAGGGTGCGCTGCTCATCGAGGAGCTCGCCATCTTCGGCGATGGTGACGATATAATAGCCCATCGAGACCTGCTCCTGACCCAGCACACAGCTCGACGCGCGGTGGGCCTGCAACCAGACCCCGCCCAGGGTGCCCGCGCCCTCGCCATCGCCCGGGCCCACATCGGTGGAGGGCCCCACCTCGGCAAGCCCCACGTCCTCCACAATCTGCGCCTCAAAGCGGCTCTCGCCACGCTCCACCTGGCAGCCCACCACACCTGCCAGGAGCCCACACGCCACGCCCCATCGCCCCACTCTCTGTGCTACTTCTCTCATCGTACGGCCTCGACTGCGATGAACACGCGCCCCTAAAACGCCTGATACATCTACAAAATCAATCACTTACACACCTTAACACACGCACACCTCAGGCGTTGCCTCAATAATGAAGCTCAAAGCCCACCGCGCCCAGCCAGCCCCCGGAGCTAAAACCCGGAAAGCCCGGGTTGCCCGTCTGCAGGCCCTGCGCCTCGGCGTAGGGCTGGCCGGTGCGAGGGTCGCGGGTGTCGTCGGGGACCTCGTCGCAGAGACGCGTTTCGCCGGGGGCGCAGTCGGGATAGGAGTTGAGCGCGTCTTTGTCGGTGGTGCGGTAGAGCAGGTGATGAGCCTGCACGTACCAGGCGGCCACGACCTCGCGCTTCCACAGCGCGAAGCGGTGCTCCGCGCCGATCGAGGCCAGGGCGCGGTGGTTATCGACGTAGTTCGTGCGGCCGGTCTGCGCGGGTACCGGCGAGGGCACAAAGCCCAGGCCTGCGCGAAGTCGGGTGTCGGTGGAGCTCTGCCACTCGGCGCCCAGGCGCCCCTCGATCGTGTCGTGGAAGCCGGCGTCGTCGCCCTGGGTGTCGAGGTGCCCCGACCAGAAGGTCAGCCGGGCGTCGGCGGTGAGCACCACGTCGCCAGGCGACCAGGCCAGGCCCAGGCGCAGAGAGGCGGGCGTGGCGGTGGGGATCCACGAAATGGCCTGTCGGGTGTCTTCGCCGGAGCTGGCCCCGCGCACCTGCACCTCGTTGCCGCCCTCAATCGCAAAGGCCACCGGCCCCCGGTACACAAGCCCCAGGCGAAGATCGGCCGGCAGCGCCAAGCTCGCACCGGCCAGAAGCCCCCAGGCGTTGGTGGTCTGAATGTCGGCGTTGAGCCCCACATCCGACTGGTCGGCCGGATCGCGCACGTAGGCCTCGGTGGTGGCGCGCGCGCCCGGCAGGTAGGTGCCGCCCACGCCGAAGCTGAGCCAGTCGGTGAGCTCACGCGCAATTCCCGCCTCGATCACCGGGCGCCGAAGCCGCTCGCCAATCAGCTCAAAATGCAGCTGGTTGCTAAAGGCCCGCTCGCGCTCATCGACAAAATGGGTCTGCATGCTCAAGAGCCCGTTGGTCGGCAGCATCACCACCGCGCCGCCGCGGGTGCGCTCGCTGCCAAAGTCGGTCACCGCGCCGATCACCACCCCGTAGAGCGGCGCAAGCCCGGTGGTGTCGGAGCGCTCCCTGCGCGTCTGGTCGGAGGGCAGCGCCGGGGCGTTTCCGTCGAGGTCGGGCACCTCATAGCCCGCCGGGCGCTCTTTGAGCAGGATCTGCGCCTGCCCCAGCGTGGCAAACGCGCCCAGCCGAATGCCCGGGCGCGCGAGCGCGAGCTCGGCCACATTATCATAAACGGCAGCCGGACCCTCGGCCGAGGCCGCCTGGGCGCCGGCCATCGCTGCGGAGCGCGCGCCTGAGCCGTACACATCAAAGGGGTTGGCCGCGGCCAACGAAGGTGGCATCAGCAGCGCCAGCGCCATCAACGCCAGAGATAACAAGCGCGGTCTGCGAGCGATCTTCGTTTTCAAAGCACCCTCAACCTGGAACCGTAAACCATTGAAACAAAAGAACTTTCACCCACAACAAACCACCTCAACCGGCGCACCAGGCGCAGTGGCTCCCCGCGGCGCGAGCGCGCGTCAGGGTGCTAAGCCTCGCGAATCCACACCCTCGCAGGCTTGACGCACCGAAGGTAACCCACACGCGCGTGCGCCTCCAGCCAGGCTTACAATCCAACTCGGTGTCGCGGGCGTGGCTCACACGAGAGACGTGAGGGTTTATATGTTGTCATCCGTCCGAGAGACAGACCTCAACCGCATGTTAAAAGGGCGATCCCCCTGTCTTAAGACCCGCTCTCCCCCGTCACAGCCGACCCACAGTCAGCTGCATGGCCCCGCTCGCAACAAAAATGCCCCCGCGACTCGGGGTCGCGGGGGCATGATGGGCATGCAGGCTCAGCGCCTGGGCTCAGCGCGAGGAGCCGACCTCACGCTTGAGCACGACCTGATCGCTGGGAGCGAGCACGGTGCTGTGAGACTCGGCGGTGACGATCATCGAGAAGCTGGGGAAGGGGGTGGTGAAGGTGACCGCGCCGGTGCGATCTTCGGCCAGGCGAAGCTGCCCCATGTTGTAGTTGTAGTTGGTGCCCTCGGGCGAGATCCAGACCACGAAGGTGGCCATGGAGTCATCGAGCTGACCGGGGCGAGGAAGGTGGGCGACCGAGAGGGCCACCACGCGGTTGCCGTTCTCATCGGAGCTAACCGACACCATGCCCTCGGCGCCGGCGGTGCGCTCGCCAGATTCCATGCGGTACTCGTTGGCTCCCGAACACGCGCTGAGCACAAGGCCCAGAGCCATCACCACCATCAGCACCACCGACTGCATGTTCTGAATCTTCATTACATCACTCCTTGAAAGTAAGGTTCTCAAGCGCACCAGGGACACGTCCCGTTCGCGCTCGAGTGTGTGCGCCAGCTGACAAAAGTCCAGCGAGGGTGCCCCACTCCGCGCCGAAGCCGGGAGGGCAGGGGTTCAACCAGGTTGCCGGAGACACGCGTTAAGACGCCCATATCGTGCCACAGGAGCGCGGGCAGGTCGACTCGAAGCGAGATGGCGTTGAGGGGAGCGGCGGGCGCCTCGCGGGTTCGCAACCGGCAGTGAGCGTGATAAAGTTTCGCCACCTATGGCCCCTGCCCCTTACCATCATCCCCCGGTCACTCGCCTATGGCACGCCCCCAGCCTGTAACCTCGCCCGAACTCACCCCGCAGATCTGGACCAGCGAGAGCTTCGATCCCGCCCTCTGGGAGGATCTTGCGCCGGGACGCCGCGCGCCGCTCGATGCGGTCGAGCGTGACGAGGGCTACCTCAGCACCCCCGATCATCAGCAGCTCTACTGGCAGACCTGGCGCGCCTCGGAGGTGACGCCGCGCGCGGTGGTGGCGTTGATGCACGGCTACGCCGAGCACAGCGCGCGCTACGATCATGTGGGCATCGCGCTGGCGCGGGCGGGCTATGCGGTGATGGCGATCGACGCCCGTGGCCACGGGCGCAGCACCGGGCGGCGCGGTCATGTCGAGCGTTTTGATGACTACGTCGACGATATGGAGCTCCTGATTCGCCGCGCCACCCAGCGCTGGCCGGACCTTCCCCTCTTTGTGATGGGGCACTCCAACGGCGGGCTCATCGCGCTGCGTCTGGCGCTGCGCAAGCCTCAAAACGTGCGCGCGTTTGTGATCACAAGCCCCCTGCTTGGCGTCGCCCCCGACCTCTCGCCACTTATGCAGAAGGTGGGGCTGGCTGCGGCGCGCATCCTGCCCACGCTGAGCATCGCCTCGGGCATTGACGCCGGCGCGCTCACGCATCTTCAGGAGGTCATCGATCATCACGAGCGCGATCCGCTCAACTTCCCTACGGCCACCGCCGGGTGGTTCTCCGAGGCGGTGGGGGCGATGCGCGATCTTCATAAGCGAGCCGGCGAGCTGGAGCACCCGGCGCTGCTGCTGGTGGCCGGCGACGATCGCATCGTCAATGCGCGAGAGACCGAGCGCTTCTTCCACCAGATGGGCTCCCATGATCGCCAGCTGGAGCTTCTGCCCGGCCTCTACCACGAGGTGCTCAACGAGGAGCCCTGGCGCGATCTTCTGGCACGCGCCCTCTTCTTTATGGAAGATCGTCGCGACCCCGCCAACGACTGAGGCCGCTTTGAACGCTACGTTCACCTGTCATACCCGCATCTTGCGCCCGCTGATCATGATGCTGCTCGCCATCATGATGGCCTGCAGCTCCGATAGCCTGCGCGAGGGAGAGAAGGAGACCATCGACAACATCCTGCGCAGCGGGCTGGAGATGGGCGATGATCCCTTTGTGCGCGCCGAGACCCTGCGCGCGCTGGAGCTCATCAACGATGCGCGTGTGGTGGAGCTTGCCGAGCCCCTGCTCGACGATCCCTCGCCGATGGTGCGGGTGGCGGCGCTTCGGCTGATGATCCTCCACGATCATCCCCGCGCCCGCCAGGAGGCGATGGCCAACTACAACCGCGCCGACGACCCCGAAAAACGCCTGATCGTGGCCACCGCTCTGGAGCTGGGCAGTGATACGCTGCGGCGCACGATGATCAGCCGCGCGCTGCGCGCCGAAGATCCGCGCCAGCGCCGCATGGCCTTTGAGGCCGGGCCTTACGCCACGGTGGAGGCGCTGCAAGAAGCCGGCGATGAGACGACGTTGAGGCGCAGCGCGTTGCCGGAGCTCGGCGGCTTTGTCGAAGATCCCGATCCGGACATCGCCGCGATGGCCCTGGCCCGGCTCACCGAGGCCGGCCAACCCGATCGAGCTCAGGCGTTCATCGAGCGCTTCGCCGACCCCAAACAGCCCCTGGAGGCCCGCCTGGACGCCGGGCGCATTCTGGTGCGCTCCCACTCGGAGCTGGCCCGCGAGACCTTCGCCGACCTGCTGGAGCGCGCCGGCGTCTATGACGCCGAGACGCTGGGGCTGCCGCAGCGCCGCATCGATCCGCAGCTCGTGCGCGTGGCCGCGCTGGGGCTGACCGCGCTGGGCGATGAGACCTACGTGGCCAGCGCCCAGGAGTATCTGCGCGGCGCCGAGGTGGAGCCGACCATCGAGGTGCTCAGCGCCCTGGCCACCAACCCCTCCGACGACGCGGCGGTGAGTTTGCGCATCGCCATGCGCGATGCGCGCGAGCCGGTACGACGCGCGGCGATCAACCTCTACGCCGCCCGCGACGACGCCCAGCCCGACGCGCTGATCAGCGCGATGCGCATTGATGATTTTGAGACGCAGAAGCTCATCGCCGGCCAGCTCGTCGCGCGATTTGCTGAGGACTGGCGCGAGACGCTGAGCGCGCGCCTGCAAAACGAGGAGCAGGCCGCCGAGACGCTGCGCACCCTGCAGATGGTGCTGCGCGACGAGGCGGAGCTTGAGCTCATCGTCGCCCCGCTGAGCCCGCGCCTGGAAGCGCTGGCGGCCTCCGACAACGCCGAGGTCGCCGCCCTGGCCGCCTACCTCTTGCTCCGTGTCGATTCCGATGGGGAGCTGCCCGAGGCCATCCGCGCAAGCACCGACCCGCAGACGCGCCAGGCCTACCTGGAGTACCTGGCCACCAGCGAGACCCCGACTCAGTACCTGGATGAGCTTCGGGCCAACCTCTTTGAAGATCGTTTCGTGCTGCGTCTCTTCGCCGCCGCCGGCATGTGGCGCGCCTTCCCCGAGCAGGTTCGCGCCCCGTCAGCGACCGGCGCCGATACGCCCGCCAATGGCGAGGCGGCAGCGGCGCAGGTCGAGCAGCCCGCCGCCGAATAAGCCCGCGTTCAGCGGGCGTTGATCGCCCAGTCGTACTCCGAGAAGCTCACCTCGGCGCCGGCTTCCAGGGCCTCTCGAAGCTCAGAGTTGCGCACGTAGCGCAAGAGGTAGGCCTGCACCGAGCCGGCCGATTTTACAAAGTCTTCGGCAAACCAGTTAAAGAGCTGGCTCGTCTCCACACCGGACTCGGTGCGGCGCGTGGCGGCCGGAACGAACTCGCGGGTCGCCGCGTCGAGTTGGCGCTCCAGGGTGGCCGCGCGCATCGGCTCCTGACGCAGCCGCGGGCAACTCTTCGCCGCACAGACCAGCACAAAATGAATGCGCGGCTCATCGAACTGCGCGCGGATCACCCGGCTGTGCTCCAGCTCATCAAGGGTGAGCGACTGGCCGGCCACGCGGTGTTTGACCTTGTCGAAGAACCCCTCGACCTTCATCACGCTCTCTACCGGCCAGCGCTCCAGCACGGCGTGGAGCACCAGCGCGTTGTAGGCGTTGATGTAGAAGGCCAGGCGAGCGTCAGCGCTTTTGCCCTCCACGCTGGCCTGGCCGATGGCCTCGACGACCTCATTCAAACGCCGACGGTCTTCCTCGCTGGCATGCCAGCGGGCGTAGTCGACCTGGCCACGGGCGTCGACATAGCGCTCCAGAAGCGCCTCAAAAGGCGCCGGATCGATGACCTCGGCGCCGGTCTCCGAGGCGCCCTTCTGAGACGCTTCAGCCTCGCTGGCGTTCGGTGCGCGCTCCTGGGCAAACGCGGGCGTCAGAGCGAAAAGAAAAGCCGCGGCCGCGGCGCTGATCGTGATCGGGTGCTTCATCGGCGACTCCGGGTTCGGGATGTCGGGAGGGCAACTCGCGCAGCATACGCGCAACGGCCCTCCACGCCCAACATCCTCAGAGACGCCATGCTTCCCGCGGGCATTCAGTCGGATCGTCATTCGAGATCTTCGACCGACCTCGACGAGGTTGGCTTGGCGCGCGGGCTGCGGCGCGCCACGCCGCGTTGGAGATGAGCGCTTCCGGGCAAAAAAAACGCCCTCGCCCCGAGTTTCGGGGCGCGGGCGCTGTCGGTCCTGCGCTGTCAGCAAGCGCCGCCCGAAGGGCGGCGCGGCCTGGTTTAGCGCAGCTCGAACTTGTACTGGGTGGCGCGCGCCAGGTTCTCGGCGACGTTCTCCCAGTTGACCACGTTCCACCACTGGTCGACGTACTGACCACGGGCGTTCTGGTACTTCAGGTAGTAGGCGTGCTCCCACACATCGAGCGCCAGCACGGGGATGGCGGTGAACTGGGTCTGCTTCTGGTGGTTCTCCGCCGCCAGCGTCACCAGCTGCTCACCGGCGGGCTGCCAGCACAGGAGGCCCCAGCCGCTGCCTTCCACAGCTTTGGCCGCCGCGCCAAACTGCGCTTTGAGGCCGTCGAGGCTTCCGAAGTCCTTGTTGATCTGCTTGAGCAGGTCGCCCGAGGGATCTTTGTAGTTATCGGCCGGGGTCATGTTCTGCCAGAAGAGGCAGTGGTTGAAGTGACCCGAACCGTGGAAGGCCGCCAGGCGCTCGAGATCGCGGATCCGACCGAAGTCGCCGCTCTCGCGGGCTTCTTTGAGCGCCTTCTCCGCAGCGTTGAGGCCGTTGACGTAGCCCATATGGTGCTTGCTGTGGTGCAGACGCATCGTCTGCTCGTCGATGAAGGGCTCAAGCGCGTCGTAGGCGTAATTAAGCTCGGGAAGGGTGTGATTTCCAGCCATGAAGAACCTCCTGAAAGTAGGGTCATTGCGGTCAGTAAAAGGTGCATTCTCAGCGCCATAAAGCGCCGGCTGCAGCGTCGCCCGCGCCGCTAAAAAAGCGAGCCCGAGAGCGGCGGATCGCCCCGATCCCTCGGCGCGACGCGCCGGGAGCCGGCGTCAAAGCAAGCGCGAAGATAAACCGCAGGCGAGTGAAGTCAAGCAGCCCCTTTTGAGGAGACCTTCAGGAGGTTAGGAGGGAGCCGAATTAAGGCAGCGCGCAGTAGCGCGTGCTCACCTCAACGATATCCTCCAGGCCCTGGCGTTTGAGCGAGAGCGCGCCATTGTCGCAGCCCTCCACCGGCCCCAGAAACACAAAGCCTGAGCCGAAGCCGATCACCGCTTCCTGGCCATCTTCGGTCAACCCGAGCACCTCCAGGGGCTCATGGGCCATCGGCTCGGAGGCGCATAAGGTCACTGAGCTGGTCAGCGCGAGCCGGTCAGCGATGAGGTCGAGCTGGTCGAAGAAGTCGAGCGTGCAGGCGCTTGTGAAGACGCCACGCGCCCCGAAGGCTTCCACTGTCTGGTAGAGGCGGTTTCCGGGGTAGGCCGCGCCCAGCGTGCTGCGACAGACCGAGCGCACCACCTCGCCATCTTCATAACTCACGCCGGAGGGCGGGCCGCTGATCACGGCAAAGGAGATGCCCTCGGGGCTCTCGCTGCTGGCGAGCAGCTCCTCGACCAGCGGGGCGACCTCGCGCCGATCCTCGGCGCTCCAGGCGCAGACATCGCGGCTGGCACCCTCACCACCGGGGGGGGCGCCGGAGCAATCATCTTCGTTGCTCACCACGAGAATCAGCAGGCGCGCCTCCTCTCGACGAAACGCGCGCAGCGCCGAGGCGTTCCCGAGCACGTTGGTCTCAATGACGTCGAGGGCCTGCTGAAACCCATCGCCATCTTCGCCCTGCTGCACATTGCAGGCGGCAGCGCGCACCCAGCCCTCGGTGCCGGAGTAGGCCACCTGGAGGGTGTTGTCTTCGCAGCCCTCCACGTCGCGTACGATCGGCGCCAGGCCCGCGCCGTCGCGCGCATCGGTCGTCACCACGCCCACCTGCACATCGAGGCCGCCCTCACCCTCCAGGCGCTCCAGAAAGCCCGGCATCGCCTCGGCCATCGCCCGCTGGTAGGCCTGCATCTCGCCGGCGTTGTCCATCACCACGAGCACATCGAGGAGCTCCGGGCGCTCAAAACGATCGAAGAGCTCGCTGCGCTCAATGCCCGCGCGGCACTCCTCGGGAAGGAGCGGATCGCCCTGGTAGGCGGGGTTGGGCTCGGTGCACCCCGGCGCGCTCAGCGCCAGCATGAGGGCGGCGATCAAAGATCGCATCGGAAATCGGCGGCTGACCATCGTTGCTCCTCCAAAACTTCGGCCGAGCCCTTGAAGGCTCAGCGACGGATGCTCTCGGCGACCTGCGCCAGCGTGCGACGCCCTTCGACCACCGCGAGCATCTTTGAGAAGACCCGGGCGTCGTCGCCCTGAAGTCGCATCGCGACGGCTTCCCAGGACTCAAAGTCCCACATCATCGGCACGACCTCCGGAGTGCGCTCCAGCTCCTCCACAAAGGAGGAGGAAAACTCGCCCGTGCGCTCGCCCTCACCGGCGATCGAGGCGCAGACAAAGGCGAGCATCGCGCGCACCGAGGGCCAACGCTCATCGCCGCTGGTGGCGTTTTGCAAAAAAGTCCGGGCCGGGGTGCCGCCTTCGAGCTTCAAGAGCTCTTCGGCAAACGCCCCGAGCCACTCGGCGTCTACACCCAGACGTTGCGCCTCCTCGATATGTTCAAACGCCGAGGCCCGCTGCCCGTCAATGAGCTCGGCGACCGCCAGGGCGCCGACGGCCGAGGCGCTGTCGGGCGGCTCCTGCTCCAGAAGTTGCTCCAGGACCAGGCGCGCCTCTTTGACCCGGCGGCGCTCCAGCAAGAGCACACCCAGGTTGTACTGCGCCTCCATATTCTCCGGGCCGACCTCGATGGCGCGGCGCGCCCAGCGCTCGGCCGCCTCGGTGTCCCCGCTCTGGTAGGCGGCCATCGTGGCGCCGTTGAGCATGGTGACGTCGTCGCCGGCGTGTTTGACGCCCTCCTCAAAGCTGCGCAGCGCCTGCTCATGCTGCCCCAGCAGAAGATGCGACTGGCCGAGTTGCCCCCAGCCCACCGCGCTCTCCGGTTCCAACTCGACATATTCTTCAAAGGCGTCGACGGCGTCTTCAAAGTCCTGGTTCACCTGATGGCAGAGCCCCAGGTAGAGCCAGGCCGAGGTATTCTCGGGATCTTCCTGAAGCACGCGTTTAAAGGCGTAGGCCGCATCCTCAACGCGGCCGGCCTCAAAGTAGGCCGTGGCCGCCATCTCCCAGACCATCGGGTTATCGACAGCCTGGCGCGCGGCGATGCCGAAATAATGTGCGGCCTCATCGAACTCCTCGCGATCAAAGAGCAGGTGCCCCAGCCGGAAGGCCACATCGACGGCCTCCACGCCGCGGTCGACCGCCTGGCGGTAGCAGTCCATCGCCTCGTCTTCGGAGCCCATGTCCAGGTACATATCGCCCATAAAGGCGTGATGGCGCGGCTCCGCCGTACTCACCGAACCCATCGCGTCGAGCAGATCGGTGGCCGCATCAAACTCGCCCATCACAATCAGGGCCTCAACCTGGCTGAGCTGCAGGGAGACATCCTGGGCGTGGTGGGTCAGCGCGCGGCGGATCACCCCGAGCGCCTCATCGCAGAGCTGACGGCCGACCAGCAAAATCGCATAGGTCAGCGCCGCCTCCAGGTCGGTGGCGCCCTGCTCGGCGTAGCGCGCGTTGGCGACCTTGAGCGCCTCCGAATAGTTATCGCGCTCCAGCGCTCGTCGCAGCTCGCGGGTCAGCCCCTCGAGGCCGCGGGGCAAGAGCGCCTCCAGGGTCATCAGCGCCGGGGTGGTCTGGCCGTCTTCTTCCAGGTCGAATTCGTCTCGCATCGTCCACATCGTGGTAGGGCCTGTCTCAAGCGATCTTCAAAGCGTGCGCGGCGTCGGGCACGGGGCCGGTCGGCGCACAGCTGGCAGGCTTACCCTAAGTTTTGCGCAACATAAAGCGCGAGCGGCCCCGGGTGCAGGGCAATCGCAAAGTCCCACAAGGCATTTTATGGAGAACCCACCCAATCCGTAGGGAGGGGTCTTGTGCCCCTCCCGAACTCCCAGGGCGGGGACCCACAAGGGGTCCCCCTACGGTGGCGGGTGGTGGGAACCCACTTTGCGATTGCCCTGGCCCCGGGTGGCAGGCCGCTCGCGCAAACGTCTCGCTATCGCATGTTTGCTCAACGTCTCTCAACGCCCGAGGCTCAGAACCCCGGAGGGCGCTCCACAATAAAGTAGTTGAGGCACATCTCATCGTAGGTACCCTCGCCCCAGCGCACCTCCTGCGGGGCGCGCCCGTCGGGCTGATTGCCCGGGGAGTTGTCGTAGCGGCACTCCAGGCGAGGGGTCACCGGGTAGCGCAGCACCTGCGGCTCCTCAAAGAGGTAGAAGCCCTGCCAGTTGAAGTCCCAGTCGGGGATGTCCATCAAACAGACCTCACCGGTGCCCGTCTGGGCGGTGACTTTGATGCTCTTCCCCAGTAGGTGCATATGCGGGGCGACCCCGTGCAGGGTCAGCGAGATCGGGATCTCGGGGCCCTCCTCCACGGCGACCGCATCGGGGTCGCCGGCTTCGATCTGCAGTCCGAGCTCGGCCAGGGGGATGATCACAAGCTCGGTAACGCGGGAGGTCTCCTCCTGGTCGACAAAATAAAGATCGAAGAGGGAGCGATCGCTGCCCTCGGGGTCATTGACGGTGTTGTAGTGCATCTGCACCACGATCTTCGAGCCAGCCTCAATGCGTACGCCGTGGCCCTCTTCAAACTCCAGGGGCATGGTGCCGGGCACCCAGCCCGAGAGCAGCCAGGGATCGGAGGTGCGGGGCCCGCCAAAGCAGGTGTAGCCGGGGCGCTCATCCTCGGCCTCGAGCTGCTCCAGGCGCGCGGCCTGATCTTCAGAGACCGAGTAGACCAGCGCGTGGTGCACCACCCGGGTGTTTCCGGGGCGAGTGCGCACGGCGTTGAGGAACTGATCCTCGTTGAGCTCGGGGTCGATGACAAAGCAGCGGTAGTCGTCGACCGCCTCGGCCAGCGGCGGCTCGGGCGTATACTCAAAGCCCCAGTCCAGGGTCAGATCGGGCTCGCCACGGTCAAAGACCGGCGCGCTCTCGTCGCGCTCGGGGGGAGGCGCATCGCTCGGCTCACCCTCGGGGTAACCCGCCTCGACCCACTCACGAAAGAGCGCGATCTCCTCCTGGCTGATATGCCGGCGGTTCTTGAGCGGCGGGCCACACTCCTCGGCCGGCGGCCAGGGGGGCATCACGCCGGTCTCCATCGCCCCGAGCGCCAGCCGCCCCATCTCTTTGATGCCCTCGTAGGAGTCCAGCGCCATCGGCGCGATCGCGTCTTCGATGTGGCACTCGTTGCAGCGCGCCGCCATCATCGGGCGGATATGCGAATAATAGGTCGGCCCGCTCAGCCCCGCGTCATCGCCCGCATCCGCGCTCCCCTCGGCGTCTTCGACGCCCTCGCCGCCGGCATCATCACCGAGCAGCACATCGGCGTCTTCGCTCTCATTCGACTCGGTGCCGCAGGCCGCAGCGCTCAGCACCAGGGCCAGCGCACACGCTCGCCAGAGGGGGTTTTGCCGGATCGTCATCGCCGCGCTCCTTAGCTCGGATGGGTCAGGGGAAGTCTCAGTGTGACGCGCCTTTCAAAGCGCAGCAATGCCTATCAAGGGTGATGCCACCACCGCGCTGCGCGCGACCGCCGAACACACATGGAGACCGGGGCGACGCACATCTTCGGCGCCTAAAACCCAAAGATATCCAGGTCGTACTCCACTGGCGCCTCCGCGCTGATGGCCAGGTAATAGGTGCCCGCCTCCGCAGCCTCAAAATCGAAATCCACCGCGCGGGTGCTCACCTCGCCAACGGCCACCCGGCCGCCGCCCTCATTGAAGACATCGAGCAGCACATCCTGCGCGCTGCCCCGGTTGATGACCATCTGCCCCAGCACGCTCTGGCCGGCCTCCACCTCAATGGCGAACCAGTCTTCCAGGTCGCTGCAGAGCTGCAGCGCACGCTCGGAGACGTCCAACTCCAGCGCGGCCGCATCCGGGAGGGCGTGGTTGCCGGCAAAGGCGTCCCTGTCGTTGCAGATGCGCTCAACCGCCAGGTCGTAGGTGTTAGGTCCTTCAACACTCTCCACGCGCAGGTAATAAAAGCCCGAAGTCGTCGCCGTGTAGCTGAGCACCTCATCATCATCGCTGGACCAGGCGCTGGCCACGCCCTCTTCACCCAGGGTAGCTGCCGTGGACTGCTCGGGTGCATAAAGTGTCAGGTCGATGTCGCCTTCGGCGTGAGCGAACGAGGCGAAGACCTCCAGATCGTCGCCGGCGAAGAGCTCCACGGCGTAGAGGTCCACATCCCCCTCTTCGCAGATGGCCAGATCGCTCAACCCCACAAAAGACTCCGTCAGCAACGTGGCCAGCGCCGCGGCGTCGTTGGGCTCGTAGGCCGCATCCCCGCAGGTGGTCTGCTCCAGGCTGTAGGCGCCGATGTGGTAGGCGGCCTCATCGCCGCGGGCGCGCACCACGTAGGTGCCCGGCTCATCGAGCAACGCGATGGCCAGCCCGTCGCAGCCCTCGCGCTCAAAGCTGGCGCTGCCTTCGACAAAGCTCAGCTCCAGATCGGTCCCCGGCGAGTGCGCGACCACCACTTCGAGCGCCTCGCCATCGGCGACCTCCACGCGATGATGTTTCTCCGCGCTCGCACAGAGGCGGTGGTCGCTGTAATCCTCGCGCACCATCGGGGCGGCCTGCGCCGGGGTGCTCAAGTCGATGCCGTCATCGCGGCAACCGCTCGCATCGGGCGAATAGGCCGCAAAACGCCAGTAGGTGTAGGGCGGCGCGCAGACCACCGCCTCGTCCTCGGAGGCCGGCTCGGCCTCCACCGCGCAGATCGTGTACGAGACCACCGGCGACTCCCCGGGTGCGGGGAGCGGGTTGGTGATGGAGGCGCGGGCGACCTTGCCCTCCAGCGTCATCGGGCGGCTCTGGTAGTCGGCGCTCTCACTGAAAGGATCGTCGAGCGTCCAGTAGAGCACCACCTCCGAGAAGCGGGTGGAGCCCCCGGCGATGTCGGCCTCAATGAGATAGTCGCCCACGCCCCGCTGCGTGCTCAGGGCGGTGTGTACAATAGGCCCCTCCACCTCACAGCGATCCTGGGAGGGGGTGGTCGGCGACGACCCGGCGCGCTGCACGATGATGGTGACCACAAAGCTCACCGGCTCATGCACGAAGTCCTCGGCCACAAAGGTCACCGTGTGCGCGCGCTGCTGCAGCTGCGCCGGGGTGGGAAGCCATGAGAAGACGCCCTCAAAGGCCTCCACCTGCTCAAAGCTCGCGCCCTGCGGGGCGCTCGCTGCCGGCATCGAGAGGCTGACCTGGTTGGAGTCGTCATCGCGCACCCGCACCTCCAGCCGTAGAGGCTGGCCACCGCGGGGGTCATAAAGTTCGCTCTGCGAGCTCACAAAACGGGGCTGACCGTTGCCGGAGAGGATGCGCACGTGCACCACCCGCTCGGCGACCTTGCCCACGCTGTTCGTCGCCGAGAAGACCAGGCGACGGGCGCCCTCGCCGGTGGCGTCGCTGGCGATGGGATCCCAGGTGAAGACCGCGGCGTTGCTAAACGTCTGGAAGGTCGCCCGCTCCGGCTTATCGGCCACCGCGAAGCTCAGCGGTAGGCCCCCCGGATCGCTGCCGGTGAGGTTGATCTGAATCACATCCTCACCCACGGTGTACGTTTCCTCCGAGCGCACATCGAGGGTGAGCACCGGCGTGCCGGCCTCCACCAGGGGCTCGGTGCAGCCCCCGAGCAGCGCCGCGGCAGGCAGGGTGGTGGCGAAGATCAAAAAAGAAGCGAATATTTGCCGAAGATTCATCGTCTACCGTCTCGAGAAACAGAGCGCTCTGCGCAGAGGGTTTACGCTAGCAGATGCGCACCGCGCTCAAAAGAGCGCCCCCCCGGGGCGCTTGTTCTTCTCCAGATGGCCCTTACACTGGCGAGCGCTTCAACGGGCATCAGGCGCATCAGCGCCCCCTCCGCCTCGTTCATAACGCTGGCAGAAATGCTCGCCAGCGACCGACCCCACGATGATGGTTGCCCCCAAAAGGATGAGACGCCGTGAAGACCTCCACCCCTCGCTTCCTTCGCCCGCTGCTCCTCTCGGTGCTCCTGATCGCCACGCTCAGCGCCTGCGGAAGCCCGCAGTACGTGCGCGACACCGAAGAGCCTCGCCTCGACGAGTACACGATGAGCCTTCGCTTTGATCGCGAAGACCTCAACCGCCTCTACGCGGAGAACATCGACCAGCTGATGCGCAGCTCGATCGTGCGTCAGTGGGACCGCGGAGACTCGCCAGTGGTGGCGATCTTCCCGATGCGCAATGAGACCAGCGAGCATATCGGCCCGCAGCTCGACACGCTCCTCTCCAAGTTCGAGACCGACCTGGTCAACCAGACCGCCGCGTCGGTGGTGAGCTGGGAGAGCCAGCCCGATCTTCTCAACGAGGTGCGCCGCCAGCAGTCCGACGCTTATGATCCGACGCGCCTTGCCGCCTACGGCCGTCAACTCGGCGCGCAGTACTTTGTGACCGGAAAGGTCTACGACGTGGCCGACCGCGATGAAGATGAGCGACGCGTGCAGTACTTTATGTTCGTGCAGGTCATCAACGTGAGCACCGGACAGATTCATTTTCAGAATGAATCGGCCATCACCAAGGGCCTGATCCGCTGAGCCGTTGCGCCGCGCGTCCGGCCGCCCGCCCTGCCTCCCCGAGCCCCCTCGGTGTGTGTGGCGGGGAGGGGCGGCGTTTGTCCCTCCTCGTCTCGACCTCGCCAGTACTGGCATGCGGCCATTTATGAGCGCCTTCAGCTCCCAAACAGCCCGGCTTCACCGCGCACACCGCGCCAGCTTTGGCCGCTGGTGCCAGGTGGTGGCCTTTGTCTGCGTGGTGCTCGCCAGCGGGTGCGCCTCCTACACCGAGACGCTCCGGCCCACCCGCCAGGCTCTCTCGGTGGGCGATGCCGAGAGCGCCATCGCCGAGCTCAACGCGCGCCTTGAGGTTGAAGACACAAGCGAACTTCCCGAAAACCTCAAAGAGAACCGCGCGCTATTCTTGCTCGAGCGCGCCACGCTCCTGCAGGCCGCCGGCGACTACGAGCAGGCCGCTCGCGACCTGATGCACGTCGACGATCACCTGGAGTGGGTCGACCTCTCCAGCGAGGGTGCAGCGCAGGTGATGCGCTTCATCTACAGCGACGACTCCGGTCAGTACCGGGCCCCGGCGCACGAGCGCCTGCTGCTCAACACCCAGAACATGATCAACTTTCTGGCCGCCGGTCGGCTGGGCTCAGCGCGGGTGGAGGCACGGCGCTTCTATGTGCTGGCGCGCTTCTTCGTCGACGAGGGCACCCGCGAGCTTGTGCCGGGCATCCTGGGGCTGGGCTACTACTTAAGCGGCGTGACCTATGAGGCGTCTGGCGAGTACGAAAACGCCGCGCGTTTCTACGCGCGGGCCTACCTCTCCGGAGTCTGGCCGGAGGCCGGTCCGGAGCGCCTGGAAGATCTGATCGCCCTGACCGGCTACCGCGGACGCGATCTTCAGGACTTCGGCGTCGAAGACGATCATCCCCTCTTTGCCTCGGTGCGCCGCGGTGAGCGCTTGAGCGCAGCGGAGTACCGTGCGCGTCACCAGCAGGGCGATGTGCTGGTGGTGGTGCAGAGCGGGCTCTCGCCATACCGGCAGGCCGAGCGCGTGGGCATGGACTGGGCGCTACGCTACTCCCAGTACTCACCCTACTCCGGGGTGTATTTAAGCAACGACCAGCGCAGCAAAGCGCTGAGTCTGCACGCCAGCGGGGTCTTCAACACGCTGAACTTCCCGGTGCTCACCACCGCCGGGCTGCCCCCGCGGCGCCAGGTTGGCCTGAGCGTGGACGGGCGCATGGCCTCGCATTCGGCGCAGGTCAACATCGCCGATCAGGTGCACGCCAGCTGGACGATGGTCGGGGCCACCGCAGCTGCCGCCGCTATCTCGCGCGCGGTGGTGCGGGCGGTGGCCGGGGAGGCCAGCCGCCAGGCCACCGACGCCGCGCTTCGCCACGGCGGCACCGAAGCGGCCGCCGCAGGTGCTTTAGGCTTTCTGGCCGGTCTGGCCGTCAAAGGCACCTTAAGCGCGCTGGACACGCCCGACACCCGCAGCTGGACCACGCTGGCCGCCGACATCGATTTATTTCGCATAAAATTGCCCGCCGGACGTCATACACTCGCCGTCGATGTTGGCCCCCACGTCGATAAGCGTGTGGTCGATGTCCTCAGTGATGATTTTATCCTGCTTAACTTCTCGGCGCTGCGCTGACCTTCTCGTTGAGTGTCACCTCAACCGCCAGCGCCCCACTTCTTTGCGAGGTCTTGTGATGCGACGCACCCTGCCCCTCTTACTGGCCATGGCGATCTTTCTGGTGAGCGCTCCGGCGATGGCCCTCGACGGCTATAAAGATCGACGCGGCTCCTACTTTGGCCTGGGCCTGGGTGGCGGAGTGGGCTCGGTCTTTGTCGAAGATGAGACCCTCTCCACCGGCCTCGATGAGGGCGGCGACCTGGGCCTGCATCTGCACGCCGCGCTCGGCGGCGGGGTCACCAACAACCTGCTCTTCGGCGCGGAGCTCAACTCCTGGATCCGCACCACCGACGTCTACGGCCAGGAGCTCAACCACCAGCACTGGTCGCTCAACGCCGCGAGCACCCTCTTTATCGTCAGCGGCCTCTTTGCCGAGGCCGGCGTAGGCCTGGCCTACGGCATCAGCGACGCCTCCAACCCCGCCGGCGATCGGCGGCGCTACCAGGAGATGGGTCTGGCCGTGAAAGGTGGCCTGGGCTTTGAGTACTTCGTCAACGGCACCGTAGCTCCGGGATTTCGCGTGGGCTACACCCGCCACTTCTACTCCACCAGCGACTTTGAGACCTTCCACGGCGCCTTCACCCTGCGCTGGTACTGATCGTATTGATCAGAGTGGCGAACTGGGCGCAGCTGGTGCGCGCGCTCGCTGCAGCACATCGCGCAGCATCAGAGAACCTCGCCAGTGGCGAGGTTTTTTTTGTGGGACGCAGCAGCCGAGAGAGGGCAGCGAGTTCCGCTCTCGGGCGATGCCGGAGTCCGCTGAGGTGACCCACGGTCATGGTTCGGGACGACCCACGGTCGTCTTCCAGTGCGGTCCTCGGTCCTCAATGGGTGCGCCCCACGGTCATCTTCCAACACGACCCTCGGTCATCGCTCGACCTGATTCTATGCGCTCGAAACGTGACCCACGGTCACCTTCCGGTACGACCCACGGTCATCATTGGGGACGACCCTGGGTCATCGCTCGACCTGATTCTATGCGCTCGAAACGTGACCCACGGTCACCTTCCGGCACGACCCTCGGTCATCTTCCAACACGACCCTCGGTCATCTACCAACACGACCCTGGGTCATCGCTCGACCTGATTCTATGCGCTCGAAACGTGACCCACGGTCACCTCGCGTCGGCACCGCACACCATCGCGATGCGCCCCACGGTCACCTCTCCGTCCCACTGCACGCGCTTGATCCGCCCCCTACGCAAACATGTTCCCCCGGTGGAGCACGCACTATCCAACCACCGGCGGTCTCATCGGCGACATCACACGCCATCGCCCCCGAAGATCGCCCGCGCTGCACCTCGCGCCTTCCCCGTTGACGTGGCCTGGCTGGCGCCGCTTCCACCCCGCGATCGCAAAACATCGCCACATTGAGGGTCGTGCACGAAGCTCCCCTAACTGCCCATGAACACTGAAAAATCGGCGTCAATGCAGGGGTTCAACGGCCTCCTCCACCCCGATTTCTCTGCAAAGGAAAGTAGACGGCCCCCCGAATTCGACTATATTTAAAGTAGAACCTCGGCAGCGGGTCGGAGCAGCCACACTGTAATTTTCTCCGGCACGTTGAATATGGAACGCTTCCTGCACGTTAAAGACTGTGAAGGGCAGCCCGGCATGTCAGGGCAGTACGCGAGGCCAGTTGTCTGGATAACTCACACTCTTCGAGCGCAGGTGTCCCCAGCCCAAGGATGAAGACCATGCTGCCGGATTACATCATCTACGATCAGCTCAAAAAAGAACGGGCTCGTCAGCAGGAGCAGGCTGACCAGCGCCCCCAGCTTGAGATCCCCCGGCCGCTTCCCTACTGGCCGGAGCAGGAGCGCGAGAGCCCCAAACCCTCCGAAGATCGTGCCGAACGTGGTGTCGAGATCATTCAGATGTAAGGTGTGTGCCACCTCACCTCTCGATGTTCCGCCAGACGGCCGACCTTCCGAGTTCATGATGCATAGAGACGCCCGGGAGCTTTTGCTCCCGGGCGTTTTTTGTTCCAGGTGGACTCGCCGCAACGCGACGCAGGATCACATCTTGAAGTGACCCTGCGTCGCCCTTCATACCCCGCGACATGCGACCCACGGTCACCTCATATACCCCGTCACGCCTGACCCACGGTCACCTCATATACCCCGTCACGTCTGACCGTGGGTTGCATCTCACCCGCATCGTGACTCACCTTTCCCCAACCCCGGGTCGCCCTTCATACCCCGCGACATGCGACCCACGGTCATCTTCTATACCCCGTCACGCCTGACCCACGGTCACCTCCTATACCCCGCCACGCCGTGACCCACGGTCACCTTCTATACCCCGCCACGCCGTGACCCTGGGTCGCGCGACCTACCCCGCGCGCGCCATGCCTCGCCCTCCTCAGAGCGAGCGCAAAAACGCCAGCAGATCGTCGCGCTCCGCCTTTGAGAGATGCCGAAACCCCTCGCGCGACGCTTCGGCCTCCCCGCCGTGCCACAAAATCGCCTCGGCGATCGTGCGGGCGCGCCCGTCATGCAGATACCCGGAGCCGGGCAGCACCGTCTGCGCCAGGCCCAGCCCCCACAGCGGCGCGGTGCGCCACTCGCGCCCCGTGGCCTCAAAGTCCGGGCGGCCATCGGCCAGCTCCTCGCCCATATCGTGCAGGAGCAGGTCGGTGTAGGGCGCAAAACGCTGGTGGGCCAGCGAGGGGTAGTCGGCCGGACCGCTCTCAAGCTCCGAGACATGGCAGCCCACGCAATTCAACTCCTCAAAGAGCACCTCGCCACGGGCGATCGCCTCGCGTCGCTCGGGCTCAGCCGGCACAAAGCGCTCCGGGATCGCCAGCGACTGCGTATAGAAGACCGTCGCCTCAAAAAACGCCGCGTCGATCTCGGCGTGCGCCCCATCACCGTATGGCGTGAGCACGCCCATATCGTTCACGAAGGCATCGGCCGTCTGCTGGGTGAGGTTGGGCTCGTTGGCCTTATGGCCAAAACGCCCCAGCACAGCCCGCTGCGCGCGGGCATCCCAGACGCGGTTGGGCCGCCCGCTGATGCCATCGCCGTCGGCATCGTCGGGGTCGGCCATGGCGAGTATCGTCGCCTCCGGCACCGCCTCCAGAAGTCCCAGCCCCACGATCGGCGGCGACTGCCGGAGCGAGCGCTGCACCTCGTCGGGAAGCTCCGTGCCATCGGCCAGCAGAATCGTCATCTTCGGACGGCGCAGCTCATAGGGCGTGCCATCGGCGTAGCTCCCCGGCACGCGCTCCCACTGAAGGTCGATCGAAACTTCGGGCTCCGCGCCGCCGATGGCGTGATCCTGAAGTTGCACGCCGAGCTCCCCCACCGGCACCGCCCCCCCGGGCACCAGAGGCTCACCCTCGGGAAGGCTCACCCGCACCAGCATCGAGGAGCGCAACGAGGGGTGACCCACCACCGGCATCCCGCGCCCGTTTCGGATATGGCAGGCCGCGCAGGCGTTGTTATTAAACCCCGGCCCCAGCCCGGCGTTTCGCGGCGCCCCCGGGCTGACAAACTGCGCATCAAAGGCCAGGTCCCCCTCCAGATGCAGGTCCAGCTCATCGGCGTTGAGGTTCGGTGCGGGCTTGGTAAACGCATGCGAGGTGCGATCGACGATGCTCAAATCACCGCCGGAGGCCACCGTCAGCACCTCACCGCTGTCCTGTCCACAACCTGCGCCCAGAGCGAGTGAGGCCGCCGCAAACGCGACAGCCCAAAGCGTCCTTCTCGAAGTTGATGGGACCATCTCTTCCTCAACGCCACAGACATCGTCTTAAACGAATGAAACGAATGAAACCTAACCTTTCAAAACTCGGTCCCCGCGCTTCTCTCCCCGGTGAGAGCGGCGCGGGGACCGAAGATAAACGCCCTTACTGGCCGAGGACCAGCGGCTTAACTTCGCCGTCAAGGGTGTTCATCAGCTGCAAAATCGCGGCCTGGGCGTCCTCAATGTTGCCGGCCTGCGCGGAATCGGTGATGGAGTCACGGAAGGGCTCGGCGATCTGGTCGAGGGCGTCGATCGTGGCCTGAATCTCGGTCTTGACCTTGTCATCAAGCTCGGAGTCTTTGGCCGCCACGAACACCGTCAGGCCGTTGCCGCTGGTGCCGGCCGCTTCGACCCGACCCAGGTAGGCGTTCTGCACGCTGCGCATGTTGTCCTTGAAGTCCGCCAGCGAGTTGAAGGCAAACTGGCTCTCCACCAGCAGGGTGTCCTGCTCGGTGTAGGGGTCGCCGATCTTGCCGTTGGCAACTTCGTCGAGGATGCCCACCAGACCCTCCACGATCTCCTGAGCGGCCGCGGCACGCGAGGGGTAGACGGCGTTCTCGGCATCACCCGCGCTCACGAAGACGTCGCGGTAGGCCGGCTGCCCGTCGACACCTTCGGTCCAGGCGTTGGCCAGGTACTCGGTGTTGGCCTGAAGCTCATTGGCGCTGGCGACCAGGTAGTCGAACTCACGCTCGGTGAAGTCCGCGGCGGTCTTGGTGCTGCCCTCCCCAAAGAGGAGGTACTCCACCGCGTGGAAGCCCTTTTTGTTCACGTCGAGCGAGGCCACGTAGGTCTCGGTGAGCTCATCATCGCTCTCGAGCACACCGTCGAGTTCGGCCTTCTCCACCGGCCAGCTGTCGAGCGCCGGGTCGATGCCGGCGGCATCCACCGGACCAAACAAAAAGCCTTCGCTCTGCTCCCAGGGCTCGCGGGTGGCCTTCCAGGCATCCTGAGCCGCCTCCAGGGTGATGTCGGTCGGGGCGAGCACAAAGGCGTCGACGGCCACGACCAGCGCGGAGGCACGGGTGTTGAGAAGTTCGTAGGTGGGCACGATCACCTGGTCGGCGGTGTCGATGAGGATCTGCTCGTTGTCGAAGGCGTCGCCTTCCACCACCGTGTCGCCACCATCTTCGCCGCAGCCGATCATCAGGCCGGCGCTCAGGGTCATCATCGCGATCGAGGACTTCTTCAATGTCATCATGGTCGTACTCCTGTTCGTTTTCTCGGGCTGATCCGGGCCCCTCCGCACATCGAAGGGAGGTTAAAAGACAAATCCCGCCATCAGCTCCAGCGTGTTCTCCGTATGGAGATCGGCGTTTCCAAAAGTGCGATGGCTCAGGTCGAGCTTGAGCACCATCGCGTCGAGCAGGGTGTAGGCCACCCCGCCGGTCCACAGCGTGCGCTCAAATCGCGGGTTGGCCGCAATCTCGGGCGCTGTGCGAAACATCGTGTTGTAATGATCAAGGCGTACAAAGGGCTCCAGGCGGTGCGCGCCGGAGAGCCCCAGCCAGGGCGCCACATCAAGGCCCACCTCACCCCAGGTGGCCAGCGCCTGATCGGCGACCTCGCTGCGCAGGGTGCCCAGGTTGTTGGAGAGGCGCTTGTTCAAGCGCGAAATCTCGGTGGCGTTCTCCAGCTGCCCCCACATCACCATCCCCTGGGCACGCACCGGCCCCAGGTCGAGGTTGAGGTGAGCGTCGACGATCAGAAGCGGCGCTTTGACGTAGCCGCAGGGCGCAACCTGACGCTCGCGCCCCTCACTGCCATCATCGCAGGACGCCGCAAAGTCGGGCTTGGGCCGGTTACGGGTGGTGTTGCCGTAGTAGACCGAGGCCCCCAGCTCCACCCCCTCAAGGATCGTCCAGTCGGCGCGGAAGACGCCGGCAAGATCACTGGCGCGAATCAACTCAAAGCGCCCCTGATGACCCGAGGCCACCCAGCGTTGGGAGCTAAAGCCTGTGGAATCGAGCCCGTTGACCGCCTGGGCGGTCAGCTCCACTGGCCCCAGGTCGAGCTCGGCCGAGATACCCATCTCATCCCAGACCGCCGGCAACACCGTGGTCTCGGCCTCCGAGCGCCGCCCGGCCAGATAGTCGGTGGGGCGGTAATTATTGGAGAGCTGCCCCACGGCCACATAGAAGCGGCCAAGCTTGAGCTTCAGCCGCTCGTTGAAGAAGGTCTTGCTGACGTAGAGCTCCTCAACGAGCACCTCCCCGCCCTTCTCCACCTCGTGCTCGTACTCGCCAAACTCCTCCCACTCCAGCTCCAGCGCGCTGCCGGTGCCCCCGTGCTCAAACTCGATCTCCGCCTCCAGCCCAAAGCCGTAGGGCATCTCGCCCTCGATCTTGGTCACAAAACGCGACTGCTCGAAGACCGCGCGAAGGTCTTGGCGGGAGCCCCCGGGGCGAGTGGGGTCGGGGCCGAAATCATGGCCGGCAAAACGTAGCTCGCCATAACCCGAGAGCTCAAAACGAAAGGGTGAGCCTTCGCTCAGGCGAAAGATCGGCTCCACGCTCTCCCGGGAGGTGGCCGACGTGTCACCGGCCGGAAGCTCGTCTGGCGAGGCCTCCTGCGCCTGCGCGCTCGCTGCGCTCATCGTGAGCGCGGCAACGACTCCCATCACCACGAGTTTACCCTGCGGGCTCCTGTATCTCGGCATCATTTGAATCGGCATCGCGGGTCCTGCACCTGAGCGTGTCCACCAAAAGAAATTGAAAAGCGTTTTCAATTTCAACGCCGAAGTAAGGCAGATCACAGGTGCCGTCAACCCCTGATTTTGTTCAACCTTGCTGTAATTTTCCTAACCAACATTAAAAATCCTTTAAAACCAACACCTTATCAAACACCCCACTCCAGAAAGCTTGCCCTCTTACAAAGAATATATTGAAATTGAAACTGATTTTCATTTACAAAATCATCCTCCGCACGTTAGGAGCTCCCTCGATCTGCCGGGATGCGCCACCACAGCGCCCCCTTGTCCGCTGTCTCCGGCGTCGCCCACGACGCCGCAAATCGATGGAGTATTTTGATGCCGACGTACCTCTTAAAGTCCCTGCCCCTCTGCGGCGCGCTCGTGATGGCGCTGAGCGCCTGCACCTCCGAAGCCCCTTTGAATGACACCGACAGCGATGATCGTCTTCAGCCGCCGGCCGTGACCATCGCCTCACCCGACAACGGTGTGGAGCTCGACGACGCGACCGTCGACGTGACGCTCGCGTTGAGTGGCGATGTCGCTGCGTTGCGCTACGCGCTCAACGACGCCACCCCCGAGGAGATCCTCCTCGACGAGGTCGTCGCCGACTACACCTTTGAGCTCAACGCACACCCCGGAAGCAACGTGCTCTGGGCTGAGGCGATCGCCTCCGACGGTCGCACCGCCCGAGACGAGGTCGCCTTCTGGCTGAGCGCCGACCTCCCGCCCCAGATCTCCTTTGAAAGCGCCTCCCAGACCCCGATCTTCGAAGAATCGTTTACCCTCAGCGCCGCCATCACAAGCCCCGGCGGCGAGCTTGACGCGGTGGAGCTGCGTGTCAATGACGCCAATATCAGCGTGGAGGAAGACGCCCTCACGCTTGTCGACGAGGCCCCCTACACCTACAGCTTCGAGACGGTGCTGACCCTGAGTGAGGGTGAAAACCTCATCGAGCTCCGCGCCACCCACGGCGACGCCAGCGTCACCGAAACGCTCCTTCTGACGCGTGGTCAGGACACCGAGGCCCCGACCCTGGCAGAGATCAACCTGCCGGACGGCTCCAGCGTGGAGAGCCGCCAGCCCTGGCTGAGCGGACGCGTCACCGACAATGTTGAAGTCGCCGAGCTTCGCCTGCTCAAAGAGGGCGCCGATGCGGTGATCATCTCGGTGAACGAGGACGGCACCTTCGGCGCTCCGGTCGATCTTCTTCCCGGCCCCAACGCCTTCACCCTGGAGGCCGAAGACGTTTTTGGTAACACCACCTCGCTGGAGCGTTCGCTCTATTTTGGGGCGCGCACCTCCGCTGGCGGCTCGCACACCGGCGCGATCCTCAACGGGCAGATCTTTGCCTGGGGCCGCAACAACAAGGGCCAGGCAGGTGTGGGCTACACCTCCAACCTCGGCGACACCGACCCGGCCCACCCCGACGCCCCGATGCCCGTGAGCCTGGGTGAAGGCGAAGAAGCCGTCGCGCTGGCCTTCGGCCAGAACAGCTCGCTTGCGCTCAGCGCCTCGGGCCAGGTCTACGCCTGGGGTGACAACGGAGACGGCCAGCTCTGCGTGGGCACCCCCGGCAGCGCCGAGCTCGACGAAGAGGACCGCCTTGAGCCCACGCTCGTCACGCTCAGCGAGCCGGCGATCGCCATCTTCCGTGGCAACAGCCACTCGCTGATCCTGGGCGCCTCGGGCCAGGTCTACGCCTGCGGTGATAACGGAAGCGGCCAGCTCGGCGACGGCACCACCGAGAGCCGCGACCTCCCCACTCCGGTTGAAGGTCTGGAGGATGTCATCGCCATCCGCGCCGGATCGGCCTCCTCGTACGCGCTGACCGCCTCAGGCCAGGTCTACGCCTGGGGCCGCAACAGCTACGGCAACCTTGCGCTCGGCACAGACGACTCCGATGCCCACCCCACCCCCGCGATCATCGACGGCCTCGAAGAGGTTGTGGATCTGGCCAACGGCCGCGATCACGTCGTCGCGCTGACGCGCACCGGCGAGCTCTTTGGCTGGGGTCTCAACGCCTCGAATCAGCTCGGCCAGCAGCCCGACTGGGAAGACGGCGAAGTTCATGAGGTTGCGCCGCTCACCACCATCGACGCCTCGCTCAACCTTGCCCGCGTAGGCGCCGGCGGAAACCAGAGCTTTATCGTCACCGCCGAAGGCCTGGCCTACGGCTGGGGTCAGAACGGCTTTGGCAACCTGGGCACCCCCACCGAAGACGATCTCACCAACGCAGAAGATCCGGTCTTCGGCCTTGTGGGGCTCGACGATCTGGGCGTGGGCGCGCTGCACTCGGTGGCGCTTCGCAACGACGGCCGCATCTTCACCTGGGGCTGGAGCTTCCAGGGCTCGCTGGGCGCTGGCGAGAGCGCGATCAACGCCTGGAGCTACCGCGTGCCGGTGCTTGTGGACGTGGAGGCGCCCTGATGCGTGTTTCGCTCGTTGTTTCCGCGCTGCTGCTGGCCGGGGGGGCCAGCGCGGCGTGTTCTTCGCCCGAGATCGACGATCATCGTCATGACGCCGAAGATCATGATTCTGGACAAGACGTCGACGCACAGGATGTCGCACGTGACGCCGATTCAGACGTCCATGATGCAGACAGCACCGATGCGATGGATGCAGACGATGTTGACCCTGGGGATGAAGCCGACTGGATCGTCGCGCTCTTCGATCGGGGAGCGCCTCTCGGCGGTCCACTGACCAGTGACGCTGGCTCCGGCTGGCAATTTCTGGAGATCGCCGACGCCATCCCCGTCGAGATGACGCAAAACTTCTCGGTGGGTCGCGAGCTCTTTATGGCGGATTGGGACCCGGCGCCGGGCCCTCGGGCGGTGCTCGACGGGCTGGGACCCTATTTTCACGAGACCTCGTGTGTGGGCTGCCACCCCACCTCGGCCGGCCGCCCGCCCACCCTGCTCGATGACGGCGACGTCGCGCCGGGGCTCTTAATTCGACTGCGCCGCCCCGACGATGGCCAGTGGGCCGGCGATCCGCATTATGGCGAGCAGTTCCAGCCCCGCGCCCTCGCCAGTGTCGCCCCGGAAGGAGCTGTTCACTGGCAGCCTCATCCCGACGATCGGGGGCTCATCTCGCCAGAGATCCTCCTCACGACCCCCGAGGATGCCCCCACGCTGCACTCCGAGACCCGCGCCTCCGCACGAAACTCCCCGCAGATCGTGGGCATGGGGCTTCTGGAGGCCATCGCCGACGACGATCTTCGCGCGCTGGCCAACGCGCAGTCCGAAGGCGGTCGGGTGAGCGGTCGCGTGCACGTTCGCCCCGATGGTCGGGTGGGCCGCTTTGGCTGGAAATCCCTGCACACCACCGTGCTCGCCCAGAGCGCCGCAGCGTTTGCCGAAGACATCGGCATCACCTCAGCGCTGCACCCCGAGGAGAGCTGCACCCCCACCCAGCTCGATTGCCTCAATGCCCCCTCCGGCGGCGCGCCCGAGCTCGCCGACTCCGGCCTGGAAGCCGTCGCCGAGTTTCAGCGCTACGTGGGCGTGCCCGCCTTTCGCGCCGCCCCCGACGACGCGCAGGCCCGACAGGGCGCGCGCCACTTTGACGCCATCGGCTGCGCCGACTGCCACACCCCGCGCCAGCACACCTCCCCGGACGCCGGCGAGCTGCTCGCCAGCCAGACCTTCTTCCCCTTCACCGATCTTCTCCTCCACGACATGGGGCCGGAGCTTGCGGACGCGGTAGGCGAAGGCGATGCAGCGCCCTCGGAGTGGCGCACCCCACCTCTGTGGGGGCTGGGCCTTGTCCTGCAACGCTCCGACGACGCGCGCCTTCTGCACGATGGTCGCGCCGCCACCTTTGACGAAGCGATCCGCTGGCACGGCGGCGAAGCTCTCGATGCGCGCCAGCGTTACGAAGCGCTCTCGCCAGCCGCGCAAGAAGCGTTGGTTCACTTTCTGGAGCGGCTTTAAATGGTGACCCACGGTCACCCTACTGCCTCGCCACAGGTGACCGTCGGTCAGCCCGCATACCCCGCAGCAGGCGACCGTGGGTCAGAGCGCATACCCCACTGCACCCGACCCACGGTCACCTCACATACCCCACTGCACCCGACCCACGGTCACCTCATATACCCCGCACACCATGACCGTGGGTCACGCTTCCACCACATAAATCAACTACCACCCCCAACCCACGGTCACCTCATATACCCCACTGCACCCGACCCACGGTCACCTCATATACCCCACTGCACCCAACCCACGGTCACCTCGCATACCCCGCCGCGTAAGACTCGCCACCCGGCCCGCGTCTCCCCACCAGGCCCTCGCCTTCGGCCTGCGGCATCCTGACGCAGCGCATCATTTGAGGATGCACCGCGCGAAAATTGCATCGTATCTTTCCGTTGACACCAGAATTTGCGCTCCTATTATCCCGGCCCTAACGACCGTTAAACTAACGGACGTTAAACAACACCTCCACTTATCCTCCCCTCTCTGTCGTACCGGCGTCTGCCCATGAGTGCCCCCTCCCCTGCCGCCCGGCCCCCCACCCTGATCGAGACCCTCGTGGAGAGCGGTCTTAATGAGAACGCCGCGCGCATTCTCATCGCCGCGGCGAGCCTTTTTAGTCAGAAAGGCTACGCCGCGACCAGCGTGCGCGAGATCGTGCAGGAGGCCGAGGTCACCAACCCCATGCTCTATTACTACTTCGAGAGCAAAGAAGGGGTCTTTCAGCGTCTGCTGACCTTCGTCGTCGACGCGCTTCATCAGGCGATCGAAGACGCCATCGCCAACCACGCCACGACCTATGCCCGCCTCGATGCGATCGCCCACACCTTCTTTGACGGGGTGGAGATCGCTCCGGAGCTTGTGCGTTTTGTCTACGCGGTGCTTTTTGGGCCGGTGCAGAGCCGGCCGGTGGCCGACATCGTCTGCGTGCAGCAAAAGACCCACTCGCTGCTCTGCCAGGTCTTTGACGACGGCGTCGCCCATGGCGAGTTGGTGCTGCACCCGGGTCGAAACACGCACTTCTTAAGCGATCAGTTCATCGGGATGGTCAACAACCAGATGATGATCGCCTTTGGCATCCTCGAATTCTGCGATGACGCCGCCGAGTGTCATCAGCTGCTCGACACCTACATCGGCGCAGGTGCCCGCGCGCGCCTGTTGGATTTCTTTTTTCACGGCGCGGGAACACTCGCCGCACAGGAGACACCATGACCCCGACTTCCTCGACGTCCCCTCTTCGACGCGCGCTGATGGCGCTGGCGCTCGCCATGCTGGTGGGCGCGTGCAACTCCGAGGCTGCCAGCAAGCCGGAGCAGGCCCGGGTGGAGCTTCCGCCGACCCCGGTCAACGCCATTACGCTTGAGGCCACCGCGTTTACCGACACCTTCGATGTGCTGGGCACCGCCGAGCCGGTCGACGCGGTGCGCCTGATGGCAGAAGTTCCCGGCCGCATCCTCAACGCCTATGTGGAGGAGGGCGAGGAGGTCAAACGTGGGCAGAACATCTTCCGCATTGATGTGGAGCTGGACGCGGCGCGCATCGATCTTCTGCAGACCCAGGTCGACGCCGCCGAGCGCGAGCTGCGCCGCCTGCAGCGCCTGCGCTCCGAGGGGCTGGCCACGCCGCAGCAGATCGACCAGGCGACCACCAGCCTGGAGAGCGCCCGCCAGAACCTGCGTCAGGCGCGCATCGGCGTGTCCAAAAACCGCGTCACAAGCCCCCTGGCCGGCTACCTGGTCAACCGCACCGCCGAGCCCGGCGAGTTCGCCAACCCGGGCGTGGCCCTGGCCGAGGTCATTGTTTACGACACCATCGTGGTGCACGCGCAGGTGCCCGAGTCCGAGCTGCGCCACTTGAGCGACAGTGAGACCATCGAGGTGCACTTCCCCGCCCTGCAGAAGTCCTTTGAGGGCACCATCCACCGCGTGGGCCTTCGCCCGCTGGGCGCCACCAGCACCTACCCGGTGGAGATCCGCATCGACAACGAAGATCTCGAGATTCGCCCGGGGATGCGCGCCAGCCTGCGCTTTGAGCGCGAGCATTATGAACAGGTCATCATGGTCCCGCGCGAGGCGGTGCTCGAAGGCTACAACGCCCGCGAGACGATGGTGGTCGCCGAGGACGGTACCGCCGAGCTTCGCCAGGTCGAGGTGGGCGCGGGCAACGCCACCCACATCATGATCACCTCCGGGCTCAACCCCGGCGATCGTCTCATCGTGCGCGGCCACCGCGCGCTGGTCGCCGGCACCCGCGTCGATGTTGTTGACGATCCCCACGCCTCGGCCGCTGCCGCCAAGGAGACGCTGTGAGACTGACGCGCTTTTCCATCGATCACGCCGTCGCCGTTTATGTGTTGATCGCCTGCATCATCATCGGCGGCCTGCTCAGCTACCGCAGCCTCCCCCGGGAGGCTGCCCCCGACATCGCCATCCCCATCGTCATGGTCTCCACCCCCTACTTCGGGGTCTCGCCGGCCGACATTGAGACGCTGGTCACCCAGCCGATGGAGCGCCAGTTTAAAAACCTGCGCGATCTCAAGGAGATGACCTCCACCAGCGCCGAGAGCGCGTCGCTTATCGTGCTGGAGTTCGATCCGGAGGTCGACATCGACGAGGTCCTCCAGCGCATCCGCGTGGAGGTCGATAAGGCCCGGCCCGACATTCCCCCGGACGCCGAAGACACCGAGGTCATGGAGATCAACTCCAGCGACTGGCCGATTCTTGTGGCCAACGTCGCCGGCGACCTCGATCCGGTGCGCCTCAAGGCGCTGGCCGAAGATATGCAGGACGATCTCGAAGCGCTCCCCGGCGTGCTGCGGGTGAGCCTGGCCGGCGGGGTCGAGCGCGAGATCCACGTGCTCTTAAACCCCGAGCGTATGCGCCAGCTGGGCGTCTCGGCCAACGATGTCAGCCAGGCCCTGCAGAGCGAGAACATCAACCTGCCCGGCGGCTCCATCGACATCGGCTCGATGAAGTACACCGTGCGCGTCGCCGGCGAGTTCGACGAGCTCGAGTCGATGCGCCACATCGTGGTCAAGTCGCCCGATGGAAACCCCATCTACCTGCGCGATGTCGCCGAGATTGAAGACGGCTTTGAAGATCCCACGACCTTCAGCCGCCTGACCACCTGGAAAGAGAACGCCGCTGGCGAGCGCATCCCGGTGACCAAGACCAACGTCAGCCTGGCCATCGTCAAGCGCAGCGGTGAGAACATCGTGGCGATTGCCGAAGCCGCCAAGGAGGTCATCGACCGCTACGATCAGCAGGCTGGCGAGAGCGTGCAGATCACCATCGTCAACGACATGTCCAAGAACATCGCGGCGACGGTGCGCGAGCTTGAGAACAACATCATCAGCGGCATGATCCTGGTGTTGCTGGTGCTCTTCTTCTTTATGGGCGGCGCGCGCAACGCGCTCTTTGTGGCGGTGAGCGTGCCGATGAGCATGCTCATCACCTTTTTGGTGCTCTCGATGCTGGGCATCACGCTCAACATGGTCGTGCTCTTCAGCCTGCTGCTCGCGCTGGGGATGCTCGTCGATAACGCGATCGTCATCGTCGAGAACATCTACCGCCACGCCTCCAGCGGCAAAGATCGGGTCACGGCAGCCTACGAGGGCACAAAAGAGGTGGGCTGGGCGGTCATCGCTTCGACCGCCACCACGGTCGCCGCCTTCTTCCCGATGCTCTTCTGGCCGGGGGTGATGGGCGAGTTCATGGGCTTTTTGCCCCTGACGGTCATCATCACGCTTCTGAGCTCGCTCTTTGTAGCGCTGGTCATCAACCCCACCCTCTGCGCCACCCTGCTCAAGGTTCAGGACGGGGTGAGTTTTGATGAAGACTCGGTGCCCGATCTGTGGATCTACCGCGCCTACCGCAACAGCCTGGAGTTCGCGCTCAACCACCGCATCATTGTGGCGTTGATCGCGGTGGGGGTCTTTGTGGGCACCTTTATGATCTTTGGCGCGACCTCGCGCGGGGTGGAGTTCTTCCCGAAGACCACCCCGGAGCAGTTCAGCGTGCAGGTTACGCTTCCCGACGGCACCAACATCGAGGAGACCCGCAACACGCTTGAAAGCCTGCAGGGTCCGCTGGCCACCGCCCCCGATCTGGTGACGGCCTGGATCACCGATACCGGCACTCAGGGTGGCGGTCAGGCTGGAGGCGGCGGTGAAGCGCCGCATTACGGTCAGATCACCGTCGAGCTCAAGTCGATCGAAGATCAGCCCAGCGATCCCAACGTCTTTATTGAGAAGCTACGCCAGACCTTCTCGAAGGTCCCCGGCGCCGAGATCATCATGGCGACCCAGAGCATGGGCCCGCCCACCGGCGATCCGATCTCCATTGAGATCGCAGGCGATGATCTTTCCACCCTGGCCAGCATCTCTCAGCAGGTCTTGCAGGAAGTTCGCACCATCGAAGGCGTCATCGACCTGACCGACAACCTGGAGCTGACTCGCCCCGAGATCCATGTGGAGATCGACCGGGCGCGCGCCGCGGTCCTCGGGCTGAGCACGCAGTCGGTGGCGCAGACGGTGCGCACGGCCATCAACGGCAGCGAGGCTGGCGTCTTCCGCGAGGCCGATGAGGAGTACGATATCCTGGTGCGTCTTCCCGAAGATCGCCGCCGGGCCATCGCTGACATCAGCCAGCTGACCGTCGTCAACAAAGACGGCGTGCACATCCCGCTTGTGGAAGTTGCCGAGGTCGTGGTGCGCGGGGGCAGCGGCTCGATTCGACGTAAAGATCAGGAGCGCGTGGTCACCGTCAGTGGCAACGTCGCCGACGGCTACCTGCCGGCGGTGGCGCTGGCCGAGGCTCAGGAGCGCCTGGCCGACCTCAAACTCCCGGCAGGTTACGAGATCCGCTACACCGGCGAGAGCCAGGATCAGGAAGAAGCCGCGGCATTTCTGGGCAACGCCCTGCTCGCCGCCGTCTTCTTGATCCTGTTGATCCTGGTGACGCAGTTCAACTCCATCGCTCAGCCCTTCATCATCATGTTCACCGTCTTCTTGAGCCTCATCGGCGTGTTGTGGAGCCTGATCGTCACCCAGGCGCCCTTTGGCATCATCATGACCGGCATCGGCATCATCAGCCTGGCCGGGGTCGTGGTGAACAACGCGATCGTGCTCATCGACTACATCAACCAGCTGCGCGCCCGCGGCTGGGACCGCCGCGACGCGCTGATTCAGGCCGGGCTTGTGCGCTTCCGCCCGGTCATGCTCACGGCCATCACCACCATCCTGGGTCTTCTGCCGATCGTGCTCGGCGTGAGCATCGACTTCATCGATCAGTCGGTGACCTTCGGCGGGGCGTCTGTGGAGATGTGGGGTCCGATGGGCGTGGCGGTCACCGGCGGTCTGCTGGTGGCGACGCTGCTCACCCTGATCGTGGTGCCGGTGCTCTACTCGATGTTCGACAGCCTCTCCGACCTCTCGCAGCGCATCTTCAAACGCGTTGCGGCCGCCGGGCTTGTGCTCTCACTTATGATGCTGGTGCTTCCGGCGGTCACCTCCGCCCAGGAGGCGCCGGCTGGCGACGATGTGTCGGAGCAGACCCAGACCGACGATGAGGCGGAGCTCTTCCCCGAGGTTGATGATCCCGGCCAGATCGAGCGCCGCTCGCTCGACGACGCCGAGATCGAGAGCGAGGTCACCATCGATGTTGCCCGCACGCTAACACTCGAAGAGGCGCGCCAGCTTGTGCGCGAGCAGTCCTTCGATGTGCAGCTTGCGCAGAACCAGGTCGACTCGGCCAACACCGTGATTCGACAGGCCTACAGCGCGCTCTTCCCCCGCTTTACGGCCAGCGGCAACTACACCGTCAACCAGGAAGAGGTGGTGCTGGACTTCGGCGACAGCCTCCCACCGGGCATCGAGGTGCCCCCCTCGGTGGTGCAGCCCAAGACCGACTACCGCTGGAACGTAGCGGCGTCGATGCGGGTGAACTTCCGCTCCTGGCCGCTGATTCGCCAGGCCTACGCCCAGCGCGATCTGGCGCAGGCCCAGGTCGAGATGACCCGCGAGGCGCTCGATCAGGCCGCGGTCTCGACCTACTTCAACCTGGTGATGGTGCGACGCATGATCGACATCAGCGTGCAGCAAGCCCGCTCCGCACAGACCGTGCTCGGCTTTACCGAGGCGCAGGTCGCCGCCGGCACCGCCACCGAGTTTGAGCTCACCCGCGCGCAACTTCGCGCGGTGCAAACGCAAAAAGAAGTCGACCGCGCCCGCCAGCAGTACATCCAGGTGCGCAAAGCGTTTGCCGAACTTCTGCAGACCGACGACGACTTCGACGTCGAGGTGCCCGAGCGCCCCGAGGAGGTCCAGGGCGACGACCTGGTGGAGCGCGCCGAAGAAAACCGCGCCGCCTTTGAGGTCAACCGCCTGGCGATGGAGGTCGCCGACCTGGGCATCGAAGATATCTACTACCAGTATCTGCCCTCACTCTCGGCGACGTTTAGCTACGGCGGCGGAAAATCCACCGCGCTTGCGCCCGGTGACCCGCGCTGGGTGCTGACCCTGGGCGCGGAGTGGACGCTGTGGGACGGGGGGCTGCGCGAAGCGCAGCTCAAGCAGGCCCAGGCCCAGCGCGTCGCCGCCGAGCTGCGCCAGGAGCAGACGCGCCACCAGATCGCCTCGGAGATCGACCAGGCCCGCGCCGACGTCGAAGCCGCGCGCATTCAGCTCGACAGCGGCGTCACCGAGCTGGAGCTCGCCCAACGCGGCGTGGAGCAGGCCGAGACGGCGTTTCGCTATGGCGTCGCCACCCAACTCGACGTGATCAATGCCCAGGATCAGCTGCGCCTGGCCCAGCTCGCCAGAGTTCAGGATGAGCTGCAGCTGGAGATGGCCGTCTACAACCTGCAGACTCTGGTCGAGGGCCTCAATCCCTGAGCGTTGCGCCCGCACGGCGAACGTCGCGCGGGCAAAAAGTTCCCCCGAAAGGGGGAGCAATCTTTGACCTGTATCCTACATGTGATTACAGTGTGGGAGACACACCGCCTCTCTCAGCGTCGGACCTTTTGAAGATGGAATGCCTACGGGCAGCCATCGCGTTATCCCGGCGCCTCTGGGGGGCCACCGCGAACCAATCTTAGCAAGGCGTTACTTGAACCTTAGAGCAGGTGATCAGACAAACAAATGCTGATGAAGCCGGGGTTGGGGAAGAGTCGTTATCAGCTCACCCCAAGAACTTCTCGCCACGAAGCGGCAGCCTGCCGCACCGGCGAGGCCCGTCCCCCTATCAAGCCCGAGACGTTCGCGTTTGGGGCCTTCTCGCCATAGATTGTAGATGTACGATTCCTTCCACCTTCGCCAGACTTTGTGCGATCTGGGGTCTTACCACTACTTATCCGCTCCAAGGCGATATCTTCTCCAACCCCGGCTTCATCAGCAGGTCCAAAACGCAGGTTCGCAAGCCGTAGCCCCTTACTTACGCCCTAAGCTATCGGGGTAGTTCGGCCCCTCGTTGGTAACTTGTATTTCATGTATGGAGGATGACATGCGCATCACTGCAGTGCTGAAATCGTCTCTTATGCTCGCCCTGGCCCTTCCCCTCTTTGGTTGCGGAGAGCCCACGCGTGAGGACTACCGCGATGAGGCCGCCGAGACCTACTGCGACCGCGCCGATGAGTGCGGCAACATTGGTGACGGTCAGGATTACGAAACCGTCTCGGACTGCGTCATCGATCAGACCGATCTTTTCAACGAAGCCTGGCCGGCCGATGAGTGCGGCAACGGGCGGATCAATGAGACGCAGTTCGACAGCTGCGTCGATCGCCTGGAGGTTGTTGCCTGTGACGGCAACTTCTTCGACCAGCTCTCGGCGCTGGATGAATGCCGCGCCGGCAACGTCTGCACCAACTAAGCGACATGTCGCGTGGGGGCTTCGGTGTTTACTCCCGAGCCCGCGCGTGAATCGCACATAAATGAAAAAGCCCGCGCCACCTTAAGAGGTGGTGCGGGCTTTTTTGTGCAAAGACGCTCTGAAAAGGCTGTGGAAAACTCAGCCCTCCACCACCCCCGGGCTGTCGTAGAGCGCGCGGCAGAGCGCCAGCGCGCGCGGGGAGCGAATATGCCAGTCCATAAAATTCATCGCATAGCCGATGGCGATCTCTTCGACCGGGTCGGCCCAGCCCAGCGCGCCGCCCATCCCCGGATGCCCGAAGGATTCGGGGTTTGGCGAGAAGAGGTGGCGCTCCTCTTTGCAGAAGCCGTGCGACCAGCCGATGGGCTTTTGCAGCACGAGATCGTTAGGCGACCAGCCCTGGCGAGCATAGACCGACTTGAGCGAGGTGGCCTTGAGGTAGCGCCGGCCCTCAAACTTGCCTTTTGAGGCGAAAGGCAGGTAGGCGCGCGCCACGCCGTGGGCGCTGCCGGTGGCCGAGGCCCAGCCCAGCACCGCGCGGCGCGCCGGCGGCTTATTGTAGACGGTCACATCATCGCCGGGGACCTGTGGGTTCAGAAACGCGCGGCGCATCGGCGAGCCGCGGCGCACGAACTGGCCGAGCACGCGGGCTTCGGTGGATTGAGGCTGGGTCAGGGCGTTGGTGAGCATCTTCGCCACCCGCGCCGGCTTCGCCGGCGGATAGAGGGTCGCGATGTCCTTATCAAACTGCGCCGGCGTCCCCAGGTACACATCGGAGCCCAGCGGCTCAAAGAGCTCGCGACGCAAGAACTCCCCGAGATCTTCGCCCGGGCAGATGCGCTCAAAGAGCTCGCGGGCATACATCCCAAAGGTGATGGCGTGGTAGCCCTGATCGGCGCCGACCTCCCACAGAGGCGACTGCGACTCCAGGGCTTCGAGCAAGACCGCGGCGCGCGACGGGTTGGTGACGTCATCCATTGTCAGCGGGGTGTCCAGGCCCGCCAGGCCACCGCGGTGGCCGAGCAGCGTGGCGACCGTCATGCCTTCTTTGCCGTTGCGGGCAAAACCGGGCCAGTAGGTCTCGACCGGGGCATCCCAATCGAGCTTGCCGCGACTTGCCAGAAGATGCAGCGCCATGGCCACAAAGCCCTTGGTCACCGAGAAGAGCACCACGCGGGTGTCTTCGCGCCAGGGGGCCTGCGATTCCACATCGGCCAGGCCTCCCCAGAGATCGACCACACACTCACCACGCCGATACACCGTAAACCCCGCACCGACCTCCTCGCCACGCTCCAGCTGGCGAGCAAAGGTTCGAGCGACGGGCTCATAGCCATCCGCATAACCACCCCGTGCGGGGTACGGGGCGAGGTTGGGAAGTTTGTCGTACATAGCAGGCCTAATGTGTGTGAGGGTCAGGGGGATATCGTGCGGCGACAGCCTAACCCCGGCCCCTCGTGCAGAAAAGTCACATCCGAGGGTTGCGCCCATGACGACGGCGGGTAGCCTGAAGACGATCACCCTGCGAAGCCTCTCGTGACGCATTGCCCCGGTGCCGGGATGCCTTAATAACGGGACGTCCCGGACCCGCGTTATAGGCCGAGATCTTTCGCCTTACGCACCAGGGCGCGCAGGTCAGCGAGGTTCGGGATTCACAGAGTCTTTTTGAGGCATGGCCGGAGCGCGCTTTGAGCCGACGATCGATGTTCCCACAGTTTGAGCTCATGGAGCCTATCGGCCGCGGCGCGATGGGGGCGATCTGGCGTGCCCGCCATCGTGAGGAGGGCGAGGAGGTCGCCGTCAAGGTGCTTGGCACCCGGGACGCGGCGCGCGACACGATTCAGGCCGCCTTTGGCGATGAGGTGCGCTCGGTGGCCTCGCTGCGTCACCCGGGCATCATCCATGTGTACGACTACGGCGAACTTCTGGCCGACGACCCCTTGCCCTCCCACCCCGATCTTCGGGTGGGGAGTCCCTACCTGGTGATGGAGCTTGCCGACGGCGGCAGCCTTGAGGCGAGGGGTGAGGCGATGAGCTGGTCGCAGATTCGGGCGCTCTTGCTGGGGCTGCTCGACGCGCTGGCCCACGCCCACGCGCGCGACCTGGTGCACCGCGACATCAAGCCGGCCAATATCTTGCGTTTTGGTCAGGGGGAGCACGTCCGCTTTAAGCTGGCCGACTTTGGCATCGCCCACGCCATCGCGTCGCCGGCCGAGTCCAGCCAGGAGCATAACGCCTCGGGCACCCCGCTCTATATGGCGCCGGAGCAGTTCACCGATCAGCGCCGTGACTTCGGTCCCTGGACCGATCTTTATGCGCTGGGATGTGTGGCCTTTGAACTCTTAAGCGGCCGTCCGCCCTACGACGCGCGCTCCTTTGTGGGGCTCTACGACAAGCACACCAACGCGCCGATCCCCCGGCCGGATGTGATGGCCGGCGCTGTACCCGACGGCCTTCAGGGGTGGTTGGAGCGCATGCTGGCCAAAGATCCGCGCGCGCGTTTTGCGTGCGCTGCCGACGCGGCCTGGGCGCTTCTGACGCTGCCGGCGGCGCGTTTTCCCGACCGGGTGTTACGCCAGGCGCCGACGCCCACCCTCCCCGCCGCGATGCCCACCCCAACCCGCACACTGGCCACACTTTGCGAGGTCGCGGCGGCCACGCGTGCGCCTCATTCCCCCGCACTCCCCCCCCTCGCCACCCGACCGGGGGTTGCAGGTGAGCCCCGCAATATGCGCTCCACCGGGGGTACTCCCACCGCGGCATACCCCGTAGCAAACGACGCGCCGCCGCTTCCGGCCACCTGGCGCTCGGCCCACACCCCGGCGGCAAAGCCCCGCTGGTTGGGCGGGGTCGGGGTGGGGCTCTTCCGCCTGCGCCCCACCCCGATGGTCGGGCGCAACGCCGAGCGCGACCAGCTCTGGGAGACGCTCCGCGAGGTGGCCACCCACCAGCGCTCCACCCTTGTGGTGGTGCGCGGCGCAGCCGGCACCGGCAAAACTCGCCAGGCCGATTGGCTGGCCACCCGCGCCCGCGAGTTGGGCGTGGCCAACACCATGAGCGCCCGCTTTAAGGCCGATGACACCGGCACCTCGGCGCTTGTCGACATGGTCCGACACCACCTGCGGGTGCGGGAGCTCGACGGCCCGGAGCTTCGAGATCGGCTTCATCGCGCGCTGCACCCGCAGCTCGACTCGCCGAGCCTTGAGCGCCTGGCCGGGGTGCTTGAAGAGCAGAGCGCGCTTCCCCTGGACGCCCAGCTCAGCACCCTGGCGCAGGTGATCCGCGCCCAGGCCTCGACGCGCCCGCTGGTGCTGACCCTTGATGATGTGCAGTGGGGCGCGAGCGCCCTGAAGCTGTGTGCGCAGCTCCTTCGCTCCGAGCAGCAGGTCCCCCTCTGCATTGTGGCGACCCTGCGCGATGAGGCCCTGGCCGAACGTCAGGAGATCGAGGCGATGCTCGCGGATCTTCGCGAGCCCAACGGGGCAAAAGCCACGGCCCTAAGCGAGATTCAGCTGCGCGCGCTGCCTCCCGAGGAGCATCGTGAGCTTGTGGCCAACCTCCTCGGGTTGCACCACGACCTGGGCCGCCGCATCGCCGAGCGCAGCGCCGGAAACCCCCTCCTCGCCATTGAACTTGTCGGAGACTGGATTCAACGCGGCTTGCTGCAACCGGGACCCCGGGGGTTCGAACTCCCTGATCTGGCCCTGGCCGAGGCGTCGTTGCCGGACGATCTTTTGAGCCTGTGGTCTGAGCGCCTGCGCACGGTCGTGCAGACCTCGGCCATCGGCCCCTACCGACAGGCTCTTGAGGTGGCTGCCGTCCTCGGTCAGCTCGTCTCGGTACCGCTGTGGCAGCGCGTCTGCGCCCGCGCCGGCGTGGAGGCCCCGCCCTGGCTCCTCTCGGAGCTGATGCGCCTGCGCCTGGTCGAGGGGAGCCGCGAGAGCTTCGCGTTTGTGCAGGGCATGTTGCGCGAAGCCCTTTTGGAAGATGCGCGCAAGAGCGGGCGCCTTGCCGACTTTCACCGCGCGGCGGCCGACGCGCTCCAGCGCGATGCCGCAGCCAACACCCTGGCCGCGCGCGAGCAGCTCGCCAGGCATCTGGCCGGCGCCCACGCGCATAAAGAGGCGCTGAACCTCTTTCTGGAGCTCGGCGATCGTTTCCTGGTCCAGGGCGACATCAGCGCCGCCAGGCGAGTCAGCGCGCGGGCGCTGGCGTGCCTTCACCACGCCTCATTGCCCCTGGCGAGCGCGCCGGGCGTGCACCTCGATCTTCTGGAAGCCCGCGTTCATATCGAACGTCTGGAGGCGGCGCGCGCCACCGAGCGCGCCGAACGCGCCCTGGAGCACGCCACCGTACTCAACCTCCCGGCAGCCTGCGCCCGTGCCAACGAGCTGCTGGCGCGCTGCAACCGCTCGTTCAGCATCTACGATAAAACGCTGCGCTATTTCGATCAGGCGCTGGCGCTCTATGACGAGGTGGGCGACCCGGTGGCCTACGCCAGCTGCCAGGAGGGCCGGGCCTGGACCCTGGTGCTTGTCGGACGCGTCCCCGCCGCCGAGGCCGCCTACCTGGAGGCCATCGCCACCCTGGAGCAGGCCCCCCGGGTGCCGGTGCGGGCTCTGGCCGATTGCTACAACGGGCTGGCCGAGATCCGCCGCCGGCAGCAGCGCTTTGACGACGCCGACGCGCTCCTCGCCAGACAGGAAGAGCTCGCGCGGAGCTACGGTCACGCCAACGTGCTCTGCGACGCGTACAACACCCGCGCCGAGATCGCCCGCGAGCAGGGCGACTACCCCCGCGCCCGGCGCCTCTACGAAGCGGCGTTTCGCTCGCTGGCCGAGTCCGGCGCGCGCATCACCGACATTGCGCACCTCAACCTGGCGCTCCTCGATCTTTTCTGCGGAGAGACCGAAGGTGCGCTGGCGGCCTTTGAGGCGCTGCTGGCAAAGATCCCCGAGGATCAGTTCTTTGCCTACCGCGCTTACGTTTACGCCGCGCTCATCGCCGCCTACTCCGGGCTGCATCGCTGGGAGGATGCCCGCGCGCAGCTGCGCCACTTTATCCGCGATCAGAGCGCCACCCAGATCCACGATCTGGACATCGCGATGTGTTTGAGTCGTGGGGCTGACCACGCCATCGAACATCACCAGCTCGCGCTGGCCGCCCCCCTGCTTCGCCTGGCCATCCAGCAGTGGGAGCGCATCGACCGCGGCACCCGCGCCGCCGAGGAGCGCGCGCGACTCGCCGCGCTCACGCCCTCCTGAGTCGCCTCACTCCTACCCCACATACGATGACCGTGGGTTGGACTTCCGCCTGTAGCTATGCGCCTCAAACCCAACCCACGGTCGTCCGAATACCCCCTCGCAACGCTGCGACCATGTGCGACAACGCCCGTGTCGCTCAGCGCTCATCCGCCCCGATGTCGGGCGCGGCGCCCCTGTCGCGGGGCTCCCCGTCGATGTCCAGGCCGGCCTGCTCCACCACCACGCCCTGGTCGATGGCGTCAGTGGCCGAGGCGGCTAAGTGGAAGTTCAAGCCCGGGGCGTCTTCAAAGAGCCCTGCGTCGATGCCCTCCAGGTTGTGGTCCACCTCACCGGCGGCTTCATTTCGACGGGTGATGCGGCCCACGAGGTTATTGCGGATCTCGACCGAGGTGTTGGGGAAGCGGTAGTCGATGGAGCTGAAGCGGTTGGCCGCCTCCGCGTCGAAGATCGTGTTGTGGATCGCGCGCGCGCCGTGGGCCTGCGCAAGCTCGATGCCCGTGTCGTAGTAGTCGATGTCGGCCACGATGATGTTGTTGCGGATGATGCCGTCGATATGCCCCATATACCCCTCGACTCCGGGGTAGGGGTTGTCGGCGTAGTCGCGATCGCCGCCGCTCTGCGAGAGCCCAAACCCCACGCCACGGGCGCAGTTTTCAATCAAGTTGCGCTCCACCACCGTCTCGCGCGAGGCCGACCAGAAATGCACCGCGTGCTCCGCCAGGCCTTCGCCAGCGCAGTAGATGTCTTTGAAATGGTTGTCGCGCACCACCCAGCCGCGCGCGGCGTGACCGTCGACGCCGCCGGTGTAGCAGCCGGTGCCGCTGCGATCGACACGGGGGCGGCCGGCGTCGGTGAGCTCAAAACGCGAGCAGGCCACAAGCCCCTCGTCTACAAACGCGCTGCGCGCGCCGTTGGGGTTGATCTTGATAAACTGCTGCGCCCCGTCGACGATATGCACCCCGTAAATGCGCGTGCCCAAAAGGTTTTCCGTCGCATCACTGGCCGGTGAGACGTGGATGGGGTGGTGCAGCGCCCGGGTCAGGGTGAGGTGCGCGACGGTCACCTCGCCGGCGTTGATCAGCAGCAAGGAGTTGACGTTGTAGCCCCCGTCGATCACCACGCTCTCGGCGTCATCGTCGGCCGAGCGCAGCGTGACGCCCCGGGCGCGCACGTGCAGCGTCTCGGTGAGCGCGTAAGTGCCGGCAGCGAAGACAAAGGTGGTGTTGGCCTGGGCCTGGCGCACAAGCTGTGGGAGCTGCGCGGCCATGGAGGGATCGACGGCCACGATCGTGCCGCCGCTCTCGGGAAGCGGCGCGCAGTCCACCGCGCGCGGCGAGTCGGGATCATCAGGATCATCGGCATCCCCGCCACCATCGACCTCCGCGTCGTGCTCGCCGCCGGCGTCATCGGTGTCGGGGTCGGTGGAACCGCCGTCGTCGGAGGCATCCTGCGGAGGAGCATCCGGAGCGCCGGCGTCGGCTCCCGCGTCCACCGGGCGCCGGGCGTCCGGATCGCCATCCCCGCAGGCCACGCCCGCGGCCGCCATCATCACGACGATCAAGGTTCTTTGAAACAAGGCGCTCCACGGCAACATCGCATCTCCCCGTCTTCCAGTAGTCAGCGCCCTCGGTGGTGAGGGCATCGCGGTCACATCAGTAGGACTGAGCATGCGCAACAAAGCGCGTTTTCACCAGCGTCCCGCTGTATCGATTCGCAACTCCCGGAGGCCGGATGCGACGTGTAGCTCCTCGTCCTCAGACAACCCAGGGTTGCCTCTCGCCCCCACGCGATGCGGGTGAGCGGTGACCCTGGGTCGTTGAAAATCGCCGGCGGTCGGTGACCCTGGGTTGTTGAAAATCGCCGGCGACCGGTGACCCTGGGTTGTTGAAGATCGCCGCCGGTCGGTGACCCTGGGTCGTTGAAAATCGCCGGCGGTCGGTGACCCTGGGTTGTTGAAAATCGCCGGTGGTCGGTGACCCTGGGTTGTTGAAAATCGCCGGCGGTCGGTGACCCTGGGTTGTTGAAAATCGCCGCCGGTCGGTGACCCTGGGTCGTTGAAAATCGCCGGAGGTCGGTGACCCTGGGTCGTCGAAAATCACCAACCTCAGACAACCCAGGGTTGGCTCTCGACCCTACGCGATGCGGGTGAGCGGTGACCCTGGGTCGTTTCATTTCGACCAATTTCGGTGACCCTGGGTCGTTTCATTTCGACCAATTTCGATGACCCTGGGTCGTTCAACGTCACCCGAATGATGCCTCACACCTACCCCGCTCCAAACGACCCTGGGTCGCACCTCACCCTGTATTCATGCGCCTGTCCGGCGACCCACGGTCATTCTCCTACCTCGTAGCAACCCCGCAACGTGAACAGAGTCGCGCCTTCCTCGCCAGCAATGATCCTCGCTGGCGAGCAGCCGCCTCCCTGGTCGAAAGACTCTGGTCGAAAAATCCTGGTTGCGAACTTACGAGGTGCTCTCGCTCTCCGCCCCGGCCGGCGGAAGGTTTTGAGCGGGCCGCGCGTCCCCGCGCACCGAGGGACCGCTGCGCTGATAAGGGGTCCCAAAAATTCGGCTCAGCGCAGTGCGCGTGCGCGAGGAGAGGTAGCAGCTCACAAAGTCCACCGAGGTGCGCGGGTCGAGGTAGGGGTTTTTGGTTCGTCCCATCTTCACCAGCATCAAGACCTGCTCGGCCACGCTGACCGGGCAGCCGGCCATGCGCATCACCTCGGTTTTTCGCGCGCCCAAAAACTTCTGCTCCACCTTGAGCATCTTTTTAAAGATGTCGTCAACCTTGTAGGTCTCCGGGTTAAGCTCGGTGCGATCCCGATACAGGCTCTCGATGTGCACGTCGTGTTCGCCGATTTTTCCCTGATAGGTGGCGCAGTCGCCCATGAACACGACCTTTTCGCCGGGTTTGGCGTCGATCGTCCCCTCGTAGGCGCCGAAGACGATGTGCATCGGTGGGATCTTCGCGTCGGCCGACGCGTCGTAGACCCTTAAGATCTCGATGGCCTCTTCCAGCGCCCCGGGGCAGCCGCCCCAGCAGTAGTCGTCGGTCTGGCTGGGGGGCCGACCGGAGTAGGCGCGGATGTTGGTGTCTTTGAAATACTCCTCGACGCGAATCAGCCCGACCTCGAAGTTCACCGCGCGTTCCTGCGCTTCCGCGAGTGAGACATCACCGACGATGCGGATCTGCGAGAGATCCACCGGCCCAAACCCGCGCTCATGCGCCAGACGAATGTGATCGACGGTCATCGGGTCAACTCCGATGATGTGGCAGCAGACCGCGTCAAAAGCCACCTGGTTGTTGCCCATCAGCATCATGTCCAGCCGATAAGGCAGCGGCGTGAGCATGCGCCCCTCCCCGGCGATGATCGCGTCGGTGGCGATGAACTGCGGCTGGGTGATGTACTGAAGGTCGGCCACCTTGTAGTTGAGCGCGTGATCGTGATCGATGAGGCGATGCCGATCATCCTGGATGCCGATGTAGTTCTTCATGCTGAAGGTGACCGTCGTCCAGGGGTGCGCCTTGAACTTGGGGCAGTTCACAAAAAAGTCGGCGCGCGCCACCGGCTCCGGCGTATAGAACGAGTCGCGCAACCGGCCCTGGTGGTAGAGGGGAATCTCCACCTGGGTGGACTCCTCAAAATGATAGAGCTTCACATCCCCCACGCGGCGGGCCATCTCGTAATATCCCGCGTTCTTAAAGGTGTAGCGCGTCGGGATGGTGATACCGCTGCGCTCCCCGACGGCCAGCTCTTTGATGTTGGAGCCACGCTTTTTGAGGGCGCGCAGGATGCCTTCTACAAACTCCGCGCGGGTGTAGGCGTGGGGGAACATCTCGCCAGACGCCACCACGTTAGGTTTGACCAGCGTGCGCCCGTGAGGCTGCAGGCCCAGCGTATCGAGCCCCTCCACCGCCAGACGCTCAATGCGCTCGGGCTCATAGTCAGGGCAATGCCTTAAGATTACAGTGGGCAGGTGTTTGGTCATCGCAACGCTCCAACAGGTCCAGGGCAAAGGCGCAGGCTGCATGGAGTGTAAACGGTTAGGCGCTCGGGTCCAATCCCACCGCGTCTCAAGCCCCTGTCATCTGGAGATCAGGCAACCCCGGGTCATCTCCGATGACTGACCCAGGGTCCTTTGCGACGAGGTCGTTGTGCGACCCTCGGTCACCCTCTCGCGACGACCCACGGTCGCCTCGCAACCGCATAAACTCACGCGATCATGCAACCCAGGGTCGTCTCTCGCGCATGACCCGGGGTCCTTTGCGACGAGGTCGTTGTGCGACCCTCGGTCACCCTCTCGCGACGACCCACGGTCGCCTCGCAACCGCATAAACCCACGTGATCATGCAACCCCGGGTCATCTCCGATGACTGACCCAGGGTCCTTTGCGACGAGGTCGTTGTGCGACCCTCGGTCACCCTCCCGCGACGACCCACGGTCGCCTCGCAACCGCATAAACCCACGTGATCATGCAACCCAGGGTCGTCTCTCGCGCACGACCCAGGGTCCTTTGCGACGAGGTCGTTGTGCGACCCTCGGTCACCCTCCCGCGATGACCCACGGTCCTTTGCTATGAGGTAGAAGTGCGACCGCGAGCCTGCACAGGCCCCCCTCACCGAGAGGCCCTTCTGGCGACGACAGCCCCCTCTGTACCTTCCCCAACTCCCGTTGTATGCTCCCGCGAAATTGGCCCATCGCCGCTTTGATGATGTTGCATACAAGGCGGCGCGCTCACTGAATCATGTCGTTTGCAGGACCTACTTTATGGTGATGGATATCACCTTCAGCAGCGCCCCGAGCTCCGGGGCGGATGCACCCGAGGCGCCGGCTTTTGCCCCGGCGCAGCTTCGCGAGGCCGCCCACCGGGTGCGCGAGACCGCCTTTATCGTGCGCGAGCCCTCCGGCGGTCGCATCGGTGTGAGCTTTGACGCGCGCCACCTCGATGCGGCGAGCGGCTATGAACACCTGGCGACCCTGCCGCCGATGTACCCGGAGTGGCTCGGCGACAGGGCCTTTTGCGAGACCCACGGGCTGCGCTTCCCTTACGTGGGCGGCGCGATGGCCAACGGCATCACCAGCCCCGAGATGGTGATTCGCCTGGCACGCGCCGGCATGCTCGGGTTTCTGGGCACCGCCGGCCTCTCGCTGGAGCGGATGGCCGATTATATCGACCGCACCGCCGCCGCACTCAACCCGCACAACCTGCCCTTTGGCGCCAACCTGATCCACTCGCCGCAGGAACCCGCGCTGGAGATGGCCACCGTCGAGCTCTTCTTAAGCCGCGGGGTGCGCCGGGTCTCCGCCTCGGCCTTTATGCGCCTGACCCCGGCGGTGGTGCGTTATGCGGTGCGCGGACTCTTTCGCGACGCCCACGGTCGGGTGCAGCGCTCAAACTTTTTGTTTGCCAAGATCTCACGGCCGGAAGTCGCGGAACCTTTTCTGAAGCCCGCCCCGCAGAAGCTGCTCGATCAGCTGGTGGCCGAGCAGAAGATCACGGCCGAAGAAGCGCAGCTCGCACGAGACCTTCCCGTGGCAAGCGACATCACCGTGGAGTCGGACTCCGGCGGTCACACCGACCGCCGCCCGCTCGGGCCGCTCTTCTCGGTGATCGCGCGGCTGCGCGACGATCTTCAGCGCCAGTTTGGCTTTGCCACACCGGTGCGTCTGGGCGCGGCCGGCGGGCTGGGTACGCCGCAGGCCGTGGCCGCGGCCTTCGGGCTGGGCGCAGCCTTTGTGCTTACCGGCTCCATCAACCAGGCCAGCATCGAGGCGAATCAATCGCCGGCGGTCAAAAAGATGCTCGCCAGCGCGCGCTTTGCCGATGTGACGATGTGTCCGGCCGGCGATATGTTTGAGATGGGCGTTGAGGTTCAGGTCTTAAAGCGCGGCAACTTCTTCGCCGCCCGCGCCCGACGTCTTTTCGAAGTGTATTCGACCTACCCCTCCATTGAGGCGATCGAGCCGGAGGTTCGCGAGAAGCTCGAGCGCGAGATCTTCCAGCAGCCCATGGAAGCGGTCTGGCAGAAGACGCGCGACTTTTTTCAAACCCGCGATCCGCAGGAGATCGAGCGCGCCGAGCGCGACCCGCGCCACCGCCTGGCGCTGGTCTGCCGATGGTACCTGGGCCTCTCCAGCCGCTGGGCCATTGAGGGCGTGGAGGGGCGTCAGCTCGACTACCAGGTGTGGATGGGGCCGGCCCAGGGCGCCTTTAACGACTGGGCGCGCGGCAGTTTTCTGGAACCTCTGGAGGCGCGCCACGTCGACCAGATGGCGCTCAACCTGATGGAGGGCGCCGCTCGCCAGACGCGCGCCTCCCAGCTGCGCGCCTTCGGCGCGGCCATCCCCCCCGATGCCTTTGACCATCGGCCGCTGCCGCTGGCTTGACCAGGCCTGCCCGGCGTCCACACTCCCGACGCTCGGAACCTCTCGTTTTGAACTCGAGTCTCGCTGACCCCCGGTCGGCGCTATTGACGCAGTAGGACTTATGCCTCTTATCCCCACGTCTTCTTCGGCCCCCTCCTCGCCAGACGCCAGCACCTCGCAGGATGACAACCTGCACGCCGGCGGCGACCACCCGCCGGTGGCCATCGTTGGCTTGAGCGCGCTCTTTCCGGCCTCGGCCTCCCCGGGACGCTTCTGGCAGAACATCATGGAGGGCAACGACCTCATCACCGAGGTGCCGCCTTCGCACTGGCTGATCGAAGATTATTTCGACCCGGAGCCGGGCGACGCCGACAAGACCTACTGCAAACGTGGCGGCTTTTTGCCCGATGTGGATTTTGATCCGGTGGCCTTTGGCATCCCGCCGACGATGATCCCGGCCACCGACACGACGCAATTGCTCGCGCTGATCGTGGCGCGCCAGGTGCTCGACGACGCCTTTAAAGGCCAGTTCGAGTCGATGGACAAAGAGCGCATGAGCATCATCTTAGGGGTGACCGCCGGTCAGGAGCTCCTGATTCAGGCCGCCTCTCGCCTGCAGCGCCCCCAGTGGCTGCGCGCGCTGCGCGAGCAGGGCATCGGTGAGCGCAAAGCCCAGGAGATCTGCGACCGCATCGCCGCGCAGTACACCCCCTGGCAGGAGAGCACCTTCCCGGGACTTCTGGGCAACGTGGTGGCCGGGCGCATCGCCAACCGCTTCGACCTCGGCGGCACCAACTGCATCACGGATGCGGCGTGCGCCTCCTCACTCTCGGCGATGGCGATGGGGCTCAATGAGCTCTATCTCGGGCACTCCGATGTCGTGATCACCGGCGGGGTGGACTGCTTTAACGACATCTTCATGTACATGTGTTTCTCCAAAACCCCGGCGCTCTCCCCCAGTGGCGACTGCCGCCCCTTCGCCGACGGTGCCGACGGCACGTTGATGGGCGAAGGCATGGGAATGTTTGCGATGAAGCGCCTGGAGGATGCGGAGCGCGACGGGGATAAAGTCTATGCGGTGATCCGAGGGCTGGGCTCGGCGTCCGACGGTCGCTCGTTGTCGGTGTACGCGCCGCTCCCCGAGGGTCAGGCCAAAGCGCTGCGCCGCGCGCACGAGCGCGCCGGATTTGCCCCCGAGACCATTGAGCTTGTCGAGGCGCACGGCACCGGCACCCGCGCCGGCGACGCCGCGGAGTTTGAGGGTTTACGCCTGGCCTTTGGCGGAAACAAAACCCCGCAAGACTCTGAAAACACTCAAGAAACCACCAACCAACCGTGGTGCGCGCTGGGCTCGGTAAAAAGTCAGATCGGCCACACCAAGGCCGCCGCCGGCGCCGCCGGTCTGTTTAAAGTCGTGATGGCGCTGCATCACAAGGTGCTCCCGCCCACCATCAAGGTGGGCCAGCCCAACCCGAAGATGGGCATCGACGAGAGCCCCTTCTACCTCAACACCGAGGCGCGACCCTGGGTGCGCGGCGACGATCATCCGCGACGCGCGGGTCTTAGTTCGTTTGGATTTGGCGGCAGCAACTTCCACGTCGCGCTGGAGGAGTACCAGGGACCGGCCGAAACGCCCGATCGCCTGCGCGCGCTCAAGACCGAGCTTTTTGTCTACGGCGCCGACGATCTCGGCTCGCTCAAACACACGCTGACGTCGCTTCAAAAGAACCTTGAGGTGCAGCCGGACGATGAGGGCGACAAACGCGAACTGCTGGCCTTTAAGGCGCATAACTCGCAGTCGACGTTCAACCCCCGGTCATCGATTCGCCTGGCGCTGATCGCCGGATCGCTCGACGAGCTCGGCAAAAAGATCGCGCAGGCGCTGGCGAACTTCGACGCCGAGAAGATCGACTTCGATCTTCCCGGGATGTGGGTGCGCCAGGGTGCGAGCACCCAGGGCAAGGTCGCCTTTTTGTACCCGGGTCAGGGAAGTCAGTACGTGGGCATGGGTGCCGATCTGGCGATGGCCTTTGATCGCGCCCGCGAGGTCTGGGATACCGCCGCACCGCTGGGGCTGCACCATAAGGTGTTTCCGCCGCCGGCGTTTGGCAAAGAACAAAAAGAAGCCCAGGAGCTTGCGCTGCGCGAGACGGAGTGGGCTCAGCCGGCCATCGGCGCCGACAGCCTGGCCCGCCAGGCGATGCTGCAGGCCCTGGGACTCAAGCCCGATATGGTCGCCGGCCACTCCTACGGAGAGGTCAGCGCGCTGCAGGCCGCCGGCGCCTTTGACCCCGCCACCATGCTCAACATCGCCGCGCGTCGCGGCCAGCTGATGGCTGAGGCTGCCACCACCACAAGCGGCGCGATGTGCGCGGTGCGCATGGCGGCCGACGAGCTCCGCGAGGTTCTGAGCGGATGCGACGCAGACGTCGTGATCGCCAATGATAACAGCCCCACTCAGGTCGTGATCTCGGGCTCGGTGGAGGCGATTGAGACCGCCGAGAGCTTCCTCGACGAGCAGCTCATCACCTTTATTCGCCTGCCGGTGGCCACCGCCTTCCACTCCCCGATTGTGGCCGATGCGGCGCCGGCCTTCGGTGCGTTTCTTGGCGAGCAGGCTTTTGGTGACTTGAAGTGCGAGGCTTTTGCCAATGTGAGCGCCCGGGCCTACACCCCCGACAACGCCGACGCGATCCGACAGAGCCTCCAGGCTCAGATCAGCTCGCCGGTGCGTTTTGTGGAGATGATCCGCGCGATGCACGAAGCGGGCGCTCGCACCTTTGTGGAGGTCGGCCCCCAGGGTGTGCTCAGCGGGCTGGTCAAGCGCATCTTGAGCGGTGAAGACTTTGAGACCATCGCCCTCGACGCCCGTGGCAAAGATGACGTCACCGCCCTCTTTGAAGCGCTGGGACGCCTGAGCGCGCTGGGCATCGCGCTTGATTTCGGCGCGCTCTGGGAGGGCTACGCCACACCGAGCGACCCGCGTGAGCGCCCGCGCTCGAAGTTCACAATCAAGCTCAACGGTGCGAACTACGGCCGGCCCTACCCGCCCGAAGGGGGCGCGGCGGCATTGCCGGCGCCCAACCCCGATGTGGCGGTTCGTCCGGATGTCTCAACCTCTCCGGACAGCCCAGACACTTTAAATTCCTCAAATATTTCAAGCACTTCGACCACTTCGACCACTTCGAGCACATCGGATCTTCGAGGCGCCTTTGCTCCGGCGGCCTATGCGGCCCACGACACGAGCCACGATTCTACCAGGGACAAAACGACGATGAGTGAGCAGCAGTATACGAATGGTCAGCCGACGGCTCCGGGCCAGCCGGCAGCGCCCACGCAGCAGGCGTATCGCAACGGGCAGGCACCGGCTGCAGGTCAACCGACAGCGCCGGCGTCGGCGCAGGCCTTTGCGGAGTATCAGCGTGCGATGGCCGACAGCCACATGGCCTATCTGCAGCTGATGGAGCGCTCGGTAGCCCAGGCCCAGATGGCGTACATGCAGGCGATGGAGACCTCCTTTGCGCAGTGGTGCCAGGCCGGCGGTCAGGTGCCGGTGGCACCCTCGATCCCCGCACCGCAGGCAGCTGTGACGCAACCCACGGTCATGCCTCAGGCCCCGGTGAACGGCTACCGTGCGCAGGCCCAGACCCAACCCCCGGTCGCCCCCCAACCCCCGGTCACGCCGCAACCCCCGGTCGCACCTGTCGCCTGGCAGGATCGCGAGGACCGCTACCACGCCGTCCACCCCTTAATGGGTGGGCTGCGTTCCCAAACCTCGGCTGCCAGCCTCAATGGCCATGGCGCGACCACCGCCGCACCCGCACAGAATCAGGCGGTGACGCAACCCAGGGTCGTGTCGCAACCAGCGGCGAGTGCCCCGACGACCACGCCTTCGGCTGACCTCGCCCGCACATTTATGGACGTCGTCGCCGACAAGACCGGCTACCCCGCCGAGATGCTCGACGCCTCCATGGCCCTTGAGGCCGACCTGGGCATCGACTCCATCAAGCGCGTCGAGATCTTGTCGGCCGTCCAGGAGAAGTTGCCGGAGCTCCCCGAGCTCGACCCCTCGAAGATGGCCTCGCTCAAAACGCTCGGCGATATCGTCGCCTACCTGCAGAGCACCGCGCCGGCGCAGAGTGGCGGTTCACCCGCACAAAACCACGCCCAGGCGCAACCCACGGTCACGCAAAACGCTCCGGCGAGCGCACCCGCGGCCGACCTCACCACGACCTTTATGGACGTCGTCGCCGATAAGACCGGCTACCCCGCCGAGATGCTCGACGCCTCCATGGCCCTTGAGGCCGACCTGGGCATCGACTCCATCAAGCGCGTCGAGATCCTCTCGGCCGTCCAGGAGAAGTTGCCGGAGCTCCCCGAGCTCGACCCCTCGAAGATGGCCTCGCTCAAAACGCTCGGCGATATCGTCGCCTACCTGCAGAGCACCGCGCCGGCGCAGAGTGGCGGTTCACCCGCACAAAACAACGCCCAGGCGCAACCCACGGTCACGCAAAATGCCCCGGCGAGCGCACCGGCGGCCGACCTCACCACGACGTTTATGGACGTCGTCGCCGACAAGACCGGCTATCCCGCCGAGATGCTCGACGCCTCCATGGCCCTTGAGGCCGACCTGGGCATCGACTCCATCAAGCGCGTCGAGATCCTCTCGGCCGTCCAGGAGAAATTGCCCGAGCTCCCCGAGCTTGACCCCTCGAAGATGGCCTCGCTCAAGACGCTCGGCGACATCGTCGGGTATATGAACACGCTCGGCTCCACCGGCGCTGCGGAGGACAACAGCCTGGGAAAATCTGAACCGTCGGCGGTGACCGTCCCGCTCCCCACCCGCTACGCGGTGGAGCGTGTGGCGGCGCCGTCGGCGGGTTTGACCTTTTTGAGCAACGCTCCGATCACCGTGATCGACGATCGGGGGGGCGTGGCCAACGCGCTGGCCGGACTTCTCAGCGAGCGCGGCTACCAGGCAGACGTCGTCGACGAACTCGATGAAGATGGCGCGGTTGCGCAACTTCTCGACCTCCGGGGGCTGCGCGAGACCCCCGACGTCGATAGCGCGCTGCACCTTCAGCGCAACGCCTTCGCCTGCGCGCGACTCGCCGCCCGGAAGACCACCCTGCAGACCTACGCGCTGATTCAGGACACCGGCGGCTCCTTCGGGCTGAGCGACGTCCCGCAGGGGCCCCGCGCCTGGCTCGGAGGCTTGAGTGCGCTGGCCAAAACGGCGGCCCTGGAGTGGCCTTCGACCCTCGTCAAATCCATCGATGTCGCGTCCCAGGGTCGTGACCCGCAGGCGGTCGCGCGCCGCCTGGCCGACGAACTTCTCGGCGGCGGCCCGGAGCTTGAGGTCGCCCTGGCGGCGAACTTCCTGCGCTACACCCTGCGCGCCACAAAGACCGACGCGCCCACAGAGGGCCCCCTGACCCTGGGTGCCTCCGACATCCTCATCGCTTCGGGCGGCGCCCGCGGCGTGACCGCGCACTGCCTCATTGAGCTTGCCAGGCAGGCGCAGCCGACCATCATCCTGCTCGGCCGCACCGCCCTCGACGAGGAGCCCGCCGAGCTTCGAGAGGCCCGGACCGACGCCGAGATCAAACGCGTGCTTCTTACCCGGGCACGCTCCGCCGGTGAGTCGCCCTCGTTGAAGGAGATTGGCCGTATGGCGGCGAAGACGCTGGCGCAACGAGAAGTTCGCCAGACCCTCGCCGCCATGGAGGCCGCCGGCGCTCGCGCCCGCTACCTGGTCGCCGATGTGCGCGATCGCGACGCGCTGCACCGCGCGTTTGAGACCGTGCGTAACGACTTCGGCCCTCCCACCGCCCTGCTGCACGCCGCCGGGGTGCTGGCCGATAAGACCATCGACCAGAAGTCGGATGACGACTTCAACTTCGTCTTCGACACCAAAGTTGACGGCCTGCGCGCTCTGCTGGAGGTCAGCGCCGACGACCCGCTGCGTTTTATCGGCGCGTTCTCCTCGGTGGCCGCCCGCACCGGCAACACAGGCCAGGTCGACTACGCCATGGCCAACGAAACCCTCAACAAGGTCGTCGCCGCACAGGCCGCCGAGCGCGCCAAAAACCATCCCGACCGCCCCGCCCTTCTGACCCGCTCGCTGGGCTGGGGCCCCTGGGACGGTGGCATGGTCGACGCCTCGCTGCGCGCCCATTTTGAATCGCGCGGCGTCTCGCTCATCGATCTCCACGCCGGCGCCCGCGCCTTCGTCTGCGAACTTCGCGAAGACGCGGCGGGCACCGAGATCGTGCTCGGCGACGGACTTCTCGACGACGCGGTGCGCGCCCGCGCCACGACCTTCGTCAGCGCGCGTACCCACGACTTCTTAAAAGGCCACAGCGTCCAGGGGCACCCGGTGCTCCCGGCCGCCGTCGCACTGGACTGGCTGCACGCCATCGCGCGCCAGGCCATTCCGGCGGCCGACACGCTGCGCCTGCGCGACTTCAAAGTGCTGCGTGGCGTCACGCTGGAGAACTTCGAGAGTCCCGACGCCTGCTGGCGTTTTGAACTTCGCGCCACGGCGCAGGCCGGCACAGAAGACCTCCTTCTGGAGGTCCTCGATGAGGAGGGCAACCGCCGCTTCAGCGCCAAAACAATGGCGGAGGCTCAACCCACGGTCACGCCGCTGAGCATCCCCGAGCGCTTCGAAGACGCGACGCTCGACGTCGACGCGGTCTACGAGCGCTGCCTCTTTCACACCGGCCCCTTTCGCCTGATCCGCGCCGCCGATGGCCTGGGCCACCCCGACGCCTGCGCCACACTGCTGCGCGCAGTCGACGCCGGCTGGAAGACCGCAAGCTGGGCCGGTGATCCGGCGCTGGTCGACGGGGCATTGCAGCTGGCGCTGACCCAGGCGGCGCTCTCCGACGGGCGCGCCAACCTGCCCACGGCCATCGCCGAGTTTGTGGATCTGGGGTTGAGCCAGTGCGACGGCCCCGTCGAGCTGCTCGCGCGCACCCGCGACGTCAATGCCCACCGCGCCATCTTCGATCTCGATCTTCGCTGCGCCGACGGCCAACTCGCTGCGACCCTTCGCGGCCTTGAGATGTACTTTCGCTCCGAGCAGCTTCTATGAGTCGCCCCACCCCCGTGGCCATCGTTGGTCAGTCTTGCGTCTTCCCCGGATCGCTCTCGCCAGAGGCGTTCTGGCAAAACCTTCTGGCGGGCCGCGATCTTCTCAGCCCTCCTGACCCGGAGCGCTGGCGCGCCGAGCCCGCCCGCGTGATGGGTAAGCCGGGCTGGAACAACCCCGGGGGCTATGTCACGGGCTTTGACGAGGTCTTCAACCCGGAAGACTACGCGCTGGACGCCGAGGTGATGCGCCACATCGACCCTCTGGTGCAGTGGTCGGTGCACACCGCGAAGTTGGCCTACCTTCAGGCCAGAAAACGTGATGAAGGCCGCCTGGCGATCTTTTTAGGCAACCTCTCGCTCCCCAGCGAGGGGATGGCAAAGAGCGTCGAAGAAGACCATCTCCCGGAGGTTTTGCGCGACGCGCGCCGGGCCTCGCGAAGCGACGCGGCGAACTTCTCCCGGCGTCTCGACCGCCATATGAGCGGACTTCCGGCCCATCTTATCGCCCGGGCGCTGGGCCGCCCCGAGGCGCCGGCCGCAGCGCTGGACGCGGCCTGCGCCTCCTCGCTCTACGCCATCAAGCTGGGCATCGAGCGGCTGCGCTCCCACCAGAGCGATCTGGTGCTGGCCGGGGCGGTCAACCGCGCCGACCCCCTCTTTTTGAACATCGGCTTTCATGCCCTTCAGGCGCTCAGCCCCACCGGGCAGAGCCGGCCCTTTCACCGCGACGCCAACGGCCTTGTGCCCACCGAGGGTTGCGCCTTTGTGGCGCTCAAACGCCTCGACGACGCGGTGGCCTGCGGCGACACCATCTTAGGCGTCATCCACGAGGTGGGGCTCTCCAACGACGGACGCTCCGACGGGCTGCTCGTGCCCAGCAGCGAGGGGCAGGTGCGCGCGCTGCGCGCCGCCTACCGCGACCTCGATCTTCGCCCGGACGACATCGGCTACATCGAGTGCCACGCCACCGGCACCTCGCTGGGCGACGGGCGGGAGCTTAAGAGCCTGCAGGCCCTCTTCCCGGATCGCCACGACGAATCGCTGCCCATCGGCTCGCTCAAGTCCAATATGGGCCACGCCATCACCGCCGCCGGCATGGCCGGGCTTCTAAAAATCCTGGCGTCGATGCAGGCCAACATGCTCGCGCCGACCATCCACTGCGACCAGCCCCTCGACGCCCTCAACCAGAGCGCGTTTCGGGTGGTGCGCAGCCCGGAAGCCTGGGAGCCCACCCGCCAGGTGGCCGCGCTCTCGGCCTTCGGGTTTGGCGGAAACAACAGCCATCTTCTCGTCGAGTCCTGGCCCTCCTACGCCCGCGCCTACCCCGAGGCAAAGGCAGGCAACACCTCGATCAGCCGCACCCACAAAGAACTTCCTACAACCCAGGGTCACCCGCATACCCCGCAGGACGCCGAGCCGGTGGAGGTCGCCGTCGTCGGCCTGGCGACCCTTTTGCCCCACGCCCGCACCCCCGGCGAGTGGGCTGCCTCGCTGCTCAACGCCCCGACCGAGGGTCAGAATGGGAGCGAGACGGGCGGCAAACTCCACACGCTGACCCTCCCCTTCAAAGGGCTGCGCTTTCCCCCCCGTGACCTCGAAGTCTCGGCGCCGCAGCAGGTCGCGATGCTTCAGGTCGCTCAAGAGGCCACCGCGCAGGCCGGGGAGCTCAACCGCGAGCGCACCGGCGTGTTTGTGGGTATGCAGACCGACCCCGACGTGGTGCGCCACGGGGTGCGCGCCCGTCAGGCGCACCTGAGCGAGGCCGAGAAAGATGCGATCGCCCCACCCCTCTCCGCGGCCGCGGTGATCGGGGGGCTCCCCAACATCGTGGCCAACCGCATCAACGCCCACCTCGACCTGGGCGGCGCCTCGCTGACCTTGAGCGCTGAGGAGCACTCCGGCGTCGTCGCGCTCGAAGAAGCCGCCCACGCCATCCGGCGCGGCGAGCTCGACGCGGCAGTGGTGGGCGCGGTCGAAGTTGCTGACGATCTTCAGGACGACGCCGCGGTGGCGCTGGTCTTAAAGCGCTCCGATCTCGCGCGCGAGCAGGGAGACACGATTCTAGCCACGCTCCCGACCGAGGCGGACCTGCGCGACGCTGTGTCGCTCGACGCGCATCTTCCCGAGTGCGGCAGCGCCCGCGGACTTCTGGCCATCGCCGCGGCCATCGCGCTCCCGGAGTTCGCCCTGAAGCGAGGTGGAGAAGCCACCGGCCTGCGCGCCTCCGCCGTGATTGCGACCTCCGCCACCGAGGCCGCGCCGCGACGCAGCGCCATCACCCGTTCGCCACTCCCCGTCGCCCTCGACGCCCCCCAGATCCACCGCGTCGACGGCCCCACACCCGTCTTTATCGTCGCTTCCACCCCCGAAGAACTCGCCGACAAACAACGTCGCCTGGCCCGTTTTCTCATGAGCGGCGAGCCGCTCGGCGAGGGCATCTACCCGATGGAGGCGATGGATGGCGAGGTCGCCCAGGTCTTCACCGGGGCGGCGGCCGCCTACCACGGCATGGGGCAGGGGCTTGTGCTGGCCTTCCCCGATCTTCTCGAAGATCTGCGCGCGCGCTTTACGCGCGTCGATGCGGCCACCCGCTGGATGACCCACCCCGACCCGAAGGCCGCCGCAACACCGCTGGACAAGCTCTTTGCGGCCTCCACCCTGGCGCAGCTGCATAACGATCTGACGACCGAGTTTCTGGGCATCGACTTCGACGCCGCCATCGGCTTTAGCAGCGGGGAGACCAACGCACTCTTTGCCACCGGAGTGTGGCGCGACTTCGACGCGCTCTACGACCAGTTCTCCAGCAGCGGCACCTTCACGCGCGCGCTGGGCGGCACCTTCGATGTGTTGAAAAAAGCCTGGGCCGAGCACCTGAGTGAAGACGAAGCGCCGCAGTGGGAGACCTGGCGGGTGGTCGGCCCGCGCCAGGCGCTCGAAGAGGCCCTGTCCGCAGAGCCTCTGGCCTACCTCACGCTCATCAACGCCCCCGACGACCAGACCATCGGGGGGCACGCCCCGGCGATCGCGCGCGTGCTTCAACGCCTTCCCGACCACCGCGCGAGCCACCTCGACTACGACATCGCCGTGCACATCCCCGAGGTCGCAGGTTTTCAGGAGCGCTGGCTCAAGCTGCACACCCGCGAGAGTTTTTCGACCCCACGACGCCTCTACAGCCACGCCTTCCAGAGCCACTACGAGCCCACCAGCGTCACCGTGGCGCAGGCGCTGCTGGGCCAGGCGCTGCGCACGGTGGACTTCCCGGCGATCATCAACGCCGCCTACGACGACGGCGTGCGCATCTTCGTGGAGCACGGCCCCCGCACGACCCTCGGCCCCTGGATTCGCCAGATTCTTGGCGAGCGCCCCCATCTCTGCGTCTCGCTCGATTCGGCGGCCGACGCGGGGATTCGGCCCCTGGCCAACGCGATTGCGCGCCTGGCCGCGGCCGGCGTCTCCGTCGATCTGGACGCTTACAACGCCCGGATGGAGCGCGCTCAAAACCACCCCCTCTTTACGACCCCGGGTCAGCCCTCGACCAGCAACGACGCCACCTTGAGCTTCCCGGCGCACTGGCCCACCTACCAGCTCTCGCCAGCGACGCCCCCCTCCCGGGACGCGACGCAGGCTCCCACATCCGCTCCCTCTTTTGCCCCCGACCCGCCGATGTCGAAGACCACCATCCTGCCCCCTGCGCCTGCGCTTCCCCGGGTCACCGACGCGGCGATTCATGCCCCCGCCCGGGTGCAACCTCCCCTCAGCACGTCAACTCCCGGGCAGGCCCAACCCTCGACTTCGGCTCAACCCTCGGTCGACGCTGCGCCGCAGGCATCCGGCGCACCTTACGCTGCGAGTCCGGCGATGCCTTCGACCTCGGCCTCAAGCCTGCCGCCTTATTTTGAGCTGCAGCGTCAGGCCTATGAGCGCTACCTGGGCGTGCTCGCCACACAGGCAGAAGTTCATAAAGCCTTCTTGGCGCACTCTCAGCGGGCCTGGCAGATGGCGAACCAGCCGGGGCATCACCCGGTGCATCACCCGGCTCAGACGACCCAGGGTCACCTCGGCGCAAGCAATGGCGCCGAATTTTCGAGCGCGGTAGCCGGCGATGTGTCGCACTCCTACCCCGCAAACGCCTCGTCCATGCCCGCGTCACAGACGACCGTAGGTCAGGTGGCGCAGACGCCCCAGGGTCATAGAAACGCGACCCTCGGTCACCCCGAAAACACGACCCTGGGTCACGATTCGGCGACCCTGGGTCACCCCGAAATGACGACCCTGGGTCACCCCGAAAACACAATTTTTGGTTACCCCCCGGAGACGACCCAGGGTCACCCCACCGCTAGCGATAGCGCCGAATTATCGAGCTCACCGCCTGCCCCCACCCCCATCGGCCCCACCTTCGATCGCGGTGATCTGGAGGTGCTCGCCAGTGGCAACATCTCGCAGGTCTTCGGGCCACTCTTCAGCATCCAGGACGACTTCCCCCGTCAGGTGCGCATGCCCGAGCCGCCCCTTCTGCTGGCGGACCGCGTCACCGGCATCGACGCCGAGCCCGGGGTCGTGGGCACCGGCACCATCTGGACCGAGACCGACATCACCCCGGACGCCTGGTATCTGCACCGCGGACACATCCCGGCCGGCATCATGATCGAGGCCGGCCAGGCCGACCTCCTACTCATCTCGTGGATGGGCGCGGACTTCCAGAACCGCGGCGAACGCATCTACCGCCTCCTTGGCTGCGAGCTCACCTACCGCGGGGGCCTGCCGCAGGCCGGCGACACCTTGAGCTACGACATTCACATCGACGGCCACGCCAACCAGGGACCGATCCGCATCTTTTTCTTCCATTACGACTGCCGCGTCGGCGACGGCATCCGCCTCTCGGTACGCGAGGGTCAGGCGGGCTTCTTCTCGGATGCGGAGCTGGCCGAGTCGATGGGCGTGTTGTGGACGCCGGAGAAAGAAGAGCTCGATGAGGCCCCCGAGCACATCACCTCGCTCGTCTCACCGGAGCTCGTCCCCTCAAACTTCAGCGCCGCACAGGTCCAGGCCTTTGCCGACGGCGAGCCGGCCGCCTGCTTCGGGGCGGGCTACGAGCGCCTGCTCACCCACACCCGCACCCCGTCGATCCACGAGGGGCGCATGTGCTTGATGGGCGAGGTCGAAGAGCTGGATCCACAGGGCGGGCCCTGGGGACGGGGCTATCTGCGCAGCCGCCTCGACATCACCCCCGACCAGTGGTTCTTCGACGGGCACTTTAAAAACGATCCCTGCATGCCGGGCACCCTGATGTTTGAGGCCGGCATGCAGGCGATGAGCTTTTATATGGCCGCCTGCGGCCTGACGCTTCACCGCGACGGCTGGCGTTTTGAGCCCGCTCCGGACATCCCCTACCAGCTTCGCTGCCGCGGCCAGGTCACCCCCACCTCAAAAGTTCTCACTTACGAGATCTTTGTCGAGGAGCTCCACGACACGAGCACCGGCGGCCGCCCTGCCCTGCGCGCGCATATTCTGGCGACGGTCGACGGCCTCAAAGCCTTTCACTGCCGCTCAATGGTCATGCACCTCGTCCCGGACACGCCGATGGGCGAGCGCATTGCGTGTGAGGGCACCCCGGAGGAGCGCGATCGGCGGGCGGTGGAGCGCGGAGGCGTGATCCACGACCGCTTCGCCCTGGAGGCCACGGGCATCGGCCCGGCCACCGCCTGCATGGGACCGCTCTACCAGCGCTATGAAGACGCCGGGCGCATGCCGCGCCTCCCGGGCGATCCCTTCCAGTTTATGACCCGCGTCACCAACTTCAGCGCCCAGCCCGGCCACAGCGCCCCGGGCGATGAGGCGGTGGTGGAGTACGATCTTCCCGAGGACGCCTGGTACTTCGATCATAACGATCGCCCCGTCGTCCCCTACGCGGTGCTTCTGGAGGCCGCGCTGCAGCCCTGCGGCTGGCTCTCGCTGACCTCAAAAGCGTTCACCGACGCCGCTCAGCCCCTCTATTACCGCAACCTCGACGGGCAGGCGACGCTGCTGCAGGAGCTTGTGCCGACCGGCGGCACCCTGCGCACACACACGCGCATGACCAACCAGTCGATCTCCGGCTCGATGATCATTCAGAGCTTCGAGGTGCAGTGCACCATCGATCATGTGCCGGTCTACGAGCTCACGACGACCTTCGGATTCTTCCCGCACGCGGCGTTGCAGAACCAGGTCGGGCTGCCGCTCACAGACCTCGATCGCGAGCGGCTCTCCGCGCCCCCCGAAGTGACGCTCGACCGCGAACTGCGGGCCTCATGGTCAACCCAGGGTCGCAGCGAGGACGGTCGGAGCGCAGAGTTGGAGTTACCCCCGGTGGTCGATCTGACCACACCACCCGACGCCGAGCACCCCGGGCTCTGGCCCGACGCGATGCTGCGCATGATCGATCGCATCACCTCCTGGGAGGAATCGGCCACCGGCGTGCGTGTTCGCGCCGAAAAAGACGTCGACCCGGCCGAGTGGTTCTTCAAAGCCCACTTCTTCCAGGATCCCGTCCAGCCCGGCTCGCTCGGCGTGGAGGCGATGATTCAGACGCTGCGCTACGCCCTGCTGCGCCTGGGACTGCATCGCCGCTTTGAGCGCCCGGTGATTGAACCTCTGGCACTTCACCAGGCGCTGACCTGGAAGTACCGCGGCCAGGTCATCCCCGAAAATAAGAAGATCTCCATCCTCCTCGATCTCCACACCGTGGAGGAGCACGCCGACGAGACCCTCCTGGTCAGCGAAGCCTGGCTTCTGGTCGACGGCCTGAAGATCTACCACACCTCCAACCTGGCGTTGCGCGTACGCGAGGATCGCTCATGACTCACCCCGCCCCCCCCATCCCTCGTGTGCTCACCGGTGCGTTTCGGCGCGTGGCGATTCTCAACCGCGGCGAAGCGGCGATGCGTTTTATTCGCGGCGCCAAGACCTGGAGCCGCCGCGAGCGCGTTCCCCTGGAGACCATCGCGCTCTACACCGCCGCCGACGCCGACGCGCCCTTTGTGCAGGCCGCCACCCACGCCGTCGCGCTGCCCGATTCGGCCCCGGGAGCGCCCTCCCCCTACGTCAACATCGAGCTCTTGCTGGACGTCGCCCAGGCCGCCGGCGCCGACGCCATCTGGCCGGGCTGGGGCTTTGTCTCCGAAGATCCTGCGCTGGCGGATGCCTGCCACACGCGAGGCCTGATCTTTTTAGGTCCCCCCGCCTCGGCCACCCTCCAGATGGCCGACAAAGTCAGCGCCAAGCAACTCGCTGAGCGCTGCGACGTGCCCGTGGCGCCCTGGTCCAAAGAGCCCGTCGCCGACGCAGGCGTCGCGCTCCAGGCCTTAGAAACCATCGGCTACCCGGCGCTTCTCAAATCTGCAGCCGGCGGCGGCGGGCGCGGCATCCGCCTTGTGCACGCCCCCGACCAGGTCGAAGACGCCTTCCAAAGCGCCTCAACCGAAGCCCTGAACAGCAGCGGTAACCCCGCCCTCTTTATTGAGCGCTACATCACCGAGGCCCGCCACGTCGAAGTTCAGGTGCTCGCTGACACCCACGGCAACGTCTGGACGCTGGGCACCCGCGACTGCTCGGTGCAACGCCGCAACCAGAAGCTTCTCGAAGAAGCCCCCGCCCCCGGACTTCCCCCGGAGCTCAGCCAACGCCTGGAGTCCTGCGCGCGTCGCCTCGCCAGGGCCTGCGGCTACGTGGGCGTGGGCACCGTCGAGTACCTCGTCCTGCCAACGACCCTGGGTCACACTTCACCCCCGGATTTCGCGACCTCTCACACGACCCTGGGTCACACTTCACCCCCGGATTTGGCGCCCTCTCACACGACCCAGGGTCATCCTTCCCCAACAACCCAGGGTCACCCTTCACGAACAACCCAGGGTCACCCTTCACCTTCACAGAACAAGGGCGATCTGACCTTCGTCTTCCTTGAGATGAACACGCGACTTCAGGTCGAACACACCGTCACCGAGGCGATCTTCGGCGTCGATCTGGTCGCCGCCCAGATCGACGTCGCCCGCGGCCTGGACCTGAGCTCCAGAACCCGCCCCGAGCCGCGCGGCGTCGCCGTAGAGGCCCGCCTCAACGCCGAAGATCCCGACGACGGCTTCGCGCCGCGCACCGGGCAGATCCTGCGCTTCGTCGCTCCCGACGGCCCCTGGATCCGCGTGGATACCGGATACGCCGAGGGCAACACCATCCCCTCGGCCTTCGACTCGAATGTCGCTAAAATCATCACGTGGGGCATCAACCGCCGCGATGCGTTGGCCCGCCTGCACAGCGCCCTGGACGACACGGTGCTCGCCCTGGAGACCGGTCTCTCCAACCGTGCGCTGTTGCGAGAACTTGTGGCGGACTCCGACTTCCACGATGGCCCGGTGACCACCGCCTGGCTCGACGCATTTCTGGCAAACAGACCGGGGGCTCACCAGCGTCACGAGCTCGCCATCGCGCTGGCCGCCGCGGCGATCGGCGATCATCTGGCGACCCGCCGCCAGGAGCTGCGCCTCTTCTTCGCTCAGGCCCTCACCGGCCTTCCTCGGCGGCTCTCCGCGCCCGGCCCCCGAGAGCTCAGCTACCGCGTCGACGGCACCCCCATCGACATCACCATCGCCACCCTCGCTCCGATGACCTACCTGGCCTCCAGCGGGCCCTGGGAGGCTATCATTGAGGCCCGCCCCACCGGCAACGCCCACATGGTCCTGACCATCGGCACCGACACCTACCAGGTCATCCGCGTCGCCCGCCCCGACCATGTGGTGCTCGAAGTCAACGGGGTGGCGCATCGCCTTGAAAAGCGCTCCGACGGCAACATCACCGCCCCCATCCCGGCAGCGATCAGCCAGATTCACATTGCGCCCGGCCAACATGTCAGCTCCGGGCAGCGCCTCATCACGCTGGAGGCGATGAAGATGGAGTTTCCCGTCGTCGCTCCGATCGATGGCGTTGTAGACAGCATCCTCGCCGCGCGCTCGGCCTCGGTTGAGGCGGGCCAACCCCTGCTTCGACTGCAACCCGACAGCGACGCCTCCTGCGACGAGGGCTCCGACGTCTCGCTGACGCTGCCTGCCCTGAGCCGCCGCGCGCTGAGCACCGCCGAGGTCCTGCACGCCCAACTGCTCGGCTACGACGTCGATCCGACGCTGGCCGCCGCCGCGCTCGACACCCTGCTCGACCATCCCGATCGCCTGAAGCGTGACGAGCTCCTCGATCTCTTTGCGACCTATTGCGCCGGCGAGTCCCTCTTCTGGCACGGCCGTGAAGACGACGCGGCAAACTCCGCTGGCGAGTCCAGCGCCGACCAACTCGCCCGCTTTCTGCGTCAACGTCACCTGGACGACGAACATCTCTCCGGGCGCTTTACGGCCAAACTTCGCCTCTATCTGGCCTCGCACGGCCTCAAACGTGACCACGAATGTCGCCCCGGCGAGCGCCTCGATCACGCGTTGATGCGCCTGTTGCAGGCGCGCAAAGAGCGCAAACTTCGCGACCGCCTGGCCACCGAAGTGCTGCGCACCCTGATCAACCCGACGCGCCACACCGAAGACCTCAGAGCACCGTCGCTGCTCCAGCAGCACTTCGGCGCCCTGCACACCTCCCTTGCCACCCTTCTGGAGACCCTGGCCGGTGACACCACCCGACGACGTCGCTGGGAGCTCGCCGCGCTCGTCTGGCAACTTCGCCACGCTCTGGAGTCGACCGCGAACGCCGCACCAACACCGGCCCGGCCGACCTTCTGGGACGACCCGACTCCGGCGCTCACATCCCCCTCGTTCCACCTCACCCCCACACAACCGGGGGTTGTGGCATCGCCCGATATGGCGCTGCGATCGTGGGCCCTCAGCACAGCCGAAGCTCCCGATGACCATCGCCTCTGGGTCGAGGTCTGTGTGGCCCCGACAGCCGGAGATGGCCTCGATCTCCTCTGCCTGAAACGGGCCTTTTTGCAGGCCGCCACGACCCTGCGTCATCACATCGCACATGCCACCGCGCCCCCGTCGTTCAACCGTATCATCCTCAGTTACACGGGCGATCTTCATGCCACAAGCGCCTCGATCACCGAGCTGGCGGAGCAACTCAACGCCCAGAGCGCGGACCTTGACCTCGAGCTGACGCTGCTGCGCTCCAGCGCCGCGATGACGCTCAGCACCCGCCCCTGCAACGCCATCATCTTCGGTCCGGCAACCGGCCTGGGTCCCTCCTTTGCGAGCGTCGAGAAGCTCCCCCCGGCGCCCCTGCTGACCCCGGCGGATCGCGGCGCGCTGCAGGCCCACCGCCGAGGCCTTTTTCACCCCTCGGAGGTCATCACCTGGCTGACCGGGGGTCAGACCTCACCCAGTGTTCATGCGGCAATCGCGCTATCCTCACCGTATACAGGCACGTTTCAGGAGTGGGATCTCGACACCCAAAACACGCTCGCTCCCACCTCCCGAGCTCCGGGCCAGCATCGGGCTAACCTGGTCGTCGGCCTCATCACCAATCAGCTCTCCGAGGGCACAGCGCTAACCCGCGTGCTCATCATCGGCGACGCCACCCGCACCATGGGCTCACTTGGAGAGGCGGAGTGTCGCCGCATCTGCCTGGCTCTCGACCTGGCCCGCGAGCGCAACCTGCCCGTGGAGTGGGTCGCGCTGAGCTCCGGCGCGCGCATCGCCATGGACTCCGGCACCGAGAACCTCGACTGGACCGCACGCGTGCTGCGCCGCATCGTCGAGATGACCCAGGACGGCCATCCCATCCACGTCATCGTCGATGGTCCCTGCGTCGGCGCCCAGTCCTACTGGAACGCCGAGGCCACCATGCTCATGCACTGCAAAGGTGCGCTGATCATGACCCCGCGCGGCTACATGATCCTCACCGGCCGCAAGGCCCTGGAGTTCTCCGGCTCGGTCAGCGCCGAGAGCAACACCGCGCTGGGCGGCGCTCCGATCATGTTCCCCAATGGCGAGGCGCAGTACGAAGCCGATGACCTCATCGACGCCTACCGACTGCTCTTCACGCACTATCGCCTGACGCGGCCGAGCGGTGGGGATCACCGCGCGACTTCGACCCCATCCGCAACCCCCGGTCATCCGGGACAGGCCGAGATCTCGCCGCCACCGTCAACCCAGGGTCGTCCCGGACCGGCCGAATCCAGCGGCGACACAACCCGTTCTACACCATCTTCCGACGCGTCCATTAACGAGCTCGACGCGATCTTCGATCCCGCCTTAAACCCCGGCAAAAAGAAGCCATTTGCGATCCGCACCTTGATGCAAGCGGTGCTCGACCCGGGCGCGCCCACCCTGGAGCGGTGGTCCGATCTGCAGGGGGGCGAGTCGGCGGTGGTGTGGCTGGGAGAGCTCAGCGGGCAATCGGTGACGATGATCGGCGTTGAGTCTCAACCCATTCAGCGCCGTGGACCGGCCCCGGTCGATGGCCCCGACACCTGGATGAGCGGCACCCTCTTTCCCCACTCCTCGCGCAAGATCGCGTGCGCCATCCATGCCGCAAGTGGGGTGCACCCCCTTGTGATCCTCGCCAACCTGAGCGGTTTCGACGGCTCTCCCGAATCCCTGCGCGAGCGCCAGCTCGAGTGGGGGGCCGAGATCGCCCGCGCCGTCATCAACTTTAAAGGCCCCATCCTCTTTAACGTCGTGGCGCGCTACCACGGCGGGGCCTTTGTCGTCTTCTCGCAGGCGCTCAACGAGAACCTCCACGCCACAGCCCTGGAGCACACCTTTGCCAGCGTCATCGGTGGGGCTCCGGCCGCGGCGGTCGTCTTTCCCGGCCTCGTTCAACGCAGGTTAGTCGCCCATCCCGACTACCCGAAGGCCGAGGCCCACGCGAACCCCGCGCAACGCCGCGCCGCCATGCACGCCCTGCGCGCGCGCATCCAGGCCGAGCTCGCCAGCGAGTTCGATCAGATTCACAACGTCCATCGTGCCCGAGAGGTCGGCTCGATTCACGACATCATCGCTCCCCATCGGCTCCGCGCGCATCTTATCGACCGCCTGAGCGACTGGACAAAATAACATCCTCGATACAACCGGGGGTTAGTGATCGTAGCATCATTCGCCGATCTCCCGACGCAACCGAGGGTTGGCGGTCGCAGCATCATTCGCCGATCTCCCGACGCAACCGAGGGTTGGTGGTCGCCGAAAATACAACATCCTCGATACAACCGGGGGTTGGCGATCGCAGCATCATTCGCCGATCTCCCGACGCAACCGAGGGTTGGCGGTCGCCGAAAATACAACATCCTCGATACAACTGGGGGTTGGCGATCGCCCCGTCATTCCGAGGCGACCCGCCTCTCTCTCCCTGCGTCCCATCGCAAAAATAACGTTCTTCAGGCAACTCCTGCAGCGATTCATCGATAATAGAACCTCGTGGTACCACACTGACCTACACCACGGAGCTCATCGATGACGCTTCCTCGACGCCAACTGCCCAACGAAGTCGTCTCCCTTGTCCGTCGCACCCACCGACGCGAATACACGCTCACCCCCGGCGACATGACCAACGAAATCGTTGCCTATCAGATGGCAATCGCTGCCTCAGAGCACCAACAGAGCGTTCATGCGGTCGTGGCCATGTGCAACCACATTCACACGATCGTCCACGATCACAACGCCACACGAAGCGACTTCATGCGCGATTTAAACGCGGGTATCGCGCGCGCGATGAACCGCTCCCTGGGAACCTTTGGCAGCTTCTGGGACAGCGATGGCTACGGCGAAGTGCTCCTGCTCAACCTCACCGCCATCGAACAACAGATCGTCTACACCTGCCTCAACCCCGTCGCCACCGGCGAGGTCGACTCCCTCGATGAGTGGCCCGGATTCATCGTCCGTCCTCGAGACTGGGGCAAACCTGTGCGAGTCTCAAAACCCGAGTGTTTCTACGGCGATGATCGACCCGACGTCGCCGAGTTCACCCCTCAACCGCCTCCCGGCTACGAGAACCGCTCGCTCGACGAGGTGATCGAGTACTTTGAGAATCTGATTGAAGAGGGCCGCCAGAAGCTCCTGGCAGCCCGACCCGAAGCTCGGCCCAAAAAGAAACCATTCACTCCTCCGGCGCCCCATGAGGCCCCCTCAACGCCTGTGTCGCGTGAGCGAACACGTCCTCGCTTTGCGGCAGGCGATCCGGCGCTTATCGCGCAGGCCAGAGAACAATATCGAGGCTTTCTGGAACTCTATCGTCGTCAGCGTAAGAAGTGGCTTAAGGGCGCCAAACCCAGACGGTGCGTCTTCCCCCCGGGAACAGTCTGGTTGCGCAAACACTCTCCCGTGCTCTGCGCGCCTCCTCCTCCGGTCTCACTGGGCGTCTTTCCTCCCCGCCCAACGGAAGCGCCGCCAGTGGCAGCCTGATCGTCAGCAACGAACGCAGGTGGCCCACGGGTAGCGGGCGTCGCTCGTCGGAAGAACGTTCCACAATCAGGACTTCTCAGGTCGCGAGTCGCTTCAGAAGCGAGTTGCCCGGCACATCTCTGCCCGCTGGGAGGGTGCCTTCTCAGAATCCGGGCACAAACGAGACTCCCAGAGCATCAGTTTCCAGCGTTTTCCCCCGCAACAACCTACCTTACGGTCAATTCTAAGACGCCCCCTCATAACAACCCTCGGTCAACCTCCTCCCAACCCACGGTCGCATGCCCCCTCGCGAAACAACCCAGGGTTAGTCGTCGTTGAAAACCCAACAACCCAGGGTTGGGCAACGCACTCCCAACCCTGGGTTGGATAACGCCACGGAAACTCTCTCAGATTTGCCCACCCTTTAACATATTGTTACAATCGCGTTGTAGCTCCTCTCTACCCCTCCCGAGTACACCGCCTTGTCCAACCTCCTCCACTGGCAATCCATCGCCGATGCCTCCCGCGACCCCGCCATCGTCATCGATCGCGACGCCTTCATCCGCTATGCCTCCGCCTCCGCCCGCGAACTCTTCGGTCTCAACCAGCGCCCCGCCCATTCGCGCCCCTTCACCGACCTGCTCCCCACCGATCTCCACGAGATCTTTCTCCAGTCCTACCACGACTTCTTCGAAATCCCCCGCCCTCTCCTCACCAGCGAACTCGCTCCGGTCCGCGGCATCAAACGCGACGGCTCCGAGTTCCCCGCCTACGTCTCCCTCTTCCCACTGGTCATTGCGGGTAAACTTCACGCGCTGGCCACCGTCCGAGACGTCTCCACCCTGATCGAAGCGCAACGCGCCCTGGAACTCTCTCAGAAGTCCCTTCGCGACCTCATCGAAGCCCTCCGGATGGGGTCGCCGTCCACAGCGACGACCGCGTCCTGCTGGTCAATCAACGCCTCGCAAGCGACCTCGGCTACGACTCCCCGGGCGAACTCATCGGGACCCGTCTCAGCGATCTGATCCATCCCACCCATCGCGCCAACGCCTCCGCACGCCTCACCCACATGAACCAGTCCGGCATCTCACTCCCGCCCACCGCCGGGCAACTCATTCGCAAAGACGGCACGATCATGGAGGCCGAAGTTCGCGCCCAGCCGGTCGTCTTTGAAGGCAAAAATGCCTTCGTCGGCATCGCCAGCAACCTCACCTACAAACGGAAGTTTCTCGCTCACGCCATCCGCGCAAACCGACAACTCGCCCTGGCCTCGCTGGCCGCCGGTGCCGCACACGAGATCAACAACCCCCTGGGCTACGCCACGGCCAACGTCGACTTCGTTCTGCGGACCCTTGAGACACTCCCGGATACGACGCTCTCCCCAGAACAGCATCACGTGCTCATCGACGCGCTCAACGACACGCTTATTGGCCTGAAACGTATCGGCGACATCGTCCTCAGCCTCAAATCATACACTGCGCTTGATGCGCCTCCCTCGTCCAACATCGATATCCACCCGGCGATCACCCGCGCCCTCCACATGGTCCGCCATGCCGCACCGCCGGCGATCGAGTTCCGCTGCCAGACCCCGGCCGAGCTCCCCCCGGTCTGCTGTTCGGAAGAAGCGCTTGCCGACATTCTCATTAACCTGCTGACAAACGCCGCCCAGAGCTTTGAGACCGAACGCACGCTCACTTCCGCGGCCCCCCAAACCTGCCCCCCCGTGATCACAATGACGGCCTGGCACCACGATCGCCACGTCTTTCTGCGCGTGGAAGATAACGGACCCGGCATCCCCGAGGATATCCAACCCCGGCTCTTCGACCCCTTCTTCACCACGCGAACCGGCGATCAGGCCGCGGGACTCGGCCTGACCACCGCGAAGAACATCGTCGAGAAGTTCCGTGGCGGCATCGAACTTCAGAGCACCCTGGGCCATGGCACTTCGCTGACCTTCTGGCTTCCTCTATCCCTGGCCGAACCAGCCACATCCTGACGCCCCACCCGGGCGTTTCACCTCACGACGACGGGGTCTGCCGCAACCCTGGGTCACTTCCCCCCGATCCTAGGTCACCCGTACAACCCTCGGTCACCCCCACAACCCTCGGTCACCTCACGCAACCCTCGGTCAACTTCCGCAACCCTCGGTCACCCCCACAACCCTGGGTCACCTCACACAACCGTCGGTCACCCCCACAACCCTCGGTCACCTCCCCCGACCTCACCCGGGATCACACACCCCCTCGCAGAAGCGCTCCACCCTCCCGCTCTCCAAAAACTCCCCGACCTGCGCCCGATACGACTCCAACAGACGCACATCGTTGTGCACGTCATTCTCCTCGGCAGCCACATTGCCCACAGGATGCGCCTCCACCCCCAGATCATAGATCTCATAACCCACCCGCACATCCCCCTCCGCCAACGTCGAGGACTCGACCCGCGGAACCTCCCAGACCTCCTCGACCCCAGGCATCACCTGCGGCACGCCGGCTGCACCCGCAACCCAGCGCGAGACCATATTGGCCACCTGCGAGTCATGCAGCGCCTCCACCACCAGCATCTCCGGCGCTTCGTCCATCCCCTCCAGGCGCTCCTCAAGCAAAAACTCCGCATAGTTCAACGAATCCACCGGATCGAAGATCTGCTGCAACATCGAGACTCCCAGCTGCAGCTCCGCCTGGTTGCGATAGCGCCTGGTAAAAAGCCCCCCCAACGTCGGCCACTGCGCGGCGCGTTGCAACATATGCGACCACCCCCCGCCGGGCACGATCAACGCCCCACGCTTGAGCGCCGGCGATGTACTCATCATCACAAACCCCTGTGTGCCCCCGTTGCTAATTCCCATGTAGGAAATCGCATCGCCATCGAGCGGCCGATACGCCCCCTGCCCGAAATCAACCTCCAGCTCGGCGGCCAGATGATCGCGCAGCATATTATGCACCACCGTAAAATTCGCCTGCGATTGGCGCTGCAGGTCGATCACCCCGGCCAACCCCTGCAACGACTCCGCCGCCAATACCGTTGCCGTATCCGCAAGATCCGCCTCGGCAAAGCCGTAAAAACGCGTGGTCACCGCCGCCATCTCCCACTGCTCTAGCCCATCAAAGAGGTTCGACCAGGTCGACTCTTCGATCGCGCTGAAGAACCCGTGCCCAAAGAGCACCACCGGACGCGTCCGATCGACGCTGCGCGGCACCGTCACCAGAAACTCCACAAAACGTCGCTCCACCACCTGCGGTTGCCCCGCCTCATCAAGCACCACCCGGTCGTCCTCATCGAGGAACCAGGGCACCTCCAGCTCCCCGTAAATCAGCGCCCGATCCTCTTCGTACACAACATCATCGAGGCGGTAGTTCGACGCGTCGGCCTCATTCGCAATCCGCTGCATCGCGATCAGGGCCGAGACCACCTCATCGCGATCCCGCACCCGAAAACTCCACGCCTGCACCAGCCCCTCCGCATCGACCTCCATCACCTCCAGCGCCTCCCGCAGCGCATCGCCCCCCCGCGCCACCCAGGCCTCCTCGGCTTCATCAGCCGGCTCCCCGGCCAGCACGCGCGCCAGGGCCTCCGAGCTCGCGTGCTCCGCGCACCCCTCCGAGGTCGCATCGCTCACACAGGCATAGGTTCGCAGCCCCCGCTTTAGCCCCACCACCACCTGCGCTCCAGCCGGGAAGGGCCGATGCGGTCGAATCAAGAGCGTCGCCTCGCTCGGCTCCCGCGCCGTCAAATCCATCTCAGCGAGCACCGGCCAGCGTCGTGCCTCCTCCCCCTCTTCCACCACGACCACCTGCACCAGGCTCTCCTCGCCAAGTGTCGCCCCCCAGTCATCAGCAGCCGGAAGACCCCGCGGGTCGATCCCCCCCTCCAGCCAGGTCACCATCGGAGCCACCCGGCTCGCCCCGCTCCCTCCGAGCAACTCGCCGTCGAAGCCCGCCGGAATCAAAGCCTCGGCCACGCGCACCTCAACGCCATCCTCCCCCTCCACCTGATATTGTGCCGCCGGCCAGGGCAACAACGCATGCCCCCCCTGCCCCATCGCGTTGGCCATCGCCCAGGGATCTTCGGGCTCTTCGCCAACGTCACCAGCATCCTCGCTGACGTCGCCAACATCTCCGGCATCGCCCACATCGTCGCCGACCTCCACATCGGCGGGCTCCACCGGCTCATCCCCTCCGCACCCCGAGACCGCCAACACCAACCCCAGCACCAATCCGCTGTAAATCTTTGAAAATCGTCCCATCACGCCGCTCCCAGATCCCGTCGCGACGCGCACCTACCATCGGTTCACGCCGCCATATCAATCACTTAGCGCCACCCCGGACTCGACCCATCATAGACCGCAAACCACCGGAGTCCCTCTTGCGAACCCGTCAACTTCAAGCCAGAGTTCAAGAGGTCGTGAACGCCACATCCTTTGCTCCCATCTCACCACCGGACACGCCATGAGTCCAGCCCCCTCCATCGACGCCCCCGAAAAACCCAGCCTCCGCGGCCACATCCACTACGCCTCGGCCTTCGCCGCCCTGGGCGCGGGCATCATGCTCGTCATCTTCGCCTCAAGTCCCGAAGCCCGACTGGCCACGGCCATCTACGCCGCCAGCCTGGTCAACCTCCTGGCCACCAGCGCCACCTACCACATCATCAACTGGCCCCCGAAGGAGCGCGCCCGCATGCGCAAGCTCGATCACGCGGCCATCTTCATCCTCATCGCAGGCACCTTCACGCCCATCTGCCTCCTCGCCATGAACGCTGCCGGCGGCAAAGCCCTGCTCATCCTCGTCTGGTCCGGCGCCGCCCTGGGCACCGTCAAAGAGTTTCTGTGGCCACGCGCCCCCAAGTTCATCACCGCCCTGATCTGCGTCCTGCTGGGCTGGACCAGCGTCCCGGCCGTCCCCCGCATCTACGCCGACTACGGCCTCTTCACCGTCGTCCTGATGCTCGGTGGTGGCGTGGTCTTCACCCTCGGCGCCCTGGCCTACGCCCTCAAACGCCCCAACCCCGCCCCCTCCACCTTCGGCTACCACGAGGTCTTCCACACCCTGGTCGTCATCGCCGCCGCCATGCACTTCGCCATGGTCACCATCGTCGCGACCTGACCTACGGTCACTTCCACACATGACCCTCGGTCACCGAAAGACCGCACAGTTGCTGCACCTCACACAACCCTCGGTCGTCAGATCACACGACCCTCGGTCACCGAAAGACCGCACAGTTGCTGCACCTCACACAACCCTCGGTCACCTCCAATCACGACCCTCGGTCGTCTCAACGTCACGACACCCCCGCCCTTTTCACCGTCACGTAACACAACTTCATCACCCCGAATTTGACGATCCCCCCTCCGGCTCCTACCCTTCTGTCGGCCCGCACAACTGCTCGTCCGAGCGCGACCCCGGTGATCGCGCTCCCCCTATGTTGCTGATTCCCCCGCTCTCCCGATGAGGATACGCATGATGTTGGCTCCGCGGACACCCCTCGCCATTACTCTGACCCTCGCCACCCTCGGCCTCGCCGCCTGCGGCACCGACCCCTACATCTCCCCCTACGCGGAGCCCGTCGCCGAAGACGAAAGCGACGACCTCGTACCGGCCGCTCCCGAACTCACCAAAGAGGGGTACGTCATCCTGGGCGATACCCGCTATCGCTCCGTGGCCGACTTCCACCAATCCGATGAGTTTCGCAACAGCGGTCGCCGCTGCGCCACCTCCCACGATATCAGCGCCGCACAACTTCCCCTGAGCAACCGCTCGGCCGCCTCCTGCGGGTATAACTACACCTCCATCAACCCTCTCTACGCTCCCGACGAGATCCTGGAGATCCCCGTGGTCTTCCACGTCATCCAGCGCACAGACGGCACGGGCTACATCTCCGAGTCCCTGATCCGCAGCCAGATCGACGTCCTCAACGAAGACTTCCGCGCCCTGCCCGCCACCCCGGGTCGAAACGGCGTCGACGCCCGCATCCAGTTTGTGCTCGCCAGCCAGGCCCCCGACGGTAGCGCCACCAACGGCATCAACTACCACACCAACAACTCCTGGTTTGTCGACCCGGGCTACGGCGTCACCCCCATGAAGGCCGCCCTGGCCTGGGACCCCGAGCGCTACCTCAACATCTACACCAACGACGCCAGCGGCGCGCTCGGCTACGCCACCTTCCCCCAGACCTCCGCCGGCGACGGCGAAGACGGCGTCGTACTCGCCTGGAACGTCGTGGGCCGAAACGCCCCCCAGGCTGGCATGTTCAACCAGGGCCGCACCGCCACCCACGAGGTCGGCCACTACCTGGGCCTCTTCCACACCTTTCAGGACGGCTGCGGAAGCGCCTCCAGCCCCTACTCCACCGGCGACCTCATCGCTGACACCGTCGCCCACCGCGGCCCCGACTACGAATGCCAGGCTCGCCCCAGCAGCTGCGGCGGCGGCAACAACCCCATCCGCAACTTCATGAACTATACCCCCGACGGGTGCATGACCGGCTTCTCCGAAGAACAGGTCAACCGCATGCGCTGCTCGCTCATCAACTTCCGCGACGAGCTCTTCACCACCGCCGGCAACACCCCGGCGCTCCCCCCCGAGGCCGACTTCACCGGCAGCGTCAACGAGCTCACCGTCACCTTCTCCGACCAGAGCGCAGCGGGCGACTCCAACATCACCTCCTGGCTGTGGAACTTCGGCGACGGGCAGTCTTCCAGCCAGCCCTCCCCCACCCACACCTACGCCACCGCGGGCCAATACACCGTCACCCTCACCGTAACCGACGCCGACGGCGACACCGACTCCGCCTCGGCCTCCGTCACCGTCAACGCCCCGACCCAACCCCAACCCTCCGACGCCCTGATCGACGGACAGCCCCGCACCAACTTAAGCGGTGCCGCCGGTTCCCAGCGCTTCTTCTACATCGACGTCCCCGAGGGCACCGAAAACCTCCGCATCGAGTCGGCCTCCGGCTCCGGTGACGCGGATCTCTACCTGCGCTTCGGCAGCCGCCCCACCGAGTCGACCTACGACTGCCGCCCCTACGAGTCCGGTAACAACGAGGTCTGCACCATCGACAACCCCCAGGCGGGCCGCTGGCATGTGATGCTCGACGCCTACCAGCCCTACCAGGGCCTCACCTTGAGCGCCGATCTCACCGAGGCTCCCTCGCAAACCCCCGGCCCCTCGCCCGAGCCCACCGTCGCCGAGCTCACCGACCTCTCCGCCGGCTCCGGCCAACAGCTCCGATACACCATTGAGCTCCCCCAGGGACTGCAGTCGGCCACCTTTGAGACCATCGGCGAAAACGGCGACGCCGACCTCTACCTGCGCCTCGGCCAGGCCCCCACCACCTCCACCTTCGACCACCGCCCCTTCCTCTACGGCAGCAACGAGTCGGTCACACTCGAAAACCCGCAAAGCGGCGAGTGGCACATCCTGATTAACGCCTACGAGGGCTTTAGCGACCTCACCCTTCGTGTGACCTACGAATAACCACACCTCAGCACCTCACACACCGAGAGCCACGTCCCCGGCGACGTGGCTCTCGTCATTTCTTGCCTTCCCATTCGCACTTCCCCCGTCTCAAAACGACCCTCGGTCGGCTCGCAACCGCATAATTACTCAACATCCCGCAACCCACGGTCGGCTCGCAACCCAACCCTCGGTCGGCTCGCAACGCGACCCTCGGTCATCTCCCCACGCAACCCTCGGTCGGCTCCCTACGCAACCCTGGGTCGTCCCTCACCCGCATAATCACCTAACATCCCGCGACCCTCGGTCGGCTCGCAACGCGACCCTCGGTCATCTCCCCACGCGACCCTCGGTCGGCTCGCAACGCAACCCTCGGTCGTCCCTCACCCGCATAATCACTCAACATCCCGCGACCCTCGGTCGGCTCGCAACGCGACCCTCGGTCGTCTCCCCACGCGACCCTCGGTCGGCTCGCAACGCAACCCTGGGTCGTCCCTCACCCGCTTAATCACCCAACATCCCGCGACCCTCGGTCGGCTCGCAACGCGACCCTTGGTCGTCTTCCAACCCAACCCTCGGTCACGTCGTAGCCGACGCCCCATGATCCCTTCAGCCATGCGCCGTTACATCATCTTACGCCCTCGCCTCTTGAGATCTCCTACAACATCCTCCACCATCGATCTCAGACTTTTCGTCTCACAACTCGCCGATCCCCCAACCTGATCGTTGAACGGGCAGGAGCAATGTATGTTGAATTCACGCGCTCTCCTCACCTTATGCGCTGTGCTCTCACTCACCCTCACCCCTCTGGGATGCTCAGATGATGTGACCGACAGCGACACCGGCACCGGCACCAGCGCCGACTCCGGCGACCCGGGTGACTCCGGTGACCCCGACGCCACGCCTGATGCCTCCGGCGACGCCGACGCCACGCTTGATGCCTCCGGCGATCCAGACACCACGCCCGATGACTCCGGCGACCCCGACACGGACTCCGGCCCCACCACGCCGACTGAGCCCGTCGACGATCCCGACCGCTTCGCCTGTGCCGGCGAATACCAGCTCATCTGCGACGACGTCTGCACCAGCCCCAAGACCGACCCGGACAACTGCGGCGGATGCGGCATCACCTGCGGCGAAAATGAAGCCTGCTCCGGCGGCTTCTGCCTCGAAGAATGTCGCCCCGGCGAAAACGTCTGCGATCGCGAGTGCGTCGACTTCCGAACCGACAACACCAACTGCGGTGGCTGCGGCATCACCTGCGGCGAAGGCGAAGGCTGCGTCGAGAGCGCCTGCGTCCCCGCACTCGCCTTCGACGAGCCCGCATTCTGCGCCGGCGGCGGCCCCCCGGTCCGTTTTGATGAGGTCAACGACGACCTCTGCTCCGGCGATGTCGCCGAAGAGACCTTCCGCTGGGCCATGTGCATCTGCAGCGACGCCCGGTTCACCGCAGGCCTCGCCACCGACGCCTTCGACAGCCGCGAAGGCCCCTACCTCCCCGGCTCCCTCGGCGGCAGCGTCGGCGCCAACAGCGAGCTCAACACCAACAGCACCGTCGACATCGGCGGCTCGGTCTGGGTCGGCCCCAACGGCTCCCTGGGTTGGAACGCCGCCCAGAATGACATCCGCGGTGAGCTCCACGTCGGCGGCGTCTCAGCCAACTCCTCCAACACCACCACCGTCGCCGAGAACGCCTACATCGCCCAGAACATCTCGGGCTCCTTCGCAATCGACAAACGCCTGACCATCCCCGACTCCGGCACCATCGGCGGCGGGGTCTCCTACGGAGAGCTCGTCCGCGCCCCGGTCTCCGTGCCCTCCCCCTGCGGCTGCGAAGAAGACGAGCGCGTCCCCGTCGAATCCCTCGTCGCCCGCCGCGCCACCTTCAACGACAACGACGTCATCGGCCTTGAGCCCGACGCCATGATGGACGGCTCGGTGCGCCGCCTCGAGCTCCCCTGCGGCCAGTACTACCTCGACGGCATCAACACCGGCGGAGAAGTCGTCATCCATTCCACCGGCCGCTCGGCGATCTTTATCGGCGGCGACATCAACGCCGGCCGCCTCGTCATCAAAGCCGACCCCGACGCCGAACTCGACGTCTTCATCGACGGCGCCATCAACGCCTCCGGCATGGAGCTGGGCTCGCCGAACTACCCGGCCAACACCCGCTTCTACATCAGCGGGGAGCGCCTCCAGATCACCAGCGACGTGCTCGTCGGCGGCTTCATCTACGTCTACCCCGGCCGCGTCCAGATCGTCGACAACGTCGAGATCTTCGGGGGCATCTTCGCCAACGAGGTTCAGATCACCGCCCCGGTCTCCGTCCATTACGATCGCCAGGTGCAGCGCTCCGGCGAGGTCTGCGAGATCCCCGTCGAAGACCCCGACCCGGATCCCGACCCCGCCGACCCCAACCCCGACGCCGGGGACACCGACCCCGATCCCGAAGACGGCGGCACCGATCCCGATCCTGACGCCGGGGACACCGACCCGGACCCCGATCCGGAGCCGGTCTGCTCCAGCCTCGATGAGGCCTGCTCCTCAAGCAGCGACTGCTGCGCCCCGCTGAGCTGCGAGGAAGGCTTCTGCGGCACGGCCGCCTGTCGCACCGCCACCCAGTCCTGCGTCTACAACAGCGACTGCTGCAGTGGCATGTGCGCCCGCTCCGGCGACAGCGGCATCTGCATCGTCGGCTAACCCCCGACGCCTTCCCATCCACGTCGTACCAACGCCGCGAGCCGCGCTCTCCCAGGAGCGCGGCTCGCGGCGTTTTGCCCCATGCTGGCCCGGACTTGCGGCCCCCCGCGACACAACCCCAAATCGCACCTCAGCCGCATGAATACTCAACCTCCTGCGACCCTGGGTCATCCGAACACGCGTCCCTGGGTCATCCGAACACGCGTCCCTGGGTCGTCCATACACGCGTCCCTGGGTCGTCCTCTCCCCCTGGATTTCGTTCATCTCCAAACGACCCGGGATCACACCTCAACCGCATAAACACACAACATCTCGCGACCCACGGTCGCTCATCTGCCCCCTCACGCATCCCCCGCCCCAACACCCCGACAACAAAAAACCCACGCCCGAATCCGGACGTGGGTTCCACTTCAAACCACCTTCTATACCTCCTGAATGCGTCTCAGAGGCGGTTGCCATTCGCACTCAACGTCAACGTCCCGTTGGGCGATGAGAGCGTCGCGTTCAACGTAAAGATATCTCCCACTACCGTGCCGTTCCCCTGGGCCGTCACCGAAAACGCGTTGCCGTTCTCATCGGTCAGGCTCACGCTCTGCGAGTCGATCGAAAACGACGTATCGCCCTGAATCGTCGCCCGCAGATTTCGCATATCCGAGACCGTCACCAGCAAGTCAGCCGTCGTCCCCGCCGTCACGACGATATCGGCCGTGAACGTCGGGGAGCCCGAGCCACTCAGCGTCGCCGTCCCCTGGTAGGTCCCTACAAAATGATCGGTGTTGGGCTCATCCTCAGCCACCTCGCCACACCCGGCAGCAAGCATCAACGTCCCCATCATCACCATCACGAGAAGCCGACTCTGCAAACCTTCCATACGCATACCTTTCCCCACTGAAAGTCGCGCCAACCGCACCCGAGGCGGCTGACAAGGTTGACCACGTTGTGTTTCGATACCTTAGCGTTAGCCAACTCCCCTCAGGTCGTCAACTCCGACCAGGCGCCGCGCCCTCCTGCCTGTGCGATACGTCCCGGTCGTTTCGCTCCGGGCGTCACAGAGCGCAATGACCCTGGGTCGCCGAGCACCCGCATAAACACACAACCTTTCGCATCCCCCGCGCATCGAAGCGCCCCCCGACGCCATCCTCAACGCCCCCTCCTCTCCCGCCCCCCTCGCTCCCTCGACCTCCTCCGCCAGCATGGTACATTGGCGCTCCGCCCCCACGCGCACAACCTCTGCCCACCGACCGCGATGCTAACCATGGCCCCTCCCACGTCCCGCCCACGCGCCCCTCTCCTGACCTTGCCGGCCCTGCTCGCCAGCATCGCCCTGCTCACCGCCTGCGAGCGCAACACCATCACCACCGCCGAGGAGCCCCCGCGCCCCGCCACCTCCCTCTTCCTGATGTCCGCCGAACACGCCTGCGCGCTGGCCTCCGACGGCCAGGTCTGGTGCGCCGGCGCCAACGCCGCCGGACAACTCGGTGACAACACCTATACAACCCGCGCCGAACTCCAACCGGTCGAGGGCCTCCAAGACGCCGCCGGCCTCGCCATCTCCCCCCTTCACAACAGCTGCGCCTGGGACACCGAGGCTGCCCTCTGGTGCTGGGGCGGAAACGAAAGCGGCCTGCTCGGCCCGGCCACCGAAGCCGACAATAGCCCCATGCCCGTGCGCATCGCCGAGCTTCCCCCGGTCACCTCCGCCACCCTGGGCGCCTACCACGCCTGCGCCCTGACCACCGACGCTCAGGTCTTCTGCTGGGGCGAAAACCGCCGCGGGCAACTCGGCCGGGGCGCGGCCTCCCCGCCGGATCCCACCCCGCAGCGCGTTCAACTCGACGAGAAGGTCATCGCTCTGACCGCCGGCCTGGAGCACACCTGCGCGCTCACCGAGACCGGCGAGGTCTTCTGCTGGGGCCATAACCGACACGGCGCCCTGGGCACCACCACTGAAGGCGACATCGCCCCCGCCCCGCGTAAACTGCAACTCTCCGAGCCTGCGCACGCCATCGCCGCGGCCGGCTACCACAGCTGCACGGTCACCGGCCCCGAACGCACCCTGACCTGCTGGGGCGACAACACCTTCGGTCAGCTTGGCCTGGGCGACCGCCTCCCCCGCGCCGAGCCCACCCCCATCCCCGGTGCCATCGCCCTGGCCGAGCTCGCCACCTCCGGCGCAGCCGTCTGCTTCCGCAACATCGACGCCACCGTCTTCTGCGCCGGCGGCCCGCCCGACGCCCCCGCCGAACTCGCCACCCGCTTCAACGCCACCCCCCTCCTCTCCCGAACCCGCGCGATGCACGGAGCCATGGGCGGCATCTGCGGCATCGAGGGCGACCATCAGATCGCCTGCCGCAAACTCGAGAACGCCACCGACTAATCGTTTTATTTATCCCCCCTCGCAACCGACCGTGGGTCACGTCACACCCGCATAAACAGGGCACATCCGCCAACCCACGGTCATCCCCCTACCCCGCTGCATCCCCCGGTACCACCACGATCCTCGGTCATCTTTTGATTTTATAATGGCTCGCGATCACACGACCCTGGGTCACCCCAATACACACCACCCAGTCATTCTTTAAACGCTTGAATTCACGACCCTCGGTCGCCTCCCTACACGACCCTCGGTCATGTTTTGACCTCCCTCCAACACGACCCTCGGTCGTCTCACAACCGCATACGCACTCGCTCTTAAGCGACCCTGGGTCATCCCAAAACACGACCCTCGGTCATGTTTTGACCTCCCTCCAACACGTCCCTCGGTCGTCTCACAACCGCATACGCACTCGCTTTTACGCGACCCCGGGTCACCCCAAATACACAACCCTCGGTCACACCCAAACACAACCCTCGGTCATCTTCCGACCCCATATGGGCTCGCGATCACACAACCCTCGGTCACACCCGAACACGACCCTCGGTCATCTTTCGACCCCATATTGGCTCGCAATAGCGCGACCCTCGGTCACACCCAAACACAACCCTCCCCCCCAACCGCACCATCACGCCCTGAGCAAAAGATCCTCGCGCACCCTCCGCCCCACCTCCTCCAACATCTCCCGCGCCCCACTACGCCCGACCTCCTGCTCGCGCACCGCCCCAAAAATCCGAATTCCCTCCAACCCCTCAAACCCCACCCGTCGTAACTCCCCCCGATCCACCCAGTGGCGAGCCGCCACGTCCGGCAACACCGTCACGAACCTCCCGCTCCGACACACCTCCACGTTCGTCGTCAACAACGTGATCTGCATCCCCACTCGCCGCGCCACATCCACCGGCCAACCGTCCATCACCTGACCGCTATCGCCCACCTGCGGCACCGAGAAGGGCCACCTCAACAGCTCCTCCTCCCCCACCTCCTCCGCCCGCTCAAAAAGCGGATGCCCCTGACCGCAATACACCGACGCCCCAATCCGACCCAACTCCCGGACCTCCACCCCCGGCGCGCTCAACCCCTCGTAATAAAACGCCACATCCAGCTCCCCGCGCCAGAGCTTCTCATTGGCCTCCCGCGGCCGGTGATTCTCCAGCATCGGCAAGAGCTGCGGATACCGCGCGCTCAACGCCAGCGCCGCCGGCAACACAAAAGAGTTGGTCAACACCCCCAACGAGCCCACCCTCAACCTCCCGCCGACTCCCTCAACCTGCACCTCCTCCACCACCCGGCTCAGCCCCCCCATCGCCTCCTGCACCGCCGCCAACAGCTGCTCGCCAGCCGTATTGAGCACCAGCCTCCGCCCCACCCGGTTGAACAGTTCCACCTCCAGGTGCTCCTCCAACAGCCGCACCGTCCGCGAGAGCGCCGGCGCGCTCACATGCAGACGCGCCGCCGCCGTCGGCAGATGCTCCGCCTCGGCCACCGCCCGAAACGCCGGCAACCAGTTCCAGATCGCCTCCAGACTCACCCCCGCCCACACACCTCCAGCTCCCTCGACCACGCGTTCACCTCCCTCTCAAATCCAGCGACGACAAATCATAAACCAATCCTGAACAACACATCAAAAACATTCAAATTTTATTCAGACCATCTCTTCCGCACACTCATCTTCAGACGCAACCAACCCGCGCGCTCCCCCGGAGACGTCGCCCGCCTGGAGATCCCGCCATGAACCCCTCGCCAGCCGCACACATCGCCGCCCTCACCCTCCTCGCAGGCCTCGCCGCCTGCGGCCCCGCCCCCTTGCCCCCATCCCCCGACACCGACTGGAGCCTCGACGAGCCCGCCACGCCCGCCGCACCGACCTGCCTCCCTCAACCTGAAACGAGCAGCCTGCAGCCGCCGCCCGAGTTCACCGGCAGCCTGCCCGACTGTCAGATGCCCGCGCTCCCGGGAGACTTCTTCCCGGCGGTGACCTGCGATGAGCACTCCCTGACGCTCGTCAACATCTTCGGCACCACCACCTGGCACTTCGCCGACCCGCAGGGCAGCCGCATCGTCCACATCGAATTTCAAGACGCCCTCGCCGACGACGAAGTCACCGTGGCGCGAACCTGGACCTTCGACGACCGGGAGCGCCTCATCCACGAGTCCCAGGTCCTTACGCGCTTCGTTGGCCCCCCTCAGATCACCGAGCTCACCCACACCTACGAGGACGATCGCCTCATCCGCATCGAACACCTCAACGACAACGCGCTCACCCGCACCCTCTTCGACTACGACGAGCAGGGACGCCTCACCCGCGCCGCCCGCACCTTCCCCGACAACGCCGACAACGCCGACGAAGTCGCCTCCTGGACCTACCTCAACGGCCGCCCCACCGAGCTGATCCGCGAGCGCAACAACGAGCCCCTGGTTCACATCCGCTGGACCTTCTCCCCCGAAGGACACCTTCAATCGATGCACGTCGACGCCGACGTCACCTCACCGGCACCGGCCGCTCTCGACGCCTACGCCCACCACCCCGACTGGCCCCACTTCATCGGCACGCCCTCCAACAACGGCGCCTGGTCCCCCCGGCAATCGTCCGACGAGCCCTGCGCGCCACTCCCCACCTCGCTGACCTACGGTTACCCCGAAGCCGACGAGGTCTACACCCTGCTCGGGCCCGCACAAACCCTGGAGCTCTTCCACGTCTCCACCGCCTACCAGGGCTACGGCCTCTTTCTGCGCTTTGGCCTCGACCACTGGGTCGGCCACGACGGCGCAGGCTACGCCTGGCCTGCCGCCATAGAACCCGGCGACCACTGGCAGACCTCCCGCCATTTTGACGCCTCCGGCCACATGGTCCGCGAAGAGCTTCTGCGCTTTAACGAGGGCCAACGCATCGAGCGCGCCGAACGCCGACGCGAACATCAAGACGGCCGCATCCTCTCCGACCACCTGGATCGCACCCTCACCGCCGACGCCCGCACCCTCCCCACCCGCACGCTAAACTTCGACTACCACGCTGACGGCCGACTCGCCGCCCGCACCCTGACCTCGGCCGATGGCACCACCCTCCAGCGCGCCAGCTGGCATTGGGAAAACAATCGCCTCACCGAACACCATGTCGATTCTCAGCTCGATCAACCCCACCCCGCCGACGCCTCCTACCGCCTCGACGACACCACCGAAGCCCTCCCCACCGGACGCTTCACCCTCGGCGATACCGAACATCACTACTGGCTCGGCCACACCTCACCACCGCAGGAATTCACCCAACCCATCCAGACCCCATAACGCCCCCTCCTCCCATGACCCTGGGTCACCTCTCACCCGCATAAATACGCCACCCGAGACGACCCTCGATCACCCGGATTCATGACCCACGGTCATTCAAAAACTCGACCCTGGGTCACCTCTCACCCGCATAAATACGCCACCCGAGACGACCCACAGTCACCCGGATTCACGACCCACGGTCATTCAAAAACTCGACCCTGGGTCACCTCTCACCCGCATAAATACGCCACCCGAGACGACCCTCGGTCACCCGGATTCATGACCCACGGTCATTCAAAAACTCGACCCTGGGTCACCTCTCACCCGCATAAATACGCCACCCGAAACGACCCACGGTCAAAAAAACCTCGACCCACGGTCACCCTCACTCCCCATCACAACTGCCCCGCCTCCCACGACCCACGGTCACCTCTCACCCGCATAAACACAGCGCCTTCCCCAACCCCCGGTCATCCCCCTACCCCGCTGCATCCCCCGGAAGCTCCCTTCATCTCCCGCACTTGCCCTCGCCATGACTCGTCCCCACGTTCAACGCGCTCACCCTCTCCCCCCTACTGCGGAGCGCGCCCATGCACCCTCTTCACCCCTTTCGAAATATGCGAAATATCTTCCTCGCCAGCGTGTTTCTTGTCTGCGCCTCCACCTCCACCTCCGGCGCGGACGAGGAGCCCGCACCTCCCCCTCCCTACACCGACCCCGGGGAGGGCGTCCCCGAACCCGGCGTCGACGAAGACCCCGCCGAACACGAACCCGACCCCGACCACCCCATGGAAGTCGAGCCCCTTGAGGGCCCCTGACCCCCTCCCCACCAGGCCTGCCGATGTACCGCTCGCCAGCACCCTCCCTCGCCATCCTCCTTCCCCTGGCGATGCTGCTCTTGAGCCCCACCCTGGGCGCATGCGCCACCGCCTCACCCGCCGGCGCCCAATCCGAGCAAAGCGCCGAAGAGCCCACCAAAAAACGCCGGCGCTTCTACGACCCCTGGGGCCAGCCCTACGAGGAGAACACCCCCGACGACTCCCCGCCCCCGGTCGAATACGAGGAGTCCGACGAGCTCTGAGCTCGCTGCGCCGCGTTCAATCCTCGATCCCGTACTCCTTCATCCGCCGCCATAACGTGGTGCGGCTGATCCCCAGCGCTCTCGCCGCCTCCTCCCGGCTGCCTCCGGCCGCACGCAGCGCCGCCACGATCTCCTGGCGCTCACTGCGCCCGCTCTCCCCTCCACCGCGCTCCAGCTCCCGACTGTCCACCGGGCCCTCCCCGCGCAGCTCCGGCGGAAGATCCCCGTACGCCAACACCTCTCCCTCCCCCACCACAAAGGCGTACTCGATCACATTGCGCAGCTCCCGCACATTGCCCGGCCAGCGGTAACTCTGCAGCGCCTCAAACGCCTCCTCGCTCAACCCCTCAATGCGCCGGGGCATCCCATCCCGCGCGTTGAACTCCTCGATAAAATGCCACACCAGAAGCTCAATATCGCCCGCTCGCTCCACCAGCGGCGGCAAAAAGATCGGCACCACGCGCACCCGGTACATCAGATCTTCGCGAAAGCGCCCCTGCTCCACCTCCCGACGCAGCGCCTTATTCGTCGCCGAGATCAGCCGCACATCCACCTTCACCGCATCAGTCCCTCCTACCGGCACAAAGCGCTGCTCCTGGAGCACCCTTAATAGCCGGGCCTGCACCTCCAGCGGAATCTCGGCGATCTCATCGAGAAACACGCTCCCCCCGTCGGCCAGCGCAAAGAGCCCTCGCCGATCTTTAACCGCCCCGGTAAACGCCCCCCGCACATGCCCGAAGAGCTCGCTGGCCAAAAGCTCCGAGTTAAAGCTCGCGCAGTTCACCGCCCGAAACGCCTTGCCCTGTCGCGGGGAGAGCTCGTGAATCGCCCGGGCCACAAGCTCCTTACCCGTGCCCGTCTCCCCGCGCACCAGCACGCTCACATCGGCCCGCGCCACCCGCTCCAACAACCCGAAGAGCTCCTCCATCTGAGGCGCTCCGCTGATCATCCCGAAAAAGTTTCTCCCCCGTCGCTGCGGCCTCTTGATCATCCTCTCCTCTCCAGCCTCTCCTACCAGGTTTCACGCGTGTTGCATCCGTTGCACCACGTTTCGTTTCAACATTTAAACGATTTCGAAACAATAGTGGAACAAAAATCCCCTCCCACACCTTCATTTTCTCAGGCGGATCCCCGAATCACCGCATAGAATAAGCACATACGTGTTTTTCGCGCATATTGGCACGCATCTGGCAAATGGTAGAGTTCGACAACGCCTCGACGGCGAAAACACCCAACTCGGAGGTTTCGCATGACTATCAAAACCCAGCCTTTCTACGACGCGCGTACCAACACCCTGACCTACGTCGTCTACGATCCCCAGACCCGCGACGCCGTGCTCATCGATCCGGTCCTCGACTACGAACCCCACGCCTCGGCGATGTGGACCGAGTCGGCCGACCGCGCCGTCAACTTCCTCAAAGAGCACAAGCTCACCCTCCATTATATCCTGGAGACCCACGCCCACGCCGACCACCTCTCCGGCGCCCAGCACGTCAAAGTGCACTTCCCCAAAGCTCGCCTGGCCATCGGCGCCCGCATCACCGAGGTTCAACAGATCTTCAAAAAGGTCTACAACCTCCCCGACGACTTCCCCACCGACGGGCGCCAGTTCGATGTGCTGCTTGAAGAGGGCGAGGTGCTTGAGGCCGGCTCGCTGAAGGTCGAGACCATCTACACCCCCGGGCACACCCCGGCCTGCTCCACCTACCACATCGGCGACGCCATCTTCACCGGCGACACCATCTTCATGCCCGACTTCGGCACCGGCCGCTGCGACTTCCCCGGCGGCTCCAGCCAGGCCCTGCACCACTCCATCACCGAAAAGCTCTACAAACTCCCCGATGAGACGCGCGTCTTCGTCGGCCACGACTACCAGCCCGGCGGCCGCGAGGTGCAGTTCATGAGCACCATCGCCGAGCAAAAGGCCCACAACGTGCAACTCCCCGAAGGGCGCTCCCAGGCCGACTTCATCACCATGCGCGACTCCCGCGATAAGACCCTCTCGGCGCCGAAGCTCCTCTTGCAGAGCCTGCAGGTCAACATCGACGCCGGCTCCCTGCCCCAACCCGAAGACAACGAGAAGCGCTACCTGCGCATCCCCGTCAACGCCTTCCGCCCGGCCTCCACGCCGGACGCCGACCTGACCCTCGAGGAGGTCTGATTCATGGAAACGATGTTCACCCCCATCACCGCCGCCCTCGGCGGTGTGCTCATCGGCCTGGCCGCCACCCTTCTTCTGGCCACCGAGGGGCGCATCGCCGGCATCAGCGGCATCCTCTCCGGGCTCTTCAGCAAAGACTCCGAGCGCCTGGGGCCGCTTCCCTGGCAGGCCCTCTTTGTCGGCGGCATGGTCGCTGGCGGCATCCTCCTGGCGCTCTTCTTCCCTCAGTTTGTCACCACCGAGGTTGACTTAAGCGCCGGATGGCTCGTCGCCGCCGGACTGCTCGTCGGCGTGGGCACCCGCGTCGGTAACGGCTGCACCAGCGGCCACGGCGTCTGCGGCCTCTCCCGCTTCTCGGCCCGCTCGCTCGTGGCCACCCTCTCCTTTATGGCCGCCGGCTTTTTGACCGTCTTCATCACCCGCACCCTCGGACTGGGAGTCTTCGGATGATTCGTCACCTCGTTATCGCCCTCTCGGGCTTTATCTTCGCCATCGGCCTGGGCGTCGCCGAGATGACCCGCCCCGAAAAGGTCATCGCCTTTCTCGATCTTTTCGGCGAATGGGATCCTTCGCTCGCATTCGTCATGGGCGGAGCGGTGCTGGTCTACGCCATCACCTTTCCCATCATCAGCAAACGCGACCGCCCCTTCTTCAGCCCGCGCTTCTACCTGCCCGAACGTCGCGATCTCGACAAACGCCTCATCATAGGTGGCGCCCTCTTCGGCATCGGCTGGGGCCTTGGCGGCTTCTGCCCCGGCCCGGCGCTCACCGGGGCTGCCGCCGGTCTAACTTCGGCGTTTATCTTCGTGCCGGCCATGCTCATCGGCATCCTCATCGCCGACCGCTTCCTGCAACCCAAAACGGCCTGATGCTCTCGCTTCGCCCCATAGGGCGAGCGCATGAACACGATAAAGCCCGCGACCTCCCCACAGGTCCCGGGCTTTTCTTTTCACCTCCACCATCTGGCATAGCCTTTGCTAGTTAATCACGGCATACGCCGGTGGCCCCTCCTCACTGGCTCTGCAAATCAATGTTTTGACGACGCCATCTCGGAGCACACCATGATCAGCCATCCCAACTGCTGGCTTCCCATCGCCCTCGCCATCACGATCTTCGCAGGCTGCGCCGAAGACGCTGAACCCACCTTAAAAACCTTCGAGAACGAGGGCGATGTCTGCCTCAACCGCTTCAGCTTCGATGACCAGAGCGCCATTGAGGCCGAGGCTCCCATCGAGGTGATCGTCGAGCTTCCTGTCTGCCTCTCATCGAGCTGTTCCTCAGACGCTCAGGCCACCTGCGAGGTCGAGCTCGACGCGGCCACCAACACCATCACCCTCACCTCCCAGGGCTCCTACCTGGACACCAGCGTTGTCGATGGCACCTGCACCGCCGACTGCGGCCTGCTGCACGCCGAGTGCGAGATCCCCGCCCTGCCCGAAGGCCAGTACACCCTGACCCACGGTCAGACCACCTACACCTTCGAGGTCCCCTCCCAGCCCGAGGGTTGTCTGCAAGCCGATGCGTCCTGAGCCCGACGCAACCTCAATCTTCTGAGCCTCCCCGCACACATTTCTGAAGGATCCCCCCATGCTCTACGCTCGCCGCATCGCCCTGAGCCTGCTCGCCATTCCCCTCATCGCCGCCTGCAGCCAGGCCGACGACGAACCCGAACGCGTCTCCTTTGAAAACGAAGGCACCGTCTGCCTGCACCTGGCCGACGACCCGCAGGACTACAGCGAGCGCGAGATCCCCTCCCTCAGCGTCACCCTGCCGGTCTGCCTCTCCTCAAGCTGCTCCAAAGAGCCCCAGGCCAGCTGCCAGGCAAACGTCGAGGGCACCACCATCACCCTCACCTCCAGCGCCTCCTACCTCGACTACAGCGTGACGATGCGCGCCTGCACCGAAGACTGCGGCCAGCTCCAGGCCACCTGCGCCATCCCCGCCCTCGAGCCCGGTGAATACACGGTGGTCCATGGCGAGGAGAGCTTCACCTTGCAGGTCGACGGCGAGCAGGAACCCACCGTCTGCCATGGCGAGCAGTACTTTTAACAACCCCATCGACCGGCATCTCAACGACCCTGGGTCATCTCGACCAACGACCCTGGGTCATCTCGACAAACGACCCTGGGTCATCGGATCGAACGACCCTGGGTCATCGGATCGAACGACCCACGGTCGCCTCTCACCCGCATAGATACCGGGGATCAGACGACCCTGGGTCATCTCGACAAACAACCCACGGTCACCTCTCACCCGCATATTTACTGGCGATGACGCGACCCACGGTCATTTCCCCCCGGCGATGATCTGAGCTCAGCGTTTACGCACCGCCGCGCCCGTCGAGAGCATGATCAGCACGTTGGAATCTTCCGGCTCAATGCGCTCGGTGTGGCTCTGCTCCAGGTACACGAACTGACTGGTGCGCTCCTCGGGAAGGTACTCGGTAAGCTCGGCCGGGATCACGTAGCGCCCGTTGTCGGCGACCTCACACACGATCGTCACATGCGAGCCATCCGCACCACGCGCGTCCACATCCAGGCGCACCTCCGAGGCGTCCGGGTTGGGCGTCCAGCTCAGCACCATCTCCTCACCCGGAGCGATGGGGTCGTGGGTAAAGTCGGCAGGTGCGATCGTCTGGATAGTGCGGTCAAAGGCCGGAAACTCCGCCTCAACCTCCCCCTCGGTCCCCGCTGAGACCACCCGCAGCTCCGCCTCCCGCTCAAACACAAATTGCGGGTTCAAGCCCTGGGGCGGCGAGTAGCAGGAGCCGTACTCGCTGGGAGAAAAGGGCGCCGTGCTGACTTCATTGAGCCCAAACACCGTAATCGGACCGGCGTCATAGGCCGTGATCTCCGGCGGCTCCGAGAGCCCTTCGCCATACACCCGGCAGCGCTCTCCCTGGGCCAGCGTCTCGCGCGGCAGACTTCCGTTATTCTCACTGGCGCTGGCGCACACCATCATCCCGCGCATCTCCGAGGCCAGCGCCCCATCCACATAGGACTGCAGATCCTGGGTGTAGACCAGGAGCGTCGGCACCACCTCGCACGCCCCACTGGTCTTGTTGGCCCGCTGCCCCGACGGGCAATCATCGGGCACCACCACATCGCCGGCGTCGTCTTCCACATCGGCATCGGTCCCGGCGTCGTCTTCGACGTCCGCATCCGGGTCGGCGTCCTCGTCGGCATCCTCGGTCGGATCGGTATCTTCGCCCGCATCCTCAACGCCCCCATCGCCGGCGTCCCCGCCCACGTCGGCAACATCGCCCACATCCTCCCCGCTCACGTCGTCCTGGCCCACCTCGCCATCACCACAGCCGGCCACCATCACCGCGCCGCTCAACACCGCGGCCATCCACCACATCTTCTCTCGCATCCTCTACTCCGCGCGTTTTCTTCAAAAGTTGGTCGCCCCCCCACGTCGGCGCCCAGCTTGCTACGCGCCGGGAAAATGTCAAGCACGCCCCAGACACCGCGAATCCCCCCAAAAACCACACGACCTCAACCGTTTAGCGCCCCAAGACCCAACATGACACCGACGTCCCATTCCTTCCCTCTTACGCTCGCGCTGCACCCGACCCGGGGTGATTTTTTCAACGACCCTGGGTCACCCCCAAACATGACCCTCGGTCATCTCCAACAACGACCCTCGGTCATCCCCAAACACGACCCTCGGTCACCTCCCAACCGCATAAATCCTCGATCTCACGCAACCCTCGGTCATCTCGTTCAACGACCCTGGGTCACCCCCAAACATGACCCACGGTCACCTCACACCTCGACCCTCGGTCACCTCCAATCACGACCCTCGGTCACCTCCCAACCGCATAAATCCTCGATCTCACGCAACCCTCGGTCATCTCCTTCAACGACCCTGGGTCACCCCCAAACATGACCCACGGTCACCTCCAAACACGACCCTGAGTCACCCTCCCTGATCGAAAAATCTGGCCTCCCTGTCGATCCCACCGCATCTTCTTCGACATACCGGCAACCCACTCGCCCGACCCCACTCGGGCCCTCTTCCACCCCTGAGCCACGGAGCACACATGCGCGTCATGGTCATTGTCAAAGCCACCCCCAACTCCGAAGCCGGCCACATGCCTACCGAGGAGCAACTCACCGCTATGGGCAACTACAACCAGCAGCTCGTCGACGCCGGCATCATGGTCGCCGGCGAGGGCCTGCACCCGAGCCGCAAAGGGGCGCGGGTGCGTTTTACCGAGGGAGGCACCTCCGTCACCGACGGCCCCTTTGCCGAGACCAGAGAGCTCATCGCCGGGTTCTGGATCTGGCAGGTCGACTCCATGGAAGACGCCATCGCCTGGGCCCGCAAGTGCCCCTCCCCCATGCCTGGCGAAGAGGCCGAACTGGAGCTTCGCCCCATCTTCGAAGATGAGGACTTCGGCGAGGAGTTCACCCCGGAGCTGCGCGAGCAGGAGGCGAAGATGCGCGAAAAGCTCCAGCAGAACCCGCCCTCCTGAATCTGCGAGTCACGCCCTGTCGCGATGCCCCTGGGTCGCCCCACACCCGCACAAAACCTTGTGCTTCGGCAACCCAGGGTCATCGCTCGCAACGACCCTCGGTCACCCGTCGCAACGACCCTGGGTCACCTCCAAACACGACCCTCGGTCACCTCCAAACAGCATGTCGCCTCGCGATCAGACGACCCTCGGTCACCTCCAAACTCGACCCTGGGTCACCTCCAAACACGACCCTGGGTCACCTCCCTCCCCCATCCCCGGCTGGCATCCCCCCACCCTCCGTGCCAATCTGTGCGCCTCACAGACCCCGCACCCGAGCACACGATGCCCCTCCTGCCCCAAGCTCCCCGCCAGACCGCCCTCCTCCTCCCCCTCATCGCCTTCATCACCGCGCTGACCCTGCTCAACGTCCCTCAGCCAGCCCACGCCCAGACCGCCTCCAACTCCCGCTGCCAGACCGTCGCCGCCATGCCCACCCCCGCCGACCTCTCGCCGCTGGCCGAGCGCCTCGACGCCGAGCACCCCACCCGCCAGTCCATGCAAACCCTGGATGCCTGGCGCACCCGCGCCCTGGCCGACTGCGACGCCACCGGCGAGCTGCACAGCGACGCGGATTTGACCGCGATGCGCCACCGCGCCGACTTTCTGCGCGAGGCAAGCGCCGCGCTGCCGCGCCTGGAAGACTACCTCCAGCGCCGCCACGAGCTCCTCGACCAGGCCCTGGCCACAGGCGATATCACCGAGGCCACCCACACCCGCTTTCGCACCGAGCTCGACGCCTGCGTGGACCCCACCTTCGCCAACCTCCCCCCCGGCGAAGGCGGCGCCGCCGAGTTTCACGCCTGGAACACCCCCATCGAGCGCTGCCTGAGCACCCTCGACATCAAACTGCGCGACCTCTCCGATGGCGAGCCCTCCTCCGGCACCCTCTTCTGGCTGCTCCTGGCCGCCACCCTCGGCCTCTCCGCCGCCGGCGTTGCACTCGCCTACGCCAAACACCGCAAAAACGAACGCCAGGCCCAGCCCTGACCCGACCCCGCGCCCCCTGGACTGAACGGCCGTTCAAGATTTAGGATGGCAGACATGCCCTGAAGCACCTCTTTCTCGACGCGATGAAGCGCCCGAAGGCTCCCGAGCCCTCAAGCCGCTCCTCCGATCCCGAAAAAAACGCTCTAAAGCACTCAAGCCGCTCCTCCCATCCCGAGAAAAACGCTCGAAAGCACTCAAAACGCTCCTCCATGATCGAAAGAAAGGACTCCCGAGCCCTCGTCTCGCTCCTCCGATCCCGAAAAAAACGCTCTAAAGCACTCAAGCCGCTCCTCCCATCCAACACCGAGACCTCACGAGCCCTCAACCCAACCGCCATCATAAACGCCGAGAGCACCTGCACCTGCACGAGCACCAGCACGAGATCGAGACCGAGATCGAGATCGAGACCGAGATCGAGATCGAGACCGAGATCGAGATCGAGACCGAGATCGAGATCGAGACCGAGATCGAGATCGAGACCGAGATCGAGATCGAGACCGAGATCGAGCCCGAGATCGAGCCCGAGATCGAGATCGAGATCGAGACCGAGATCGAGATCGAGATCGAGATCGAGATCGAGATCGAGACCGAGATCGAGATCGAGATCGAGATCGAGATCGAGATCAAGCCCGAGCACGCCCCCCCCAAAAAAAGAACCGGAGCCCCCAATTGCCCTCTCTCGACACCTCGCCACTCTCCATCCCCGAAATCTTCGGCCTCACCAACCCCTCGCAACGCCTGCGCGAGGCGATGCTCATGCTCCGCGGCGATCCCCACACCCCGCCCAGCCGCTTCGACACCACCAGCCTGAAGATCTTACACCCGCGCCTGAGCCTCTCCACCTGGCTGGGCCTCACCCGCAAAGACGGCCTCATTCCCATCTACAACCTCTTTAACCACACCCCGACTCCGGTCGAAGACGGCTGGTCGGTGCGAGTCACCCGGGTCACCGACTACCGCGGCAAGGAGCGCACCTACGACAGCCACAACGGCACCGACTTCGCCATTCCCGTGGGCACCGTCGTGGTGGCCCCGGCGCCGGGCCGCGTCGTGCGCGTCTCCAACGAGTTCCACCGCGGCGGGCTCAAGGTTGTGATCGACCACGGCCGCGGGCTCATCACCACCAGCAACCACCTCGGGCGCGCGCTGGTCACGCCGGGCCAGATGGTCACCCGCGCCCAGCCCATCGCCCTGGCCGGCGGCTCCGGCGTCGACATGCTCGCCGCCTTCCCCTGGTCGGCGCCGCATGTGCATTTTAACACCTGGCTCAACGGCCTCCCCATCGATCCCTTCGCCCGCGAGACCACCGACGAGGCCTCCATCTGGCGGGTCTACAACGATCCCAAACCCTACCAGGGCGATCTGCCCGACGAGGAGGTCGAGCCCACCGAATGGGACGAGGACGCCCTGAGCGCGGCCATCGACGCCTGCACCGACCCCGCGCTTCGACGCCACCTGCGCGCGTTGCGCGGCACCGACTTCCGCGCGGCGGCCACCATCTTCCACATCAACTACTTCCCGACACGCTTTCCGCTCAAGCCGATGATCTACGCCAAAACCTTCGCGCGCGAGCCGCGCCTCGACCTGCCCTTTCGCGCCGAGGACTTTCGCGGCATCATCCACCGCGAACACATCTAAGCGCCGGGCCTACGGTCCGGCCCTCCCCTGAAGCCCTCCGACGCCTGCGTGTTCGATGGTGATGCGTGCGTCGGCGCGTCGAAACGTTGCTGATCGAAGGAATCGTTATGCACCGCACCCACCTGCTCTGGCCTCTGGCGCTGACCGCACTGCTGGCGGCCTGCTCCGAGCCCGCCGACACCGAGACCCCGGACGCCGATCTTGCGGACACCTCCGAAGACGCCGGCCCCGACACCGACGGCGACACCACCCCGGACCCGCTCCCCACCGCGCGCACCACCGACTGCGACGCGCTGATGCCCTCGTACTGCACGCTGCCCTGGCCCTCCAACCTCTACCTTAAGGAAGACGCGAGCCGCCCCACCGGCTACACGCTGGACTTCGGCGCCGAGAGCCTCCCCGAGAGCCGCGACGGTCATATCGATCCGGCGGCCTACCGCCGCCTCGACGGCTACGGCCTGGGCACCCCCATCACCGTGCTCTTCCCCGGCATCGACACCTCCCAGATGCCCGCCGAAGACTCGATCGAGCGCTCCCTGGAAGACGACGATCGCCAGATCCTGCTTTTGCGCGTCACCGACGAGGGCGTCGAACATGTGCCCTTCTGGGCCGAGCTCGACTCCAAGGCGACCTCACCCGAGACGCAGGTCCTCTTTATCCGTCCGGCGGTGATCTTAGAGCTCAACAGCCACTACATCGTGGCCATGCGCAACCTGCAAACCACCGACGGCCAGCCCTTTGAGCCCTCCGAGGCCTTTGAGGCCTACCGATCTGGCGAGGCCGCCGAAGATCCCGAACTCGCCTGGCGCCAGCCCCGCTTCGACCGCCTCTTCGAGATCCTCGAAGACGAAGGCGTCGATCACGACGAGCTTACCCTGGCCTGGGACTTCCACACCGGCAGCTCCGAGAGCCTCCACGGCGACGTGCGCGCCATGGTCACCGACGCCCTGAGCGCCATCGAGGAGACCCCCGTCCAGTTCACCGTCGACCGCCTCGTCGAAAACACCCCGGAGGAGCACCCGCACATCGCGCTCGACATCCTCGGCACTTTCACCGTGCCCTCCTTCGTCACCCGCTCTGAGCGCGCCCCGGCCCGAGGCTTTCTGCTTAACCGCACCCCCGAGGGCGACATCACTCAGGACGGCACGCTTGAGGCCACCTACTGGCTGCGCATCCCCCACTCCGCCCTCGACGGCACCCCCCACGGCCTTGTCACCTACGGTCACGGCATGCTCGGCAGCGGCGAAGAGATCACCTACGGATCGAACGACACGGCGAAAATCGCCAACGAGAATAACCTGATCTTCTTCGCGACCTCCTTCTCCGGCTTCTCCTCCGACGACATTCCCCTGGCCGGCTTCGCGCTGCAGCACGCCACCTACTTCGAAGAGCTCGTCGACCGCATGCACCAGGGCATCGTCAACTACGCCGTGCTCACCCGCGCGATGCGCGAGGGTCTTAGCGAGATCGACGAGCTCCAGCCCTACGACATCACCGTCAACCCCGACGAGCACTACTACATGGGCATCTCCCAGGGCGGCATCTTCGGCGCCACCTTCCTGGCGTTGACCCCCGACATTGAGCGCGGCCACCTGGGCGTGCCCGGCATCAACTACGCCATGCTCATGGAGCGCTCCGTCAACTTTGGCACCTACTTCGCCTTCCTCAACCTGGGCTACCCCGACCGCGTCGACCAGGGCCTGGCCATCGCCGCCATTCAGCTGCTCTGGGACACCATCGACCCCATCAGCTACATGCGCCACATCAACCACGCCCCCTTCTTCGAGAGCGACAAACGCGCCCTGCTCGCCCCGGCCAAAGGCGACTACCAGGTCGCCGTGGTCACCAACGAGATCGTCGCCCGCACCGACATCGGCATCCCGCTCCTCGACAACTACGACGTCGACCGCCAGCCCTACGCCGTGCCCACCACCCCCTACCCCCATGAGGGCTCCGGGGTGGTCCTCTACGACTTCGGAAACCCCTGGCCCGCCATCGGCCCCCAGCCCCCCGAAGACGAGCTCGGCGACCCCCACGGCCTCCCCCGCCGCCTGGAAGAACACCAGCAACAAATGATCGAGTTCTTCCGCACCGGCACCATCGTCGACGTCTGCCAGAACGCCCCCTGCGTCTTCCCCCGCGACTGATCTTTTCAACCAGCAAACCCGCATCACAAAAGGCCGGAGCCCGCTCCGGCCTTTTTTTCATGCGCCTCCCAACCCGAGCGCATCCAGGGCGGCGATGACAAGGAGCAAGGACGACGCTGTGGCAGCGCCACCGCGAGGACGCAGCGACGCCGTCAGCGTCGTCCTGGGGCGCTCGGCACCCAACCCGAGCGCATCCAGGGCGGCGGATGACAAGGAGCAAGGACGACGCTGTGGCAGCGCCACCGCGAGGACGCAGCGACGCCGTCAGCGTCGTCCTGGGGCGCTCGGCGCCCCTCAACCACCCAACCACAACCCGCACACCCCCCAACGCCCTCACGAATCGCCCCACACCGCGAACCCCCGCGCCCCACAACCACCTGACCACAAATCGACCCACACTCGCGAACCACGGCGCCCCACAACCACCTAACCACAAACCGCACACCCCCCAACGCCCTCACGAATCGCCCCACACCGCGAACCCCCGCGCCTTGGGTAATTATCGACCGTGCCCACCTTCTAAAAGCCTGCGCAACCTCATCGAAACACCCGACGCCGAGGCCCCCGATGAAGATCCTCCTGGCCACCGACCTCTCCCTGGAAGCCGAAAGCGCCGCACGCTGGGCCCTCGATCTACGCGATCGCATCCTCACCTCCGATCGCCCCGCCTCCCTGAGCGCCCTCTATGTGGCGCCGCCGGAGCACTACTCGGTGCGCTCCGGGGAGCCCCTCTCCGAGAACCCCGACTTCAACGCTCGCCAGACCCACCAGGTCCGCGACTGGCTGCGCACCTTAAGCCCCACCACCGACGACATCGACATCCTCCTCGAAGAAGGCAATCCCGCCGCCGTCATCACCGACTTCTGCCAGAAGCACCACGTCGACTGGCTCGTGCTCGGCACCAGCGGCGCCGGCGCCATCAGCCGCGCGCTCCTCGGCTCCACCGCCATGAAGCTCGCCCATCGCGCCCCCTGCAAGACCGTGCTGGTGCAGCCCGACCACGACACCTTAAGCGCCGCGCCACGGCTGAGCGTCGCCGTCGACTTTCTGCCCGGCTCTCAGGCCGCCCTATTCAGCGGCGCGCACCTGGCGCACCTGACCGGCGCGCAGCTTGATCTGGTGCACATCCTCCACGACACCCCCACCCCCACGCTCAACACGGGCCTGGTCAATTACCTCTCCCCTCAAGACCTCGATCAGCTCACCGAGCGCACCCGGGAGTGCCTCATCGAGCTCGGCGTCCAGGTCAAGACCCTCTACCCCGAGCTGACCTTCGCCTCCCACGTCTACGCCGGCCCCACCGTCGCCACCCTCACCCACCACTGCGAGACCCAACCCGTCGATCTTCTAATCCTGGGCAAAAAGAGCCGCTCCGCCCTTCAGGACCGCGCCCTGGGCTCCATCGCCAGCGCGATGGCCCGGAAACACCCCACCTCCCTGATGCTCGTGCCCCCCGAAGATCACCTGGACCGCTGATCACCCCGCAAGCCAGCGCGGCTAGACGTGCTCCGGCGGCGTCTCCGCCCCGCTGCGCCCCGCACGTTTCTCAAGGCCCCGGGGAGGCTTCACCTCCAGGGTCACCTGCATCGCCAGCTCACCGACATCATCGTCGGGCTTGGAGTCCACCGCCTCCGCCGCTGGCACGAGCTTCGCCCCGTGACGCTCCCACCACGCCTTCGCCTGCGCCGCATCCCAGCGCTCGCTGGCCGCACACGCCTCCAGCGCCTCGCCAAGTGCCTTCATCGTCGCCGGACGCTCCGCCGCCTTGCGGCTCAAACACAACATCACCAGCTCCTCAAGATCCTGGTCGATCGCCCGCCCCAGCACCTCCGAGGGGCGCGGCGGATCTTCGTTGATCTGCTTGAGCATCACCTTCACCGCCGAGCTGTCTTCATAGGGGTGCTGACCGGTCAACAACACGTAGGCCACCGCCCCCAGCGCAAAAATATCCACGCGCACATCATCAGCCCCCTGCCCCAGGATCACCTCCGGCGCCATAAAGCCCGGCGAGCCCTGCAGGATGTCCTGGCCGGTCAGCTGCACTTCGCGCGGGGCGTGAATGTCTTTCACGAGCCCGAAATCCAGCACTTTCACAAAATCCCCCAGCCCCCCGCGATCGCCGACCACAATATTGCCCGGCTTGATATCCCGGTGAATCAACCCGGCCTCATGTGCCTCAGCCAGCGCCCCGCACACCTGCCGCAACAGATAGATCGTGCGCCCCTCATCAAGCGGCCCGCAGAAGTTGATCAGCTCCAGCAGCGTCACCCCGCCGAGCAGCTCCATCGCATAATAAAAGACCCCCTCGGTGGTCCGACCGTAGTCGTAGATCGTGATCGTGTTGGGGTGCGTCAGCTTGCAGGTCAGCTGCACCTCCCGCTCAAAACGCCGCACCGACTCCCGGTCGTAGAGTTCCCCCTTGAGCAACTTCACCGCCGTGGGCCGCTGCAACATCGCGTGGCGCGCCCGATACACCGTGCCCATGCCCCCCTCCCCGATCTTCGTCTCCAGGGTGTACTGCCCCAGGCGCTGGGCGGCGTCGATCACCTGCTCAAAGCGCCGCCTGTAGGAGCGCGAGGTCCGCACCCCCACCAGCACCGCGAGCCCCAGCGCCAGCAGCGTCAACCCCAGCGTCACGTTGCGCTGCCGCTCGATCACCCCGGTAAAGTCCGCGCGCGGCACCACCGTAGCGATCGTCAGATCGCGCTGCCCCAGCGCCACGGCCCGAAATCCCGTCCAGTAGCGCTCCCCGGAGGCCCGCACCTCCACAAGCCCCTGCCCGCTCCCACCCTCGCGCCAGCGCGTGAGCGCCTCCTGCAGCTCCCACAACCCCAGCTCCGAGATCGACTTGAGCACATCGGCCCGGATCGCCTCCTCAGCCTCGTAACGCCCCCGCGCCGGAAGGCCCATCACCGTCTCATCGCCGGCGAGCACCGCCACATAGCCGCGCTCGGTGGGGCGGATGCCGGTGGAGAAGGCCGAGACATCGCTGAGCAACACATCCAGCGCCACCACCTGCGCGCCGCCATCGGGCGCCTCAAAGCGCGTCGACGCGGTGATGCCCGGGTCTTTCGTCGTAAAAAAGGTATAAGGCTCAGTCCAGTGCACCTGACGCACGCCGGCCGACATCGCCCCGATGTACCAGGGGCGCTTGCGCGTCTCGTAGTCGCTCTGCTCCTCCCAGCGCTCCACCACCTTGCCGTCGGCGTCGCGGCGCACCCAGCGCACCACATCGCCGCGCCTCCCCCGGTCGACCAGCCGGTTGACCCAGCCCTCGCCCTGCTCCAGCAGCAGATATTCGCGCCCCTCGGCGTCGGCATAGATCACCGACGTCACCTGATCGAGGCGGCTGAGCACCGGCATCAGCCGCGCGTTCATCGCCTCAACATCCTCCTCATTGAGGCTCAACTCTCCGCTGGCGCCCCAGTCGGCCAGCACCTTAAGCTGGGTGGAGACCGGCACAAAAAAGCGGTCGAGCTCGGCATCCGCCCGCTCCACCGCCTGATCGATCGCCTGCTCCGAGAGCTCCTCGACCGCCCGGTACGACCCGATCAAAAACACCAGCGCCACCGCCCCGGCCGTCAGCAGGGTGAGCAAGACGAGGTTGCGCACCAGCTGGTGCCGCAACGTCGTATCCCGCTTCCCCACGCCGATGTCCTCCAGGCGACTCATCTCACTCCTGACAGCGATGGCATCTCACCCAACCCATCAAACCCGCTTCAATCCCTCTTCCCACAACTCCAGATGCATGTTGCGCCGCTGCTGGCTCATCGCCGGCTTAAAGCGCGCATCCTCCTGCCACGTCTCGCGGATCTCTTTGAAATCACTGAAAATTCCGGCACCAAGCCCCGCCAGAAGCGCTGCCCCCAGGGCGGTGGTATCCGTCATCTTCGGGCGCACGATCTCCCGGTTCAAAAAGTCCGCCTGCAGCTGCATCAACAACCCGTTCGCGCTCGCCCCACCATCGACGCGCAGCACCTTGAGCTCTTCGCCCAGATCCTGCTCCATCGCCTTGAGCAAGTCCACGTTCTGCAGCGCGATGGCCTCCAGCGCCGCCCGCGCGATATGCGCCCGGGTCGTCCCCCGGGTCAGCCCCCAGATCACCCCGCGCGCGCCCGGATTCCAGTGCGGCGCGCCCAGCCCGGCCAGGCTCGGGATGAGCACCACGCCGTCGCTCGACTCCACCTTGCCGGCCAGCTCCTCGATCTCGGCCGCCGTCTCAAAAAAGCCCAGCCCATCGCGCAGCCACTGCACCAGCGCCCCGGCGATGAACGCGCTCCCCTCCAGCGCGTAGGTCATCTTCCCGTCGATCTTCCAGGCCGCCGTCGAGAGCAGACGATGCCGACTCATCACCGGCTTATCGCCCGTGTTCATCAACAAAAACGCCCCGGTCCCATAGGTGCACTTGGCCTCGCCAGGCTGGTAGCAGACCTGCCCGAAGAGCGCCGACTGCTGATCGCCGGCCATCCCGCAGATCGGCGTCCCGTCGGCCAGCCCCTCAATGCCCTCGACATGCCCGTAGACCTCGGCGTTGCCCACAATCTCAGGCAGCATCGCCCGCGGCACCCGAAAGAGCTCCAGCAAATCGTCGTCCCACTCCCCGGTGTGCAGGTTCATCAAAAGCGTGCGCGAGGCGTTGGAGACGTCGGTGGCGTGCACCTTGCCGCCGGTCAGCCGCCAGAGCAGAAAGCTATCGATCGTCCCGAATTTAAGCTCTCCCTTCTCCGCGCGACGCCGCGCCCCGCCCACCTGATCGAGGATCCACTCGATCTTCGTGCCCGAGAAATAAGGATCGAGAATCAGCCCGGTGCGCTCGCGCACCATCGGCTCATGCCCATCGTCGGCGAACTGCTGAATCCGCCCTCGGGTGCGACGATCCTGCCAGACGATCGCGTTATGAATCGCCTCGCCAGTAGTGCCATCCCAGACCACCGTCGTCTCGCGCTGATTGGTGATGCCCACCGCCACGATCTCCTCGGGCCGCACCCCGGCCTGCGCCACCGCCGCCTTGATCGTGCTGCAGGTCGAGCGCCAGATCGCCTCCGGATCGTGCTCCACCCACGAGGGTTTGGGAAAGATCTGCTCAAACTCCTCATTGACTCGCCCCACCACATGGAGCGCGTCATCCAGAATAATGACCGTCGTGCCCGTCGTACCCTGATCGATGGCGCAGATATAACTCGTCATGCTCTCCCCGCGTCGCGGTTATTTAAAGGATCCAATAAAGGCTCTGAGGTGGCCAACCATACCAGCTGGCAAACCCACTGACTATAAAAGCGCTGGCTGCAGAACATAAAAATACGCCCCCCGAGTTCATGGAACCCGGGGGGCGACACATCACAGCATGCGCATAACATCACGCGATGACGTCTTACTACGCCATGAGCAGAAGGTGACGTCGATGGCTGCGAGATTGAGAGCTTCTCGGGCAAAGCGCGAAACGCAGGCGATGCATTAGCATCGTCGAGGCTTTGCAACGCTGCCCGAGGTGCTCTCAACGCAGCAGACACGGCGTCGACGATAGCTCACGGCGTATTATTTGGCGTCGGCGATCTCAAAGTTCTCCGGGTGCTTGTCGCGCTGACCCCGCAGGTGGATCTTCTTCTCGAAGGTTTTTTCCAGATCCTGGATCGTCTTACGCTCCGCGCTGAGCATGTACGAAACGACCTCGGAGTTGGCCTCCACATAGACGTCTTTGTTGGCGAAGGCGCGCGCCTCGCGGCGGATCTCGCGCACGATCTCCGCGCTCACCGTCTCGGCGCTCTTCACATGCCCTAAGCCCTTGCAGCGCTCACAGGGGTCGCACATGTACTGCACCAGCGACTCCCGCACCCGCTTGCGCGTCATCTCCACCAGCCCGAACTCCGAGATGGCCAGCGAGTTGGTCGTCACCCGATCTTTTTTGAGCGCAGCCTCCAGCGTGCGGTAGACCTTCTCGCGGTTGCGGGCATCCTCCATATCGATGAAGTCGATGATGATGATGCCCCCGATGTTGCGCAGCCGCAGCTGGTAGACGACCTCCTCGGCCGCCTCCAGGTTCGTGCGCAAAATCGTCTCCTCAAGGTCCGAGCCGCTGCCCACGAACTTCCCGGTGTTCACATCCACCGCCGTGAGCGCCTCGGTCTTATCAAACACCAGGCTTCCCCCGCTCGGCAGCGGCACCTCCCGCGCCAGCGCCCGGTCGATCTCCACCTCGATGCCGTAGGCATCAAAAATGGGCTCATCGGCGCCGTACATCTCAATATTCTCGGCAAACGAAGGCATATAATGCTTCGTAAACCCGCTGACCCGCTTGTAGGCCTCCTCATCATCGACGATGAGCTTGCCCACATCGGTGGTGAAAAGATCGCGGGCCGCGCGCAGCAACAGGTCCGGCTCCTCATTGAGCAGGTAGGGCGCCTTGACCTGATTGGCCTTATCCAGGATGTCGGTCCACAGCTTGACCAGCAGCTGCATGTCGCGCACCAGCTTATCCTCGCTGATGTTCTCGCTGACGGTACGCACGATAAAGCCGGTGCCCGGCGGGCGGTTCTCCTCGACGAGCTTGCGCAGCCGCTTGCGCTCTTTCTCCGACTCGATGCGCCGGCTGATCCCCACATGCGAGACCGTGGGCATGAACACCACGTAGCGCCCCGGCAGCGAGATATGCCCGGTGAGCCGGGCGCCCTTGGTGCCCATCGGCTCCTTGGCCACCTGCACCAGCACCTCCTGCCCCTCTTTGATGCAGTCGGAGATGTTGATCTTGCGGCTGATCTTGCCGCGGGAGGGCGGCGGCCACTGGTCGCCGTCTTCTTCCAGAAGGTTGATATCCTTCTCGAAGTTGTAGAAGTCGCTCACATGCAGAAAGCCCGCCTTCTCCTGGGCCACATCCACAAACGCCGCCTGCATCCCGGGCAGCACGCGCAACACCTTCCCCTTATAGATGTTGCCGGCCACCCCGCGATCGCGGCGGCGCTCCATATAGATTTCGCTCAAGAGCCCGTCCTCGATCAGCGCCACGCGCGTCTCGGAGCGGGTCGAATTGACCACCAGAATATTGGACATGTCACCTCATCGCGAACCCCCGCGTGCCTTCGATCATCTCACCGGCAAGCCGTCCTCCTCGAAAGCGCCCGCGACCTGTAAGAGGTCGCCGAACGCCGCCGAGAAGACGCACCGAAGCCGGGCGTCGATCACGACACACAAAAGCTCGTCTCTATCGGGTTGAATCGCGCTCAAAATCGTCACATATCACGCAGGCACCTCAAAAAATCGCCAGCCCGACCGACGTCACCGCCCTGCGGACCGGCACCCTTGCAGGCGCCCATAACATCTTGAAAATGTTTGACAAACTCGCTACCCACAGCCCCCGACATCACCTCATCCGGGACGCCAAAAGGCCCGTCGCAGCGCGCTCTTCTCTTCACCCCGAGCTATATCACAGCCCCAGATCGCCGACTAGCCACGATCCTTTTGCCCAACCTTTTTGCCACCTCTGGAGTAACGCTTAACCATCCGGACAGGCCCCGCCTCCCCTCAACGCCCGATTTCCCCCGAAATCCGCGCTGGCACGCCCCCTGCATTACTCCTCCCCACCTGAGACGGAGCGGCGAATGTTCCCCAACACTCCAGAGCGCTCCCGGGTTTGCGACGGGCACCCCGCTCCCCACGGGGTGCCCGCGCCTTTTCTTGTTTTTTCAACGACAAAACAACGACCGCATCCAGCGCATCTCCACCTAATCTAACGCGTGCCCCCAAACCCGACCGCATCCAGCGCTCTAACGCGTGCCCCCAAACCCGACCGCATCCAGCGCTCCACCGCCTGTCTTACGCGTGCCCCCAAACCCGAGCGCATCCAGCGCATCTCCACCGCCTATCTCACGCGTGCCCCCAAACCCGAGCGCATCCAGCGCTCCACCGCCTGTCTCACGCGTGCCCCCAAACCCGAGCGCATCCAGCGCATCTCCACCGCCTATCTCACGCGTGCCCCCAAACCCGACCGCATCCAGCGCTCCACCGCCTATCTCACGCGTGCCCCCAAACCCGAGCGCATCCAGCGCTCCACCGCCTATCTTACGCGTGCCCCCAAACCCGAGCGTATCCAGGGCGACGTCTGGCAAGGAGGCAGGGATGAAGCTGTAGCAGCGCTACCGCGAATCCCTGACGACGCAGCCAGCGTCGTCCTGGGGCGCTCGGCGAGGAAGCTGTGGCAGCGCTACCGCGAGTCCGCAGCGACGATGCTAGCGAAGCTCTGGGGCGGTCGGCACGGTTGACAAGTTGAAGCGAACGCTCTAAAGATTGAAATTATCGTCATCGCGAATAGTTCGCCCCTCGACGGTGTTCACCTCCCACGAACACCTCGAAGCTGGCACCGGCCTGTCGCGCTCGTCGACGATCCAACACGCTTCAATCCTCCGCGCCGCCTCGCGCTGGGCTGCCCGCCATCCTCGGCGTAACGCCCTCGCAAATGCTTTTCGGCGCAACCCCCGCTCGACCGCCTCACTCCCCTTCTTCCACCCCAGATCCGACCCGCGCGCCCCCATCAACGGCCCCCGACCTCGTCACTGCGGTCTGCATGCCCTGATCCTCAAAGGCGCCCCGGCCCCCTCGCGTTTCCCTACCCTTTTCTGATCCTGACCTGTCTGTCTTTAAGACTCCCCTCCCAAGGAGAACCCCCCGATGAATTTGAAAGAGCTCAAGGAGAAAAAGATCGGCCAGCTTACGCAGATGGCCAAAGAAGCCGGCATCGACGATGCTGGCAACCTGCGCAAGCAAGAGCTGATCTTCGCCCTCCTCCAGAAGCAGGCCGATAAAGAAGGCTCCATCCAGGGCGAAGGCGTCCTGGAGATCCTGCCCGACGGGTTCGGATTCTTGCGCGCCCCAGACTACAACTACCTGCCCGGGCCCGACGATATCTACGTCTCGCCAAGCCAGATCCGCCGCTTTAATCTGCGCACCGGCGACACCGTCAGCGGGCATATCCGCCCGCCCAAAGAGAGCGAGCGCTACTTCGCTCTGCTCAAAGTCGAGAAGGTCAACTTCCAGGATCCCGAGCACGCCCGCGAGAAGATCCTCTTCGACAACCTCACCCCGCTCTACCCCGAAGAGCGCCTGAAGATGGAGACCAAGAAAGACGAGTTCTCCACGCGCATCATCGACCTGCTCACCCCCATCGGTAAGGGCCAGCGCGCGCTGATCGTCGCCCCGCCCCGCACCGGTAAGACCGTGCTGATGCAGGACATCGCCAACGCCATCGGCGACAACCACCCCGACGTCGTCCTCATCGTGCTGCTCATCGACGAGCGCCCCGAAGAGGTCACCGACATGCAGCGCTCGGTGCGCGGCGAAGTCGTCTCCTCGACCTTCGACGAGCCGGCCCAGCGCCACGTGCAGGTCGCCGAGATGGTCATCGAGAAGGCCAAGCGCCTGGTCGAACACAAGCGCGACGTGGTCATCCTCCTCGACTCCATCACTCGCCTGGCCCGCGCCTACAACACGGTGGTGCCCCCCTCCGGCAAGATCCTCTCCGGGGGTGTCGACTCCAACGCCCTGCACAAGCCCAAGCGCTTCTTCGGCGCGGCCCGTAACATCGAAGAGGGCGGAAGCCTCACCATCATCGCCACTGCGCTGATCGACACCGGCAGCCGCATGGACGAGGTGATCTTCGAAGAGTTCAAGGGCACCGGTAACTCCGAGCTGCACCTCGATCGCAAGCTCATGGAGAAGCGCATCTTCCCCTGCCTGGACATCAACCGCTCCGGCACGCGTAAAGAAGAGCTGCTCATGGAAGACAGCCAGCTCAACCGCGTCTGGATTCTGCGCCAGCTCCTCCACCCGCTCAACGTCGTCGACTCGATGGAGTTCCTCATCGACAAGCTCGGCAAGACCGACTCCAACGCCGACTTCCTGCAGTCGATGAGCGGCTGATCTCTGGCATCATCTTTAGAACGCCCCGGAGCCTTGCTGCTCCGGGGCGTTCTCATTGCGCTGACCTTTCCCCTGTCTGCTTGTTGGGCCTGAGCCGAATCCCATGTTCGAAAAACTCAAAGAAGTCGAGGCGCGCTACCACCAGCTCAACAGCCAGCTGGCCGACCCGGAGGTCGCCTCCGACCCCAACACCTTCAGAAAGATCGCCAAAGAGCAGGCGCTGCTCCAGGAAGTCGTCACCACCTACCAGCGCTACCAGAGCGTGGAGGAGGAGATCGCCGAGAACCGCGAGCTTCTCTCCGAAGATGATGACGACGCCATCAAACAGATGGCCAAAGACGAGCTGGAGCGACTCAACCCCGAGCTCGACGCGCTGGCGCAGACCCTCAAACGCCTGCTCCTTCCCCGCGATCCTCTCGACGATAAGAACACCTACCTGGAGATCCGCGCCGGCACCGGCGGCGACGAGGCCGCGCTCTTTGCGGCCGACCTCTTCCGGATGTACGCGCGCTATGCGGAGCGGATGGGCTGGAAGATCGAGATCGTCTCCACCAACGAGACCGACCGCGGGGGCTTTCGCGAGGTCATCGCCCTGATCGAGGGCGATAACGTCTACAGCCGCCTCAAGTTTGAGGCCGGCACCCACCGGGTGCAGCGCGTGCCCGACACCGAAAGCCAGGGCCGCATTCACACCTCGGCGGTCACCGTGGCGGTGCTTCCCGAAGCCGACGATGTGGAGATCAACATCCAGGACAACGATCTCAAGATCGACGTCTACCGCTCCTCCGGCCCCGGCGGGCAGTCGGTCAACACGACCGACTCCGCGGTGCGCATCACCCACCTTCCCACCGGCCTTGTGGTGATCTGCCAGGACGAGAAGAGCCAGCATAAGAACCGCGCCAAGGCGCTGCGCGTGCTCCAGGCGCGACTTCTGGAGCGCGAGCGCGAGGAGCAGCGCCAGGAGATCGAGGCGGAGCGCCGCGGTCAGGTCGGCTCCGGCGACCGCTCTGAGCGCATCCGCACCTACAACTTCCCGCAGTCGCGCATCACCGATCATCGCATCTGCTTTACCACCCACCGCCTCGATGATGTGTTAAGCGGCAACGTCGATGAGCTCATCGATCCACTGATCGCCCACCACCAGGCCGAAGCTCTGCAGAACCTGGAGTAAGGCGCCCAAAGCCAGGCCAGCCCTACTCCAGGCGGCGTTTGATGCGGCCGGTGCTCCCGTCTTCCGCCTCCACGCGCCCGGCCCAGGCCACCCGCAGCTGCGAGCTCTTCTCAACCTCAGCGCGGTTATCCACCATCGCCTCCGGCCGACGCACGTCCAGCGTAAGCGGAAAGCTCGCCAGGGCCTCCCGGTTGCCCAGGCACACCCCGCCGCCGGCCTCCCCGGCGATGTTCTCGGCGATCTTCACATCCTCAATCACCACCCGGAAGGGCAGCTCGTAGCCCGGCTCTCCGATGCGCCCGGCCAGCTCCCGATCCGGGGCGCTGACGGCCAGAATCCCGCCGCCGCTCTCGCCGGCGCGGTTCTTAAAGATCCCGCACCCGAGCATCACCTTCACGCTCGCGTTGATCGCCGCGATGGCCCCTCCCCCGCCCGAGGCCTGGTTGGTGCTGAAGACCACCGACTCAAATTTTGCCTGCCCGCCACCACGCACCAGCACGCCGCCGCCATGCCCACTGCCAGCGCGATTCTGGCTGACCTCGCCACCTTCCAACTGCACCACCGCGCGGCCCACCGCGGCGAGCCCGCCGCCGTGCTCGGTGGCCAGGTTGTTGAGCACCGCGACGTCGTGCGCCTTCACCAGCGCGGCCTTGCCGTCACGCCCGATCGCCACAATCCCCCCGCCCAGCTCGGCGCGGTTCTCAAAGATCAGGCAACGCCGCTCTCCGGTCGCCCGGATCACAAGTCGCCCGCCCATCACCGCGATCGCCCCGCCGGCGCCCCGCGCGTCATTGCCATCAAAGACCGTATCGACCACCCGGGCCAGGCCCCCATCGAGCCCCAACGCACCTCCCCAGCCCCGGGTGGTCTCGCTGTCTTCGGGCCCGCCAATCGCCCCCAGCGCGCGGTTGCGCTGCATCATGCAACGCTCGATCACCAGGGGCTTGGCGAGTTCCTCGGCCCAGATCGCGCCGCCCCGCCCCGCTCGGTTACTATCAAAAATACTCGCAACCACCCTCACCACGCTGCGCCTTATGCGCAGCCCGCCCCCACGCTTGGCCGACGCATTGCTCTTCCACACACAGCCCACAAAGCTCACATCGCGACCGGGCAGCTCCTCGCCGGCGTCCTGCACCTTGACCGCCCCCAGCGAGAACCCCTCAAAGGCGCAGTTGATCACCGCCAACGCGCGACTTCCCATCACCTCCATGCCCCGCTGCGCCACGCCCTCGCGCCCTACCAGATAGCAGCCCACCACCCCCTGCGACTGCCCGGCGCGCACCTTGAGCGCGCAATGCTCCTCACTCGGCGCAAGAATCGTCACCCGCTCCTCATGATCGGGCATCACCTGGGCGCGCAACCACGCCAGACGCTCATCGACGCTCTCCACCCCGGGCATGCAGTCGTTGACGATGACGACCCGGTCGGGCACCTCCAGCGCCTCCTGATAGACCCCGGGACGCACCCGCACCACCACCGCCTTTTTCTGCTTGAGCACCTCCGAGAACGCCCGCCTCACGCCCTCGGCCAGCGAGGTAAAGGGCCTGCGCAGGCTTCCATCCGAGACTTCCCCGGGCTCCCCTTCAAACGCGACATCGACATAGACCACTGGAGCAAGCTCCATGCCCGGCGGCACATAATAGTCGAGTCGTTGCGCCTCCTCGCGCACCTGCTGGCGAACCTCCTCTTCATACTTCGCGCGCCGCTTCTCGCCCACCTCCCCATGCACAAACGCCATCACCGACTCGCCGGCGCCCTCCTCGGCGAACACGACCTCGGCCGGGGGCTCACCGAAGTCGAGCTCTTCACCAACCTCAATGGCCTCGGGCACCTCATCGTCGCTGCCGGCGAGCATGTCGGCGCGCAACATCGGGGTGCGCTGCACCTCGCGCCCCACGTGCTCGACGCGCCGCTCCAGCTCCTCGGCGTCTTCGGCACGCTGGCGCGCCACGTCGCGAAAGATCACGCCGACACCCAGGCTGGTCATCCCCCCGAAAAAATACAGCGCCGCGCTCCCCAGCGGATGCCCGCCCACACACTGACTCCACCCGGCGCTCTCCAACGCCAGATACTCCGGCATCACCCCGGAGAGCGCCGCCGGAAGCAGCCCCTCACTGCCCAGCCAGCACCCCATCACCGGCACCAGCCCCACCGCCATCAGCAGGGCCCCCAGCCCCAGACAGCGCCGCATCCACGCGCGCGCTCTCTGCTCTGCCACACCCATCATCAACTCCCGACCGCGCCGTTCAAAAGCGCCTCCTGGCAAGCATCCACATCGACATCACCACACCCACCACGCCCGTCATCGCCACCGCGGCGAGCCGGCTCGCCCCGGCAAACACATCGACCGCATCGCCTCCGAACGCCTCTAAACTCGCATACGCGTTGGAAACTGGCACCCACCAATTCGCACCGGTCCACCCCAACGCCGCAAGCTGCGCTCCGATCACCCCGAGCAGCACCGCCCAGGCCGCCGGACGTGCGCGCATCGCGGTCGCCACAAAAAGTCCGCTCCCCAGCCCGCTGAAGAGCAGCGCCAGCAACACCAGCGCCAGCCACCCCACCGGCGGCGACGAGGCCCCCCGCATCACCGCCACCGCCACGAAGCCCGCCGTAAACACCACCCCCAGAATGCCCGTGGCTCGCAACGCCCCCATCACCTGCGAGCTGGCGCCCACGCCCAGCGCCCCCTCCCGGGCCCAGCGCCCCCACTCCGACCGCACCTCCCCACAGGCCACCCACGCCCCGGTCCCATAGACCACCGCCGACATCGCCCCCCACGCCTCCTCCACCCCCGGCGTCAGCCCCATCACAGCCAGCGCCAGCAGCGGCCCGGCAGCCACCCACGCCCAGCTGCGCGCCCCGCCGGCCAACAACGCCTCCAGCCGTCGATCCGCAAGCACAGCGGCCTCATACCCATCCCGACTCATCACGCCACCTCCCCGGCCGCATCGATTCCCTCGGCCTCACCGCCTACCACATCGAAACCTTCGAGCCCCTTAGCGCTGCTGCTGATCACGAGCACCGCCCCACCTCGCCCGACCGCCTTGAGCACCTCGAGCTTCGCCTTACGAGCGGCCTCATCCCCCTCGATCACCACCACCCAGTCGCGCGCGCCCAGGAGCGCACACTCGCCAAGCTCGACCTTCCAGCGCGCCAGCGGGTCGATCTCACGAAGGCGCCGCGCGCGCACCTCGCTCAACCCCAGCGTCGTCAGCATTGCCTCAACTCGTTCCCCTCGCTCCTGCACCGGCTCCTCGCGCAGGCCGAGCTCGGCGGCGTAGCCCAGCATCCGCTCCACGGAGAGCCCTTCATAACGTCCCCCCACCTCGCCAGACACATACCCCACCGCATCGCGCTGGCCCGACTCCCCCTGATCTCCTTTCGCCGCAGCCCGCTGCGCCATGAGCCTCTTCATCACCACGCCAACAGCCTCACTACTCCCCCCCACGAGCAGGCGCATCTCACCGGTAGCAACCTCAAAGCTCACCTCGCCAGCCCGGTCTCCTGCCGCCTCGCCCACCCTGAGTTTTGTTGCCCGAATCACCATGTTACCCTCCGCGGCGCGCCGCACCGGCCGCGCCGCTCTCACGTCTCCCTACGCCACCAGCCTGACTGCTATGACCTCTCGCGACCAGCTCCTCCAGACCCTTCACGACGCCATCGCCGCCTGGGACCCGATCGACGATCCGCTCACCTGGCCCGAAGAGCACCTCCTTGAGCTCGCCAGGCCACTCTTCGAGTACCAGTACACCCACAACCTCGCCTACCGCACCCTCTGCCGCAACCGCGGCGTGGGCCCCTCGGCCGATCTGCGCCTGGCGCAGATCCCGGCGGTCCCCACCGACGCCTTCAAAGCCCTCGATCTTTTCAGCGGGCCGGAGCGCGTGCGCACCTTCCGCACCAGCGGCACCACCCAGGGCGCGCGCGGCCAGCACCACTTCGCCACCCTGGAGCTCTACCGCGCCGCGATGCACCCGACCTTTGTGCGCTTCTGCAACCCCGAGACCTCCGCGCTGCGCCTGATCATCCTGGCCCCCTCCCCGGCCGATCTTCCCGACAGCAGCCTCTCGTTTATGCTCGGCGAACTCATGGAGCGCTGGGGCGCAGCTGGAAGTTCCTTTGTGGTGGAGCTTCGTGAGGGCGCCTGGCACCTCGACCCCAAAACCCTGGAACGCGCCCTCCATGAGGCCTGCGCTGACGCCACCCCCACCATGCTGCTGGGCACGGCTTTCGGGTTTGTGGAGCTCCTCGATCGCACCGACGCCTGCTGGCAACTCCCCGAGGGCTCGCGCCTGATGGAGACCGGCGGCTTTAAAGGGCGCTCGCGCACCGTCGACAAGGCCGACCTCTACCGCCTCTTTGAAGAGCGCCTGGGCATCCCGGCGGGGCGCTGTATCAGCGAATACAGCATGACCGAGCTCTCCAGCCAGACCTACACCGACGCCCTGGCAAGCCCTGAGCCCACCGGCCGCCTCTTTGCCCCGCCCTGGCTCAACCTCTCGGTGGTCGACCCGCTCACGCTCCAACCCTTAAGTGAGCCCGGCGCCACGGGACTGATCCGATTTGTCGATCTCGCCAACCTCGACAGCGTCATGGCCGTGCAGACCTCCGACCGCGGCATCCTCCACCCGGACGGCTCGCTGGAGCTGCTGGGGCGCGCGCCCGACGCCGAGCTGCGGGGCTGCAGCCTGACCATCGAAGAGATCGTCGAGGGGGTCGACCCGCGCCGCTGAATCGGCATAGGAGCTCAGAGCTCGGAGCACTCCACCACCCGGACCCAGCTCAACAGGTTGGGCTGGCCATCGTGCCACCAGCGCAGCGGCACCTGCTGCATCTGGCCGGCCGGCGCCACGCGCGTCGCCCCCAGCGACGCGACGCGCTCCACAACGCCCGGCCTCTCGCGCCAGGCCCCGGCCAGCGC
>NZ_VOSL01000019.1 GCF_007997005.1 Lujinxingia vulgaris | reverse complement strand
CCGAGCACGAGCACGCGGCGTCCGCGGTGCTCAAGCTCGCGCAGGGGCTCGGCGGCCAGACGTTTGAGCGGGCGCCCGGCCCCGCGCCAGGGCTCCTCGGCCGGGGCGGCGTCGCGAAAGGTGCGGGCGATGAGCACGAGCGCGTCGCCGGCGGCCAGCTTAAACTCGGGGCCGGGGGCCAGGTGGTTGCTAAAGCGGCCCTCGCTGCTGCGCACCACCCCGCAGAGGATGGCGCGCTCAAAGCGACGCGCGGCCTCGGCGAAGGTTTTGCCGGCGAGCGTGTCGTGGTGGCGGATGAAGATCTCACTGCCGATCTCGGGGCTTAAGAGCTCGTTGTAGACCCGCGAGAGCCCGGGGTGGCGCATGTTCTGGGCCATCAAACGGCCGATGAGCTGGCTGCTGCTGACCACCTCCAGCGGGCCGCCGTAGGCGCGGCGCGCGACCTCTTCATGGCGCGGCTCCTGAAGCTCGATCACCACATAGGGGTGCGGCTCGCCGGCGGCCTGGACCTGGCCGTCGAGGGAGAGGAGGATCTTGATGACCTCCACATCGGCGCTGACCTCCCCGGGTTCTTGCTCCTGGGGTGAGGGCACGATCACGGCGGCGGCGTGCACCGCGGCCACCCGGCGCAGGTGGTCGGCGTTGATGGCTGAGCCCGAGCGCAGCACCACCTCGGAGGCGCGGGGGCCGACGACGTGATCCTGGCGGATCTCTTCTAAGATCTCGTCGTCGAGCTCTTCGACCAGCGTGACGATGCGGGCGCGCCGGCCTCCGCCAGGCCCGCCGCCGAGCCCGGCCAGAAAGTGGCGCACGCGGAAGGTGGAGAGGAGCAGCTCCTGCAGAAGCGGCACGGTGCGGTCGGTCCAGCCCAGGACCACAAAATGATCCTCCATGACCACCGGGGTGAGCCCCCGCTCTAAGGTGCGCATCGAGCGCAGGAGCCAGCCGGTCATGATCGCGACCAGCGTACCCATAAAGAGCACGTAACCCGCCAGGGTCAGGGCGGTGGCCACCACGCGGCGCCAGGCGCCCTGGTCATCGCCCAGGTACCCGGGGTCGGTCAGGCGCAGAAACGCCCACCACACCGACTGCTCCAGCCCCTCGCCATTGGCGCCGGGAGGGAGCACGGCCAGGCCGCCCACCAGCGCCACCAGCGCCACCACGGCCGCCACCACCAGGAGCTGGATGTGGGGGCCGCGGATCAGTGCGCGCTCCACCCAGAAACGCAGGCGATCGAGGAGTCCAAAGCTAAACTTCATACCGCAACCTCAGCATCATCCGTTTCGACCTTGCACATCTACTTGAGCCGCGCCCCGTCGGGCACCTCGCCATCGGGCCTGGCCAGCACGATGGCGCCCGCGTCGTCTTCAAAGCCGCAGATGAGCACCTCGGAGCGGATGGGGCCGATCTGTTTGGGCGGGAAGTTGGTCACGCAGATCACGCGCGTGCCCACGAGCTCTTCTGGCGCGTAGCGCTCGGTGATCTGGGCGCTGGATTTGCGCACGTCGTCCTCGCCAAAACGCACCCAGACCTTGTAGGCGGGGCGGCGCGCCTCGGGGAAGGGCTCGGCGCGCACGATGGTGCCGGCGCGCAGGTGCACCTTTTCAAAATCCTGCCAGGTGATCGTGGTCTCGCTGCTCATGGTTGGCTCCTTGTCATGCTCATCATCCACCGATTCCTAAGGGCTCTTAACCTCGCATAAGGGACGCATCGTGGCTACGCCGGCGCATAAGCCACATGTTGTAACGTCGTAAGCTATCGTTGCTGCCGCGTCTGCTGCATCGAGAACAACGCATGCCGCGTTGCAAAGCCTCGACGATGCTAAAGCATCGTCTGTGATTTGCGCCTTGCCTGCGTCGTTCTCGATTTCGCATCCAGCGACATCAACATCTGCTCACGACGTGTTAGGCTGGGCGGCGATCGGGCGCCTTAAGCCCGTAGGAACACCCTACCCTGCCCCGGCTTCGGGCCGGACGAGATCACGCGCAACCGACCCACGGTCACGCTAACCTACTGACGATGTTGTTGTTTTGAACACACCTCTACAAAAGACCTCATCGAGCACATCGTCAAAACACGGGCCGCGGCGCGCGCTGGTGCTCTCCGGGGGCGGGGCGCGGGGGGCGTATGAGGTGGGGGTGCTGCGCTACATCATGCACGCGCTGCCAGCGGAGCTGGGGCACTCGCCGCGTTTTGACATCATCAGCGGCACGAGCGTCGGGGCCATCAACGCCGCCTGGGTGGCGGCCACCCTCGATGAGCCCCACTACTGCGCGGCGCGTCTGGAGCACCTCTGGCGCGCGCTGAACTTTCGGGAGGTGATCCGCTTCTCCTACCCCGAGGTCGGCCGGCTGCTCTACCACTACCTGGTGGAGTCGAAGCTGCCGGGGCCGCTGCGCCGCGCGCAGCTCGCGCTCAGCGATACGAGCCGGCCGGGAGGATTTTTGCACACGGGCTTTTTCGATCGGCTCGTGCGCCACGAGATCCCCTTTCGGCGCATTGAGCAGAACCTGGCCAGCGGGCATCTGCAGGCGGCGTCGGTGACGGCCACCGACATCGTCTCGGGGCAGACCACGGTCTTTGTGCAGTCGCATCAGCCGCTGCCGCCCTGGACACGCGACCGCCGGCGGATTGCCCGGGCCGGGCCGATCACGCCCAAAAAGGTCCTGGCGAGCGCGGCGATCCCGATGCTCTTTCCCTCGGTGCAGGTGCACGGGCGCTGGTACTGCGACGGGGCGCTGCGCCAGAACACGCCGATCTCCCCGGCGCTGCGTCTGGGGGCGGACCGGCTGCTGGTGATCTCTTTAAAGTCCGAGCCCACCCATACCCGGGGTCGGCATTTGACCCCGGTGCCGGAGCATTTGCGCAGGGTGGAGCACCCCGATCTCTCGTACGTGTTGGGCAAGGTGCTCGACGCGCTCCTGCTCGACCCGCTGGACTACGATTTGAGCGTGCTCAACCGCGTCAACGCGATGCTGCGCTACGGCGAAGAGGCTTTCGGCGAGGAGCGTTTCTTGCCGACCTTCAACGAGGTGATCCAGAGCCACCGCGGGCAGGGCTATCGGGTCGTTGAGCCTTTATTATTGCGGCCCAGCCGCGATCTCGGCGAGCTCGCGGCGAGTCTGGCGAAGACGCTCCCCGACGACTTCTGGGGCTCGGCGCCGCTGCGGCGGATCGGCCAGCGGGCCACCGAGTCGCAGGGCGGTCGCGAGAGCGATCTCTTGAGCTACGTGCTCTTCGACGGGCAGTACACCGGCGAGCTCATTGATATGGGGTATGAGGACGCAGCAGCGCGGCATGAGGAGTTGGTGGGGTTTTTCAGCGAGGGTGAGGGGTGAGAGATTCATTCCTCGAAACACGGAACCCTTGCCGGTGACTCAATCGAGAGATCTCGACCGCTTTTACTCAAAAGGGGGCCTAAAAGTGCTCAGGTCGCGAGCGCTTCCAGCGCGCTCAACCATGCATCAAAGCGCGGGCATTGTTGACGCAGACTTACAAGCCCCGTGTCGCCGGTGGCGATAGGGCCATGAAGCGTCTTTCGAAAGCCGGGGATGTGAGTGAGGAGGCGCTTTGAGGGCGCCGTCTCTTTCCCGTCGTTGATATCCTCGGGGTTTATGCCTTCAATCTCAGCCTCAAGCGCGGCAAGGCTGGCGAGGTCATCTTCAGCGTCAAGAAGCTCGGCGAGGGAGGGAAGAGAGGCGAGTACGAGGGCCTCGAACTCATGGCGCTGAATGTAGGGCATGAAGCGTCGATCGTTGATGATGTTGGCCAGGGAGCGTTCGAGCGCGTCGCAGCGTCTTCGGGTATCAGGGTCAGCGCCGTGCTTGTCCAGGCCCGGGAAGTCTTCGGGCAGGCCATAGAGGTCCCAGAGGGTGGTGACACGCAGATCGTCACTGGAATCGTGGCGAAGAATCCTGTCGATATCGCGTTTCCAATGCCGAAACAGTCCGCCTCCCCGCGCGCCCGGACGCTGGTGCCCTCTCCGATATGCCATCTCCTTACCCACAACTGTGGCGGAGGCAAAGACACCATAATTTGCGAGGTGGCCGACCAGTGACTCCTTCACAAAGTCTTCCTCGGTTGGGCCTTCGACGACAATGATCAGACGCATTAAGGCCGCCCTCCGATGACGCCTTTGTCAAAGATCTCGGAGAGGCTGTAGTCCTCCAGCCATAAGGCCAGTTGAGCCTCATCCAGACGATGCAAGGTGCTGGCACCGTTTTGGCGCTCGACGACCACCACCTCGGCGGGGTCGAAATGATCGAGAAAGGCCGTGGACTGCGTTGCGAAAAGTATCTGGGTGTGACGCGACACCGAGCGCGCGAGCTCGGCGAGCGTACGGATGGCGGCCGGATGCAATCCGAGTTCGGGCTCATCGATGCTGATAAACTTCGGAAGATGTGCGGTCGGCTGCGCCAGCGCGGTGATGAGCGCAATGGCACGCAGCGTTCCATCGGAGAGCTGATGGGCACCAAAGCGCTCATCCTGATCGTCGATCCAGTCGAGCCGAAGCGTCGTCGCGTTAACCTGAGTGGGCGCAAGCTCTTTTACAGCCGGGACAATACGGCTGACGAAGCGATTGATGCGTCGCCAGGCTTTGCGGTCTGCGTCGTCTTCACTTTGTTGAAGTCGAAAGAGGTAGGCGGCGAGGTTGCTGCCGTCGGAGCGAAGATACCGATCATCTTCCGCGCGGGCGTTGGTACGCAGGGCTGAGGTCATCGAGGTATCATGAACGTGAAAAAAGGTGAGCTGAGAGAGCCAGTGATTGACCGTGCGCGCGGTCGTATCGGCGTCTTTCGCCCCCCGAAGTTCCGACTCCCAATGCCCGGCCCCCAGCGACGTAAGATGTACTTCTGCGTCGGGGGTGGGCTGGTAGCCGACCTGCTCGTCCAAAAACATCAGTTTGTCGCCTGCGGCAAAGCCCAGTCTGGCCTCATAGGTGTTGCATCGCTCGTTTTGCGAAAACTCCAGTTTTATTGTGATGACCGGGGTGTGTTTCGGACCGTAGTGAAGTAATGCCGAGGCGCCTCCAGCTTCTGCGACGAAGCGTTGGAGCGATCCAGTCCGAATCAACGGAATCATACGAAGAGCACGTAATATATTTGATTTTCCCGAGCCGTTCGCGCCGATAAGCACCGTGAGACGCCCCGGTTGCAGCTGTACGTCGGCCAGTGAGCCAAAACCTGTGATGTGGATGTTCTGGAGTCCGTCGCGCATGACATCTCTTCTGTTGGCTCGGCGTCTGCGCCACCCTTACAGGCAGGGCACAGACTGAGATGTTAACCATCAAGGCCGTGGAGCATAGAGCGTGGGATCTTTAGAGCGCAAGGGCTCAGCACCGCTGCGGCACCTCGCGTGGCCTCCCGGGTTGCCGGTGGGCGGCCTTATGCCTGATCAAAAAACCCCCGGCGCATTCACGATGCGCCGGGGGTTTTTGATGTTGTCGTCGGTGGAGCTTAGCGAGCGACTTAAGCGTCGCGCTTACGGCGACGGGTGATCAGCAGCCAGCCCAACAGGAGCGCCAGGGCGGAGCCCTGACCGGAGCCGGAGGTGGAGGTGCAGCCGCAGCCGTCTTCCTGGTCGGTGATGGTGACCCGGGGGCCGTCGGGCTCTTCGGGCTGCTCCTCGTCGGCGACGATGCGGGGGGTGCACTCGCTCCAGGGGCCCTCTTCGTCGCCGCCGATGGCGCGCACGCGCAAGAGGTAGGTGCCGGGCTCGCTGAAGGTGCCCTCGTCGATGGCGATGGTGGTCTGGGCGCCCTCGCTCTGCGGGGTCTGCCTGCTGAAGACGACCTCGTCGTCGCGGCTGATCTCCAGCTCAAAGCTCAGGGCGTCGCCGTTGGCGTCGATGTTGTCGACGGTCAGCGATTCGAGCAGGCCCTCTTCGCTCATCATGAAGTCGCCGGAGCAGCGCGCGCCCATCTCTCCGTCGATCACCGGGGCGGTGAGCGAGTCGGGGGCGCGCACGCGGAAGCGCAGCGGGTCGGACCACTCGCTCTGGGCGCCTCGGTCGTCGGTGGCGCGGGCGCGCACGTAGTACTCCTGGCCGCCCGTCAGCTCTTCGGTGAGGGTCCACTCCACGGCCTGGGCGGTGTCTTCGGCGGGGACTTCGCCGCTGGCGACGAGCACCTCCTCAAAGCCGCTCTCCCCGGCGATCTCGATGAGGATGGCGACCGGATCATCTTCGGGGTCGGCCGGTTTGGTCGTGGAGATGCGCGGGGTCAGGGAGAGCACGAGCTCACCCGAGACAGGCTTGCGAATCTCGGGGACGGCCGGGGGCTCGTTGGTGGTGTCGACGCGGAAGGTCTCCCAGTCGGTCCACATGCCGTAGCCGGTGGCGGCGTCGCCGTCGAAGGCGCGCACGCGCCAGTAGACGAGCGCGTTTTCGGTGAGGGCTTCGGTGCGCCACTCGGTCTGGCCGCCCTCCCCTTCGTCGACGGTCATATCCTGGCCGACGGTGGCTTCGGTGGAGTTCTCGCGCACCATGACGTCGTAGGTGAGCAGATCCTCGTCGACGTCGATGGCGTTCTCCCAGCTCAAGGGCACGGCGTTGATGCTCACGCGCTCGCCAGCGATGGGGCTGAGCAGCACGGGGAGGCCCGGGGCGACGTTGACCTGATCGACGGTGACCACGACGGTGGCCTCGGCGGTGTATTCGCCATCGCTGACGATGAAGGTGAGCTCAAAAGGCCCGTCGGGCGCGGCGGTCTGGGCGACGTCCCAGGTGTAGACGTCGCCCTGGTCGCCGGGGGCGAGCGTGCCGGTGACCTCTTCGCCGTGGGCGTCGAGGTGCACCACGCTCACGTCGAGCACGTCGCCGTCGATGTCGCCGTAGATCATGGAGAACTCGACGAGATCGCCCTCCGAGACGGTGATCTCGGCCGGGAGCGGGGCGTCCTCAAAGCTGACCTCGATGAAGGGGCGGCGGTTGCCCATCTCCACATCGAAGACGTAGCGGCCGGCGGACTGCTGGCCGGCGCCGGTCCAGTCGGCGTCGCCGAAGGTGCTGACCACAAAGCAGTGGCGGCCGCCCTCAAGCTCCCCGGTGTCCAGGAGGCTGGAGAGGGTGCCGCCGTTGGGATCGTCGTCGTTGGAGCCCAGAAGCGTGGGGCCGGCCGGGTTCCAGACCGAGAGGATGGGGTCGACCCAGGGGTGCTCGCGGGTCTGGCCGTCGACCTCGATGAGCGCGCGGGCGCGGGCGATGAGGCGATCGCCGGGGTCGACCTCCACGCAGTAAAAGTCCACATCGGAGCCGCGCGGGGCGATGATCGCCCCCTCACTGCTGTAGGGCAGGGCGTCGATGGCCACGCCGGCGGCCGCCTCGTTGTTGGGCTCGTTGGCGTCGGCGCCCATATCGACCAGCGGAAAGTTGCCCAGCGCGCCGGCCGAGCCTTCGGTGACCGAGAAGGGGCCCTCGACGACCTGGGTCTCATAGCGCCCCAGGGGATCGTAGACGAGCAGGCGGTAGCTGTGGCCGTCGCCGGTGGAGATCAAACCGCGCATCGAAAACGCGCCGCTGACCGGGCCCTGCATCTTCGTAAAGTGATTGTGGTGGTAGCGGTGGTCGACCAGGCTCTCGGCGCGCACGCCGATGCCCTGCAGGCCCACGCCGGCCGGGGAGGTGATGCGACCATCGAAGCCGCCGGTCTGCGGCAGGTAGACGTTAAGATCGGGCAGGGTGTCGCCCTCGGTGACCTCCAGCACATCGGCGTCCGAGAAGAAGAGGCCCTCGCTCATCGGCTCGGCCTCATCGAACCAGGTGTCGCCGTAGTGGCCGGTGACGCCATCGCCCATGCGCGAGTCAATCTTGTAGGTGCCCGTGGCCACCTCGGTGAACTGGTAGGCGCCGCCGGCCCCGCTGGTGGTGGTCTCGACGATGGCGTAGCCCTTGGGGCCTTGCTGCCACAGGCGCACCTCCATGCCGGAGACGGCGGTGCCCTCCTCGGCCGAGAAGGTCGCGCCGCTTAAGGTCGCCGCAAACGCCGGCGCTCCGATCATCGTCACCGCCGCCACACACCCGGCGCCCAGCCAACCTCGGTACTGCTGGTATCTGTTGCTCATCGCTCTCTCCGCCGTGGGGTTTCTTCGACGCCGTCTGGGGCACTTGCGCGCACCTCAAAAGCTCGCCAGTCTCAAACCCGCGTTGAATCAAAATGTTACAAAATCGTGGTAGGCATGAGCTTAGCGCGCTCCGGCGCTTGACACAACAAAGCGCGCGATTAAAGCGATGCCCCCCAAAAGCGTGATCCCCCCTGTTTTCAACACGATGCCAGCGCCGAGCTTCAGTCGCAGTTCTCGGCAAGGTTGCCGTTGGAGGCAAACTCCCCCTCCCAGCCCCCGCTTTCCAGCTGCTCCTGAATCGCGAGCACCTGACAGTGGGAAAGCTGCGGGTTGGAGCCGATCGAGACATTGCCCTGCACATTCGCCAGCGAAGCGAGGTTCAGGCCGATGAGCGCGTCGTTGATCCCGATGCTCAGGTTGTTTCCGACCGAGACCAACGCCGGCAGATCCACGGCGGTCATCCCCGGGTTCTGAGTCAACGACAGGTTTTGGCCGACGGCCTGCAAGGCCTCGGACTCCACGACCAGCTCGGCGGTGACCCCGGTAATGCTGAAGATCCCGTGGGCCTGTTGAAGTGCATCGATCTCCAGGGTGTCGAGCAGCGGGGAGGTGGAGATGCTGAAGGTCAGGTTGGAGCTTCCCGACCCCTGGGCGCCCTGCTCCTGAAGCCGGGGCATGGAGAGGATCTCCAGATTCTCATTGCCATAGATCGAGACGCTCTGGCCGATCTGCTCCAGGCTCCCTAGCACGACGCGGTCGACCTGCAACGCGCCGAGCATCAAGGTGCCTCCTACCGTGCGCAGCGACCCCAGGGTGAGGTCGTTAAGCATCGAGAGGTTGAGCAGGGAAAAATCGCCCGTCACCGTCTCCAGAAGGGGCAAACTCACCGAGGTGATCGTGGTGTTGTTGGAGAAAAACACCGCGCCGCCCACCTGCCGAAGTTCTGGAAAATAGAGGGAGCTGGCCTCGGTGTTGGAGATCGTCATGCCCCCGCCGATGCTCTCGAGCACCGGCAGATTAATGGAGCGCAACGCGGCGTTGCCCGAGCCCATAAAGCCCTGTCCGATGCTCGTGAGCGCCGGCATCGAGATCGACTCGGTGGTGGAGAGGCTGTTGATCATCACCGTGCCGCGAACCCGACGCAGGGCGGGAAGTTCAATCGAGCTCACATTGTCGGTGTTGACCTGGAAGGTGAGCCCCCCGGTGATCTCGGTGTAGGGGAGCGCGGCCTGCACATCGGCGGCGTTCTCCAGGATCAGGGAGCCCTCGTAGATCACGTCCTCGTCCGGCTCTTCGGCGTCCGGCTCTTCGGCGTCCGGCTCTTCGGCGTCGGGCTCTTCGGCATCAGGAGCGTCGGTGTCGGGATGCTCTGTATCGGGAGCGTCGGTGTCGGACGCATCGGCATCTGGAGCGTCGGCGTCGGGATCGTCCGAATCATCACGCTCGATGCACACGCCGGCCTGGCAAAACTCGCCAACAAAACAATCGGCCGCCGAGGTGCATTGTTTGTTTTGAATGCAGCCAGCGTTGGCCAGCAGGAGCGCCAGAAGAGCGACAACGCCTCGAAACACAGGGAACTTCGACATGCGCATATCCAGAGTGTGCTCGGGTGCATGAGTCCCTCTCGCGCGGGGGCTCAGCATCCCGGTCTTTGCCAGAAGCGAACCTCTGCAGGCTGACGCACTCCGGCCCAAGAATCAACGCTGCGATGGGAGTTCGCGATGCCCCCCGGGTTATGCCGCGGACTTGAAGTGTGCGCAGGTGCGCTCTAGCCTGTGCGCGTTCTCTGTCAGAAACCGGGGCGTGCCACACATCTCCTATCGCCCACCCACCCTTATGCATGCAGGAGTCGTCCATGCTTAACGCGCTTACCACCCTCTCTCTACTCGCCCAGGCCCAACCGGAGCTCCCCATCGAAGACCTCCTTGGCGGCGGGTTGGCGCTGGTCATCATGCTGATTTCGCTGGCGATCTCGCTGGGTCTGACGCTGGTGATGATCGCGAGCATGTGGAAGATCTTCACCAAGGCCGGCGAGCCGGGCTGGGCGGCGATCGTCCCGGTGTATAACGGCATCGTCCTGGCCAAGATCTGCGGTAAGGAGCCCTGGTGGGGGATTTTGCTCATTGTGCCCTTCGCGAACCTGGTGGCCATGATCATCCTCTCGCTGGCGCTTGCCGAAGCGTTTGGCAAAGACACGGTCTGGGGGCTGGGCCTGATCCTTCTGCCGATCGTTTTTTACCCGATGCTGGCCTTCGGCAACGCGCAGTATCAAGGTCGGCGCGCGATGCCTGCCGGAGCGTACTGAGCGAGAGGTCTTCGCCGCGCTACGAAGCGCTACGCCGGCCACGTTGAACTCCGGGGTGGAGTCCGGTAGATCTTGGCCTCCGATCATCGGTGTCGGCGGTGGACCGCGACGCTTTTAAGGCGTCATCCGGGTCCCCGGGGGTTTTGAGGCCCTGTCGTAGCCTCATCAAAGACGTGGTCGTTATGACATCATCATCGCTCTCCTCGTGGCTGGGGCGCTTGCCGAGGCTTCCGCGCTGGGCGCGCTTAGGGATCATCGCCTCGCTGCATCTGGGCTTTTTTGCGCTGGCCTACCTGCTCGCCTTCCTGATCCGTTTCGATTACGCGATCCCGCCTCAGTATCAGGCGGCGATGTGGACGGGACTTCTGCCCATTCTGGCCACCAAGGCGGTGGTCTTCGGGGCGCTGCGCATGTTCCAGGGGTGGTGGAAGTACGTAAGTCTCTACGACGTGCTCGCTCTGGCGCGCGCGCTTGCGCTGGCCTCGCTGGCGTATCTGGCGCTCAACGTGCTGGTGCTCACGCCTCAAGACTTTCCGCGCTCGATTTACCTGCTTGATTTTGCGCTCTCGCTGATTCTGCTGGGCGGCGCCCGCGGCAGCCTGCGGCTGCTGCGCGAGAAGCTGGCCACCTGGGGCGATGACCGCCCGGCGGTACCCGTGCTCATCGCCGGGGCGGGCGACACCGGCGAGACGCTGGTGCGGGAGATCGCTAAGAATCGCCAGATTGTGTACCAGCCGGTGGGCTTTGTGGACGATGATCCCTACAAGCACGGCCTGCGCATGCACGGGGTGCCGGTGCTCGGTCCGATCGATCTTCTGGCGAAGATCGTCGAAAAACACGGCGTCGAAGAGCTCATCATCGCCATGCCCTCGGCCAGCCGCGACGAGATCCGCCGGGTGGTGGAGCAGGCGCAGCGCGCCGGCGTCAAAACCCGCATCGTGCCGGCCTTTGAGGCGGTGGTCGAAGGCAAGGTCTCGGTCAACGCGCTGCGCGACGTGGCCATCACCGACCTCTTAGGGCGCGCGCCGGTGGAGCTGGACACCTACGCCATCGGCCGCTCGCTGGAGGGAAAACGCGTGCTGGTCACCGGTGCCGGGGGATCGATCGGCTCGGAGATCTGCCGGCAGGTGGCGCGCTTTAACCCCGATCGCCTGATTTTGCTCGACTGCGCCGAGACCCCCCTCTTTTTCATTCATCGCGAGCTCAGTCAGGAGCATGATGACAAGCTCGTCGCGGCCATCGGCAACGTCACCGACGCCGAGCGCATGCGCCAGGTCTTCGAGCAGCACCGCCCGGACGTGGTGTTGCACGCCGCGGCTTATAAGCACGTGCCGCTGATGGAAGCCCACCCGGCGCTGGCCGTGCAGAACAACATCGGCGGCACCGAGATCGTGGCGAACCTGGCCGCCGAGTTTGAGGTCGCGCGTTTTGTGCTCATCTCCACCGACAAGGCCGTCAACCCCACCAGCGTGATGGGGGCGACCAAGCGGGTGGCCGAGCTGCTGGTGCGTCACCTCAACCACACCCGCCCCACCACGCGCTTTAGCGTCGTGCGCTTTGGCAACGTGCTGGGCTCCAACGGCAGCGTGATCCCGATCTTCCGCCAGCAGATCGCCCGCGGCGGCCCGGTCACGGTGACCCACCCGGAGATGACCCGCTACTTCATGACGATCCCCGAGGCCACCCAGCTGGTGTTGCAGGCGGCGACCTTCAAGCAGGGCGATCTTTTCATTCTGGATATGGGCGAGCCGGTTAAGATTGTGGATCTGGCCCGCGATATGATCCGGCTCAGCGGGTTTAGCGAGGCGGAGATCCCCATCGACTTCTGCGGGGTGCGCCCTGGCGAGAAGCTCTTTGAGGAGCTCACCCTCGATCGCGAAGAGGTCGACACCACGGCCCACGCCAAGATCTTTATGGGCAAAGAGCCCGCCGACCTGCTCGTGGAGATGGAGGATACCTTCGACGCGCTGATGAGCGCGGGCCAGGCCGGCGACGATCAGAGCGTGCGCGCGGGGCTCGAAGCGCTGATTCCGACCTACCGGCCGAGCATGCCCTCGTCCAAGGTGATCCGCATCGAGAGCGGGCGGCATAAGGCGCTGAACAAGGTCTGATCGCATATAACATGCGCAGGTTTCAAAACGCCTCAGGGCTCGGCGTCGGCCGACTCGGGGGCGTTTTGCGTTTGAGGGGTCGGGATCGCGTTGGAATCGGCCGCGTGGGGCTCCGTGGCCGAAGGTGTGGCGAGGGACGGCGCCTCGAAGGGGACGCCAGCCAGACGGGCGTAGAGGGCATGGTAGCGCGCCACGATGGCTCCCAGCGAGAAGTTCTCAACGATGCGGCGCCGCGCTTTTTGCCCCAGCTGCCGCCTCGCCACCTCGTCCATCGCCAAAAGCTCGGAGATCCCCTGCGCCAGCTGCACGCTGTCCTGCGGCGGCACCACACGCCCGGCCCCACCCAAAAGCCAGGCCGCATCGCCCACATCGGTGACCGCCATGGGCACCCCGCAGGCCATCGCCTCACCGACCACGTTGGGGAACCCCTCGCTCTTCGAGCTGAGCACCGCCACATCCAGGGCGGCGGTGAGGCGCGGGATGTCGCGACGCTCCCCGAGCAGGATCACCCGCTCGTGGAGATCGAGGGCGCGCAGCTCCTCCATAAACGCGGCGTTATCCTCGGTGAGCCCGCGCCCCACGAGCACCAGGCGAGCCTGGGGATGCTCGGCGGCCACGCGCTTCATGGCGGCGAGGAGGTTGGGATGGTCTTTGATGGGATGCAGGCGCCCCACCATGCCGATGAGTGGCGTCGCGGTGGGAAGCCCCAGCTCGCGGCGCACCTCGCGGTAGTCTTCCTCGGAGGGCCGAAAGGTCGCGGTGTCGAAGCCGTTGGGGATCACCTGGTCGCGCAGCTCACTATACCCCAGCGTGCGGTGCTGGGCGCGGCTGAGCCGGGAGTTGTAGATGATCGCGTCGGCCTGCGGGCTCAAGAGGGCGCCCAGGCGAATGACGGCCTGGGTGCCGCGGCTCTCGTCGGCCAGGTCGTAGATGCAGTGGCGGATGTTCCAGGCAAAAGGTCGGCCCAGACCGGCCATCAGCCCGAGGTTGGCGTGGTACATCCAGGCGTGAATCACATCCGGGTTATGGTGCTCGACCAGCCGGCGCAGTCGAAAGAGGGCGGCCGGAGTGGGGCGGCCGCGACTCAAGTTCAGCGTCTCAACCGGAGCGCCGGCGCTCTCCAGACGCTGGGCCATCGTGCCTCGATCCATCAGGCTGATAACCGTCGATGGAAAACGCGTGCCATCACCTCCCTCGATCAGTTTGGTCAGCATCGCCTCGGCCCCCCCGGTTCCCAGCCCGGTGATGATGTGGCATACCTTGACCGGTCGCCCCGCCGTCGAAGTCGAGGTCGAAGGAGAGCTTGATTGCGTGGCGTCCATGCGCGCTTCCTGCGTGTCGAAAAAAAGGAGCGCGGATAAAAACGCCGCGCCTCGATGTTACTCCCCGCGTCGCCCGATGACGTGGGTCAGCAGCCGCCCCGGAGAACTCGCCAGGATGTTAGAACTAATCCCCAGCTTCGTCACGATCCTCTTCGGGGTGGGAGCCCTGGGGCTTGCGCTCCGAGGGTATGTGCGTCGCGAGCAGGGGCTGATCATCGGCGCGTTCGCGCTGCACCTCTTCGCCGCGCTGGCCCAGGTCTTCATCACGCGCGACTATTACGGCTACGGCGACATGCTCACGTTTTTCCGTCACGGCGGGGTGGTCGCCGACGGCATGCGCGAGGACTTCTGGGCCTTTGCCCCCGACGCGGTCGCGCTGCTCTTTCAGCAGCAGACCGCGCATTTCGGCTGGCTTGATGAGTCCAGCCCGGCCACCGCCACGATGTACGGCATCGGCTCCTGGCTCAATTACCTCACCCAGGGCTCGCTCTACGCGGCGTGCCTGCTGGTGGCGATCGGCTCGTTCTTCGGAAAGCTGGCGATGTTTCGCGCCTTTCGTCCCCTCTTTCCCGAGCGCCTGCACCGGCGGCTGATCGTGGGCATGATGTGGATGCCCTCCACGGTGTTCTGGTCCAGCGGCATCCTCAAAGAGAGCATCGCGATGATCGGGCTGGGGGCGGCCACCTACGGGCTGGTGCGGCTGACCGACCCCTCAAAATCCAGGCTCAATGCGATTATCGTGCTGGGAGTGGGCGCGGTGATCATGGGCCTTGTAAAGACCTACATTCTGGGGCCTTTCGCCATCGCGGCGGGCGCCTGGTACTACTGGCAGCGCGGGCTGCGCTTAAGCGGCGGAAAGGCACTCACGCTGCGCCCCTTTCATTTTGTGGTCGCCATGGCCCTGGCGATGGGGGTGGTGATCGGCATCGGGCAGATCTTCCCGCGCTATGCGCTCGATAACCTGGTCGATGAGGCCAGCCGGCTTCAGGAGGTCGGTCAGCGCGTCACCGGCGACTCCAGCTACGCGCTCTCCGATAGCGCGCCGACCAGCGCCGCCGGACAGCTCGCGATGGCGCCGCTGGCGCTCCTGACCGCGCTGGCGCGCCCCTTTATCTTTGAGGCCAACAACATCATGGCCCTGGTCAGCGCCCTGGAGATGAGCTTTGTGCTGGGGCTCTTGCTCCTGGCGCTCTACCGCCGGGGGGGGCGCGAGAGCTGGCAGGTGATCATGCGCTCGCCACCGCTGATCTTTGCGCTGATCTTCGTGCTGCTCTTTGCGCTGGGTGTGGGGCTGACGACCACCAACATGGGGACGCTCTCGCGCTACCGCATCCCGATGATGCCTTTTTATATGATGCTGCTCTTTGCGCTCTTGCCGGCGCGCGCGCCGCGCCGGCCGGTGCGGCTCAGGCGTCAGCGCCTCAACGCGAGGCCCGAATCACCTCGCCAGGCGCCACATCGCTCATGATGTGCACGCCGTTGGCGATCATCGCGCCCTCGCCAATGGTGACGCCCAGGTAGACGGTGACGCCCATGCCCACCACCGCGCCGGCGCCCACCTTGACGTTACCGGCCAGGATGGCGCCCGGGGTAATATGCGCGTGAGAGCCGATCTCACAGTCGTGGGAGACGACCGCCCCGCTGTTGATGATCGTGTTATCGCCCAGTCGCACCGTGGCGCTGACCACAGCCCCGGCAAAGATCTGGTTGCCCAGGCCCATCGTGACCGACGCCGAGACGCTGGCGTCGGGGTGAATGAGGTTGGGCACATGAAAGCCCGCATCCACGAGCTTCTGGTACAGGCCGCTGCGACGAGCGTTGTCGGTGACGGCGCCGATGCCGAGCGCGGCCAGGCGCACGCCGGCCTGACGCAGGGCGGTGAGCTCGGCGCTGCTTCCCACAATTGGCACGCCCAGCACGTCCATCGGCGGGGTGCGGCCATCGTCGAGCGCGGCCAAAATCTCCCAGTCCGGGCGGCCCTGACGGATCATGTCGATGAGCACCCGGGCGTGGCCGCCCGCGCCGTACATCACCATCTGCTCGGCGTTTTTGCGCACCTTCAGATCCCCCAACCTCACTCGCCGCGCTCCGGCCGCACCTTCGTCGGAAGTTTGCGCGCCTTCTGCCTTCGGCTGACCTAAGAGCGCCCGCACATCGCGCTCGCGCACCACGCCGGTGAGCCCGGCCTCACTCAAATTAAGGCCGTGCGCCTCGGCCAGCTCTTTTGCTTTGCGCGTGGCCCGAAACTCTCCGCTCTCGGCGGCTTTTGCGGCATCTTCAGCCCCGAGCTCATAGGCCTCATCGGCGGTGGCGGTGAGCACGCAGAGCAGCGCGCCGACCTCCACCCGGCTCCCTTCTCTGGCCGGCCACTCGCGCACCACGCCGGCCGCCGGCGCTTCCACATCAAAGGTCGCCTTGGTGGACTCCACCGTGCAGAGCACATCGCCCTTCTGGACCTCATCGCCCACGGCGACCATCACCTCGACCAGCTCCAGCTCATTTTCGTTGGCGTTGAGCAGGGGGACTCGCACAATTTCCATGGGGGTTCCTCGTTCAGTGGTTTCGATCACAGTGATGTATGCCGATCGTGCATGATAATGTCGGTCTTCCCCGCACGTCCCCGAACCCGAGCGCACTCAGGGCGGCGCCTGGCAAGGAGGCAGGGATGAAGCTGTAGCAGCGCTACTGCGAATCCCTGACGACACAGCCAGCGTCGTCCTGATGTGCTCGGCTCACCGACACGCCCTCACCAGATCCGCAACCTGCGGCAAGATCATATCTTCGAGCGATCGGGTATTGGCGATCGGATAATCCCGTGCCGCCACACGCTTCGGCGCGGCCTTTAAGAGCGAAAAACCCTCGGCGCTCACCCGGGAGATCACCTCGGCGCCAAAGCCCGCGCCGGCGGTGCCTTCTTCGCAGACCACGAGCTTGCCGCTGCGTTGGAGCGAGTCGAGGACAGGCTGAAGGTCGAGGGGTTGCAGGCTGGACGGCGCGACGACCTCCACCACGAGCTCCTCGTCAAAGAAGAGGGTCTCGGCGGCCTCCATGGCGATCTCCACCATGCCGCCATAGGCCACCAGCGTGACGTCGGCGTGGTCGAAGGGCTCCCAGCTCACGGTGGTGGTGGGGTAACGATCGGAGCTTGAGCGTGCGTACAGCTCGCCGATGCGACCGCCCTCGGCGCTCAGCTGGCGGCGGGCGTACATCAGCTTGTTTTCGACAAAGACCACCGGGCTAAGATCGTCGAGGAGCGCGGCGCGCAAAAGGGCGCCGGCGTCGTGCAGCACGCTCGGGGCGACCACGTGCAGGCCGGGCATGCCCAGAATATGCTTCTCGACACTCTGGCTGTGGGTGGGCCCGTAGCCGCGGCGCGCGCCCATCGGGGCGCGGATCACCATGGGGACGTGAACCTGGTCGTTGTACATCCAGCGGTACTTGCTGATGTGGTTGAGGAGCTGGTCGGCGGCGAGCATGAGGAAGTCGCCGAACATGATCTCAACGATGGGGCGCATCCCGCGCATCGCCATCCCGGCGGCCACGCCCACAAAGCCCGCCTCGCTGATCGGCGTGGTGAGCACGCGCTCGGGAAAACGCTCCGAGAGCCCGCGGGCCACCTTGAAGGCCCCGCCGTAGGGGTCGAGGAGATCTTCGCCGATGAGCAGCACCCGCTCGTCGGCCTCCATCATCGAGTGCATCGCGCCGTTCAACGATTTGAGCACCGTGGTCGTTGCTGGTGTTGAGCTCATTATGCGTCCTCCCCGGCGTCGGTCGCCGACGCCTCAAAAGCCATGGGCGCCGGGCGCGCCACCCGCTCATCGAGATGGCGCGGGGTGGGGAAGGGCTGCTCCCGACTCCAGCGCACCGCCGCCTCTACCCGCGCTTCAACGCGGGCCTCGATGGCGCGGGCCTCGTCGTCGGTGAGCCAGGCGCGCGCGCCGATCAGGGGCTCGTTTTTGCGAAAGCGCTCGATCTCATCTTCGGGCCGCATATCATCGCTCTTGGAGTGATGGCAGAGGCGGTAGGTGTGAATCACCTCGAAATGCGGGCGCTGCTCGTTGCGCACCTTCGCGATGATCTCGCCAAAATGTCCGTAGAGCGCCTCGGCGTCGGTCGAGTCGATCTCACCGGCGTCGATGCCAAAGGCGCGGCCGCGGGTGACCATATCGCCCGCCAGCTCTCGCTCCACCGGGGTGGACTGCGCCCAACGGTTGTTTTCAACGACGACGAGGAGAGGCACGCTCCAGAGGCTGGCCATATTCAGCGCCTCGTAGAGCACGCCCTGGCCGAGCGTGCCGTCGCCGATAAAAGCCACGGCGATGTTGCCGCTGCCCTTCATCTTCTCGGCCAGGGCCATGCCGGTGACCGTGGGCATGAAGCCGCCCTGGATGCCATTGGTATAAAAGTTCTCAAAGCAGATGTGCTGGCTTCCCCCGCGCCCGCCGACCACGCCGGTGACCCGGCCCATCAGCTCGGCCATCAAAAGCTCGGGGCGGTCACCGTAGACCAGAAAATGACCGTGGCAGCGGTGGTTGCTGAAGATGATATCGCCATCCTGAAGATGGTTGATCACCCCCACCGCGTCGGCCTCCTGACCGATGTAGCAGTGCGTGGTGCCAAAGAGCTCCCCCTCGCCAAAGAGCTCCAGAAGGCGCTCTTCAAAGCGGCGGATGAGCATCATCTGCTCAAAAAGTTTGGTGCGAAGCGGCCGCCCGTCGCGCTCAAAACGCGCGCGGGGGTTGGCGATATCGCCTCGATCTGCTGGCTGACTCATAGACCCTTCTCATCGGGAGTGGGGTGCGTGGGTTCGATGGCCCATCGGCCATGTCGACGTCATCTCTCCGGGGCAGCAACGCGCGCCCGGCGTACCATACATGCATCAAGCGCCAAACATCACCCGGCGATACTGCTTGGCGATGGCCAGATGGTCAAAGGCCCGCGCGCGCGGCCGCACATCGGGGGCATCCTCATCGTCGAGCGCCTCACTCAAAGCGCGGGCCAGCGCCTCGGCGTCGTTGACGGGCACAAGCCTGCCCCAGCGGCCTCCCTCCAGGATCTCGCGCGGGCCGCTGGGGCAGTCGGTGAGCACCATCTTCGCGCCCACCGCCAGCGCCTGCACCGGCGCGGTGGGGAGCCCCTCCCAGCGCGATGACATCACGTATAGATCGGCGCGGGCCATATACGCGTAGGGGTTGTCGACAAAGCCCGGCATCTGCACGACCTCGTCCAACCCGAGTTGTTTGATCAACGCCTCAAGCTCGGCGCGTTTGCCACCTTCGCCCAGGATCAAAAGGCGCGCGGGCCGCGCGTTGATCAGCAGCGCCATCGCGTGAAGCAGGTTGGGGTAATCTTTGGCCTCGGTGAGCCGGCCCACCGCCAGCAGGAGCGGGGTGTCGCGCTGGCCGGGCTCACCTTTTAGCCAGGGGTGCTCCGGCGCGCTCTTCGCGGCCTCCTCGATCGCGTCGATATCCAGCGGGCTATAAATGGTGGCGATCGCCGAGGAGGGCACAATCCCGGCCTCCACCAGCGCCTGTCCAACCCCCTGGGAGACGGCGATCACGCCGTCGGCTCGCCGGTAGCCGACCCGCATCGCCCCGCGAATCAGGCGTCCCTTAGGCCCCAGCCCCACGCTATGCGACACGGTGCTCGCTTCGCGCACCACCACCGAGGTGTCGACCCGCGCCGCATCCCTCGCCAGCGCCGCCACCACGTTGGCATGCGCCAGCGTGCTCAAGAGCCCGTCAGGCCGCTCCCTGCGCAGGTAGCGCGTCAGGGGCACAAATGCCCGCAGCACTCGCCCCACCTGCAAATCGATCAGGCGCACTCCCGCCGGGATCGTGTTGCGATACGCCCCGCCCCCCTGAGCCACGATCAGGTCGACACGATCGCCCCCCCGGGCAAAAGCCCCGGCCAGGGTCAACATCACCCGCTCGGCGCCTCCCCCGCCCAGCGATGGCATAAAAAGCGCGATATGTCGGCTATTCTCACCCATGCTCGTCATTGCACCGACCCCGGCGTTGAAATCCACCATGTGTTGTTTTGGCCTGAACTTCGGCTTCAGAAGAGCGCCACTCATAGCGCATGCCTTTTGGCCTTGCTACCTCACGCATCTTCACACTTCCGCGAGCTCATCCGTGCTACAATCTTTTGATTGCCTCAGCATCATCCCATAGGATGAGGTGGCGAGTTCGGGGCTGGTTTTGTCTCTGTCCCCCCGTGCCCCCTGCGCTTTGTTGTCGTCGAAGTATCGTTTTTAGCTGCCGTTCTCCCCGCCCAGACGAACCCCACGTTATGTCTCACGCCAAATCCCATCGCCACGCGATCGCGATCCTTCTTGCAGCCTTCGGTCTGGCCCTCGGATGCTCCTCAGAGCCTGCGCCGTCTCCCGACACCCTGGTCGACGCAGCGGATGACGCTCACCTCTCAGACGCCGACGCCCGGGAACCCTCGGACGCAGACGCTGACGCGCCCGACGCCGACGCCGAAGTACCCGACGCTGACGCTGAAGTACCCGACGCCGACGCTGACGCGCCCGAGACCGACGCCGGCGACCTCCCGGCACTCATCACCTGCACCGACGACCTCGACTGCACCGAGGGCCATTGCTCCAATGGGGTCTGCGCTCCGGAGGGCTACGAGTACCTCCCGCCGGCCACCTACACCCGCGGCGCCCCGCCCACCGAGCGCGGCTTTCACGAAGACCGCGAAAACGGCCAACACACCGCCGTGCTCACGCGCGGCATCTTTGTCAAAGCCACCCCCGTCACCCAGGGCGAATGGCTGGCGGTGATCGGCGGCTCCAACCCCTCCTACTTTTCCGCCTGCGGCGCCGACTGCCCTGTGGAGCGCGTGAGCTGGTGGGAGGCCCTGGCCTATGCCAACGCTCTCTCGGAGGCCGAAGGCCTCGACGCTTGCTACAACCTGGAAGATTGCGCCGGCCGTGACCTGGGCACGGGATGTCTGGAGTCGGATCGCGACGGTGGCCAGAGCTGCCGCGGCTATTACTGCATGAGCGCTCTGCTGGCGCCGCTCGATCTCGACTGCAACGGCTACCGCCTGCCCACCGAGGCCGAGTGGGAGTACGCTGCGCGCGGAGGCACCTCCACCGCCTTTTTGACCGCATCTGGCGATCTGGCGCACTGGGGCATGACCCCGCTCGACGCCGAGATGGACCAGATCGCCTGGTACCGCGGCAACTCCGACGATCCCGGCTACACCTCCAACTACGACTGCTCCAACGACCCGGAGGTCTCCATCCCCTGCGGCACTCGCCCTGTCGCCCAGAAGGCGCCCAACGCTTTTGGCCTCTATGACATCACCGGCAACGTCTGGGAGATGGTCTGGGACTGGGCTGGCGACCACCCCGAGCCGGGCACCACCGTCACCGACCCCACCGGCCCGGAGACCGGCTCGGCGCGGCGGATGCGCGGCGGCACCTTCGACAGCGTCGGCCAATACCTGCGTGTGGCCTACCGCACCAGCATTGGCGAGACCTCGCGACTGGCCTTTATCGGCTTTCGCCTGGTTCGCACCGTTCCCCCTGCTCAGGACTGATGGATGATCCCTTCGGATCGACGTACCTCACCTCGCACACGGGTTTCGCCCCGCGCGCTGCTCTTCGGCGCGTGTCTGGTACTTGTGGCGCTGACCTCCGGCGCCTGCTCCCCCTCCGAGGCCGGCAACCACCCCTGCGGCGGCCAGGGCTCGGTGGCCGGGGAGCCCGGACAGGGCTGCGGCCCCTGCGGGCTCGATACCCTCGTTTGCTCCGATGACGGCGAGCTGATCTGCGACGGGGAGACCCGCTGTGAGATTGGCGAGTTCTGTGAGTCCGACAATGAGTGCGGCGACTTCACCTGCACCGCCGGGCGCTGCGCTCCGGAGAATATGAGCTTTATACCCGCCGGCGCATTCGAGATGGGCGCCCCCGCAGCCGAGCGCGGCCGCATCGATGGTGAGACTCTGCACGATGTCGCCCTGACCCGCCACTTCCTCATCGACACCACCGAGGTCACCCAGGCCGAGTGGCAAGCGCTGATGGGCTACAACCCCTCCTTCTTTACGTGGTGCGGCGACCCATGCCCGGTGGAAAACATCACCTGGCTTGACGCCCTGGCCTTTGCCAACGCCCGCTCCCGCGACGAGGGGTTGGAGACCTGCTACGACCTCTCCAGCTGCACCGGCCAGCCCGGAAACCGCTTCAGCTGCGAGTTTGACTCCTTAATCATCGACCTGGACTGCACGGGCTACCGTCTGCCCACCGAGGCCGAATGGGAGTACGCGTATCGCGCCGGCACCACCTCCGCTTACTACACCGGCGAGCCCACCTCCGGCCTCTCGTGCGAGCAGCCTGTGCTCGACGACACCGCCCGCTACTGCGGCAACTGCCTGGTTGATCAATCCCCCTCCTACGACTGCTCCAGCGATGGCGACCGCCCGCAAATGCCCGCGGCCTGCGGCCCGGCCCCGGTCGCCTCACTGCAGCCCAACCCCTGGGGCCTCTTCGACATGGCCGGCAACGTCAACGAGCTGGTCTGGGATGCCAGAGGGCCCTACCCCGAGTTTGCCGTCGACCCCACCGGCCCGCCCCCCAACGGTCAGGTCGGCATCCGGGGCTCGAACTTCTGCGGCCATATGGCCCGCCTGCGCGCCGCTGACCGCAAATTCACCACCCCCACTCGCCCCGCCCCGGTCACCGGGCTGCGTCTTGTGCGTACGGTGCGCAAGGCCGACGAGGATGAGTTCTCGCTGGACAGCTTTCGAAACAACGGCTGCGGCGGCCTGGAGCCCATCTCCCCGGCACCGGGCTCGCCCTGCGGCCCCTGCGGCCTGGACACCTACGTCTGCGATGGCACCGACAGCGTAACCTGCAGCGGCTCCACCGACTGCAACATTGGTGAGCGCTGCGAGAGCGACGCCGATTGCGAGGGCTTTGTCTGCAACGCCGGGCGCTGCGCTCCTGAAGACCTGGCATTTGTGCCCGCCGGCGGCTTCACCATGGGCTCTCCTCCTAATGAACTGGGCCGCATCGATGGCGAGGCCCTCCACCCCGTCGCGCTCAGCCGCCACCTGCTGATGCAGACCACCGAGGTGTCCCAGGCAAAATGGCGAGAGCTGATGGACTATAACCCCTCATTCTTCTCCGACTGCGGTGAGAACTGCCCGGTGGAGAGCGTCACCTGGCTTGAGACTCTGGCCTTCGCAAACGCCCTCTCTCGCTCCCAGAACCTCCCGCCCTGCTACGACCTCTCCCAATGCGAGCGCACCCCGGGCGATCGCTTCGATTGCCCTACCGAGAGCATTGAGATCGACCTCGACTGCAAGGGCTACCGGCTGCCCACCGAGGCCGAGTGGGAGTACGCCTACCGCGCCACCACCTCCACCGCCTATTACAACGGCGACCCCACCGACCGCCTTGCCTGCGAGCAGCCTCTGCTCGACGCGATCGCCAATTACTGCGGCAACTGCTCGGTCGATTACAGCCAGACCTTCGACTGCTCCGACGACGGCCAGCGACCCCACCTGCCCACCGACTGCGGCACGCGTCCGGTCGCCAGCTTCGAGCCCAACCCCTGGGGCCTTTTTGATATGTCTGGCAACGTCGATGAGTTCGTCTGGGACGGCCCCGACAGCTACCCGGCCTGGGCCGTTGACCCCACCGGCCCGGAGCCCTCCGGCAGCGTGGGCGTGCGTGGCTCCAACTTCTGCGGCCACCAGGCTCGCCTGCGCGCCGCCGACCGCAAATTCACCTCCTGGAACCGCTCCTTCCCATTCTCCGGTTTTCGCCTGGTGCGCACCTGGCGAAAGGCCACCGAAGAGGAGTTTGATGTCGACACCTTCTGCAACAACGGCTGCGGCGGTTGCATGCCTCTAAATCAACCTCCCGGAACCCCCTGCGGGCCCTGCGGGGTCGACCGTTTTGTCTGTGAGGGCGAAAACGCCACCGTCTGCAACGGCTCGACCACCTGCAACCCCGGGCAGGTCTGCAGCTCCGACAGCGAGTGCGCCAGCTCCAACTGCTCCAACGGCCACTGCGCCCCCCCCGGCTTCACCTACGTGCCCGAGGGCGAGTTTATGATGGGCTCTCCGGCTGGCGAGCCCGCCCGCGAGGCCAGCGAGGCGCAACACCCGGTGACCATCTCGCGCCCCTTCCTCATCCAGTCCACCGAGGTCTCGCAGGCGGAGTGGCGACGCCTCTTTGGCAACAACCCTTCGACCTTCCGCCTCTGCGGTGATAACTGCCCGGTGGAGTCGGTCACCTGGCTTGACGCCCTGGCCTACGCCAACGCTCTCTCCGAGTCTCAGGGGCTTCCCACCTGCTACGACCTCTCCGGGTGCACCGGCGCCCCGGGCGATCGCTTAAGCTGCTCGCTTCAAACCGGCTCCTACGACCCGGACTGCAGAGGCTGGCGCCTGCCCACCGAGGCCGAATGGGAGTATGCCTACCGCGCCGGAACCTCCTCGATGTATTACACCGGGCAGAGCGACACCAACGCCCTCTGCGAGCAGCCCCTGCTCGACGACACCGCCAATTATTGCGGCAACTGCGAGGTTGAATACGAGGGCGCCTACGACTGCAGCGACGACGGCGCCCGCCCCCATATGCTCACCAACTGCGGCCCCAAACCTGTCGGCCAGCGCACCCCCAACCCCTGGGGCATCTTTGACATGGCCGGAAACGTCGCTGAGCTGGTATGGGATGGCTTTGGCCCCTACCCCGAGCAGGCCACCGACCCCACCGGCGCCGCGCACGACGGCACCGCCGCGGTGGTCCGGGGCGCCGGTTTCTGCGGGCATATGGCGCGCCTGCGCGCTGCCGACCGCGGAAACACCCGCTGGATCACCTCGGCCATCGACATGGGCTTTCGCGTGGTGCGCACCCTGGACTGAGCTCTCTTAACCCGACGTACCTCTATGACCCCATCGAACTCGTCGGCCTCCCTGCGCCGCGCGCTGCGCGCGCTTGATGAGGCCGGCATTCCCCACGCCTACTTTAAAGATCCGGCCGGGCTGGGCCAGGCGCTCCAGGGCGGCCCCAAAGACTACGATCTGCTCGTCGCCCCGGCCTCTCGCGCCCGCGCTGAGGCCATCTTGCGCGACGGCGGCCTCAAGCAAGCACACAGCTTCGCGGTGCCGCCTGTGCCCGCCACCTCCGACTGGCTGGGCTTCGACACAGAGACCGGCGCGCTCCACCACCTCCACCTCCACGCCCTTTTGCCCACCGGCAAAGACGCGCTGCGCGACTATGCGCTGCCCTGGGCCGACGCGCTGCTGGAGCACCGCCGCCTTCACCCCGACCACCAGGTCTGGGTGCTCAGCGACGCCCTCAACCTGCTGATTCTGCTGCTGCGCACCTGCGTCGAGCAAAAGTTCGCGCGCCACGACACCTCACCCTGGGCCCCCACCGCCCAGAGCGTTGCGCGTCTGCTGGAGCTTCGCGCGCTCGCCAGCCGAGACGAGGTCCTCACCCTGGCCGGCGCCCTGCTCGGTGAGCCCTTTGCAAGGGGGATGGCCTCCTGGCTCGACCCCAGCCTCTCGGGCACCCCGGCCATCCATGAGCTTATGCGCCTGCGCCCCCTCGTGCTTAACGCCCTCAAGCCCTACCGGCGTTTTCACCCGGCCGGAGCGCAGGCCCGCCGCCGCACCCGCCAGCTCAAACTTTTAGCCGGCGCCGCCGCCCGCAAAACCCCGCTGCCCCTCCCCCCGCGCCGCCGCGGCCTGCGCCTCCCCCACAAGGGCCTGATCATCGCCGTCATCGGCCCCGACGGCGCCGGCAAATCCACCCTCACCGAGGCGCTTAACGCCTGGCTCAGTCAGCTTATCGATACCCGCCAGCTCTACCTGGGCAAAGGCGACCCGGTCAGCGCCGCCTGGCAGAGCCTGGCCCGGGCGAAATGGTGGGCGCTGGAGACCTTCACACATCGTCAACGCCCCCCGGCCCCCGAGGTGCCCGCACCCTCGCCAGGCGGCGAGCTTGATACGCCTGAGCTCCCCGATCTCGACCCCGACCAGGTGCTGCGTTACACCCCGCCCCCGGAGCGCTCTGCAGGCCGACAGCTTATGCGCGACATGGCCTGGGTCTCGCTGGCCGGACGTCATCTTTTCAACACGCGCCGCGCCGCCTTCGCCGCCACCCGCGGCGCCCTGGTCGTGGCCGACCGCTTCCCCTTCCAGGCCAGCCACCTGGCCAGCGGCCCCTCCATCCCTTCCGACCCCGAACAACCTCTGAACCGCCGTGTCTTTGCCCTGGCCGAAGACGCCCTCTTTAAGAGCCTGCAGAACACCCCCCCCGATCTGATCCTGCGCCTCAACATTTCTCCCGAGATCGCCTGGCGTCGAAAACCCGACCACGACATCGTCGACATCGCCTCCAAAGCCCTGGCCCTTCAGTCCATCGACCCCGGCTCGGCCACGCTGATCGACCTCGACGCCACCCTCCCCCCCGAGGTGCTGCTCAACCAGGCAAAAGCCGCCATCTGGGAGGCCCTTTGAGCATCGCTATCGAGTTCATCGGTCTGCCCGGCGCCGGCAAGTCCACCTGCGTGGCGCACGTCATCGAGGCGCTTCGCGCCGAAGGCATCGCGGTGCGCGACCGCCAGGAGGCCCGCGAGCGCATCAGCGCACAGCATCGCCAGACCCCCACCGCCGCCCGCGCGCTGGGTCTGCTCTCGCACCTGGCCTTACGTCCCACCCCCTGGCTCCTCGGGCTGCGCCTCACAACAGCCATGGGACCTCCCCACGCCCTGGGCCTGCGCCGCCTCTACGACTTAAGTCGCAAATCCCATAACACCACGCTCTCCCGCCCCTCCTTAAAACGCGCGTCCGCCGACCCCGCGCTGACGATCTTCGACCAGGACATCGCCCAGGAGATCTGGAGCGTGCTCAACCTGCGCGAGCTCCCCGACACGCGCCCGCTCGACGCGCTCGTGCAGAGCCTGAGCCCCTATCTCCCCGACATCGTCCTCTTTCTCAACCTGCCCCCCGCCGAGGCTCTGCACCGCTCTGAGGAGCGCGCGCGCACCGGCGGACACTCGGTTAACTTCGGCTTGCCATCGCCCCCGACCTCCCACGACTATGACCGCGGTCACCGAAACTTTGAGGCGCTTACCCTCGCCCTCTCACGCTGCGGCGTGCGCTGCGTCACCCTGGACGCTTGCCCCGACCCCGAGATCATCGCCGACCAGGCCCTTGGCCACATTCGCGCCTTTCTCCAAAACAGCCCCGACCCCCGCCCTGCCGATGACGTGTCTATGAAATCCCTCCTGATCCGAAAGCTCCGGCGCGCCTCAAACCAACTCTACCAGCAGCGCGGGCTGGCCCGCTTAAGCGACGCCGCCCGCCGCCTGGCCGCGCGCTTCCCCCTGCAGGTCGACCTCGACGACTTCGACGGCGACCTGCATTTTCGCCTCGATCTCAACGAGCATATGGGAAGCCAGATCTTCTGGCGCGGCTTCTACTCCGGCCCCCAGATCGCGCTCCTTCGCCACCTCCTGGAGCCCGACCACGTCTTTATCGACATCGGCGCCAACCATGGCGAGTTCTCCGTGGTCGCCGCTCGCCAGGTTCCCCGCGGCCGCGTCGTGGCCTTTGAGCCCAACGAGGCCATTCACCGCCGCCTGCGCTTCAACATCGAGTCCAACGGCTTTGAGAACGTCACCCTCTCCACCTCAGGGCTTAGCGATGAGCCCGGCGTGGCGCGCATCTACCAGGCCGCCGAGCGTTTTGACGACGGCACCACCCACTTAGGCCTTGCCACCCTCTACCCCACCGAGCGCCGCGGTCAGGTCGTCCAGGAGATCGAGCTCACCACCCTGGATACCTTTGTTAAAGACGCCGGTCTAAAGCGCGTCGACCTCATCAAGATCGACATCGAGGGCGCCGAGCTCGCCGCGCTTAAAGGCGCCGACGAGGTGCTCACCGGATTTCGCCCCAACATCATCCTGGAGTTGAATCAGGGCACCTGCAAAAGCGCCGGCTACACCATGGATGATCTTCTCGATCTGCTCGCCAGCTACGGCTACACCTTCTTTGAGATCGCCGCCGACGGGCAGACCTTCGCGCTCAAAGCCCTCGATCGCCGGCGCCTCAAATCCTTTCAGAACATCGTCTGTGTGCGCCCGGCGCGCGCGGAGGAGGCGTGAGCGTGACCCGGAGGACCATCGCCAACGCCCGCATCCTGCTCTACATCCCCTCGTTGCGCGGCGGCGGCGCGGAGCGCTCCATGATCAACCTGGCCCGCGGCCTCATCGAGGCCGGCGCCCACGTCGATCTGGTCGTCTCCATGGCCGAGAGCGACTACTCAGCCGAGCTCCCCCCCGAGGTCCGCGTGCACACCATGGGCGTGCGCCGCATCCACAGGGTGATCCCCGCCCTGGCAAAAGCGATCCGCCGCCTTCAGCCCGACCTCATCGTCAGCCGCCCCTACCGCGCAAACCTCCTGATGATGCTCGCAAGCCGGCTGGCCCGAAGCCGCGCCGCCCGCGTCCTCATCGTCGACAACACCACCACGCAAGAGATGGCGCTGGTCGAAGACTCCCCCCGCGGCCGGGTGCGAAACCTGGTCGACCTTAAGCTGATGCGCCGCCTCTACCCCCGCGCCTCCCGGATCATCGTGGTCAGCCGCGGCTCGGCCGACGACCTGATCGCGCTCCTCGATCTGCCCTCCGAGCTCGTCGAGGTGATCTACAACCCGGTGGAGATCGATCACATCACGGCTCAGGCCAACGAAACGATCGATCACCCCTGGCTAAACGACGATCTCCCCCTCTTGATGACCGCCGGACGCCTCGCCAGGCAAAAAGACCACCCCACGCTCATCCGCGCCCTTCACCACCTCAACCAGTCCCGCCAGGCCCGCCTGATGATCTTCGGTCAGGGCCCCGACGAGCGCGCCCTCCAGCGGCTCATCGCCGAGCTGGGCCTTGAAGATCGCGTCGCCCTGATGGGCTTTACCCCCAACCCCTTCCCCTACATGGCCCACGCCGACGCCTTCGTGCTCTCCTCGGCCTGGGAGGGCCTTGGCAATGTGCTCATCGAAGCGATGGCGCTCGGCACCCCCGTCATCTCCACCGACTGCCCCTGCGGCCCGGCCGAGCTCCTTGAGCACGGCCGCCTCGGCCCGCTCGCCCCCGTGGGCGACCCCGAGGCCCTGGCCGACGCCATCGCCGAGGTCCTCGACCACCCCGCCGACCCGGACACTCTGCGCGCCCGCGCCGCCGAGTTTGATCGCCCCGCCATCTTGAAGCGTTACATGACCATCTTCGAGCAAGCACTGTCCCGCTGAACATGACTTAAAAAACCGACCGCCCTCAGGGCGATGCCAGGCAAGGAGCACGGATGACGCTGTAGCACGCTGCCGCGAACTCGAAGCGACGCCGCCTGTGTCGTCCTCAGGTCGTCGCCCCCCCTCCAGGCTCCCTATGTGTGGCATCGCCGGCTACCTCTCATCCCTCCCCCTGCCTACCGACGATCTTCGCGCCCGCATCGAAGCGATGAGCGCCGCGCTCCGCCACCGCGGCCCCGACAGCGGCGACGTCTGGTGCGATGTAAACGCCGGCGTCGCCCTGGGCCACCGTCGCCTGGCGATCATCGATCTTAGCGAGGCCGGCCGCCAGCCCATGCACTCGGTCTGCAAACGCTACGTGCTCACCTACAATGGCGAGATCTATAACTTCGCCGAGCTACGGGAGGAGCTTGAGGCCCGGGGAGACCGCTTTGTGGGCGACTCCGACACCGAGGTCCTCCTGGCCCTTCTGGCCCGCTACGGTGTCAACGACGCCCTGCAACGGGTCAACGGCATGTTCGCGTTCGCGCTCTGGGATCGCGACGAGCGCGTCCTCTGGCTGGCGCGCGACCGCACCGGGCAAAAGCCTCTTTATTACGGCCGCCAGGGCCAGGCTTTTCTCTTCGGCTCGGAGCTCAAAGCTCTGCGCGCCGCTCCGGAGTTCAACGCCCCCATCGACCGCCGATCCCTGGCCTCCTTGATGCGGGTACGCAACGTGCCCGCTCCCCACGCCATCTACGAGAACATCCACAAGCTGCCTCCGGGCTGCTTCGTCAAGGTCGATGCCACCACGCTTCAGACCGGAGAACCCCGGCCCTACTGGTCAGCGAGCGAGGTCTTCGCCGCCGGGCGGCGCTCCCCATTTACCGGCAGCCGCGCCGAGGCCGCCGACCTTTTGGAGACGCACCTCAAAGACGCCGTCGGCGCCTGTATGGTCTCCGATGTCCCCGTCGGCGCCTTTCTCTCCGGGGGCATCGACTCCTCCACCATCGTGGCGCTGATGCAGACGATCAGCTCGCAGCCCGTGCGCACCTTCTCGATCGGCTTCTCACAACGCAGCCATAACGAGGCCGAATACGCCCGAAAGGTCGCCGAACACCTGGGCTGCCAGCACACCGAGCTCTACGTCGACGACACCCGGGGACTCGACGTCATCGAAGACCTGCCGCAGATCTATGATGAGCCCTTCGCCGACTCCTCCCAGATCCCCACCGTCCTCGTCTCCGAGCTGGCCCGCAGCCATGTCACCGTCAGCCTCTCCGGCGACGGCGGCGACGAGCTCTTCGGCGGCTACCACCGTTACCGTCTCTTCGAGACCTTTGCCCACACACGACGGGCTGTGCCCGGCCCGCTCTTCAACACAGCAGGACGCCTGCTCAAAGGCATTCCCGGCCCTCCCCTCGATGATTTTCTAAACCGCCTCAGCCCGGATCTCGGCACTCGCCGAGTTGGCGAGCGCCTGAACCGACTTGGCGAGTGGATCGCAGACTACCCCACCGAAGCCGATGCCTACCGCCGACTGCTCGACCTCTGGCCCGACGCCCAGAACCCCACCCTGGGAGCCTCCCCACACCCCCGCGCCCCCTGGCCCGAGCCCTCCGGCTTGACCCCCCGTCGCCTGGCGATGCTTGACGACACCCTCCGCTACCTGCCCGACGACATCCTCACTAAAGTCGACCGCGCGGCGATGGCCCACAGCCTGGAGACGCGCATTCCCCTGCTCGATCACCGCGTCATCGCGTTCGCCGCCACCTTACCCCTGCACTTCAGCCGCGACGCCGGCCCCGGCAAGGCCCTGCTGCGCGAGGTGCTCGCCCGTCATGTGCCCCGAGCGCTGTTTGAACGCCCCAAACAGGGATTCGCCGTTCCCCTGGGCGAGTGGTTGCGCACCGGCCTGCGCGCCTGGGCCGACGACCTCCTCGCTCACGACCGCTTGAAACGGCAGAACTTCTTCGACCCCACGCTGCTCTCCGAACGCTGGCGCGAGCACCGCAGCGGCCACCACGACTGGTCCGCTCGCCTCTGGCCTGCGCTGATCTTCCAGAGCTGGTTGGCCGCCACCCACCCCGATCGCTAAAGCCCCGGTGCCATCACCCTGCGCGCCCGCGCCGCCGAGTTCGACCGCCCCGCCATCCTGCAGCGCTACCTGGCGCTCGTGAACGCGGCGTTGGCCAGCTGAACGCCGTCAACGCATACCACCTTTGGGGGTTGAACCCTCTCCCTCGCCGTCCGCAGACGGAAACGACGGGGTCCGACCCCCGGGTGGCCCGTTCGGGGTCACGGTCCGTTCATGGCGGTTGGTCAGATGAGGCGTCCCGGGACGGCACCGGGTGGGGTCACACCCACGGTCGGGCCGTTCGCGGTCACGGTCGGTTCGTGGCGGTTGCTCAGATGGGGCGTTCGGGGACGGAACAGGGTGGGGTCGCACCCACGGTCGGGCCGTTCGGGGACAGGGGCTCGGGCTGGTACTGGTACTCGTACTCGATCTCGATCTCGATCTCGGGCTCGATCTCGGGCTCGATCTCGATCTCGATCTCGATCTCGATCTCGGGCTCGATCTCGGGCTCGATCTCGATCTCGGGCTCGATCTCGGGCTCGATCTCGATCTCGGGCTCGATCTCGGGCTCGATCTCGATCTCGGGCTCGATCTCGGGCTCGTGAACCCCTACGGCACGCACGAATCGACCGACATCGCAGACCTCGACGTCCCACAACCACCCAACCCCAACCCGCACTCTCCCAACGCCCGCATCCCCCCATCCAGGTAATGCCATCCCCCTGAAAACCCGTTACTTTTTTTGACGTCCCCCTCCCCGGAGGCGATAACCGACGTACTCTCGAACAGACGCCCCCAACCCGAGCGCATTCAGGGCGGCGCTGGCAAGGAGGCTGGGATGAAGCTGTGGCAGCGCCACCGCGAATCCCAGTCGACGCAGCCAGCGTCGTCCTGAGGCGCTCGGCACTCACGAATCGACCCACACCGCGAACCCCCCAGGCCCCACAACCACACAACCACACAACCACATAACCCCATAACCCCATAACCACACGCGCGCCCCACAACCACCCAACCACACAACCACCTAACCACACGCGCACCCCACCCGATCCACACGCAAACCCCGTAAACAAAACAACCTGGGGCGGATCCCTAGCCGAAAAACCTATGAAAAAACTCATCCACTATTTCATCCCCGCCCACCTCCTCGAAGACGGCGTTGAGCGCCGACGCGCCGAGGCGGCGATCTCCATCATTCTCTTTATGGCCTTCTGGGGCGTGCTCACCGCGCTCTTCGCCTACATCGTGATGGACAACCTGACGATGCTGGCGCTGATCGTGGGGGGCTCGTCGATGACCTTCTCCGGGGCCTGGGTGCTCAAACGCACGGGCAGGTTGGCGTTGACGGGCTATTTTGTGCTGATGCCCTGCATGCTCCTGATTATCGCGGTGGCCACCTTCACCGGGGGACCGATGGCCACCGCGCTGACCTGGCTGATCATCGTCCCGCTGCTCTCGCTGGTGCTTCAAACCAAACGCCACGCCTACGTCTGGATGGGCGTGGTCATGGCGATCTGGGTGGCTTTTCTGGCGCACGAGGGCTTTGGGCCGGGCTTTGGGCCCTCGATCGCCGGCGGCAGCCCGCTGGGCAACCGCGCGCTGGAGCTGATTGGGGTGGGCTCGATGGTCTTTGGCATCTTTATGTTCAAAGATCGCCTCCAGGACTGGCTGGTCAGCGCGCTCAACCGCCAGCAGGCCCGCACCCGCGCGGTGGTGGAGACGGCGCCCGACGCCATTCTGACGTTGGATGCCCGCGGCCTGGTGCTCGACGCCAACGCCGCGGCCGCGCGCATCTTCGGCGCCTCCGAGACCGCTCTGCAGGGTCAGCCCGTCAGCGCGCTCATCCCCTCCCTCGACGAAAAAAGCCTCGCCAGCCACCGCCAGGCCGACGACAACGCCAACCACGAGCACACCGCTCTGCGCCGCGGCCAGGAGTTTCCCCTGGAGCTCGCGCTCGGCAGCTTCGAAGAGGAGGGCGCCCTGCACCACGTGCTCGTCCTGCGCGACATCACCGATCGCATGGCCGCCCAGCAGGCCCTTCAAGCCGCCCGCGACGAAGCCCTGGACGCCAGCCGCGCCAAGAGCGCGTTTCTGGCCAACATGAGCCACGAGCTGCGCACCCCGCTCAACGCCGTGATCGGCTACTCCGAGATGATTCTCGAAGAAATCGAGCTCACCGGCGACGAAAACCCGGCGATGCGCGAGGTCGTCGCGCCCTTTGTGCCCGACCTCAACCACATCCGCGGCGCCGGCAAGCACCTGCTCGCTGTCATCAACGACATCCTCGATCTCTCAAAAATCGAGGCTGGCAAGATGACCACGCACCTGGAGCTCTTTGATCTGGCCGCGCTCCTGCGCGACGTGACCGCCACGGTGCTCCCCCTGGCCCAGAAAAACGGCAACCAGGTCACCCTCGACATGGACGAGGACGCCATTCGTTTTGTGCGCACCGACCCCACCAAGGTGCGCCAGATCGCGTTCAACCTTTTGTCCAACGCCTGCAAATTCACCCACTCCGGCACCGTCACCGTGGATGTGCGCCCCGACGAGGAGAACAAACACATCGTCATGGCCGTGCGCGACACCGGCATGGGCATGACCCCCGAGCAGCTCGCCAGCATCTTTGAGGCCTTCACCCAGGCCGACAGCTCCACCACCCGCGAGTTCGGCGGCACCGGCTTAGGCCTGACCATCACCCGCCACTTCGCGAGCCTGCTCGGCGGCACCATCGAGGTGGAGAGCCAGGTCGGCCAGGGCACCACCTTCACCGTGCGCCTGGCCATGGATCTGGGCAGTGACGACGAAGCCGAGACCCCCTACTCGACCCTGGTCGACACCTCCCCGGTCACCCACGCCACCTTCACCGGCAGCGGGCACACCCTCTCCAACCTCCCGGCCATCGGTGAGTCGGGCCTGGTGCTGGTGGTCGACGACGACCCGACGGTGCGCGACCTCTTCCGCCGCATCTTAGAGCGCGACGGCTACGAGGTCGTCTGCGCCGCCAGCGGCACCGAGGCCCTGCTGCTCGCGGAGCAGCTTCGCCCCGACGCCATCACCCTGGATGTGATGATGCCCCAGATGGACGGCTGGACCGCGCTCTCCCGGCTTAAAGCCCACCCCGAGCTCAGCCAGATCCCCGTCATCATGATCACGATGGTCTCCGAGGCCGCCCGCGGCTACGCGCTCGGCGCCGACCACTACCTGATGAAACCGGTGGAGCGCGACGCCCTGCTGGAGATCCTGCACACCTACCGCGACGCCGACCTTCCCGGCGAAGAGCCCATCCTTATTGTTGAAGACGACGAGCCCACCCGCGCCCTGATGCGCCGGGTCCTCCACAACGAGGGCTGGCAGGTCATTGAAGCCACAAACGGCCTGGAGGGCCTGGAGCGCCTCGAAGACCACCGCCCCCGGCTCATCCTCCTCGACCTGATGATGCCGAAGATGGACGGCTTTGAGTTTCTCCATAAGCTGCGTCAGGATGAGGCGCATCGCCACATCCCCGTCGTGGTGGTCACCGCCAAAGAGCTCACCGACGACGATCGCACCCGGCTTCGCCAGGGCGTCAACGCCATCATCGACAAGGGCGGAAACGAGCGCGATCACCTCCTCGATGAGCTCCGCAAGATGGTGCGCCGCCACACCCCGCGGCCGGTCGTCGACACGCTCCTCTGAGAGTGATACTTCCCGCGCTCACGCAGCGATTCTTATGCACGCCCCCCGAACTCCTTCTATCCACAAAGCTCTCGTCGTTGAGCTCATTGGCCTAAGGCCCGAATCATGCTTCAAAACGCCGTCGATTATTTTATTCCCGGGGACTATGGCCAGGGGCGCGACATTGAGCGAAAACGCGCCGAACTGGCCATTCAAACCGTCTTCTTTCTGGTGATCTGGGGCCCCATCGCCGCGACCTTTATCTGGGTAACCCAGCACTCGGTGTCGATCACGCTGGCGGTGATCGCGGCGACGATTTGCGTGGGCTCGGCCCCCTTTGCGCTCAAGCGCACCGGGAGCATGCCGCTGGCGGGAAATCTCATCCTGATTCCCTTTTACATCCTCTTTCTGGGCATGGCGCTGGCGGCCAACGGCATGGACTCCGAATCGCTCAGCTGGATGGGGCTGGTGCCCATGTTTGCGCTGCTCTTCCTGGGCACTCGCCCCGCCCTGGGGTGGCTGGCGCTGACGTTAACAACCTGGGTGGCCATTTTTATCGCCGACATCAACGGCGTGGCCTTCGCGCAGATCATCGGCGCAAACAGCCCCGAATCGACCCGACTCATCGAGATGGTGGGCATGACCAGCGTGATGTTCTCGATGTTCGTCTTAAAAGACCGCCTCCAGGAGTGGCTTATCGACCGGGTCAAAACCCGTGAGGCCGAAACCCGGGCGGTGGTGGAGACGGCCCCCGACCCCATCCTGACAATCAACGCCGATGGACGTATCGAGAGCGGAAACCCGGCCAGCGCCCGGATCTTTGGCCTCTCCGAAGACGCGCTCATTCAGACTCCGATCGAGGCGTTGGTCCCGGCGCTGACCGCGGGCAGGCTTCGCGAATCGGCGCTCAAGGGCACGTTGCGCTCGGCCACCGAGCTCGAAGGCATGCGCCACGGGGAGCTCTTTCCGATCGAGGTGGCACTGGGCACGCTCTACGACTCGACGAATGTGCGCTTTGTTTTGATCTTGCGCGACGTCACCGAACGCCACGCTGCCCGCCAGGCCCTGGAGCTGGCCCGGGATGAGGCCCTGGAGGCCAACCGTGCCAAGAGCGCCTTCCTGGCCAATATGAGCCATGAGCTGCGCACCCCGCTCAACGCCGTCATTGGCTACGCCGAGATCGTGCTGGAGGAGATCGACGTCATCGTCGAAGAGCAAAACGAGGCAACCCCTATCGTCGAGCCCTTTCGACCCGACCTCCAGCGGATCCGCTCGGCCGGACAACACCTGCTCGCGCTCATCAACGACATCCTCGATCTCTCCAAGATTGAGGCCGGCAAGATGACCACCCACATCGAGCTCTTTGACATCAGCGAGCTCCTCGATGATATCGCCGCCACCGTCGCCCCCCTGGCCCGACAGAACTTCAACACCCTGACGATGACCCTCGATCCCGACCTGCGCTACATGCGCTCCGACCCCACCAAGGTGCGTCAGATCGCGTTCAACCTTCTGTCCAACGCCTGCAAATTCACCCGCCAGGGCCAGGTCAAAGTCGACGCCCGCCGCGACACCGAGGCCGACCAGATCGTTATCAGCGTCACCGACACCGGCATCGGCATGACCCCCGAGGAGCTCAAGCAGATCTTTGAGGCGTTCACCCAGGCCGACACCTCCACCACCCGTGAGTTCGGCGGCACAGGCCTGGGCCTGACCATCACTCGCCACTTCGCCAGTCTGCTCGGCGGCACGATCGAGGTCGAGAGCCACAAAGATCAGGGCACAACCTTCACCGTGCGCCTCTCCGCCGATCTTCGCGCCAACGAGATCCCCCGCGACGACGTTGAAGACGACGCCGAGCGCCCCCGCACCCGCACCCTCTCCACCTCCGGCCAGACCGCCGACGCCCTGACCGACGCCGGGCTCAGCTGCGCCTCGGGCGACGTGGTGCTGGTGATCGACGACGACCCCACCGTACGCGATCTTCTGCGTCGCATGCTCGAGCGCGAAGGCTTTGAGGTCGTCTGCGCCGCCAGCGGCACCGAGGGCCTGCACCTGGCCGCCGAGCTGCAGCCTGCCGCCATCACCCTCGATGTGATGATGCCCCAGCTCGACGGCTGGTCCACGCTCGCCAGGCTCAAATCCGATCCGAAACTCGCAGAGATCCCCGTCATCATGGTCACCATGGTCTCGGAGACCTCCCGCGGCTACGCGCTCGGCGCCGACCACTACCTGATGAAACCCATCGATCGCGACGCCCTCTTGAGCATCCTTCAGCGCTACCGCAGCGACGAGGAGCAAGGCGCATCGGCCCCCGAAGGCGGCCGCGTGCTCGTGGTAGAAGACGACGAGCCCACCCGCTCGCTCATCCGCCGCGTGCTTGAGAAAGAAGGCTGGCAGGTCGACGAGGCCACCAACGGCCTGGAAGGTCTGGAAGCCCTCTCCGGCGCTCCGCCGGCGCTCATCCTCCTCGACCTGATGATGCCCAAAATGGACGGCTTTGAGTTCTTGCGCCGGGTGCGCCGCGATGAGGCCCACTGCCAGATCCCGGTGGTCGTCATCACCGCCAAAGAGCTCAGCGACGCCGATCGCGACGAGCTCTCCCGCGGCGCCCGCGAGGTCCTGCCCAAAGGCGGCGACGATGGCGAGCTCCTGCTCGAGCAGATCCGCGAGCTGGTGCGCAAGGTCCACGAACACACCTGATCACCCACGCGGCACACCCGCGCCGGGGCCGCCGCGCTGCAGTTTTTGCCGACCGGCCGATCTGCTATAGAAGCCGACGAACGTCCCCTGACTTCGTCGGCTTTTTACTTTGAGGACATCCCCATGCCCACGACGCCCTCCCCCCGGCTCGCCATCGCGCTGCTCTCGGCCCTCTCGCTCGCCATCGCCTGCGACCAGGCCCCCGACACCCCGCAGACCGGCCCCGCCCCGGCGGCCACCGCCGCCGGTGCCAACGACACCACCGGGCTTGAAGGCGGCCAGCTCGTCTACAAGACCACCTTCGACGGCCCGGCCCTCGGCGAAGAGTGGCAGAGCGGCTACGCCGGCTGGCAGATCGAGGACGGAAAGCTGCACATCGCCGGCGCCAAAAACGACGCCCTCTGGCTGCAAACGCCCCTTCCCGAACATTTTCGCGTGAGCTTTGAAGCCACAGCGCTCTCGGAGGTGGGCGATCTTAAGTTCGAGATCCTCGGCGACGGCCAGACCCACGAGAGCGGCTACATCGGCATCTTCGGCGGCTGGAACAACAGCCTCAACATCATCGCCCGACTCGACGAGCACGGCGACGACCGCCTCGTCGGCGCCTCCGGCCAGAAGGTCGAGCCCGAGCGCACCTACACCTTCGCCATCGTGCGCACCGACAACCGCCTGCGCTGGTTCGTCGACGGCAAACCCTTCCTCACCTACGCCGACGAAGATCCCCTCAAAGGCGACGACCACCGCCATTTTGCCTTCAACAACTGGCAGGCCCCGGCCACCTTCGACAACCTCGAAGTCTACGATCTGGGCGCGGAGTAACCACACCGCCAACCACACCCGAGCGCACTCAGGGCGGCGATTGGCAAGGAGCAAGGACGAAGCTGTGGCAGCGCCACCGCGAGTCCGCAGCGACGCAGCCAGCGTCGTCCTGAGTGCGCTCGGCGCCCACCCGAGCGCACTCAGGGCGGCGATTGGCAAGGAGCAAGGACGAAGCCGTGGCAGCGCCACCGCGAGTCCGCAGCGACGCAGCCAGCGTCGTCCTGATGCGTTCGGCGCCCCGCAACCACCTAACCCCACAACCACAAACCGCGCACCACCGAACGCCCTCACGAATCACCCAACGTCGTGTACCCCCCAGGCCCCTCAACCACACAACCACCCAACCACCTAACCACAAAAAGCGCACCACCAGCCCCCACACACGCCCCCCCACATCGCGTCCCCCCAAACCTTCTAACCCAACCTCCTCTTCACCCCCGCCACATACCGCTCCAACGCCTCCGGACAGAGGTTGAAAAAGAGCGACGGCTCCACAAGCTCCAGCTCCGCGACCATCGGCGCTCCGTCTGCACCCCGCACCAGATCCACCCTGGCGTAGAGCAGCCCTTCGCCCCCCACCGCCTTGAGCGCCCGCTCGCCAACCTCCCGCTCCGCCGCATCGATCGGATGCGGCCCGCTCACCGATTCATCTTCGCCGGCAAAACGCGGCGACTTGCGCACGCTATGCGTAAGCTCCCCGTCGATGAAGATCAGCGAGCGCTCCCCGTAGGTATCCACACTCTCAATATAGGGCTGCACCAGCACATCTTCGGCGGCCACCAGCGCCCCGACCACCTCCTCGTCGATCGCCCCGGCCTCCATCACATGCGTCTGGTACGAGCCGGCCGAGACCGCCGGCTTGACCACGATCTTACGCCAGCCCTGATCCTCACAGATCTCCCCGGCTTTTAAACACGAGCCCCGCTCGATCATCGCCGTGGGCACCGCCGCCACCCCCCGCAAGGCCAGCGTAAGCAGGTAGCGCTTATGGGTGTTCCACAAAACGACCTGTGCCGGGTTGAGCAGCTGACTTCGCTCCCCGACGGCCTGTGCCCAGGCCACAAAGGCGTCGCGTCGACGATGATAGTCCCAGGTCGAGCGAATCACCGTCAGGCTGCTCTCCCCCCAATCCACCGTCGCGTCATCCCAGACCACCTGACGAGCCCGCAGACCCGCCACCTCCAGCGCCGCCATCAAGGGCGCCATATCGGCGTCGGGCTCCGGGAGCTCGGCGCAGGTCACCACCTGCACATCCCACTCCCGAAGCCCCGCCCCGCGTCGGTTATCGATCACAGGATGATGTCCACGCGGTAGAGCTTCCCTTCACTCTGATGCACCAGATACAGGCTGTCATCGACCGGGCTGATCGCGATGCCCGCCAGCGCGCCGGCGCCCAGGCCCGTGTCCAGCTCCCGCAAATGCTCACCCTCAAGCGTAAACGCGTGCAGCTTGCCGGTGGCCTGGTCGCTGACAAACATCACGCCATCATGCAGCGCGAGCCCGCTGGGCTGCTCCAGGGTCCCCGGCGCCACGATCTCTTCGAGCTCCGCGCCCTCCATATGATCGTAGACCGAGATCCCGTCGTAGTTCGGGAGCGTGATCGAGTCGCCCATCTCCCCGGAGTCAATGTTCAGGCGCACGATGCGGCTGTTTCCGGTATCGGCCACATAAAGAAGACGCGTCTCTTTATCGAGCTCCATATGGCTGGGCACACCTTCCACCCGGCTCAGCTCGCCATTGACATAACGCAGCACCTCGCCATCGGTATGATCGTCATAACCCATACCGTGATCGTCATTGAAGTCGGTGCGATCCAGCGAGCCATGCATCCCGTTGAACACCCAGTAGACGTTGTCCACCTCATGGGCGATCCCCATCCCGTAGGGCGCGTGATGCAACATATCGAAGTGCGATCCGTTGAGGCCGGGAGGCGGCTCCTCGCCAAATAGACTCAGGTCGGCCGACCAGAGCACCGGACCCATAAAGTCCGCCTGGCCGTCCAGGTAGTTCGCCGTGCGCTCCTCACCGACCGTAGCCCAGAAGCCGTTATCGCCAAAGGCCATCGCCGGCGGCCGACGCATAAAGTGCCAGGCGTTGGGATCGACCTTCACGATCACGTTCTCCTCGGCCGTCCCCAGGTTCTGAATGATCGTCGTCGATCCCTCCAGCGCCGCACAGCCCGCGGCGGTGGCGTTACCTTCTTCACAGGGCTCCGTGCTCTCATGCTCCCGACGCACGATCCACAGCTCATGCTCCTCGGCCGGATTGAACGCCAGATCGGTGAGCTCCATCGAGCGCTCCGTGGCGTAGATCTCCTCCAGGCTCACCGTCCCCGGCGACCCATCGCCCACCCCGATCTGATGGCCGGGCGGCAACGCCTCACAGGTCTGCTCCGGCGCACACCAGGGCGTCTCACCGCCGCAGTCCGCAAAACTCTCACATTCGGCCTGGCTCCCCTCGCCACACCCCGCAGCCAGCATCATCGACGCCGCCCCCAGAAGGGTCAGATCTCTCCATCCTGCAACTCGCACATGCACTCCTGATCTCACAAAACCTGCGTTTCACTTCAGCGAAGCCACCAACCTTCGATGGCACGTCGCCCTCATCGTTGCGCCGCGTCGATCCACGTCGAACTCGGTCGATCCTCGATCGCATCCACGGCTCCGGGCGCGGGGCTACGTCACCTCGACGCGCACTCTACGCCAGGGCCACCTTCACCACAAACTCGCTCGCCAGCACCGACCGCCCGATCCCAGGCGTCGGTCAGCGGCGTCGGTCCGTGGGGCGTCGGCCACAACCACACATCGATCCCAAAGGGGATCTGCCAGAGATTGCGCCAACCCAACGCCACGAGCGCCGCAATTCTTCCCCGCACCTCGTCGCAATCCCCCGCCAGAAGCGCCGATCCGAACGCCTTTGCCTGCTGCAAAAAGCGCAACCTCCCGGCCCGATGTTGCGGCGCATACACCTGCTCCTCCTCACTTAAAAAGGCCTCCAGCCCCACCGCCTCCGCCATCATGATCAGGGTCATCGTCGCGTAACGCGCCCCCACCCCCTCCACCTCAAAACGCCGCGTCGAGGTCCGCACATACCCCCCCAGCGTCACCCGGCGCCCCCCCATCCTCTCCAGCGCCGCCACAAAACGCTGATCTTCGAGATACCCCAGCCCCTCCTCAAAGCCCCCCACCGTCTCAAAGGTCGCCCGGCGCATCAGCATCCCCTGATCCCCGTTGGTCGTCAGCGCCCGGTTCAACGCCGACTTCCGCTCCAACCCCCGGTAAAACCTCCGCCGCGCCCGGCGCCCCTCCCCCTCAAACCTCAGCGAAAAATGCCCCACCACACGCTCCGATACCCCTCTCCCTTCCTCCCGGCGCATCCGCTCCAGAGCGTCCCTCAACAGATCCCCATCCGCCGGCACGCTGTCCGCATGCAAAAACAACAACCACTCCCCCTCACTCTCCTTTGCCCCCGCGTTCATCTGCACCCCTCGCCCCGCCCGCCCCACCTCCACAACGCGCACCCCGGCTCTACGCGCGACCTCCACCGTGCCATCCTCCGAGCCCCCGTCGGCCACTACCACCTCCAGCGCCACGCCCCGCTGCATCCTCAACGCGTCGAGCATACGCCCCAGCCTGCCGGCCTCCTCCAGCGTCGGAATCACCACCGTGATCCGCTCCACCTCACTCACAACGCCGCCGTTTCACGTGAAACACCTTTCATATCAACCACTTAGAAAAACCTATCGCCCCACACCCAGCGCTTCAAACGCCTCCGTCTGCGAAATCAACGCCGTAAATCGCCGCGCCCCCTCCGCGTTCAGATACCCCGGATCATACCAGAGCGCGCGATCCTCAAGCTCCTCAAAACGCGCCTCATCCCAGGGCCGCCACGCCACTCCCGCATGCTCCGCCGCAAGATCTTCGAGCGCCTCGGCCGCCTTTGCCTCCCACACATCGCGCCCCTCTCGAAGCCGCGGCCCCTCAAAGATCACCACCTCCACGCCCTGCGCGACCGCCAGATCCACAAACGCCTCATAAAACGCCCACCCCTCCGCGTCGAGCCGCGCCCCCTCCACATCATAAGGCGCCGCCTCCACCTCCCGATACGCCCCCACGCGACCCACAAACCCCGTCCCGCCCCCCTCCGGCGCAAAAAACGCATGCCGTACCACCTCAAACACCCGGTGGTTGTAGCGGTAGGTCGCCGACCACAACTTCACCCCCGCCCACGTCCCCATCTTCGGAAGCTCCCGACGCGCGACCTCATACGCGTCATAGGCCGGCGTAAGAATGCGCGCCCGCGCCAGCCGCGGCTCCCGAAGATCGCGGGGCTCCACCTGCAAAAGCACCGCGTCGGGCACCTGCCCGGCCTCCACCAGCATCGCCAGCACCATATACGCGTAATAGGTCCCCTGCCCATTCGCCCCCAGATTTAGCGCCCGAACCCCCAACTCCTCGCTCAACCAATCCGTATCCACATGATGGCGCGCACGCGAGCTCCCCAGCACCAGCAGATCGATGGGCTCCCCCTCCACCGCCGCCCGCACCTGCCCCATCCCCTCCCCGGTGCGCACCCGCGCGCTCATCGTCCGCAGCAGCGCACCCACGCCCAGGTCGGCGAGCACCAGCACCGCCAGAAACCCCGCCACCCACGCCCATTGTTTTGACTTCATCGCCGCACCCGCTCGTTACTCACGCTCAAAACTGGAAGTAGATAAACTGCCCGGCACCCTCCGCCCCGAAGAGCGTGATCCCCAGCGCCAACGCCACATACGCCCCCCAGCGCACCGCCACCGGCCGCTGCGCCAGCCACGCGCGCCCGCTCCCCTTACGCTCCTGCAACACCTGCACCCCGAACATCACCACCAGCCCGACCGCCGCGCTCAACAGAATATTGAGGTCCAACAACGCCAGCCCTTCCGGCCCCGGCATCACCCCCGCAATGCGCCCGAGGATCACCATCGCATCATCAAAGGTCGCCGCCCGGAAAAAGATCCAGCTCAAACACACCAGATGGAACGTGATGAGCATCCGCCAACCGGACACCGCCATCGCCGGAATCCCCAATCGTTTCGCCATCTTATCGCGCCAGGGAAGTGTGATGCGCGACGCCGCCAGCATCACCCCCTGCAAGGTCCCCCAGATCACAAAATTCCAACTCGCCCCGTGCCACAACCCACCCAACACCATCGTGATCATCAGGTTACGATACGTCTTCCACCTCCCCCGCCGATTCCCCCCCACCGAAATATACAAATAGTCCCGCAGCCAGCTCGAAAGCGAGATATGCCAGCGCCGCCAGAACTCCGTGATCGACTGCGAAAAATACGGCCGCTCAAAGTTCTTCATCAGGTCAAACCCCAGCACCTTCGCCGCCCCGATCGCGATGTCCGAATACCCCGAAAAGTCGCAGTAGATCTGAAACGCAAACGCGTAGGTCGCAAACCCCAGCGTCCACCCCGAATGCGCCTGGGGGTTGCCGTAGACTGCGTCCACATACACCGAGAGGTTGTCGGCAATGACCACCTTCTTAAAGAGCCCCCACCCCATCAGCTGCAACCCGGACTGCACCCGCTCAAAATCGAACGCCACCTCCCGATCGAGCTGCGGCAAAAGGGCTTCGCCCGCCCAATCGGCCCGGCGATCAGCTGCGGAAAGAAGGTCACAAAGAGCGCAAACTTGCCAAAATGCCGCTCCGGCTTGAGCTCCCCCCGCCAGATGTCGATCGTGTAGCTCAACGTCTGAAAGGTATAAAACGAGATCCCCACCGGCAGCAGCACATCGAGCTGTGGCGGCGCATAACTCACCCCCACCGCCCCCAGCGCCGCGGCCAGGCTCGTATGAAAAAAGCTCCAGTACTTGAACGTAAAGAGCATCCCCAGGTTAAAGCTCAGACTCCCCAGCAAGATCCCCGTCTGACGACGCCGACTCTCCGACGCCCCCATCGCTCGCCCCGCCACGTAGTCCACACACGTCGACGCCAGGATCAAAAACGCGTAGCTCGCGTTCCACTGCATGTAGAACACGTAGCTCGCCACCAGCAGCAGCATCCACCGCCAGCGTTGACCCAGCGCGAAATAAAGCGCGCAAACCACCCCGAAAAAGACCGCAAACTCAAGCGAGTTAAAGAGCACCGTCTGGCCTCACCCCATACTACGCTGTGAGCAGAAGCTGACGTCGATGGCTGCGAGGTTGAGAACGTCTCGGGCAAGGCGCAAAACGCAGGCGATGCATTAGCATCGTCGAGGCTTTGCAACGCCGCCCGAGGTGGTCTCAACGAAGCAGACGCGGCGTCAACGATAGCTCACGGCGTAATACTCTCCGATCAGAACGTCACGATTCCATTGCGCCCGCCCCGCTCGCTTATGGAGGAGTATCGCCCCCCAGTCTACCGCCTTGCCTCTCCCAGCGTCGAGCATCAATATCACTCGCCGACCACCATCAATAAGACAACAAAAACAAACACTTACGACACAAACATACCCCACAGCGTCCGGCACAGGCACGCGTTCACCCCGCCCACCACCCTGCTCGGCGCCGTCGCCATCGCACTGGCACACCCACCCAACTTTCGGTACACCCACCCCCGACACAGACCTCGAACCCCCGGAGTGCACAATGAGTGAAGGACTGGATCAAGAAACGCTCGAAGGCCGCCTCAAGGCCATGCTCGACACCCTCGATGAGAGCGACCTGCGCTACCAGGCCCTCAAAGGCTCGGTGGAGTTTCGCTCCGCCTGGGTCGACCTGGCCGAGTACTTGAGCGAAGTCGTCGACAACGACGCGTTCAAAGAGTGGGGCTACCGCACCGTCTTTGCCTACTGCGCCACCGAGCTGGACATCAGCCGCGCCACCGCCCGCAAGCTCCTCGAAGGCTACAGCTGGCTCGCTGAAGAGGCCCCCGAATACCTGCCCAAAAACCGCCCCGCCGACGCCCCCGCCCGCGTCATGCCCGATATGGACACCGTCTCGGTCATGGCCAAAGGTTATGCCGACTACGCCGATGAGCGCGTGCCTCAAGAAACCTACCTGGAGCTCAAAGACGCCGCCCTGCGCGGCGAACGCAACGCCCGCGAGCTGCGCAAAGAGTTCAAAGAGGCCGTCCCCGAGCACCTGCGCGAGACCCCCGCGCCCAACCCCCTCAAGCACCTCAAACGCGCCCTCAACGAGGTCGAAAAAGCCCTCGACCAGATGGAGCCCGAAGAACAAGCCGAGCTCTTGCAGCAGGCCGGCGAGCTCAGGGATGCGATCTTTGCCCTGGTGTCGAGCCAGGAGATCGCCGGGGAGTGAGCGTTATCTCTCCGGGGGCGGCCCGGGGCCCTCTGGCGCTCCGACCGCCACCTATGCCATCCTCTCCCCTCCACAATACAGAAGTTGACCCTTCAGGGAGAGGTCCCCATGGCGTATGGATGGTTGATCCTTCGCACGCTCATCGTGCTCGTTGCCGTGCTCGCGCTGGCCTACGCCGCGCTGCGCCTGCTCGCCAGGCACCTCGGCCAGCGCCAACCCACAGACCCCGGCCGCATCGAGCTTCTGGAACGTCAGCTCATCGAGCCTCGCCGCTCTCTGCTGGTGGTGCGCACCGCCGGCGAGTACTGGCTGCTGGCCAGCACCGAGCAGGGCATCAACCCGGTCGGTAAGCTCGACCCCGCCCCCTGGCAAACGCCCCCCGCGTCGACATCCTCCTCCGAGCTTCGGCCGGAGCTCCCCGGCGAACTCGACCCCGCGCCCGACGCGATCGCCGCCGACATCAGCCTCAATGGCCTCGATCCCGATGTCCTGATCCCCGCACCGCAGGCCGAGATCACCCCGTTCGAGCCCCCGAGCAACGCCCACCCCGGGCGCTGAACGGATCAAAAAAGATCGAAAAAAACGCCACCCCACGCAAAACCTCCGCGCGCTCCACGACAATAAGAGACACAGCCTGACTGACCTCAGACGACCCGAGCCCGCGGAGCTCATCGTGTCTCTTCGCTTCATCGCCCCCCTCATCGCTGCGATCGCCATGCTGGCGCCTGCGCTGGCCAGCGCTGAGCCCGTGGCCGGACCGCTCCCACCCACCGGCGGAAGCCCCCTGGCGCTGACCGCGCTTCTGGCTGGCATGGCGCTTCTGCCCTTCGCGCTCATCCTGGTCACGAGCTTTGTGAAGGTCGCCGTGGTGCTCTCGATCCTGCGCACCGCCATCGGCGCGCAGCAGGTCCCGCCCAACACGGTGATCACCGGCCTGGCGATCCTCTTGAGCATCTACATCATGGCGCCGGTCGGCCACGACATCTTCACCGAGCTCCGCCCCCACATCGACGCCTATGAGGCCGGGGAGCTGCAGGTGAACTTCAGCAGCATGGAGGAGGCCGGCCAGGCCGGCGCCGCGCCGCTTCGTGCCTTTTTGATGCGCCACGCCGACCCCGAAGATCGCCTGCTGCTGCACGAGCTCGCCATCGAGCTCCGCCCTCCCGAACAGCATAAAAACGTCGCCGCCGAAGATCTCCTGGTCGTCGTGCCCGCCTTCGTCATCACCGAGCTCAAAGAGGCGTTTACCATCGGATTTATCCTCTTTGTGCCCTTCATCATCGTCGACCTGGTGGTGGCCAACATCCTGCTCAGCTTAGGGATGCACATGCTCAGCCCCACCACGGTGAGTCTGCCCTTTAAGCTCCTGCTCTTCGTGCTCGTCGACGGTTGGTACCTCGTCGTCAAGGGCCTGATCCTCGGCTACGTCTGACGCCCTCACCCCGGAGTTTCGCGTGGAAGATTACATCCTCCAGGTGGCCCGCGAGGGCCTGTGGCTTGTGCTTCTGACCTCCGCCCCGCCGCTTATCGCCAGCATGGGCGTGGGCCTGGCAGTGAGCGTCGTGCAGGCCACCACCCAGATCCAGGAGCAGACGCTCACCTTCGTGCCCAAGCTCGTCGCCGTCTTCGCCAGCCTGGCCATCGCCGGCCCCTGGATCGGAAGTCAGCTCGTGCGCTTTACCCACGCGCTCTTCGAGGGCTTTCCCAACTACTTCTAAGCCCCCCTCTCTGCCCCCGAAGACGCGCCCATGAGCGAGCTCGCCGCCTTTCTACAAAACACTGCCCTGCAGACGATGGCCTTTGAGGCCGTGGCATTGGCCGCGCTCATCGCCGCGCGCCTGATCCCGATTGTGCAGATCGTGCCCTACTTCGGCGGAAAGGCCACCCCGCAGACGGTCAAACTCGCGTTGGCGGTCACACTCGGCACACTGATCTTCCCCACCGTCTGGATGCAGGGCGCAGGCAGCGCGCTTCCCGAAAGCAGCGCGCTGCTCACCCTGCTCCTGCTCAAAGAGGTGCTCGTGGGCTTCACCCTGGCCTTTGTCGCCTCATTGAGCTTTGAGGCCATCAAAGTCGCCGGCCAGCTCATCGACAACAACGCCGGGCTCACCCAGGCCACAAGCCTCGCCCCCCAGCTCCCCGAGCGCGTCTCGCCAAGCACGAACTTCCTGTTGCAGCTGAGCATCGTCACCTTCTTCACCCTGGGCGGCCACCGCATCTTTTTGTGGGGCCTGGCCAAAAGTTTTGAGCGCCTGCCCCCCCAGGCCCTGCTTCCGGCGCCGGTGGGCGAAGGCGCGATGATCTTCGCCGAGACCGCCGACCTCATCCTGCGCTTAAGCGTCGAGGCCATCGCGCTTGGCGTGCTCATGGCCTTCCCGGTCATCGCCGCGATCTTGCTCGTCAACGTTTTCCTGGCGCTGGTGAACAAGTCCGCCCCCCAGATCAACGTCTTCTTCCTGGGTATGCCACTAAAGGCCGCCATCGCCGTAGCCGTCATGCTGCTCGGCCTCGACGTGCTCCTCGATCTCTTTGTGGACAGCGCCCTCGACGACCTGGCGCTCCTGCACGCGCTGCCCGCGATGAAGGGAGGCGCACCGTGAGCGAAAAAACCGAAGATCCCACTCCCAAAAAGCTGCGCGACGCCCGAAAGGACGGAAAAGTCGCCAAATCTCAGGAGTTTACCGGCGTCGCGGTGATGCTCATCGCCCTGGCCACCCTCACCCTCACCCTGCCGCGCATCGCCCTGGAGCTCGCCAGCTTAAGCGCCCGCGCCATCGAGCTGGCCACGCGCCCCGACCTCGACGCGACGCACATCGGCCCCCTCCCCCGGGAAGCCCTGATGAGTCTGGCCCGCGCGCTCGCGCCGGTGCTCGGCACAGCCTTTATCGCCGCCGCCCTGGCCACCTACCTGCAGGTCGGCGCGATGCTCGTTCTCAAGCCCCTGATCCCCGATCCGCAGCGCCTCGACCCCATCCAGGGCGCCAAAAAGCTCGTCTCCAAAGATCGCCTCGTCGAGCTGATCAAGAACCTGCTCAAGCTCAGCCTGATGGGGTTTGTCGGCTACGGCATCCTGGGCGACTGGCTGCCACCGGTCTCCCGCGCCCCGGGCGGCTCGCTGCTCGGCGCGTTGAGCGGCCTCTCTCAGGCCACCTTCGAGCTCACCACCCACCTGGTCGCCGGCCTGGTCGTTTTTGGCATCTGCGATCTTCTCTTGCAGCGCTACAACTTCACGAAAGGACTGCGCATGGCCAAACACGAGATCAAACGCGAGCACAAAGAGAGCGAAGGCGACGGCCAGCTCAAGGGCAAACGCAAACAACTTCACCGCGAGCTCACCGCCGGCAACGGCCTGGCCCGCGTGCGCGACGCGGACGCCGTCGTCGTCAACCCCACCCACGTGGCCGTGGCCATCAGCTACGACCAGAACGCGATGCGCGCGCCCACCATCGTCGCCTGCGGCCGCGGCGTGACCGCCCAGGTCATCAAACGCGCGGCCTACCGCCACAACATCCCCGTCGTTCAGAACATCTCGCTGGCCCGCGCCCTGGTCGAGCTGGGCGAAGACACCGAGATTCCCGAAGCCTTCTTTGAGCCGGTGGCCGAGATTTTGCGCCACGTCTACAGCCTGCGCGACGCCGAGTCGCGCCCACACCCGGGGCACCCATGACCACCCCACCCCCTATCGACGAAAGCGCGCGCCGCGCCATCCTGCAGCTCGCCTACTGGAATCTGGAGCGCGGGCACCTCCACAAAAGCGAGGCCCTGACCCGCGGTCTGCTGAGCCTCGACGCCACCGACGGCTCGGCCTGGTACTACCTCGGCGAGTCCTTGTGGCGACGCGGGCGGCTAAGCGACGCGGCGCAGGCGCTCACGCAGGCCACGCGCCACGGCGATCGCCGCCCGCAGACCTGGCTTGCCCTGGCTGAAGTTCAGGTCATCTGCTCGGAGCCCGACGCCGCGCGCCACGCCATCACCGAGCTCTGCCGGCTGGTCCCGCGCGACGACCCGCGCGCAAAACGCGCGCTGGCCCTCTTACGATGCTGCCCCGCCCCTTTTGTCGCGTCCTGAGTCGTCGGTCGCGCTCAACCGACCAGATTGGCGATCATCGGCGGAAGCTCCGCAGCGATCACCGGCATGCCGTCATCTTTCGACAGCGCCCCCTGCGCCCCGCGCTCCGCGGCGATCTGCTCCAGCTCCGCCCGCGGACGCCCCGACACAATGATCACCGGCAGGCTCGCCAGGGCCTCAATCGCCCGCAGCGCCACCACCGTATCGTCACCCGGAACCTCCGGCAGGTTCAGATCCGTGATCACCACATCAAAGCCCTGTCCGGCCACCTGGCCGACCTCCCCGAAGCGCTCGCATGCCACCACCTCATGGCCCGCCCCCTGGCACACCATCGTGAGCATCTGCACGATCAACGGACTGTCTTCAACGATCAATACCCGCGCCATGAATCCCTTTCCTCTGGCCTCACCGCCGCCTAGACACCGAGCGACTCGCGATCGGCGGCCAGCAGCTCTTCCACCAGGTTGAGTAACTTCCCGCCGGCGATCTCGCCCTTAATCAAGTAGCGATTCACCCCGGCTGAGACCGCCTGCGCGATCTCCTCTTCATCTTGCACACTTGTGAGCATCACGATCGGAAGATCGTCAAAGGTGCCCAGCCCGCGCACCGCGCGCACAAGCTCCGTGCCGCTCATATAGGGCATCTGCATGTCGGTGATCAACAGGTCGTAGTCGGCCTGCTTGATCCGCGAGAGCGCATCTTTGCCGTCGGTCGCCAGCACAATATCGTAGGGCCCCTCCGAGAGCACAAACGCGATCGAAGCGGCCACCGTCTCGGTGTCTTCCGCCACCAGGATGCGCTGCTTGCGCACCGTCTCCTGACGCTCCACATAAGGCGCCACGGTGAGGATCTCCTGCACGCGGTTCACAAGCTCCCCGCCGCCAATCGAGCCCTTGATCAGGTAGTCGATCGCGCCGGCTTTAAGGCCCGCCTCGCGCTGCTCCGGGTGATCCAGGCTCGTGAGCAGAATCACCGGGATATGGTCGAGCCCCGGCGTCGAACGCACCATCCGCGTGAGCGCCACCCCGTCCATCCGCGGCATATCCACATCCGAGATCACCAGCGAGTAGGCCTGCTCCTGCAGCATCTGAAGCGCCTCCTCGCCATTCTCGGCGATGTCGATGGGCACCTCCAGATCCGAGAGCAAAAAGCCCACGCTCGCCGCGATGGTGGGGATGTCGTCGACCACCAGAATGCGCTGCTCCAGCACCTCCGGCGCCGGCCCGTCTTCCACGTCGGTGACCTCAGCCACGCCCTCAATCTCGGCCGGAATCTCCGCAACCTCGTTGGCCTCGGCGCCCGCCTCGGGCGAGGTCTTCGCTCCGGAGGCCTGTTTGGCCGGCACGAGCACCGCCGCGCCGCTCTTCGACTCCCCGGCCTGCCGGGTCTGCCCGAGCTCGCCGAGGGTTTTGCGAAGTTCCTGCACGATCTCATCGGCCTGCATCTCATCGATGCGCGCGCCCTTCTCACGGGCGGCGTCCTCAATAAGCGCATAGCCACGCAGCAGAGTCTTGGTGGGCCAGGCGCGTTTGCTCGGCTCGACCTTACGCATCGCCACGAGCACCTGCTCCATCGTCCCGGTGACTTCGGCCACGGGCTTTAAGCCCAGCATCGCCGCACCGCCGCGGATCGCGTGCAGGTGCGAGGTCGACTGCTGCAGGGCCTCTTCAGAGCCGTGCTCGCTAAAGATCCCCATCATCGCGATCGACAGCCCGGTGAGCCGACGGCTGGCCTCCTGCTGGAAGGCCTCCACAAACTGCTCCAGCCCGGCGGCTGCGCCGCCTGAAGCCTTGACCTTGGCCGGCGCCTTGCTGCTGGCCGCCTGGCGCGCGCTCAAAAAGTCGGCCAGGCCCGAGAGCCCGCGCACGATCACGTCGAGACGAGTAGCGTCGGCACCCTCATCATCGAGCTCGCCGATGATGTCGGCCAGGCCCTGCGCGATCTTCGCGCTGCCTTCGCTATGGGCGCTTTCGGGCTCGGAGAGCGCCTCAAAGCGCGCCCTCAATGTGTCGATTGCTGCTCGCTGATCCATCACGTTTATCAACGCCTGTGGGTTGCCTTTTTGTCGATTCCGGCAGATGCGGCCGCATCATACGTCGCGCTTCGATCTGGGGCAACGCCGCCACCCGGCCAAATCGCCCCAAAAAAAGATCCGGCGATCGCCTCGCGATCGCCGGATCTTTTACGTTAGCGCGCCCGATGCTCAACATCGGCCGCCTCGTTCACCCGCTCGCCAGCGCGCCCTCACAGGCGCGCACCGGCGAACGGCGTAACCCTTATGAGGTCGAAGCAGGCTCGACGATCGCGTGGATCCTCCAGCCTTCTCCTCGCGGAGACGACACCACATTGATGGGCGTCTCGTAGTTCTCGGAAAAATCTGCCAGCAGCTCGCCAAGATGCTCCACCCAACGCTGGGTGTAGGCGCGCTCGCGGCCTCGCATACGCATGACAAATCGCACCTGGTTGCCGCCCTCCAAAAACTTCTTGGCGCGGCGCAACTTCACGTCCATGTCGTGGTCGTCGGTGTTCGGACGCAGCTGCACGGTCTTGAGCTGCACGCGCGTTGAGCGCGATGCGGCCGCTTTCTTGGACTGGTCGTACTGGTACTTACCAAAATCCATGATGCGACAGACCGGCGGGCGCGAGTTGGGCGCGACCTCCACCAGATCCAGACCAAACTCTTTGGCCTTATCGCGAGCCTCATTGGGATGCATGATCCCCAGCTGCTCGCCATCCGGCGAGATCACCCGAACTTCGGATGCGCGAATGGAGTGGTTGACGCGATGTCCCGCGTTATTGCGATCGTTATGATTGCTCCGGCGAATAATGACCTCCTCAAGGGTTGGTTGTTTTTTACGCCCTGCGCTGTCTTTGACGCCAGGTCTGCTGCTTCGAGCGGCGTCCGCGTTTGCTCACGGCGTAGTACGGGCCTACGGCACAAAGTTAACATAAGCCCGGTTACGCAACAAGCAAGTCAGCGGCGCTCTTCCAGCAGAACTCGGCGCTCAGCCCCACAACTCGGACGCTGGCGACGTCGACCCCCTTCCCAACTTTCTGGATCGTCCTCAAATCTGCGCACCCTCACCGGGCGCGGCGAGCGTGTTTTGCACGTTGGGAGAACAATGAAACAAACAAGGGTGGCGGGCGAGCCGAGGACGACGCGTCACGCCTCATTCGGTCAAAAAGATCCGCCGTACCCGTGGCGAGATGCGACAGAGCAGCTCGTACGAGATGGTCTGGCCCCGCTCCGCCCACTCCTCCACCGCGATCGCCGGGCCCTCCGGTGAGGCTTCTCCAAAGAGCAGCACCTCATCGCCCACGCGCACCGCGCCGGCGTCGGTGACGTCGATCATCGCCACATCCATGCACACGTTGCCCACCACCGGGCAACGTCGTCCCCCCACCATCACCTCACCACCGTTGGACAAAAAGCGCGGGAAGCCATCGTTGTACCCCACCGCGATCGTCGCCAGACGGCGCGCCTGCCCCTCACAGCGCCAGGTGCGCCCGTAGCCCACCGTATCGCCGGGCTCCACCTGCTGAAGATGCAAAATCCGCGTCGTAAAGCGCAGCGCCGGGCGCACCCCACGCGCCACATCGCCCACCGCCTCCGAGGGGTGCAGCCCGTAAAGCCCGAGCCCCACCCGCACCATCGAGTATCGCGCGCGCCTGTGGCGCCAGGCCGCCGCGGTGTTCGCCGCGTGCACAACGCCTGTGGGCACGCCCGCGGCCCGCAGACCCTCGAGCACCCCGTCAAACGCGTCGAGCTGGCGGTGGGTGAACGCGTCTTCGTTCGGATCGTCGGCGGCGGCCAGGTGCGTCATCACCCCGCCGATGCGCAGCCCGCTCATCCCGGCGACCTTTTTGCCAAAGGCCACCGCATCCTCCGGGCGCAGCCCCACCCGGCGCATGCCGCTGTCGATCTCCAGGTGCACATCGACCTCCCTGCCGGCGCGGCGCGCCTGCATTTGCAGCGCGCGAGCCACGGGCAGCGCATAAATCAACGCGGTCAGATCGTATTTGACGATCTTATCGGCCTCCGCCGCCTGCACGTTGGTCACTAAAATCGGCAAACGAATGCCCCGGCGCCTCAGCGGAATCGCCTCATCCGGGTACGCCACCGCCAGCGCGCGGATCCCCTGGCGCGCCAGCAACTGCGAGACGCGGGTGGCGTCATTGCCGTAGCCAAAACTCTTGACCACGGCCATCACCCCCACCTCATCGCCCAGATGACGACTGAGCGCGTGGTAATTGTCGCGGATCGCCCCCAGATCGATCGACAGGCGCGTGGGCGCCACGCTCTCCAGAAGATGGTGCGCCGCGCGGTCGAGCCCGATGGTGCGGCTGGCCTTAAAGAGCACCACATCGCCGGCCACCAGCCGCTCCTCCAGCACGCGGTTGAGCGCCTCCAACCCCCCGGCCTGGTGGATGCGCTCCGGGTCCATGCCCGCCTCCACCGCCCCCTCGCCAATGTATTTTGCGAGCTCACCGAGCAGGTAAAGCGCGTCGATCTGATGGCGCGCCACCGTCCTCCCCAGCTCCCGATGCGCCTCCTCGGCCCGGGCGCCCAGATCGAGCATATCCCCCAGGATCGCCACGCTGCGCTGACCGGCCGAGAAGTTGCGCAGCACCTCCAGCGCCGCCCGCGCGCTGGAGGGGTCGGCGTTGTACGCGTCGTTGATCAGCGTCACGCCCCCGCTCGTCGTGTGCATCTGCAGGCGCATCTCGCTGAGCTCAAAACGCTCCAGCCCGCCGACCACCTCGTTCATCGAGGCGCCCAGAATCCCGGCCATCGCCGCGGCCACCGAGGCGTTCTGCACATTATGCGCTCCGGGCACCCGCAGGCGCACCACCCGGCTGCCGTTGCCCGCCAGCGCCAGCTCAAATCGCCAGCCCGAGGCCAGGGCCCGCACCTGGCGAGCAACGCTTAACCCATCCTCGCCATCGCCAGTCGTTGGGCGCCCTTCAGCCTCCTCCCGAGTCTCATCGGTGTCACGCTCCGCGCCGGCAAGCTCCCCCTCCAGCCCACCCGCACCACCACTCTCCGCGAGCGCCGGATCGGCCTCCCCATCCCCTGCGATCCCCACCTCCACCAGATGCGGTTTCACGTGAAACAGGTCCGAAAATGCATCGAAAACCTCCCTCAAAACGACCAGTCGGCCGGGCTCCAACCCCTCAAAAAGACGCATCTTTTCTTCGGCGATCCCCCGCGCATCCCCCAGACCGGCGGCGTGCGCCGAGCCGATATTCGTCAGAATCCCGTGGGTCGGCTGCACCATCGCCACCTGCCGGGCCATCTCCCCGCGCTGGCTGATGCCCACCTCGATCAGCGCCACATCGTGCACCGGGCGAATGCCCAGCAGCGTCAGCGGCACCCCCACCTGCGAGTTGTAGCTCCCGGGGCTGGCGTGCACCGTATGGCCCCGCGCCAGCATGCTCGCCAGCATATCTTTGACGATCGTTTTGCCGTTGGAGCCGGTGATCGCCACCACCGGAATGTCGAACTTCGCGCGCCAGGCCGCCGCGATCGCCTGCAACGCCGCCCGCGTGTCCGCCACCCGAATCAAGGCGCCTTCGCCGAACTCCTCCCGACGCCCGTGATGCACAAGCGCCGCGCCCGCCCCCGACTCCAGAGCCTGGCGCACGTAGGCATGCCCGTCAAAACGCGGCCCCTCCAGCGCCACAAAAAGCGCGCCCGTGGCCAGAAGTCGCCGCGAATCCACCACCACTTCGCTGATCGCCGTGTCCGGATCGCCCCCGTCGAGCCGCCCGTTCGCCCAGCGGGCCACCTCTCCCAGCGTCAGCCGCGCGGCCGACTCGCCACTCGCAACCGACCCGTTGCTGCTCACCGCCACACCCCGTGCATCGGATTCACCGGCGAAATTCCCTCCCCGATCTTCGGCGCCTTCTCGATCGCCTCGCTGATGAATTCGCGGGCAAAGGCCACCGCATCCACCAGCGCATCACCCCGAGAAAGCCGCGCGCAGATCGCCGCCGAGAAGGTACACCCCGAGCCGTGCACCCGTTTGGAGTCCACCCGATCCGCCCCGAACTCCACAAAGCCCGAGCCGTCATAAAACACGTCGCGCACGATGCGCTCAAAATGCCCGCCCTTGATCACCACGTTCTTCGCGCCGGCGCCGTGCAGCCGTTTGGCGGCCTCTTTCATATCCTGCACGCTCTCGACCTCCTTCATGCCGCTCAGATGCCCGGCCTCAAAACGGTTGGGCGTCACGATCAGCGCGTGGCGCAACAGCTTCTCGCGCAGCGCCACAAAGGCCGAGGGCGGCATCAAGGGCTCCCCGTGCTTGGAGATCATCACCGGATCAACCACCAGGCGCTCCATCGGATGATCTTCGAGATACTCCACCACGCACCCGATCATCACCTCGTTGCCCAGCGCCCCGGTCTTGGCGGCGGTGGGTTTAAGATCGCCCAGCACCGCGTCGAGCTGCGCGCGCACCATCGTCTCCGAGACCATCTCCACCGAGCTCACCCCCACGGTGTTCTGGGCGGTGAGCAGCGTGAGCACGCTCGTGCCAAAGACCCCGCAGGCCGCAAAGGTCTTTAAGTCGGCCTGAATGCCTGCCCCGCCCCCGCTGTCGCTGCCGGCGATGGTCAACGCCACCGCCGGCGTCTCCGTGGCGCCCGGCCCTTTAGGCTTCTCGAAAAGATCAAAAAACGCGCTCATCTCAACCCTCGCTCTCGCTGGTGTCGGGGCCCTCGGCCCCCTCCTCATCCTCGATCTGCTCGCCAGTTTGCCCGAAGCGTCGCTGGCGTCGGCTGTAATCCTCAAAGGCCTCGATCAGCTTCGTCTCATCAAAGTCCGGCCAGAGCGTCTCGGTGATGAAGAGCTCGCTGTACGCGATCTGCCACAACAAAAAGTTCGAGACCCGGCACTCCCCGCTGGTGCGGATCACAAGGTCCGGATCGAGGCGCCCCCGGGTGTAGAGGTAATCGCTGATCGTATCTTCATTGATGGCGTCGACGTCGAGTTTTCCAGCCACCGCGTCGCGCGCGATGTTACGCGCCGCCTGGGTGATCTCTTCACGGCCGCCGTAGCTCACGGCCACCTGCAGGATCATCCCGTTGTTCTCGGCGCTGCGCGCCTCCAGCTCCCCGATGGCTTTTTGCAACTTCGGAGAGAGGCGCTCGCGGTCGCCGATCACCTGCATGCGGATGCCGTTCTGCAAAAGGCGTTTGCGCTCTTTTTTGATGTAGAGATCAAAGAGCGTCATCAGCCCGCTGACCTCATCGCGCGGCCGACCCCAGTTCTGGGAGCTGAACGCATAGAGCGTCAGGATCTCCACCCCCAGGTAGCGGCAGCTCTCCACCACGCGGCGCACCGCGTTCGCACCCTCATGGTGGCCGCGAATCCGCGCCATCCCCCGCTGCACCGCCCAGCGCCCATTGCCGTCCATGATCACGGCCACGTGCCTCGGGACCTCTCCCTCAAACCGCTTGAGCGTGGCCTCATCGACCGTCAGTTTTGCCATCGCGTCTGCACTCGCAAAAGGTTCAAAACACCTGACTCTCTGCGCACCCGAATAGCGCGCGGGAGCCGGCGCACGCTACTACGCACCCGGCAGCGTTAAAAGAGGCTCAAGCTCACCCTCGAGCTCACCGGCGCGTATCGTCTGCCCCACCTCATACGCCCCACGTTTCATAAAGACCAGCCCCCGGTACAACGCCCCACCCACGTCGCGGGCCACGCTGACAAGCTCCCCCTTCTTGACCCACTCCCCATCAATAAGCGCCTCCACATCCGCCCCCACCTCCGGCGCCTCCTCGGCCTTCAAACTCACTCGCCGCAGCATCTTCGCCGGCGTGCCGCGCGTATCCAGCCTGGCGATGATCTCCTGGCCCAGATAACACCCCTTGTCGTAGGCGATCGCGTCTTCAAAGCCGGCCTCCAGGGGAATCACCTTCTCGTGCAACTCCACCCCGAAGCGCGGCACCCCGGCAGCCAGGCGAAGCCGCTCAAAGCCCGCCTCCCCGCACATCGCCAGCGGCCGACCCACGGCCTCCTCCACCGCCGCCATCACCCCGAGCACATCCGCCGGATCCAGGCGCAGCTCATAGGCTTCTTCGGGCGACCAGGGCACCCGCTGCACCACCACGCCACGTCCTGCGACCTCCCCCCAGGTGCCCCCGAACATCGCGACGCTCCCCGGCGCCATCCGATGCGCCCACGACCCGCACTGCGCCAGCACCTGGGCCGCCCCCCGGCCGTAGAGCCCCAGCACAAAGGTCTCCGCGCTGCGATCCTTAAGCGTGACCTTTTCCAGAATAATATGGCGACGCAGGTGGCTCATCAGCCCGCCGGCCAGCGTGCCGGGCTCCATATCCACCAGCAGCATCTCGGGGAAATGCATCAGCCGGGCCTCCCCCACAAATCTGCCGGTGTGGCTGACCCAGGCCGTGCGCTGACCCTTGCCCTCCTCGGCCAGCCCCATCAGGTCGCTGGTCACCAGGCCCTGCAGCCAGGGGATGGCGTCATCGCCCGCAATCGTCAGCGTCTCGCGCGGGCTTCGGGCCACCCAGCCCAGCCCCTCCTCGAGCACCGCGTCGACCCCGGCCTGATCCTCATCGCGCTGCTCCCCCACAAAACGAACCTGACCTTCGTCGCCAAACACGGCGCCACGCGCCTCAAAGTTCGCCCGAATGTTCTGCGATATCGCCATCACCTGCCTCACGTCCATCGTTGCATCGTTTAAAGTCGGCGGCCCGCGCTTCCCTCTCGTGAACCTCTCCCAAAAGAGATCCTTCACCGAGGGCGCTCACCGCCTTATAGGTTGCGTGCGGAACAAGCTCCAGCGCCGCTTCGTTCCACCGGCGTCAAGCAAGGGTACGTTGCCCATCTCGCCAGACCCGCAGGGCCTTGCGGTTGTGCGCGTTCCTGATTAGATTCCGCCTGCCTCACAGGCCCCACCGCCGGCCGCGCGTCGCGCGCCCTCCCGGCCGGGCCCCTCCCAGCTGCTCCCCCTCTCTCGGTGAGCCCGACGTGTCCTCCCCAGACCTCTACAACCGGCGATTTTTTCTCTTCAGCGGCAAAGGCGGCGTGGGCAAAACCACGCTGGCCGCGGCCTTCGCGCTCAGCTGCGCTCGCCAGGGCGAACGCACGCTTTTGATGGAGCTCAACGTCAAGGGCAAGATCAGCACGCTTTTTGGCGCCGGCGAAGTCGACCACGAGATCCGCGAGGTCGACGACAACCTCTTTGCCGTCAACGTCACCCCGGCCGCGGCGATGCGCGAATACGCGCTGATGATCCTCAAGATCAAGCTCGTCTACCGCGCCGTCTTCGAGAACCGCATCGTCAGCTCCTTTCTCAAAGTGATCCCCGGCCTCAACGAGCTGGTGATGCTGGGCAAGGCCTACTACCACGTCAACGAGACCGACGAGGCCGGCCGCCCGAAGTGGGATAAGATCATCGTGGATGCCCCGGCCACCGGCCACGGTATTTTCTTCCTGAAAATTCCCTCGGTGATCACCAGCCTTGTGAAGTCCGGGCTGATGTTCGAGGAAGCCCAGCGCATCCTCGACTTGCTGCAAGACCCGGAGCGCACGGCCATCAACCTGGTGACCCTGGCCGAAGACATGCCCGTCAACGAGACCCTGGAGCTGGCGCGGGTGGTGCGCGAAGAGATGGGCGTGCCCATCGGCGTGGTGCTCGCCAATGCCGTCTACCGCCCGCTCTTTGACGAGGCGCAGGTCGCCCACCTCAACGAGGCCCACGCTGCGTTGCAGGCCGCCGCCGACGCCGGCGACGCGCAGGCCCAGACCCACCCGGCCGCCGGTTTTCTGGAGGCGGCGCGTTTCCGAAACGCCCGGGTCGCCATGCAGCAAGAATACCTCGATCTGCTGCGCGAGCAGGCCGACGCCCCCATGATCGAAGTCCCCTTCTACTTCCACGACCGCATGAGCTTTGCCACGATCGACGAGATCGCCGCGCACCTCTCCCGCGAGCTCCCCGCGCTTGCCAACCCCGCCGAAGACGCCGCCGACCGCTCCTCAAGCTCCGCGGGCTGAGTTCCCCGACGCTGAGTTCCCCGACGACATTTGAGCGCTTCTGGCGACCTTTTTGAAGGATCCCTCCCATGGCCCGCACCGACGATGAGGCCCCGGCCTCCCGACACTTTGAGCGCGTGATCTCCGAGCGACAGGTCGTGATCTGCGTGGGCTCCGGCGGCGTGGGCAAGACCACCTCCAGCGCCGTCATCGGGCTCAACGCCGCCATCAGCGGCCGCCGCGTCCTCGTCATGACCATCGACCCCGCTCGCCGCCTCGCCAACTCCTTAGGGATCGAGGCCCTGGGCAGCGAGATGCAGCAGATCCCCCTGGAGCGTTTTAAAGAGCTCGGTCTTGAGCCAAAGGGTGAGCTCTGGGCGATGATGCTCGACATGAAGGACTCCTTCGATCGCCTCGTGCAGCGCCACGCCCCCGACCCCAAAACCCGCGACGCCATCCTCGACAACCGCTTTTACCACTACTTCTCCACCAGCCTGGCCGGCACCCAGGAGTACGCCGCCTCGGAGCGCCTCCATGAGCTCGTCGAGTCTGGCGAGTTTGACCTGATCGTGCTCGATACCCCGCCCACCACCCACGCGCTGGACTTTCTGGAAGCCCCCGAGCGCCTGGTCGACGCCGTGAGCTCCCGCGCCCTGCAGTGGCTCTACAAACCCGGCGTGCTCTCCGGGCGCTCCGGTATGGGCATCGTCTCCCTCGGCACGAACTACGTGATGCGCACCCTGGGCAAATTCACCGGCGGAGAGCTCTTAAGCGAGCTCGGCGTGTTTCTCAAAACCTTCTCCTCGCTCTTTGAGGGCTTTGAAGAGCGCGCCCGCGGCGTCATCGATCTGCTCAAAAGCTCGGCCACGGGTTTTGTGGTCGTCACCGCCCCCGACAGCCTCACCGTCGAAGAAGCGCTCTACTTTTACGAAAAACTCGACCGCGACGCCCTGCACGTCGACGCCTTCATCGTCAACCGCGTGCACCCCCGCTGGGTCAGCGAGGAGGCCCTGGCGCTGCCGCCCGAGGAGCTGGGCACAGCCCTCGAAGCGCCCCCGCTGCCCGCGCTCGACGAGGCCCTCGAACCCACCGCCCTGGCCGAGCTTTTGTTGGAGAACGCCTCCCAGTTTGAGCTCCGCGCCACCCAGGACGCCACCAGCATCGCGCTGATGGGCGATCGGCTCCCCAAAACGATGCCGATCCTGCAAGTTCCCTACTTCAACCGGGACATTCACTCTCTGGCCGGCCTCAACAAAGCCCGCACCGCCCTTTTTGCGGATTTTTAAATGTGTCATCAGGGCCGAATCCCGCAACGCCGGTGGGGCTGACTCCAGGGCATGGTGCTTGATTCGGGACTCACGTCTTCGCTACAGCTCGGGGCATTCTCTGGATGTGAATTCGGCGCCTTGATGCGCTCCCTGCCCCCGAGCTTAGTGATGATCGTCAAAACTCTGCGCCGCTTAAGCGCCGCCCTCCTCTTAAGCCTCACCTTGAGCGCCTGCGGCGACGACGCCATAGGCCAGTGCGACGCCTACCCCGCCTGCAACGCCGACCAGACCGAGGTCGAGAGCTGCGAGGAAGGCGACGAGAGCTGCCACGAAAACACCCTCTGCGGCTCCACCATCTTCTGCCAGGACATACCCACCGACTGTGCGGCCATCCCGCAGTGCGAGCCCGGTCACGAAGAGGTGGAATCGTGCATCCCCGGCGGGGAGTGCTATGAGGTGACCGAATGCGGCGCGACGATTCTCTGTGAGGATCCACATGTCTGCGATGACGAGCCGGGCTGCGCCGAAGACGACATTCAGGTCGACTCCTGCCCCGAGGACGCTACCTGCTACGAGCGCATCGCCTGCGATGTCACGTTCGTGTGTCAGGAAGCCGGGAGTTGCAACGAAGTTCCGGTGTGCAACGAGGGCGACGCCCTGGTCGACGCCTGCCCCGAAGGCGCCCCATGCTACGTGCGCGAGGCCTGTGGCCAGACCATCAACTGTGAAGATGCGGAAGCCTGTGGTGAACTGCCGACGCCATCGCCGGCCTGCGACGAAGGCGACGCCGTGGTCGATTCCTGCTCCGCCGACGCCACCTGCTACGAGCGCGAGACCTGTGGCCAATCCATCATCTGCCAGCAGGCCGTCGGCGGCTAACCCGCACCTACCTCATCACCGCGCCACCCCGGGGCGATGTCCGACCGAGAGACGGACATCGCCCTTTTTTTATGCGCCCCATCCGCAACCCTGGGTCGGACATCGCCATCCCTTCCGCTTCGTCTCCGGCCGGTCGTGCGCACGTTTCTGGCAGACGCTGACCCTTTTCCACCGCCCTCCGGAGTCCCCCATGCACTTCTCCGACCGCAAGCCCACTCGCCTCTCCCCCGACGAGATCGACGCGCTTATCGCCGAGGTGACCTTCCCCATCTACACCGAAGATCTCTTAAGCCAGTTCCGCAACGCCGGCGCTTCCGAGCGCACCATGAAGGCCCTGGGCGACATCCCCGAACACACCTACCAGGACCAGAACGAGCTGCGAAAAGCGCTCCTGGGCTACAAATTCGACCCCCAGAACGAGCCGCATAGCTCGACCTCCATCTTCAAAGGCAGCAGCAGCCTCCCCAACAAGGCCGCCCACTGAGACATCCCGCGCCATGGTCGCTGCCCCACCCCCTCTCCCAAACCCGGTCAGGAGCCCCGCGATGGAACGCCTGAAAAACGACCGCGCCACCAACAAACTCCTCAACGAGGTCACCGAATACATCGCCGACGTGGAGTACCCAGCCCACACCGGCGAGCTGTTGGATAAGGCGCGTAAGGCCGGTGCCCCCCACCGCGTGCTCGACACGCTGGGCCTTTTACCCGAGCGCGTTTTTCAGACCTACGACGATCTCGTCGCCTTCGTCATCGATCCCGAAGACACCCCCTCGCCACCCGACGAAGACCCCCGCCACCACAGCTCCCTCGGCCGCGGCCTCCTCCCCGACGAATTTTTTCAATGATTTCAATTAATTAGGCGGGTGCATGGTGGGGGGGGGGGGGGTCGGCGAGTGGGTCGGGGAGGTGAGGTCCGCCACTGAGGTGACTTAGTGCGGGTTCTGTCCACAACAGAACGCCTACTCAGACCCCTTACCTCTCGTTCTGTTCCCAACAGAAGCGCTACTCAGACCCCTTAGCCCGGGTTCTGTTCACAACAGAACGCCTACTCAGACCCCTTAGCTCTCGTTTTACTCAGGTAAATTGGCGACTCAGACCCCTTACCTCCCCTTTTACTCAGGTAAATCGGCCACTCAGACCCCTTAGCTCCCCTTTTACTCAGGTAAATCGGCAACTCAGGCCCCTTAGCTCTCGTTTTACTCAAGTAAATCGACAACTCAGGCCCCTTAGCTCTCGTTTTACCCGGGTAAATCGGCCACTCAGACCCCTTAGCTCTCGTTGTACTCAGGTAAATCGGCCACTCAGGCGCAGAAACTCAGCGCAAAAAAAGGACGACGCACGACCCTCGGTCGTGCATCGCCCTTCGTCGTCACCCCACTCGCCAGGCCCGGTTACTCTGCGAGGATCGCCTCATGATCCGTCTCGTAGTCGGCCAGACAATCGGCCGGAATACCGCGGCGGATGAGCTCGGTGGCGTGGTTGATGTCGGTGTAGAGCACGCGGTCTTCGCTCATGAAGCTGACCTTTTGGCGCAGGCTCTCGAGCGCTTTGGCGGTGCGTGTTCCGAGCTGGTAGCCCTCGCGCAGGTCGAGGGCCTGGCCGGCGATCAGGTATTCGATGGCCAGAATGCGCTCGACGTTGGTCATGATGCGGTAGGCGTGCAGACCGGCGTGCATGCCCATCGACACGTGGTCTTCCATGTTGGCGCTGGTGGGAATGGAGTCGACGCTGGCCGGGTGGCTCTGGCTCTTGTTCTCCGACACAAGCGCGGCGGCGACGTACTGGGGGATCATCATGCCCGAGTTCAGCCCGGGCTCGTTGACCAGAAAGGCCGGCAGACCTTCGGAGAAGTACTTGTCGGTGAGCTTGGCGCTGCGGCGCTCCGAGATGGAGCCGATCTCGGCGATGGCGAGCTTGAGGTAATCGAGCGCCATGGCCACGGGCTGGCCGTGGAAGTTGCCGCCGGAGAGGATCGCGCCGTCCTGGAAGGCGTCGGGCACAAAGACGAGCGGGTTGTCGGTGACGGCGTTGGCCTCGGTCATCAGCACGTTGATCACGTGGTGGAGCACGTCGCGGCAGGCCCCGTGCACCTGGGGCATGCAGCGCAGACAATAGGAGTCCTGCACGTACTCGACCTTGCCCTCGACGGTGCCCGGGGAGGCGCCGGCAAGCTCGCTGCCCTCGACCATGTAGCGCACATGGCCCGCGCTGAGCATCTGGCCGGGGCGACGGCGGATGGCGTGAATGCGCGGGTCGAGCGCCTCCATCCGCCCGCCGACGGCCTCCAGGCTCATCGCGCCGATGGCGTCGGCGCAGTCGAGCAGCGGGCGAAGGGAGAGGGCGACGACCACGCCCAGCGCCGTCATCGCCTGGGTGCCGTTGAGGAGCGCCAGGCCTTCTTTGTAGGTCAAACGCACCGGCTCCAGACCCGCGCGGCTCATGCCCTCTTCGGCGGTGTAGGTCACCCCTTCGACCTGCACCTCACCGAGCCCGATGATCGGCAGGCACATATGGGCCAGGGGGCAGAGGTCACCGCTTGCGCCCACGCTCCCGAGCTCCGGGACGATGGGGTGCACGCCGCGGTTGAGCATCTCGATGAGCAGGTTCAGCGTGGAGGTGCGGATCCCGGAGTTTCCCTGCGCCAGGGCGTTGATGCGCAAGAGCATCATCGCGCGCACCACGTCCACATCGAGCGCGGGGCCCACGCCGCAGGCGTGACTCATGATCAGGTTCTCCTGCAGGCGCTCGGCGTCCTGCGGGCGGATCACCCGGTCGCGGTTGGCACCAAAGCCGGTGGTCACCCCGTAGACGGCCTGGCCGCTCTCGGCCATCTGGCGCACGTAGGCGGCGGCCTCATCGATGCGGGTGATCGCATCGGGGGCAAGCTCCACCGGTTTTCGGTGGTAGACGACATCTTCAATATCTTCGAGGTTCAGCAGACGCTGACCCAACATCACGACATCAACCACGGGATCAACTCCCCAGTTTAAGAGCTGCGAGCATGCAGCAGAACCATCCAACAATCATCGCGGTGCCGCCGATGGGCGTGATCGCCCCCAGCCAGCGCGCGCCGGTAAACACCATCAGGTACAACGAGCCGCTGAACACCAGGATCCCGGCCGTAAAACACCACCCGGCGGTGATCGCCGCGGTGGACTGGGTCTGGCTCACGAGCCAGGCCGCCGCAAAGAGCGCCAGGGCGTGCACGATCTGGTAATGGGCCGCCGTCTGCCAGATCTCCAGCATGCGGGCGTCGACCTTATCGGCCAACGCGTGCGCACCAAAGGCGCCGGTGACCACAGCGAGCATGCCAAAGAGGCTGCCCAGGATCGCAAAGGTTTTCATCACTCCTCCTTCTCGCGTTGGGGCTCACCCTGAGGGTGTTGAGCAGGGCGCTCCTGACGCGTTTTGGGTGCGCGCTCAATCAGCTCGTCGAGCATCAGCTGAGCCTTCCGGGCGGCGCGCTGACGCTCGGAGTTCGGGTGCAAGAAGATGCGTTCATCGGCCGCGCGCTTGACCGTATCCGCCCACTGGCGAGCGCGGAGTTCGGCGTGACGCCGGGCCACATCCGCATCGACCTCGGGAGCCGGCTCGCACCCCGGCGCTCCGAGCCCCACACACGCCAGGACAACGAGCGCGAGGGCCAAACCGGGCCGGCGCTTTGATACGCTGGGCGAGCTCGATCTCATCGCGGGTTCCGATTCATTCGGCCGGCTGCCCCGCTTCGTGCAAAAGGTAGGCGCTGGCGCGCACGCCGGCATAGAAGTTCTCCACGTTGAATTTCTCATCGGGGCTGTGCAGGCGGTCGTCCGACAATCCCAGGCCCATCAGCACGGTAGGCACGCCGAGGATCTCAGAGAAGGTCGCGACCACCGGAATCGAACCTCCGCCACGGGTAAACACCGCGTCGGTGCCCCAGACCCGGCTCAGCGCGCGCAGGGCGGCCTGTACCGTGGGGGCGTCGCGCTCGGTGAGCACGGGCTTTCCGCCGTGGTGCGGGCGCACGCTCACGCGCAGCGCCGGATCCACAAGCTCCCGCACAAAGTCTTCAGCGAGCTGGGCGATGCGGTCGGGATCCTGACCGGGCACCAGGCGGCAGCTGAACTTGGCGTGGGCTTTGGAGGGCAGCACCGTCTTGGCGCCCACGCCCGTAAAGCCGCCCCAGATGCCGTTGCAATCCAGCGTGGGCCGCGCCCAGATGCGCTCCAGCGTGGTGAAGCCGGCCTCACCCTTGAGGCCCGCCGCCCCGGACTCTTTCAAAAACCCGGACTCATCGAAGGGGAGGGCGGCAAAGTCGGCGCGCTCCTCCTCGGTCAGTTCAATCACATCGTCATAAAAGCCCGGGATGGCCACGCGACCCTGGGCGTCATGAAGTTTGGCGATGATGCGCGCCAGCTCGTTGATCGGGTTGGGGATCGCCCCGCCAAAGAGCCCGGAGTGCAGGTCGTGATCGGGGCCCTCCACCGTCATCTCCAGGTACGCCAGCCCGCGCAGCCCGTAGGTGATCGAAGGCTGCCCGGGACCAAACATCGAGGAGTCGCTGATCACCACCGCGTCACACGAAAGGCGCTCCTGGTGGGCCTCGATCCAGTGGTCGAGGTTCACGCTCCCGACCTCTTCTTCGCCCTCGATCAAGAGTTTGATGTTCACCGGCAGGTCGCCCTCGGTGGCCAGCCAGGCCTCCAGGCCTTTGACGTGGCAGAAGAGCTGGCCCTTATCGTCGGTGGCCCCGCGGGCAAAGATCTTGCCCTCGCGCACCTGCGGCTCAAAGGGCGGCGTCGTCCACAGATCCAGCGGATCGGGGGGCTGCACGTCGTAGTGGCCGTAAATCAGGATCGTCGGCGCATCGTCCTGCGTCAGATGCTCGGCGTAGACGATGGGGTGACCCGGGGTTTCGTGCAGCTCCACCGTCTTCAGGCCAATCCCCTTGAGGTGGTCGATCAACCACTCCGCGCAGCGGCGCACATCGCCGGCGTTCTCCGGGTCGGTGGAGACGCTGGGGATGCGCAAGAACTCAAAGAGCTCATCGAGAAAACGCTGCTGATTTTTTTCGAAAAAGGCATCCACCACGTCAGTACTCAAAACGCCTCCATTTTTTCAATCAGGGGGGAGAGGGCGGTCCCTGGCGAGTGTGCGTATCGTGCGCGCCAGGACCCACATCGTGGTGTTTCTACGATGCGCTTTCGCCCTCGAGGGGTTGGGTCGCAGGCCCCGAAGCCAGAGGGCTTCGGGGCCTCGATGTCGGAATCTTAGTACCGCAGCGCGGTCCGGGGGAGCAAGGGCCGGGCGTGCACCGAGGGGTCAGCCTCGTGGCGGTCAGCCTCTTGGAGGGCGACTGCGGGAGGGGAGGCCTCACGGGCGGCATCGCGCGCTCTGGCCAGGGCCTGGCGCACATGCTCGCGGGCAAAGGCCGGCACGTTGAAAAGCTCCTCTTCCAGCGAGCCGCCGGCCAGCACGATCTGCTCGGCGCGGCGATGCACCATCGGATCGTCGAGAAGGGCGCGCATCCGCTCGAGATGCAGAGCGGTGGCGTCGATCCAGGCCGCCGCATCCGGCGACTGCACGATGCGCCGCGCCAGCCCTAAGTTGCGCTCGTACACGCTGAGCGCGCGCTCCATCACCACGCGGATCGTCTCGCGCAGCTCCTCAAAGTAGATCGTGATCTGCTCCTCGTTGAGCCCCTCGGGGATCTCGGCTGAGAAGATATCCAAATAAAAATCCTGGTAGAGACGGCCGATCTTGTAGCCCGCGGCCACCGACCAGTAGGGGTGATGCTGGCGCAAAGCGCGCAGGTAGTTGGCCTGGGCGCTCTGGTGAAGATCGGCCTTGGTGTTGAGATCTTCGGTCATGCGCTCGGTAGGAAGCACCAGTTTCACCTCATCCATCCGCCCGTGGAAACTCGTTCCGAGTCCGAAGTAGGCCTGCACGATGAAGTGGCTGTTCTCCAAAAGCTTCTCATCGCCCGGGGCGCGGCGGTTTAAGTCCACGGCGGCCTGGAAGGCGTCTTCGGCCTCGGACCACTGCTCAAGCTCCAGCAGCGCGTTGCCGCGGCGCACGTGGGCCTCCACCGTGTCGAAATGACTCAAATCGCGCAGCCCCAGGCTGAGCATGATCTCGACGACCTCCTCATAGCGGCCGGCCTCATGCAGCGATTTCCCCAGGCGAAAGCTCGCGTTGATCGACTCTTCGCTCTCCGGAAAATCATCGAGGATGCGGCGGTAGAGCAGGGCGGCGTCCTCCCACTGCTCCAGGTGCTCCAGGGCCAGCCCGGCGTTGTAGAGGGAGGGCAGAATAAAGCGGCTGTCCTCAAAGTAGTCGATGATGATCTGGTAGTTCTGCAGGGCGTCTTCGTAGCGCCGGGCCTGAAAGTCGAGATACGCGTTCTCAAAGACCTCTTTCGAGTCGAGCGACTCGGTATCGATGAGCTCCCCGTCGCGCACGCGGATCAGGGTGGGATCGGCGTCAAAGGTGCTCGTCGGCGTCTCGATGCCGGCCTCATCTGTGCGGGTTGCCCCGGTGGTGCAGGCCGAGCTCATCGCCACGCCGCCGGCCACAAGAAGGAGCAGCGCGGCGCGGCGCAGACCGGACGCAAGCACATGGCGAGCTGGCGAACGAGAAAGAAGTAGGGCAGGGCGTTGACGCACGGGGTCTCTCCGGTCGTTCAAAAAAAGAAACGCTGAGGTTCAAGGTCAGCCGCCGGGCTACGTATCTCAACCGCGCCGACCGGCTCGCATAGTCCCACAGGTGTTCGGGCGATCGCAATGAAGGGGGATTGTATTACGCCGAGATCCGCCCGCTCCCCCCCCTTTTTTCCATCTAGAAAACCAGCGTCTTGCGGCCTCATACCACGCGAACGTCGCGCCCTAACCGGGCTCGTCGGGGGAGTTCGGAGCGTCGCTCTCGGCCTCCGACTCCAGATCGTCGAGGAGGGTGGGGCGGTCTTTGCTGCGGCCGAAGGGAAAACTCAAGAGCTCCCCGCCCTGCGGCGGCGCCTCCGAGGAGGTGGCTCCCTTAGTGGCCGCATCCTTCGTTTTGGAGGACAGCGCCACGGGCATCAGCCAGCGGATGGCCTTGAGGGGAACCTCCAGCGTATCGCCGCGCTCATCGCGCAGGCGAAGCGCGCTCTGCAGATCGCCGGCGCCGGCGTCGATAAGCTCCAGGGGGGTGGCGCGGTGGCGAAACCAGAGGTGCTGCTCGGCGTCGTAGCGCTCCAGCTCCAGGCCCTGGCCCTCCTCCAGCGCGCGCTGCGCCACCTCAAGGCGGCTTTTGACGTCGCTGGAGAGCATCAGATCGAGCTCCGGGTGCTGCGGGGAGGGGGGCTCGGGGAGGGTCTCGGCTTCATGAAGCCAGGAGAGCGCGCGCTCGGCCTCGGCTTCGCAGTGGTTAACAACCTCCTCGGGTAACGCGCGGCTTAAGCGTTTCAAGAGGGCGCCGGCGGCCCCGGCCCGCACCCTGGTGCCGCCGCGCAGCGCCAGCGCTTCGATCAGACGGCCCCCCACATAAGCCGCGCTCAACAGATCCATCGTCGGCAAGAGCGCCGGCCCCACCGGCTCCACGCGCTCCGGGTAAAAAGGCTGCTGCGCATCGGGGCGCGGTGCCAGATGTCTCAAATACCGCCGCCAGCTCTCCATAAACGCTCCACAGGTGGTGTTTCACGTGAAAACGCACGTACGACGTCGCAACTCCCCGGCGAACTTAAACAACATCGGGCCCGCTGCACCCCGCAGGCCACGTAAAGACCTGTTCCACGCTGCCCGGCTCCCCCCGAAGATCGAGTCAGTTGCCGATCAACCGTGGCTGGCCGCCAGCGGATAGCGCCAGCCCGACCCAAAGGCCTTCGCCGTCACTTTAAGCACCGGCGGAGCCTGCCAGCGTTTGTATTCGTTGCGCTGAATCAGGCCCACCACCCGCTCCACATCGCGGCGCTCAAAGCCCGCCTCGATGATCTGGGCGATGCCCTGCCGATCTTCGACATAACGATCCACGATGGCGTCGAGCACCGGGTAGGGCGGCAGGCTGTCCTCATCGCGCTGGTCGGGACGAAGCTCCGCCGAGGGCGCCTTCTCGATGATGCTGCGCGGCACCACCTCATAGCCCGCCAGGCGGTTGTACTCCTCGGCCAGGGCGTAGACCTGCATCTTGGGCACATCGCCGATCACTGCCAGCGCCCCGCACATATCGCCATAAAGGGTCGAATAGCCCACCGCCAGCTCGCTTTTGTTGCCACACGAGAGCACGAGCTTTCCAAATTTGTTGCTCAGCCCCATCAGGTACACCCCGCGGATGCGCGCCTGAAGGTTCTCCTCGGTCACATCAAAATCTTTGCCCTTAAAATGCGGGGTGAGCACATCGAGAAAGCTCGTATAAGGCTGCTCGATGCCGATCTCATCGAACTCAATGCCCAGGTTGTTGGCCAGGGTGCGCGCGTCATCGCGGCTATGGCGCGAGGAGTAGCGCGAAGGCATCGCCACGGCGTGCACGTTCTCCGGCCCCAGGGCGTCGGCGGCGATCACGGCGGTCACCGCCGAGTCGATGCCACCGGAGAGCCCCAGGAGCACCTGCTGAAAGCCCGACTTTCGCACGTAATCGCGGGTGCCCAGCACCAGCGCCGCGCGCAGCTCGCCAATCGCATCGCGCACCGAGCCCGAGCCCTCCTGCGGCCCCACGACCTCCCCGGAGGTGTTGACCTCCACGATCTCGCAGGCGGAGCTGAAATCCGAGAGGCGATGGGCGATGCGTCCCTCGGCGTCGATGGCCACCGACGCCCCCTCGAAGATCAGCTCATCGGTGGCGCCGACCTGGTTCACAAAGATCAGCGGCCGTTTATGACGCGCGGCGTGCTCGCAGAGCATCGCCTCGCGCATCGCGCGTTTGCCCCGGGCAAAAGGGCTGGCCGAGATGTTGATCAAGACCTGCGCCCCGTTGGCCACCAGCGCCGCCACCGGATCGCCCTTATAGCGCGGCTGCTCCCAGTGCTCGACCGGGGCCCAGGCATCTTCACAAATGCTCACCCCCAGGCGCACACCCTTAAAACTCAAGATCGGCGACTCGCCGCCGGGCTCAAAATAACGCGCCTCATCAAAGACGTCGTACTCGGGCAAGAGCTGTTTAAAGATGCGCTCTTTGACGCGCCCCCCCACACAGAAGGCCGCCGCGTTGACCAGGCGGCGTCCCCCCTGGCGAGGGTTACGATCGGCATAACCGACGATCATGCCAAAGTCGTCGTCGGTCAGCGTGGCCAGCGCCTCCAGGGTCTTGAGCTGGGCGTCGATGAGCTCGTCACGATGCAAGAGATCGCGGGGCGGATAGCCCGTGAGCGCCAGCTCCGAGGTCACCAGCAGCTCGGCACCGGCGGCGCGCGCGCGCTCCACCTCGTCACGAATGCGCGCGACGTTTCGGTCGAGATCCCCGACCTTGAAGTTGATCTGAGCCAGCGCGATTCGCAGCGAAGAGGGGGTCTGGATCATAGAATGTGGAGGGGGGGAGAGGGAGGAACGAGAGCAAGCCGCGCCCGCAGGTGACGCGGCCCCAAAAGGGGGTCAGCGCATGAACATGGATACCAGATACGCCACGTAACCGACGACCATCAGGATGCCTTCCCAGCGCTTGAGACTATGCCCCGTGCGCAGAAGCGGCCAGAGCAACACGCTGATGGCGGCCATCACCCAGAGGTCGATGCGCAGGGCATCTTCGCCCACCACAATCGTACCAAAGCAGGCGACCACGCCCATCACAAAGAGCAGGTTAAAGACGTTGGAGCCCACCACGTTGCCCACCGAGATGTCTGCCTCCCCGCGGAAGGCCGCGACCACCGAGGTGGCCAGCTCCGGGAGGCTTGTGCCGATCGCCACGATCGACAGCGCGATAACAAGCTCCGAGACCCCCATCGACGACGCGATCGTCGTCGACCCATTGACCATCCAACTCGCCCCGAGCGCCAGACCCACGATGCCGCCGACCATCAGCAGCACATCGACGATGGGTTTGCGCTGGTTGGGATCCACGTCGCTCAGTTCATCGCCGACGATCGCCTCCATGCGCTTCATATCGCGGCGAGCACCGGCGAACATGTAGGCGATGTAGCCGACCATGGCCAGAAGCAGGATGATGCCATCGATGCGCGTCAGCGCGCCGTCGAGCGAGAGCCCGATAAAGAGGCCGGTGGCCGCCAGCATGATCGGGAGCTCGTGGGTGACCACCCGGCTCTCGATCTTCAGCGGGCTGATCGTGGCCGCCGCCCCCAGGATCAGCATGATGTTGGCGATGTTGGAGCCGACGACGTTCCCCAGGTTGACGTCATCGCTGCCGATAAGGCCCACCAGCAGCTCCGGGGCGCTGGTGCCAAAGGACACCACCGTCAGACCGACGATCAGCGGGGTGATGCCCAGACGCAGCGCCAGCGAGCTCGCGCCCCCGACGAGCGCTTCGGCGCCGAAGTACAGGAGCACCAGGCCGGCGATGACCATGCCAAGGGCAAGTAAGATCGGATCCATAAGGTCTAACTCCCAACAACAAGAGGGTCCGGGGTGAGCAGGGTAAACACCGCATCTACCGGCGCAAATGATGCGGCCGGAGCGCGGGTTAAGACCGGTCAACCTACTTTAATTGTCGGGGGTTGCAAGGCGTAGCCACCCGCCAGCTCAGCGAGGGTCATCCTGAGGGAGGTCCGGGTCGGCGGGAGGTGCGGGCTCTGGCTCAGGTGCGGGCTCTGGCTCAGGTGCGGGCTCTGGCTCAGGTGCGGGCTCGGGCGTCGGCTCCGACGCTTTGGGCGATTCGACCGCTGGCGAGGCCGCCGCCTCATCTTCCTTCGCCCGCGCTTTAAACTCCCGCTCCAGCTCTTTCACGCGCCGCGTCTTCCAGAGGTCCACCATCGCCTTCACACCCTCGCCAACAAAGGTGGAGACGGCCTTCTTGAGGGCGTCTTCGCCGATCTCTTTCCAGAGGTTTTTGCCGGTCTCACCGGCAATCTCGGCGGCTGTTTTCAAAAATTCGCTCATAGAAGGCTCGGGGCTGCTCGAAGCTGCACTTAAAAGCGCGGGCTGCACGTTAAAGATGTGGCGAGTCGCCGCAGAGGCAAAGGTGCCTGGCGAGGACCGCCCGAAGGATAACGTGTGTATTGGCTTCAACAATCCAGGGCGCTTTTGGCTCCCGACGTCGCTGCCCCGGCAGGTTCATGGTCGGGAGCGCGTCAGCCCTCGCGCTGCGGGAGATGCCCGGCCAGGGTGGCGTGCTGCGCCATCGCCCCGAAGACATGAGCGGCGAAGGCGTGGGCGCGCTCCCGGGAGGCGAGGTCATCGCTCGGGGGCGCGCAGAGTGGCGAGAGCTCGTGGCGCGCCTCAAAAAGCAGCTGCGCAAAGGCCTCATGCCCCTGCGAGGGCACGCCAAAGATCCTCGCCAGGTCGGCTGTGGCCGCGCCGCCCCCGAGGTGCAGATCCTGCTGCACCGCCACCGCGTTATCGTCGAGGTACACATCCAGCGCGGCGCTGGTCTCGTTGACCAGGTTCACCGTCAGAATCACCGCCCCCACCACCACCGCCGTGGTCGTCGTCGAGGTCGAGAGCGAGAAGATATCGTCAAACCAGGGCGTGCCATTGGTCGGCTCCGACTGCGCAAAGCCCGGGGAGGCCACGAGCATCGTCAGCGCCGCCGCGCACACCGCCACCTTCGATGCTCGCGTCATGCGGGACGATGCCATTGCATATCTGGACGTATTGGATCGAAACCGGTGCCACTGCATACCTGGGAGCTCCACGACAGCACCCGCAAAGCGGGTCGAGAAAGAGTGTTTCGACGACCCGTTGACGCTACCGAGCAGCGCGACAGCACGCAAGCAGCGAGGCACCGCAATGCCCGACGACGCGCCGGTCAGCCCCCTGGCGCCCGTTCTACCCGGGTAAATCAGCCACTCAGCCTTCTCCCGCATGAAAAAAAGCCCGAGCGCATCCAGGGCGACGTCCAGCAAGGAGCAAGGAGGAAGCTGTGGCAGCGCCACCGCGACGACGTAGCGACACAGCCAGCGTCGTCCCGGGGCGCTCGGCACAGGTAAATCGGCGACTCAGACCCCTTAGCTCCCCTTCTACTCAGGTAAATCGGCGACTCAGACCCCTTAGCTCCCCTTCTACTCAGGTAAATCGGCGACTCAGACCCCTTAGCTCCCCTTCTACTCAGGTAAAATGGCGACTCAGACCCCTTAGTGCCCGTTCTACTCAGGTAAATCGGCGACTCAGACCCCTTAGCTACCGTTCTACTCAGGTAAATCGGCTACTCAGACCCCTTAGCTACCGTTCTACTCAGGTAAATCGGCTACTCAGACCCCTTAGCTCCCGTTTTACTCAGGTAAATCGACAGCTAAGCCCTTTCGCGTGCCCCCCAACGCCCCCACGAATCACCCCACATCGCGAACCACCGGCGCCCCACAACCACCCAACCACCCAACCACCTAACCACCCAACCACATCCCTTCGTGTGCCCCCAACGCCCACACGAATCTCCCCACATCGTGAACCCCCGGTGGCTGGCGTCGTGAATGGTCTGGCAGACATCCGCCGGTACCGAACGCGCTTCAGCCCTCAAAATGCGGCATCGAGGCGGCCAGCACCGCGTCCTTTTGCATCGCGTCGAGGACCACCGCCAGAAACTGACCGGCCCGAGGGCGATCAAAATCCGCGGTGTTCATCAGGGCCGAGAGGGTGTCGCGCTCGTGATAGAGCGCCGAGGCAAAGCGCCCGTGCGCTTCGTCCGGCACGTTGAAGATCGTCGCCAGGTCGCCCAGGGATTCGCCGCCTCCCATATAGAGGTCATGCTGAAGGGCGACCGCGTTCTGATCGACATAATTCTCAATGTCGGCCGAGGACTTCACGAGCAACATCACCGTGAGGGTGACCCCGCCGGCCACCGTCGTGGTCAGACCGGTGTAGCTCGAGATCGCGCCATAAAATCCCAGATAGGCAAAGGTCGCGCCGCCCTCCTGGGCATGCGCCTCGCTGGAATGCGTGACCAGAGCCAGAGAAACCACCATCGCGAGCAGAATTGAAACGAACGACGAACGAGACGACATCTACGACCTCCAGAACAACACGTTTATCCCGATACACCACACCCAAACCGCATCATCACGCCATAGAAAGAGGAGCGTAGCAGCCCATCGACGCAGGGCGTATGCGTTTTATGCACTTCATCAAAAGAGCGACCACTCAGACCCCTTGGCTCCCCTTTTACTCTGCTAACTCGCCGTCACAACCCTTCGCATGCCCCCCAACGCCCCCACGAATCGCCCCACATCGCGAACCACCGGCGCCCCACAACCACCCAACCACCTGACCACCTGACCACATCTTTTCGCGGGCCCCCCCGACCCGAGCGTATCCAGGGCGTCACCAAACACATAAAAAACGGGCCCCACAAAGAGGCCCGGTCATTTCAACTCGCCAGCCGGTCCGCAACACGCCAAAAAAAGCCGACCGAGGGTATGTCAGAGAACTTAAGCGTCCACGCGCGGCAGGTGCTGCGCGAACTCGGGCTTCTCCATCAGCGCATCGTAGATCACGCGCACGAAGGTGCCGGCCCGCTCCGGGGTCAACGTATCGACGTCGGTCAGGGGAAGAAGCTCGCTGCGGTTCTCGCTGAGCACCTGCGCAAATTCGGCGTGCTGATCGGCCGGCACATTGAAAATCTTCGCCAGCTCGGCGGTCGTCTCACCGCCGCCCATGTGCAGATCGTGCTGCAGCGCGACATTGTTCTCTTCGATGTACGACTCCATCTCCGAGGAGGAGCGCGTCAACAACACTACAATAAGAACTGTCAAACCGATTGGAATCGTAAAAATAGATGCGTATGTAGTAATAAAACCTGCATAATATGAACTTGTGGAAACGGAAAACGTAGCAGCCGCGGCCTCTTCATCGGCCGTCGTCTGGGCATAAGCGGGGGTTGAAAACGCAAAGGCAAGCGCAACGATTAGCGCCGAAACGAAGCTACGAGAATACATCGACATAGAAATCTCCGATCACAAGAGATCAACGAAAAAGTCGGGCCCACAACATGGTTTGAAGGCCTTTTATGTACCCCGGCTCAGGGGGTGAGGTCCAGCGACTTTCGCAGCGCCTCTTCCACCGGATTAAAATAATCGGGGGCACGGCGCAGCACGCCGCTCAAGCCCTTGCCACCATCGACGGGGCGGAAGACGTCGGCAAAGGTGCCGGCGGCCAGGGTGTCGAACATCCCCTTATCGCGCACATCTTCGAGAAGCTGGCAGGCCTCGGCGAGCACCTGCCGGGCGCGGCGCTGGATGATGCCGTCCGACTTGAACTCGATCTCCTCGCCAAGCTGACGGGTGTTGTTCATGACGTAGTGGGCGTTCTCCAGCGCCAGGTAGCGGTCGCCCATATGCGGGGTGTGCATCGCCTCGGTCATCATGCCCAGAAGCTGAATGCCCTGACCGGTCCAGCCGCCGATGAGGTTGAAGAGGGCGTCCTGGATATGACCGCGAAAAATGTTGCCGGTCATGTATTTGGTCGGCGGCATGTACTTGAGCGGCGCCTGGGGGAAGAGCTCGCGTGCGAGCTGGGCCTGAGCGAGCTCAAAGAGAAAGCCGTTTTCGATGGTGGGGTCCATCTCCATGGCGTGGCCCAGGCCCATCTGTGCCGGCGGCAGGCCACTGCGCAGCGCGAACTGCTCGTTGATGAACTGGCTGGCGGTCACCGTGTGGGCGGCTTCCACGGCGTCGGCGGTGGTCAGATAATTATCCTCGCCGGTGTTGATCACAATGCCGGCCGCCGAGTTGATCATGCGGCTAAAATACTGGTCGACGAAGGTGCGCTGGGGGTTGATGTCGCGAAAGAGGATGCCGTAGAGGGCGTCGTTGAGCATCATGTCCAGGCGCTCGATCGCGCCCATCGCGGCGATCTCGGGCATGCACAACCCGCTGCAATAATTGCAGAGGTGGATATACCTCCCCAGCTCCTCGCCGACCTCATCGAGCGCCTCGCGCATGATCTTAAAGTTGGCCTGAGTGGCGTAGGTGCCGCCAAAACCCTCGGTGGTGGGGCCGTAGGGCACAAAGTCGAGCAGGCTCTGCCCGGTCGAGCGGATCACCGCGATGATGTCGGCGCCCTGGCGAGCGGCGGTGCGGGCCTGGACGGCGTCTTCATAGATATTGCCGGTAGCCACGATCACGTAATGCAGAGGCGCGGGGCGTTTTTCATAACGATTTAGAAAATCATCGCGCTCGGCGCGTCGCGCCGAAATGCGCGCCATCGCCTCGGCGGCCAGCTCCTCGCCAAGCTCCTGAATCTGCGCCTCATCGATCAGCGGCAGCTCGCTCACGTCCAGATCTCCCTCGGCGATGGCCTCGCTCACCGTCTGGGCGTCGCGACCGGTGTGAAGCATCGCCCGCACGATATGCCGGGTGATGCCCTCAGAGAGCACGCCGGCCTGCAGGGCGTGCTCGACCACGACGTTGGGCAGGGGCACATCATCCTCATCGACCCCGTCGACGCCGAGCAGGCGCAGGGTGGTGCGCTCGACGGCCACGGTGGTGCGCTCGCGAATAAACGCGTCCATGGTGTCGGCGATGTCGCTGGCGGCCTGGCGCGCGCGGTCGATGATGCGGGGATCGAGATCGAGTTTAGAGGCCATAACGTGTACCCGAAGCGAGGAGGCAATAAGAGAGGTGGAGGGGCGAAGAGGCCGGCGCCCGCTGCGTCAGCAGCAGCGCTCAGGGGCCCGGTTTACCCCGAGCGAGCCGGGGGGAGCAAGATCGGCGATCGGCACCCCGGCAAAGGTATTCTGGTCATCAACGATCTGGCGAACGCCGGTCTGAATTCAGCTTCAAAATCACCCCTTTAGCACGACCCACGCTCGTGCGTTTCACGTGAAACAGAGCCTGAATTGGAAGCAGGAGGCCCACGCGTTTCACGCGCGTGGAGCGGGCGAAGCCGGCCCACGCGCGCTCTTAAGAACGTTCACCTCGGCCTGCGTGAGCGCCTTTAGTGGGCGGGGCGCACCGCTTCGAGCAGGCCGGTGAGCATCGCGTCACAGCTCTGGGTGGCGCCGGCGGTGGATCCGGGCAGGGTCACCAGCAGGGTGTGGCCGGCCTGGCCGGCGACCCCGCGGGAGATGAGCGCGCGCGGGGTGCGCGCCTGACCGTGGGCGCGGGCGGCCTCCATGATCCCGGGGATGGGGCGTTGAATACGCGACTGCACCACCTCGACGGTACGGGCGTAAGGCTCAAGTCCCGTGCCGCCGACGGTGATGATCAGATCGAGCTCTCTTGCCAGAAGATCGTCGATCGTCGCCTCGATCGGGCCCGGATCGTTGCCCAGCAGGATATAATCAAAAATATCGACGCCCTCCCGCTTGAGCAGACGATCGCGCACGATGCGCCCGGCTTTGTCGTCTTTAAAGCCCTGCACCACCGCATCGCAGGTGACGACGATGGCGGCGCGCACGCTGACCGGATCGCGAAAATCGCTCTTTCCTCCGCGTTTCTCGACGAGCTTGATGTCGGTGACGCTGATCAGCCCGGTGTCCGCAGACGCGTGCGGCTTGAGCATGTCATAGAGGTTCATCGCCGCGACGCTGGCCGCGTAAAGTGCCTCCATCTCCACGCCCGTCTGACCGACGGTGGTGGCGGTGACCTCCAGGTAGATGCCCTCGGGCAAGAACTCAAAATGCACGTCACAGGCGGTGATGGGCAGCGGATGGCAGAAAGGCAGCGCCTCCCAGGTGCGTTTGACGGCCATGATCCCCGCCACGCGCGAGGCCTCGATGGCGTCTCCCTTATCGGTCTTACGCCCGTGGTCGGTCGCCTCAAGAATGGCCGCGTCGATGCGCAGCATCGCCGAGGCGCGCGCAAACCGCTCACTGGTGGGTTTGTGGGTGATGTCTTTCATACGCAGATTCTCAATCCAGGTAAGTCGATACCGTCGGCGATCCGCCGAGCAGCGAGTGCGATCCGGCGAGTTGAAGAAGCTCGGCGCGAAGCAAGGGGTCGAGGCCGTAGCGTTTTGGGGTGGTGTTAACCCTCGTCCTCGGGCTGAAGCGGGGTGCCGTCGAGGTAGCGCTCCGAGCCGTCGGTGTAATGCTCAAGCTTCCAGATGGGGGTTTTTACTTTAAGCGTATCGATGGCGTAGCGGGCGGCCTCAAAGGCGGCGGCGCGGTGGGCGGCGCGGCAGACCACGAGCACCGAAGCCTGGCCCACCTCCACTCGCCCGGTGCGATGCTGGATGCGGCAGCGCAGCACCTCAAAACGCTGCAAAATCTCGGCTTCGAGCTCGCTTAAAACGCGCGCGGCAATCGCCGGGTGCGCCTCATAGGTGATGGCAGTGACCCCCCGGCGGCCTTCGTGGTGGTTGCGCACATCGCCGCTGAAAACCACCAGGCCGCCGCCGGCCGGATCTTCACATTCGGCCAACAAGGCGCTCAGATCGAGCGGGGTCTCGGAGAGCCAGCGCGACGGGCTGGCGGGGAGGTCGGTGCCCCCGCTGACGGGCGGAAGCAGGTCGAGGGTCGCGTCTTCATAAAGGGGCGCCGAGGCCGAGACGATCGTGTCATCCAGCGCCACCGCCACCCGCGCGAGCATCGAAGCCAGGGAGGGAAAGTCGTGCTCGATGGTCGAGAGGGCGTCGGCCACACACACCTCCCCATCCTCATCGCCCTGCGGCGCAACCTGAATAAAAGATTCGCGGCAGCCGGCGCGGCTGGCGAGTCCGGCGAAAAATCGCACGTGGATCTTCATCTCAACCTCCCAGGGCCGACATGCCCGCGGCGGTCACGTGACCTTTGCGCCACTGGTGGCCGGCGGGTTTCTGGAAGACGGCGCGCTCAAAGATAGCCTTCAACGCCTCACGATCCCGAAGCCGGGTAGCCTCTTTAAGCTCATGCTGATCGTCGACCGCCAGGCACGCCCGCAACTCGCCGGTCGACGTCAGCCTCAGCCGCGCGCAGGTGTCGCAGTAGGGGTTGGAGATCGGCGTGATAAAGCCCATCCGACCCCGCGCGCCGGGCGCCCGGTAGTAGCGCGCCGGACCGTTCCCGATCTTCGCCTCATCGACCTGAAGACCGCGCGTGGCCATCAGCTCGGCGATGAGCTCGGTGAGGTTCACAAAGCGGCCGGCCCTGGCGTGCAGCGCCCCCTCGCCAATGGGCATGATCTCCATAAAACGCACATCGACCGGGTGGGTGCGGGTGAGCTCGATCCAGCGGTCGAGCTCATCGTCGTTGACGCCGGCCAGGAGCAGGGTGTTGACGCGCACCGGATCAAAGCCGCTCGAAAGCGCCGCCTCCAGCCCGGCCCAGGCTTTCTCAAACGTGCCGTTGCGGGTGATCTCGCGAAAACGCTGCGGATCGAGCGAGTCCAGGCTGATGTTGACCCGGTCGAGCCCGGCGGCTTTGAGCTCGGCGGCCTTGCGATCGAGCAGGAGCCCGTTGGTCGTCAGCGCGACATCGGCCACCGCCGTCTCCCCCTTGAGCATCCTGATCAGCTCCGGCACATCCCGGCGCAAAAGCGGCTCGCCGCCGGTCAGGCGAATCTTATCGACGCCCAGCTCGCAGGCCACGCCCACCACAAAGGTGATGTCTTCAAAGGTTAAGAGTTCGGAGCGCGGCGCGCAGGGCAGCCCCTCGGCCGGCATGCAGTAGGAGCAGCGCAGATTGCAGCGGTCGGTGACCGAGACGCGCAGCGAGCGGTGCGCGCGTCCAAAACGGTCGATGAGCTGCGATGAAGGGGGGGATGAGGTCATGGGCCGACTGCCTGCAAGAGAAACCCGAAGTCGGCGCTCAGTGTAGTGGGGCGCGGGGCGCTGTCCAGTCGTCTGAGGTGGGGGCGGGTGAGGTTGCGCCGAGCTCGGGCTCCCATAACCTCAAAAGAGGTCGCCATCATCCTCATCGAGAAGCTTCAGATCGTCGTCAGCCGCTTTCTTGCGCTTCGCTTCCGCCTCTTTTTTGCCCTCGGCGGGCACCCGGAACTCTTCCGAACGGTCCCACTCACCGCGCACCGGGAAGCCCGCTTTCTCCTCAAAAAAGTCCCCCTTCATCGGGCTCGTACTCCGCGAGTGCAGCTCGCCGGATACAGGCAAACGGCCGGCCTGGGCGGCGGGGCCGGGGAGTTTGCGCCCCTCGGCAGCGAGGGTGGGGAACTTGCCGGCCTGATTCTCCAGCACGATGGCCAGGCTGACGGCCAGCTCGGTGAGCTCTTCGAGGATCGTCGCGTCGCTGAGCGGACCGCGACGCTTGAGGCGCAGGGTGGCGTCGCGCAGCTCGATGTGACCGGCGAAGGCGGCGGCCTCATCCCAGGCCGTGCGAAGCGTGGGGGCCTGCAGGAGCTCGTGGGCCTGCGAAGGCCCCTCGGCGTAGACGGTGTTGATGGTGGGAGGCTGCTGCGGGTCGGGCTCGCTGATAAGCGTCAGCGTCTTATGCAGCGCTTTGACGAGATCGATCTCCGCCTCCAGCTCGTACCCCTCGCTCAGGGGGTCGCCCGTGCCCGTGAGGATCAGCGGGCAGGCGCGGTGCGAGCCCACCAGCCGCTCCACATGCGAGGAACCCGTGGTGTCATGCTTGAGGTTGAAACTTTCGGCGAGCGCTCGCCAGTAGGATTTCGTCTTCATAAGTTCCTGCATGCGCGAGATGTTTTGAAACACCACGAAAAAAGCGGCGATCCCGAAGCCCACGATCACCAGAATAACGAGCAGCTCGAAGTTCATAGCGACCTCATCTTCATCAACGTTTCCACTCCCACCAAAACCGTCGCGCTGGCGAGTTCTCGGGGCCTCTTCGGCCACGCAGACTCAAGCGACGCGAGCTGCCTGGCGAGCGCCCACGCTACCAGCGCCCGGGCGCGCCGCAAAGCCGCGGTGGGTGCGCCTCCAGGGCAATCGCAAATTCCCACAAGGTTTTTTTATGGAAAACCCACCCAATCCGTAGGGAGGGGTCTTGTGCCCCTCCGGAACTCCCAGGGCGGGGACCCACAAGGGGTCCCCCTACGGTGGCGGGTGGTGGGCACCCGCTTTGCGATTGCGGTGGGTGCGCCTCCCCGCTCGAACATCTCAGGGTGAAGGTTTACGCGTTAAAAGCGCGACGTTCTCCACGTGGTAGGTCTGCGGGAAGAGGTCGACCGGCTGCACCACCTCCAGCTGGTAGCCGCCTTCGGTGAGGGCGACGAGGTTGTCGGCCAGAGTTTTGGGGTTGCAGGAGACGTAGACCAGCGTGGGGGCGGCAATCTCCAGAATCTGCTCAATGGCCTGGTCAAAAAGCCCGGAGCGCGGCGGGTCGACCACCACCAGGTCGATGGCGTCGCCGCGGGCCTTGATGAACTCGGGGCTGGCGAGCACCTTGCCCACATCGCCCACAAAGAAGGAGGCGTTATCGATGCCATTGTCGACGGCGTTTTTGCGCGCGTTGTCGACGGCGTCGGGCTGCAGCTCAATGCCCAACACGCGCTCGGCGTATGGCGAGAGGCAGAGACCGATGGTGCCGGTGCCGCAGTAGAGGTCGAGCACGGTTTTGGGGCGACGGGGGTTGTCGGCGTCGAGCAACCCGGCGCGCTCGATGACCTCGGTGTAGAGCTGCTCGGCCTGCAGAGTATTCGGCTGAAAAAACGCCCGGGGATGAATCTCAAAACGCAACCTTTGCTCTCCCGGCAGGTGCATCTCCTCGCTCAAGACGGGGGCGCCGGCGAGCAACGTCTCTTCGATGCGCGTGGGGCTGCCTTTCTCGGCGATGTAGCGCGACCAGTAGAAGGAGGTGACGGGCCGCCCGAGCTCCGAGGCCAGGCGTTGGGCCTCCTGCATCACCGCGCGCGCGGCCTGCTCCGCATCGACCGCCTCCTCCCCCAGGCGCACCTCCGTCGCCGGGCTGGTCATCAGCTCCACCATCACCTCACCGGTGCGTTTGCCCTCGCGGATCGTGAGGTTGCGCAGCCACCCCTCATCGCGGCGGCTGTGGTAGGGCTCCAGCCCCACCGAGGCGCAGAAACTTCCCATCGCCGGCACAAAACGCGAGACGAACTCCGACTGCAGGTGACACTCCTGCACATGAAGGATCTCGAACTTGTAGCCCGAGGGGTAGAGCCCCAGCGCGAAGTGGCGCTCGGCGTCGTCGCCAAAGGTGAACTCCATCTTGTTGCGATAGTACCAGGGCTCCTCCATGCCTTTGAGCGGCAGCACCAGGCCGGGATCGAGGCCCACGCGCTGAAAATTCTCTTTGATCAGACGCTCTTTGATGGCGAGCTGATGGCGGTAGCGCATCGACTGCAGGGTGCAGCCGCCGCAGCCCTTACCGGCCTCTTCGCGGGTGCCAAAATGGCGGCAGCGGGGCTCGATGCGCAGCGACGAGGGCTCCAGGATCTCCAGCAGGGTGGCCGAGGCGCGCTTGCGGCGCGTCTTGTCGATGCGCACGCGCACCCGGTCGCCGGGGATGGCCTTGCGCACAAAGACCTCGTAGCGCTTCTCCATCTTCTGCGGGCCGATGACCGTCTCGACAAAGGCGACGCCCAGGCCCCGCTCGTTCATTTTGTCGATGGTCAGCTCGACCTCGTCGCCGTGTCGAAATCCCCGGCTAAGCTCCAGAATCATGGTTTTGCTCTCTTCAGGCGTTGAGGCTCAAAAGCGTCGATCGCCTTATTCGATGCGCTTCGACGCGATGGTTTTAAATTAAAATAGCAGTGTCGGGCAGTCCGGCACGTGATTTCGTTTTGAACGCGCCCTGACATTCGCTGTGTCGAGGTGTCCGCCGGTTGAAGCACCTTTGTCAAAGCGCTCAACGCGTCATGGCCCGTCTAAAAGAGGTGAGGGATTCCCTTCGACGCGTGTCTCGCCGGATGAACGAGCCACGCCATTCCCTTCGACGGGGCTCGTTGCGTTTCAAACAGGGGCGTCACTTGCTTCGTAACACCTCTTTTATCCGGCGAAAGGCATGCGATTCGCTTCGTGAAAGCTATGTTCACCGGCGAAAGCCATCACGCTCGCCTGGCGAAGGCTATTTCAACCAGCGGAGACCTTCTCGCTCGCTTCACGAAGGCTATTTCAACCGGCGGAGGTCGCGTCGTTCGCTTCGACACGGGTGTTTTAACCGGCGAAGGCCGCGTCGTTCACTTCGACAGGGGTGTTTCAACCGGTGAAAGCCGCGTCGCTCGCTTCGGACCATCGTATTGAGCGGTACGAGGGTTTCTTCGGTCGGGGTAATCACGCGTCGTCCGAGACACGCTCGATGACCTGACCGCCCTGCACGTCAAAAATACTCAAATTCTGGTCGAGCAGAATAAAATCGCGGTGGGTGGTGGTGATGAAGACCTGCCCCTGAGTGCGGGCGCGCAGAAAGTCGAAGAGCAGGCGGTTACGCTCTCGGTCGAGCTCGCTGGAGACGTCGTCGAGCAGGAGGATGGGCGCAAAATGGTAGCGCTCTTCCAGGTAGGTGATCTCGGCGATCTTCATGGCGAGCACGAAGGCGCGGGTCTGGCCCTGGCTGCCAAAGGTGCGCACGTCGTGGCCGCCGAGCGTGGTGTGGAGGTCGTCGCGGTGGGGGCCGATCAGGGTGTAGCCGCGCTCGCGCTCGTCCCGCTCGGTGCGCCTTAAGGCCTGTTCCAGGGCACGCTCCAGGTACTGCGGGGAGCTTAAGGCCTCGGCCTCATCGAAGCGCTCGTCCCCCTCCTCAAGCCAGCTCGGGGCGTAGCGCAGGTCGGCAGCGAGCGAGGGGTCAAAGATCGTCGCGAAGGTGCGGGTGAGCACGGGTCGAAAGTGGGTGATGAAGTCCAGGCGACGGCGCAGGATCTGGGCGCCGTAGGTGATGAGCTGCTCGTCGTAGACCGCACGCAGGGCGGCGTCCTGACGCGGCTCTTTTAAGAGCGCGTTGCGGTGCTTGAGCACATCCTCGTAGTGGGTGGATTCGGTGCCAAAAGCGGGGTGGGCGTTGAAGATGGCGCGGTCCATAAAACGCCGCCGCTCCGAGGGTGAGCCGCGCAGAATGCCGATGTCATCCGGCCCGAAGATCACGACGTTCAGGGTGCCGAAAAAGTCCGAGATATTGCGGACTTGCCCCTCATTCAAAAACACCTTCTTGCCGCGCTCGGAGATCTCCAGGCGCACCAGGCGCTCGTGGCCTCCGCGCTCCACGCGGGCTTCCAGGGTGGCCTCGGTGCGCTCGAAATGAATCAGCGCGCGGTTGGTCGTGCCGGGCCGAAAGCTCTTCACCGCGCTCAAGAGGTAGATGGCTTCCAGGAGGTTGGTTTTGCCCTGACCGTTGGGACCGGCAATCACGTTAAAACGCGGGTTGGGCGTCAACATCACGTGCTGCAGGTTGCGAAAATCGCGCAGTCGAAGGGCTTCCAGAAGCATCGTTAAGACATCTCGGGGGTGATGTGGCGAGTGGATTCAAAGAGAGCGCTGATGCCCTGAGCAGAAAACGCGAACGCCCCCGGCGAAGGTCGTCGGAGGCGCGCGCTAATTCATTTACTCAGGAAGCTTCCAGATTCGGAACAACTCCCTTAATTGAAAAACCCTAATCGAAAAGATCAGAGGCGCATGGGCATGACGACGAAGAGCATCTCGTCGCGCTGGGTGTCGCGGATGAGGGTGGGGGAGAGGGTGTCGATGATCTCGATGGAGACCTCGGAGCCGTCCAGCGCGCTGACGACGTCGTTGAGGTAGCGGTAGTTGAAGCCGGCTTTGACGGCCTGGCCGCTGTACTGCATCGGGACGACTTTGGTGGCTTCGCCGCGGTCGGGGTCGGAGGCGTAGAGCTCCAGGCCGTCGTCGCTCAGCGAGATGCGCACGTTGTTGGTCTTGGAGCTGGCGAAGAGGCTCACGAACTTGAGCGCCTGCTGGAAGACGTCTTTTTCGACGATGGCGCGGTGCTCGCTCTCTTTCGGCAGAACCTGGGTGAAGTCGGGAAAGCTGCCCTCGATCAGGCGCACCGAGAGGCTCATCGGGCCGCTCTTAAAGACGATGTTGTTGTCGATGATGCCAAAGCTGAGCTCATCGCTCTTCGCATCGACGGTGCGTTTGATTTCGGCGAGCCCTTTGCGGGGGATGATGATGCCTTTGTTGAGCGCGGAGGGGATGTCGCCGCCGGCGTCGAATTCTTCGGGCTTCGTCTCGATCTTCGAGAGGCGGTGGCCGTCGGTGGAGACCATCAGAAGCGTCTTCTCGTTGGTGACCTTGAAGAAGGCACCGGTGAGGTTGGCGCGGGCGTCGTCGGTGGAGACGCTGAAGAGGGTCTTCTCGATCATGTCGAGCAGGCGACGGGTGCCAATCGGGAAGAGCTCCACCCCGGCGATGTCGAGCAGGTGCGGGAACTCATCGGCGTGGGTGCCGACGATGCGGCAGTTGACGTTACCGCTCTTGAGCTTGGCCCAGTGGTTCTCCTCGGTCTCCAGCGAGAGGGTGTCTTCTTCGAGGTTTTTGACAATGTCGAAGAGGCTGCGGGCCTGCAGGGTGACCTTGCCCGGCTCCAGCACCTCGCATTCGCAGGAGGTGGACACGGAGATGTCCAGGTCGGTGGCATGCAGGGTCAGCGTGTTGCCCTCGGCCACCAGGAGCGCGTTGGACAGAATGGCCAGCGTGCTGCGGTGGCTGACGACGCCTTGAAGTTTGAAGAGCTCGTCGGTGAGCGTCTTGCTGGAAATGCGAATCTTCATGGAGCGCGTCTCCGCGGAGAGGTTTGGGTTCTTTATAAATTTCCCGGCTCGTAAGCCCTGACAATCCACCACAGGTTGGAGAGGGTTTCAAGTGGCAATCGCCCTTGTAACTCGCGAGCTTGCGCCCCTTCGAGGTCCGGGAGTTTTCCACAGACACGGATCTTCTACCAAAAGACAAAAAAGGTTTGGTGTGTTTGAGGTACGTAGAAGAAGTAGGGCCTGTGGAAATGTGGAGAGGTGCGCTAAAGGGCCAAAATACTTCGACTATTTATCCACATTCGGATCGGGGAAAGTGTGTGGGAGCTCTGGGGAGAGTCTGAGCGCGACGTAGGCCCCAGGTTTTCCAAATGTGGATTAACAGCTTAAACACAGGGTTTCTCACAGAGTTTTCCACAGCCTCTTTTGTCCAGGGTCGATCGTAAATGGATCATTTATTTTAAATGAGGGTGTTTTGTTCAGGGGAGTCGGGTGAGTTGTTGAGGGCAAGAAGTCTGTGAACACGTGAGGATGCGTAGCGGAAGGTTCGTGGGGTGGGCGTTGTTTTCTCAGTGAGAGCTGCGTGTGGGGTGTCGAGCGCCCCAGGACGCCGTCAGGCATCGCCCTGGCTGCGTTCGGATATGACAAGGTGCGGTATGAGGAGGCAGAGATGGTGAAGCGAAACGCGACGAATGAAGACGGGTCGAGGATCCACGTGAAGGGAGCCGAAGAGCCCGAGTGTGAGTACAGCCGCCGGGCGCGCGAGCACACCTTCTTTGGCGGTGCGATGGGAGCGCTGAGCGTGGCGGGGCTGGCGGCTTTTGGCACGGTGATGTGCCCCTTATGTGTGGTGGCCGCGCCGGCCTTTCTGGGGAGCGCGGCGTGGAACGCGCGCAAGGCGCGCCAGAAGAAAGACGCCGATCCGGGCTACGACGGCAACCTGCGCCCGGGCGACCGGGTGGAGTTTTAGGCCCTGGCTGCGCAGCAGCGGAGCGCGCTGAGCAGGCCAGAAACATCTCCATGATCAGACAACGCCCCCCTCCTTTTCGAGCTCTTCCCGCGTGATGGTGAAGGCCGAAGTCCAGGGGGGCGTCGTTCTTTTCAAAACGACTCGCCGCAAAGACTCACGCGTCGCCACGCGCTGGAACGCCCATCTATATGGAGGCTGATGGTCTAAGCCCACGTGCCGCCAATATGCCTTCAATCCACAACATCATGTGGTTGACCCCCGGGGGTATCCCCTATATGTAGTTCGCGTGCTGGTGTGTCGCGAGATGATCGCGACGCCGAAGAGGGAATCCGGTGCGACTCCGGAGCTGCCCCGCAGCGGTATTTGAGAACGACCCCCACCAATGGCACTGGGCTAAAAAGCCTGGGAAGCGGTGGGCAGTAGGAGCCATGTTTCAATGGCGAGCTCAAGAGCCCGAAGACCTGCCAGCGCCTGACGTCGGGGAGACATCCCACGTCAGTTCGACTCGGGAGCTTTTAGAGAGGTGAGCGTTACGACGCTTCTAAAAGCCCCATTTCGCTCGCGGGAGCGCTGGTCGACTTTGGAGGAGCTTTTGTGTCCAGCACCCGAGAGCTCTGAAGAGGTTGGTCGTTCCCGCGTATGACCCGAGCAGCGAGGGATGAGAGATGACCACCACTTCAGCAACAGTGCCCGAAGAGAGCGACGAGATTAAGGGGGGAAAAGACGAGGGAGGGATGCGTGTCGTCAAGCGCGACGGCAGCTATGAACGCGTTGACCTGGAGCGAATTGTCGCCGCGATCGGCCGCTGCGCCGGCGGACTGAGCCGCGTGGATCCGACGCGGGTGGCGGTGCGCACGATCGGCGGTCTATTTGATGGGGCGTCGACCCGGGAGCTCGACGATCTCTCGATCCAGGTCGCCTCGTCGATGATGTTGGAGGAGCCGCAGTACTCGAAGCTGGCCGCGCGGCTGCTGGCGCAGCGGATTGGGGATGATCTGCAGAGCGAGGGGATCACCAGCTTCTCGCGCTGTGTGGAGCGGGGCTATGAGGTCGGGCGCTACAACGCGCGGCTCAAAGGTTTTGTCGACGCCCATCACGACGAGCTCGACGCGCTCATCGATCGCAGCCGCGATGCATATTTTGAGTATTTTGGGATCAAAACACTCTACGATCGCTACCTGCAGCGGCATCCACAGAGTCGGCGAGTGATGGAGGAGCCGCAGTACTTCTTTCTGCGGATCGCGTGCGCGTTGAGTGAGGATATGGCGCAGGTCAAAAAGCTCTACGCGCTGCTCTCCAGGCTGGAGTACCTGCCGAGCTCTCCGACGCTCTTTAACGCCGGCACATGTTTTGAGCAGCTCTCCAGTTGTTTTCTGCTCGACTCCCCGGCCGATGAGCTCGAAGCGATCTACCAGCGCTATACCGACATCGCGCTGCTCTCAAAATTCTCGGGTGGGATTGGCACGGCGTTTCATCGGGTGCGCTCGCGGGGCTCTCTTATTGCGAGCACCAACGGAAGATCCAACGGGATTGTGCCCTGGCTTAAGACGCTGGATGCGTCGGTCTCGGCGGTCAATCAGGGGGGCAAGCGCAAGGGAGCGTGTTGCGTGTACCTGGAGCCGTGGCACGCCGATATCGAGGAGTTTCTGGAGCTACGGGATAACACCGGCGATGAAGCCGCGCGCACCCACAACCTGAACATCGCCAACTGGATCCCGGATCTCTTTATGCGACGGGTGGAGGCCGATGAATCCTGGAGTCTCTTTGATCCGAAGGAGGTGCCGGAGCTTCCGGATCTCTATGGGGAGGCGTTTGATCGGCGCTACGAGCAGGCTGAGAAGGAGGGGCTGGCGGTGCGCGAGGTGCGTGCGCGAGATCTCTACGGGCGGATGATGCGAACGCTGGCACAGACCGGCAACGGGTGGATGACCTTTAAGGACGCGAGCAACCGGACCTGCAATCAGACTGTCGAGGAGGGCGCGCGGGTTCACCTCTCCAACCTCTGCACCGAGATCATTGAGGTGAGCTCTGCAAAGGAGACAGCGGTCTGCAACCTGGGCTCGATCAACCTCGCCAGGCACACCCTGAAAAACGATCAGGGGGAGGTGGTGGTCGATTACGACAAGCTTGCGCAGTCGGTGCGCACCGCGGTGGTAGGTCTGGATCGGGTCATCGACCTTAACTACTACCCGATCCCATCGACGGCGGCGTCCAATGATCGGTGGCGTCCGGTGGGGCTGGGGTTGATGGGGCTTCAGGATGTGTTTTTTCAGATGAAGCTTCCCTTCGACAGCCCGAAGGCGCAGGCGATCTCGAAGCGGATCTCTGAGGAGATCTATTACCATGCCCTCGCCACCTCGGCCGATCTGGCCGAGGCTCACGGGGCGCACGCCGCGTTTGAAGAGACGCGGGCTGCGCGCGGGCAGCTGCAGTTTGATCTGTGGGGTGTGAGCCCCGAGGAGCCCGCGCGCTGGGAGGCGCTCCGGGCCCGGATTCAGGAGGTGGGGCTTCGAAACTCGCTGCTCTGCGCGATCGCGCCGACGGCAACCATCGCCTCGATCGCCGGGTGCTACGAGTGCATCGAGCCCCAGGTATCGAATCTCTTTAAGCGGGAGACGCTCTCGGGGGACTTTGTTCAGGTCAACCGCTACCTGGTCGCCGAGCTCCAGAGGCTGGGACTCTGGGATGAGCGGATGCGCGCTCGCCTCAAGAACTCGGAGGGCTCGGTGCAAGCTATCGACGAGCTGCCCGAGGAGCTTCGGCAGGTGTATCGCACGGCCTGGGAGCTCCCGATGCGCTCGCTTATCGGGATGGCCGCCGATCGCGGCGCGTTTATCGACCAGAGCCAGTCGCTCAACCTCTTTATTGAGAGCCCCACCCTGGGACAGCTCTCCTCGATGTACCTCTATGCCTGGAAGCGTGGCCTGAAGACGACCTACTACCTGCGCTCGCGTCCGGCCACGCGGATCACCAAGACGACCGTCGAGGTGCCTTCGCGCGAGGCGATCGCCTGTTCCCTGGAAAACCCCGAGATCTGTGAGGCCTGCCAATGAGCATTCAACGACCCGCCAATCTTCTGGATCCGGGCTTTTGCCTGACCCTTCGCCCGATGACGTACCCGAGTTTTTACCAGATGTATCGCGACGCGATTAAGAACACCTGGACGGTGGAGGAGGTTGATTTTTCGAGCGATGTCAACGACCTGCGCGACAAGCTCACCGAGGCCGAGACGCATATGGTGCAGCGGCTGGTGGCGTTTTTTGCCACCGGGGACTCGATCGTGGCCAACAACCTTGTGCTCAACCTCTACCAGCACATCAACGCCCCGGAGGCGCGGATGTATCTGGCCCGCCAGCTCTACGAGGAGGCGCTTCACGTCCAGTTTTACCTGACCTTGCTCGACACCTATGTGCCGGATCCTGAGGAGCGTCACCAGGCATTTGCGGCCATTGAAACGATTCCTTCGATTCGAGCTAAGGCCGATTTTTGCATGCGCTGGATGGACTCGATCGAAGGGCTCGACCGGCTGGAGACACGGGCGCATCGGCGGCAGTTTTTGCTCAACCTGATCTGTTTTGCGGCGTGCATCGAGGGGCTCTTCTTCTTCGGGGCCTTTGCCTACGTGTATTTCATGCGTTCGCGGGGGCTCTTGCACGGGCTTGCCGCCGGCACGAGCTGGGTGTTTCGCGATGAGAGCGCCCATATGGAGTTTGCCTTCGAGGTGGTGCGCACGGTTCGCCGGGAGGAGCCGGAGCTCTTTGACGAGGAGCTCACCGGGGAAGTGCAGACGATGATCCGGGAGGCCGTCGACTGCGAGGCCCTCTTCGCCGAGGATCTGCTCGGAGGTGGGGTGGCCGGGCTCAGCGTGGAGGATGTGCGCGCTTACCTGGAGCATTGCGCCGACCAGCGCCTGCGCACCCTGGAGATGCCCGAGATCTTTGGCACGAAGAACCCGCTGAGTTTTATGGACCTGCAGGACGTTCAGGAGGTGACCAACTTCTTTGAGCGCCGCGTCTCCGCCTATCAGGTCGCGGTCGGGGGGGAGGTTACGTTCGACGAAGACTTCTGAGCGCCGAGCGCCCCAGGACGACGCTGACGGCGTCGATAGGGATTCGCGGTAGCGTTGCTACAGCTTCATCCCTATCTCCTTGTCAGGCGTCGCCCTGGATGCGCTCGGGTTGGGTGTTGAGCGCTCCCAGGACGACGCTGGCTGTGTCGCTGCGTCCTCGCGGTAGCGCTGCTACAGCTTTGTCCTTGCTCCTTGCCATCGCCGCCCTGGATGCGCTCGGGTATTTTATTTTGCGAGAAGTGCCGAGCGACCCAGATCGAAAAACTCAGTCGCCGGAGCTCTCGTCGCTGTTCTCTTGCGTGTCTCTGGACTCGTCCTTCTTCTCCTCCGAGTCTTTTTTCTCCTCGGAGGGGGTGATGGGTCCGCCGCCGCGGCCCTGGCGGCTGTTCTCGCGGTCTTCGATGCCCACCGGTTTTTCGCGGTCGGGGAAGGCACCGGCCAGCATGTCGACGCCCTCCTGAGGCTCGGCCATGTCGATGAGCACGGCACGCTCCTGGCGGATCTGGTTGGTGTCGATGTTCATCGCTTCGTCGCGGGCTACGAGCAGGGTCTCATCGATCTCCCCGTCGGCGTTGAAGGACCAGGCGAGCATGGGGGCGCCCATGGGGAGCTCATCGCCTTCGACGGCGGCGCTGCCGGTGTTCCAGAGGTGGAAGGTCTTGCCGTAGCTGTTGATCTTGCCCTCCATCAGCGCCGTCTCGGCGGCGTCGGGAAGCCCCGGGGCGACGAGCTGGCCGGAGAGGATCTCGTAGTTGTGGGGGTGCCAGTACTGCTTCTCCTCCTCGGGCAGCTGCTCGTAGAGCAGCGAGGAGATGATGTACTCGATGCCGTTCAAGTTGGCGTCGCCTCCGTCGCTGTCGAAGACGGCGCACTGGGCAAAGTCCTCGTTGACCTGCCGGCAGAAGTGGTGGGCCTCCATCTGGATCGAGGGGTCGTCGGCCATGGGGTGAAAGCCCACCAGGTGAATGTCGAGGGCGGAGGGGGCGCCGGCGCCCTGAAGCACCTCGGCGCCCGCGCCCAGCGCGCGGGTCTCGGCGCTGGCCTGGCGGCCCTGCGGCGTGACGTTGGGGCTTGTTGAGGAGCAGCTGACCATCAGCATCAGGGCCAGAGAGAGGCAGCTCACACTCCAGAGCTTGAGCCAGGTGACGTGACGGGGCGATGACGCGACAGGGTACGACCTACGACTGAGCGAATTTTTCATTCATTTCCTCCCAGTGTGATCTGATGTTCGAATCGGGGGGCCCGCATGAAGCGCGGCCTATTTCCCCTCTCATTGAAGTGTGACTGCGGGTTCAAAGCTGTAACCACCGCCTTTTCGTGTGCAACAAATTCGAGGAGTTAAGGGGGCGCTGCTACAGCTTCATCCCTATCTCCTTGCCAGCCCCGCCCTGGATGCGCTCGGGTTTTTTATTTTGCGAAGAACGTTTCGTCGGCCCTGGATGCGCTCGGGTTTTTTATTTTGCGGGAACCCCTGACCGCACTCACGAATCGACCGACGTCGCGAACCCCGGCGCTCCACAACCACCCAACCACCCAACCACCCAACCACAGCTAAGGGGTCTGAGTCGCCGGACTCGGGTGCCGAGAAGTGGAGGTCAGGGAGCTGAGTCGCGGATCTGGGTATCGAGAACAGGAACTAAGGGGCCTGAGTGGCCGGACTCGGGTATCGAGAACGGGAGCTAAGGAGGCTGAGTTGCGGATCTGGGTATCGAGAACGGGAGCTAAGGGGGCCTGAGTTGGGGATCTGGGTATCGAGAACGGGAGCTAAGGGGGCTGAGTGGCCGGACTCAGGTGGTGAGTGCGCAAGCTCAGGGGGCTGAGTCGGGGGACGTGGTGGCAAAAAACGCCAGCTCGGGGCTCCGAGCTGGCGTTTGTGGGTGCAGACATCCGACATCAAAAACGTTAACGCTCTCGAGAACGCGCCGACTGAAACACCAGATAAAGCACCGGCAGCACAATGAGCGTGGAGAGGGTGGAGGTGATCACCCCGCCGATGACCACGGTGGCCAGGGGGCGCTGCACCTCCGCGCCCACGCCCACGCTGAGCGCCATGGGAATGAAGCCAACCGCTGCCACAAGGCCCGTCATGATGACCGGGCGCAGGCGCACCAGCGCCGCCTGGCGGACCGCCTCCAGGGTTTTCAGACCCTCGGCGGTGTAGCGGCGGATGGTGGAGACGAGCACGATGTCGCCGAGCACGGCGATGCCCATCAGCGCCACAAAACCCACGGCCGCCGAGATGCTAAAGGGAAGCCCGCGCAGCCAGAGCGCCAGCACCCCGCCGACGGCCGCAAAAGGCACGCCGCTGAAGACGCGCAGCGTGTCGCTCAAGCGACCGTAGGTCAGGTAGAGGAGCGTGAGCACCAGCAGCAACGTAAGCGGAATGAGCACCATCAGGCGAGTCTTGGCGCGCTCGTAGTTCTCAAACTCGCCGCTGAAGTCGACGTGGTAGCCGGGCGGAGCGTCGAAGTTGTCGGCGACGGCCTGGCGGGCGTTTTGGACGACGCTCATGACGTCTTCGGTCTGCAGCTCGGCCTGGATGAGCAGGCGGCGCTGGCCCCAGTCGCGGTTGAGCGCCGACGCGGTGGGGCGCACCGTGATCGTGGCCACATCGCCCAGGCGCACCGTACCGGTGGGGGCGTTGAGCACAACATCTTCCAGAAGCTCGGGTTGTTCGCGCAGGCGCTCGTCGACGCGCAGCACGAGCGGCTGGCGCACCTCCCCTTCATAGAACTCGCCAAGGGGGCGGCCGCCGATGAGCTCCACGGCCTTTAAAACCTCGCGGGCGCTTAGACCCGCGCGGGCGGCGCGCACATGATCGACTTCAATGTCGACCACGTGCTGGCCCAGGAGCTGTTCGGTGCTCAGGCTGGCGATGCCTTCGACGCTGGCCAGCACTGTCATCAGCTCCTGGCCCTTGTCGCGCAGGGTTTCCAGGTCGTCGCCGAAGAGACGGATGCCCAGCTCGCTGCGCAGCCCGGCGCTGAGCTCGTTGACGCGCAGCTCAATGGGCTGGGAGAGGGTGGTGCGAATGCCCGGGACGTTCTCAAAGAAGACGCGCAGCTCTTCGGTGAGCTCGTCCTGGGTGCTTACGCGGGTCCACTGATCGCGGGGGTGCAGCACCATGAAGACATCGCTGACCTCCAGGCCCATCGGGTCGGTGGCGACCTCGCCAGTGCCGGTGCGGGTCCAGACGTGGCGGATCTCGTCGGGGTACGCCTCCATCAGGTGCTGCTCCAGGCGCTGGTTGTAGCGCAGGGTCTCATCGAGCGAGACGCCGGCCAGGCGCACGGTGTTGGCGGTGATGGCCATCTCATCGAGGCGCGGAATAAAGCGCGCGCCCAGGGTGGTGGAGAGGGCGCCGGCGCCGAGGATGCAGCCCACGCCCAGGGCGATGACCGTCCAGCGGCGGTGAAGCGCGCGCTCCAAAATCGGGGCGTAGAGGCGCTTGAGCCCGCGGGCCAACGCCGGCTCTTTGCGATGCGCGCCGCGGGTCAGCGCGTAGCTCGCGAGCACCGGCGTCAGCGTCAGCGAGAGGAGCATCGAGCCGGCCAGCGCAAAGATCATGGTCAGCGCCATCGGGCGAAAGAGCGCGCCCTCAACCCCTTCGAGCGCCAGGATCGGAAGATAGACGCTGGCGATGATCAGCTCGCCAAAAAGGGTCGGGCGGCGCACTTCGGTGGCCGCGTCGCGCACGACTTCCAGGCGGTCGGCCCCCTCGGGGGCCTCCGAGAGGCGGCGCTCGGCGTTCTCGACCATAATGACCGAGCTGTCGACGATCAGGCCAAAGTCGATGGCGCCCAGGCTCATCAGGCTTCCGGCCACGCCGAACTGCAGCATCAGGTTGAAAGCAAAGAGCATCGAGAGGGGGATGGCCAGCGCCACGATCAGCCCGGCGCGCAGGTTGCCCATGAGCATGAAGAGGATGGCGATGACCAGGAGCGCGCCTTCCAGGAGGTTGTTGCGCACGGTGTCGAGCACGTTGTCGATGAGCTCGGTGCGCTGGTAGACGACGCGCAGCTCGATGTCGTCGGGCAGGTCGGCCTGCACCTCGCCAAGGCGCGCCTCCAGGGCGCGGGCGATCTCGCGGGTGTTTTCGCCCGGGAGCGCAAAGGCCAGGCCCATGACGTGTTCGCCCTGGCCGAAGGCGGTCATCGCGCCGCGGCGGATGGCGTGGCCGCGCTGAACGTCGGCCACATCGCCCAGGCGCAAAAGGTTGGCGCCACCCTCGGAAGCGTCGGTGGTGATGGGGAGGTTGGCGATGGCGTCTGTGGAGCGGAGGCGTCCGCGGCCGTGGACCACCATCGACTCCGACGACTCGGTGATCAGCCCGCCGCCCACGCTGAGGTGGTTGTCGCGCAGGACCTGCTCGATGTCGTCGAGGGTCAGCCCGCGGGCCTGGAGGGTGAGCGGATCGACGATCACCTCGATCTGCGGCTCGTTGCCGCCCCAGGTGTTGACCTCGGCGACGCCCGGCACGCTTAAGAGGCGCGGGCGAATCTTGTAGTCATGCAGCGTGCGCAGCTCCCCCAACTCACGGCCGGGGCTGACCAGCACATACTGAAAGACCTCGCCGAGCCCACTGGAGATGGGCCCGAGCGCGGGGCGCTCGACGTGGGCGGGGAGCTCGACGGCGGCGACGCGCTCGGCCACGAGCTGGCGGCTCTCCAGGAGGTCGGACTCGTTGTCGAAGAGGGCGGTGACCTGCGAAAAGCCAAAGCGCGAGATGGAGCGCACGTGCACAAGGCCGGGCATCCCGCCGATGGCCTGCTCCAGGGGGCGCGTGACCTGAAGTTCGACCTCCTCGGCGGAGAGGCCCTCGGCGTTGGTGTTGACGCTGACCAGCGCCGGGGCGGTCTCGGGGAAGGCGTCAAAGGGAAGATCGCGCAGCGCCAGCGCCCCGAACGCCACGGCGATGAGTGTGAGCAAGAGCACCACCGGGCGGTGGGTGAGGCAGAGATCGATGAGTTTTTTGAGCATAGGCCGCTCCTTTAGTGGGTGCAGCCCACGCCGATATCGTCGGCGCGAAGCTCGGTGAGAAGCACGAAGGCGCCGGTGGTGATCACCGGCTCATCGGGGCTCAGTTCGCCGGCGACCCAGAGGGTGTCGCGCTCGGAGGCCACGATCTCCACCTTACGGGTCTGGTAGACGCCCTGGCGCTCGCGCACAAAGACGATGCGCTGGTCGTTGAAGCGTTGCACGGCCTCGCGGGGGATGCGCATGGCGCGCGTGGGTTGGCCGGTCTCGATGGTGGCATGGGCGAGTTGGCCGTCACGCAGGGGAAGATCGGCGGGGTCGAGCTCCAGGCGCACGCGCAGGTTGCCGGTGGCGGGATCGACGCGGGTGGCGATCTGCGCCACCTGGCCGGTGACTTCGACCTCGGGTGCCTGCTCGGGGCTTAGCCGCACGCGCTGGCCCAGGGCCAGCGCTCGGCTCTGTGAGGCGGGCACAAAGACCTCCGCCCACATCGCGCTCCGATCGGCGATGGTCATCAGCGCCATCTCCGCCGACGTATAGCTCCCGGCGATGACGTTGCGCTCGACGACCTCCCCGGCGATGGGGGCGCGCAGGGTGAGTTGGCCGCGGGCATCGACCGAGCCGCTTAAGCGCAGCGCGGCCTCGGCGGTGCGCACACGGGCCCGGGCGCGCTCGGCTTCAGTCATGGCGAGCTCCACGTCGCGCTGGCCATTGATGCCCTGCTCGCGCAGTGTTTGCTGACGCTCCAGATGCGACTCGGCGGTGCGCAGGGCCTGGCGGGCGGCCAGAAGCTCGGCCTGCTGGTCGCTGGCCTGGGCGCTCTCCACCTTGATGAGCGCCTGGCCGGCCTCCACACGCTCTCCGGGCTGTACGAGGATCTCGCGCACGATGCCCGGCTGCAGCGTGCGCACCTCGGCGACGCGGTCGGCGTTAAAGCTAAAGCGGGCCGGGGCGCTCAGGCCCTCGCTGCGCTGATCGGCGCGGGCCGGGGCGGTCATTAAGCCCGCCAGGTCTTCGTGGTCGGCGGTGTGCAGGACCACGCCGGCGGTGGGAGGGGCCACCGGGTTGCAGTAGGGGCAGGCCGACTCGGGGAAGCCGTGTTCGGCGCACCAGTCGCCCTCGGCCTGAAAGCCCTCGGCGAGCTCCGGGTTGCATTTGGTGCATTTGGACTCGGGGATGTTGTGGCCGGCGCACCAGTCGCCGGGTTGGGCGGTGGCGAGATGCGCGCCGGAGCTCTGGGTCTGGCCACCGTGGTCGTGATCGTGATCGTGACCCGCGCTGGTGCTGGTGCTGCGGGAAGGTGGCGTCACAGGGTTGCACTGCGGGCATGCGGACTCGGGGAATCCGTGGGCTTCGCACCAGTCGCCTTGAGCCTTGAACTTATCGATGAGCTCGGGGTTGCATTTGGTGCACATGGACTCGGGGATGTCGTGTCCGCCGCACCAGTCGTTGGCGTGTGCGGTGATGGTGTTCGCCGAGGCCTGCTCGCCAGGTGGCGAGACGGGGTTGCACTGCGGGCATGCGGACTCGGGGAATCCGTGGGCCTCACACCAGTCGCCTTGAGCCTTGAACTTATCGATGAGCTCGGGGTTGCATTTGGTGCACATGGACTCGGGGATGTCGTGTCCGCCGCACCAGTCGTCGGCGTGTGCGGTGATCGGTTGCGACGCGGCCTTGCTATGATCATGTGAATCGTGCGCGTTTTCGCCAGATTCGGAAGACGTCGAAGACTCGGAAGACTCACAACCGCCCGCAATCAACAGGGTGGTGAGCATGAACAAAAAGATCAGCGTGCGCATACAACCTCCTCGGCGCCGGCGGCGTCAGGATGATGAAAGTTTAGAAGTTCGAGGGCCTCGGTGGTGGCCGAGAGCAGGTCGGCCAGGAGCGCGGTGCGGGCGTCTTCGGCCTCGCTGAGTTCGCGCTCCAGGGTGAGGATCTCGCGTAAAGGCAGGGCGCCGGCCTCGTAGGCGGCCAGGTAACGCTCGCGCATGGCGAGGTGGCGGGGGAGGAGCTCGTCTTCCCAGCGCCGGTGGTGCTCGAGCAGCGTGTCGAGCAGCGCGGCGGAGGCCTGCGCACGCTCCTGCGTGCGATTGAGCTCGGCCTGCGCCAGCGCGTCGGCGCGCTCGGCCGCGGCGCCGAGCGC
>NZ_VOSL01000018.1 GCF_007997005.1 Lujinxingia vulgaris | reverse complement strand
CGCGCCCCCCCTGACCCACACGCCAAATCCCCACACCGCGTACCTCCGGCGCCCCACAACCACCTAACCACAAAACGCGCCCCCCCTGACCCACACGCCAACTCCCCACACCGCGTACCTCCGGCGCCCCGAAACATTGACGCTCCCCCCAACCGCGTTCTATTTCTTCCGGGCATATCCCCCCACGAGCGTTGGAGCCTACGATGTCCTTACCCGCTGTACCGCCCTCAGAAACCACCGCCAGCGGACATCTCAAAAACCAGTTTGGCACCTTCGGCGGCGTCTTCACGCCCTCGATTTTGACCATCCTGGGCGTGATCATGTTCATGCGCTCGGGCTTTGTCACGGGGCAGGCCGGCCTGGGCTCGGCGATGTTGATCCTGGTCATCGCCACCTCGATCACCTTTTTGACCGGCCTGTCGATCTCAGCGGTCTCCACCAACACCGAGATCAAAGGTGGCGGCGCCTACTTTCTCATCTCCCGCTCGCTGGGGCCGGAGTTCGGCGGAGCCATCGGCCTGGCGCTCTTCTTTGCCCAGGCGCTGGCAGTGCCCTTTTATATTCTGGGTTTTGTGGAGGCCCTGGCCATCACCTTTCCGGCCGCCCAGGAGCACTTTACGGGGATCGGCCTGGCCACCATCGCGGTGCTCTTTGTCATCAACTACGTCGGCGCAAGCTGGGCGATTAAGACCCAGTACGTGGTGTTGACGATCCTGGTCTTGAGCATCGGGGCGTTTCTCATCGGCGGGATCCTGGACTTCGATCCGGACGTCGCCCGCGCGAACTGGGCGTCGGCTTACACCGAGGGAAACTCCTTCTGGGTGGTCTTTGCGATCTTCTTCCCGGCGGTCACCGGCATTGACGCCGGCGTCAACATGTCGGGGGACCTCAAAGAGCCGGAGCGCTCCATTCCCCGGGGTACGCTGGCGGCGATCGGGGTGGGCTTTCTGGTCTACCTCTTCAACATCATCGTCTCCGGAGGCTCCACAAGCCGCGCCAACCTCATCGGGGATCCCTTCGGATCGCTTTTGGCCCAGGCCGGCCCGGCGGCCTTTCTGGTCACCGCCGGCGTGTTTGCGGCGACCATCTCCAGCGCCATCGGCTCGCTGCTGGGCGCCCCGCGCATCCTCCAGGCGCTGGCCCGCGACGACATCTTCCCCGGCCTGGGCTACTTCGCCAAAGGCACCGAGCAGGGCGATGAGCCCCGACGCGGACTCTGGCTCTCCTTTGGCATGGGCATCCTGGTGTTGATTCTGGCCGGCGCCGGGGGCGACGCGCTCAACGCGGTGGCCGTCGTCCTCACGATGTTCTTCCTCTTTGCCTACGGCATGACCAACGCCGCGGCGTTTATCGAGCAGTTCAGCCGCAACCCCTCCTTTCGTCCCCGCTTTCGTTTCTTCCACTGGTCGACCGCCCTCATCGGCGGCGTGGGCTGCCTGGTGGCCGCCTTTTTGATCAACGCGCTCGCTGCCCTGATCTCGCTGATTCTCGTCGCCGGCATCTTCCTCTTCATCTCTCGCCGGGTGCTTCAGAACACCTTCGGCGACGCCCGACGCGGCTTCTACTACGAGCGCGTACGCGCCAACCTGGCCAAGCTGGCGACCTTTGAGAAGCACCCCAAAAACTGGCGCCCCACCTCGCTGGTGCTCTCCGGAAACCCGCACACCCGCGAGACCCTGACCACCTACGCCCTGTGGCTGGGCAGTGGCCGCGGCATCACCACGATGGTCAACGTGCTGGAGGGCGACCTCTATGAGCGCCTCGATGAGCGCGCACAGGCCCGCGAAGAGCTCGAAGCCTACGTGCACGACAACGAGCTCCAGGCCTACGTTGACGTCGTCGTCAGCCCCTCCTTCAAAGAGGGCCTCTCGATGCTCTTGCAGGCCCAGTCCATCGGCCCCATCAAGCCCAATATGGTCGTCTCCGGCTGGCCCTCACGCCCCCGGGACTATGTGGGCTTTGCGCACCAGCTTCACATGACCCACGAGCTGGGCATGAGCCAGGTGATCCTGGTCGACCGCGGCCTTCCCTCCAACCCCGGACGCATCGACATCTGGTGGCGCGGCGAACAAAACGGCTCCTTGATGGTCGTTTTGGCCTACCTCTTAAGCCACAACTTTTTGTGGAACCGCGCCCGCATCCGCCTGATCACGATGCTCGACCCGGGCGAAACCCGCGATGAAGCCGCAGCCCAGCTCGCCGCCCTCCTCGACGCGGCCCGCCTGGAAGCCGACTACGAAGTCCTGCCCCGGGGCGACTTCGCCACCCAGCTCCCCCTGGTCTCCGCCGACGCCGACCTGGTCATGCTCGGTTTTCGTCCCCCCGCCGACGAGCACGCCGAGGCGTTCCACTCCGCCTACTCCGGCTTCCTCAAAGACCTCCCCACCACCATGCTCATCTGCTCCACAGGCGACGTTGACCTCATGTCCTGACCCCGACCGACAGTCGTACACCCCCCGACCGACAGTCGCACATCAACCAGCATCTATGCGGCGATGCGGCCCATCACCCCCGCGTCGCATCGCCGCTACCGGCCTGTTTCCGCCCCGATTTCCTTCCCCGCGCCAGCTCCCAAACATTCTCCCACCCCGTAAGCCACATCGACCGCTGCTCGAGAGACCTCATCGCCCCAAAACCACCCGATCCAACGCCCCCCGATCGTCTCCAGCTCCTCACCCCACACAGAGCTCGGCCCTGAACGCTCACTACGCGTCAGAGCACAGAGTCCCCCGATGTTCTAACCACCCGGCGGCCTATCGCCACCTCATCGCAAGCCAGGCCCACACTTCCAAGCCAGCCCGCTCCCCTGACAGCCCGCCGCCGGCATCATGACCGCGCCAGGCTCAGCCCGCCAGTGAGACCGACTCACCAGGCGCAGGACGCATATTCGGCGCCAAACCGGCCTCATTCGGGTCGCGCTCCCCGCACTTCACCGGCGCGTTCTGCTTGAGCCAGAGCGTCCCGTTGGGAAACACCAACCGCTTCTTGCCCTGCACCCACCGCTCACGCGTGCGCCTGTACGCGGCGTAAAACGCCCGCTCCCGCTCGATCGCCGCGCGCATCACCTCGGGATTCTTCGACGCAAAGCGCGGGCGAATTCTCCCGGATTCAGACTCCGTAGTGGGACGAAACGTCGGCAACTTCGCCAGAATATCGGCAATGCCCGCCACCCGTCGTTTCTCGCGCTCGCGCTCGGCGATCAGCTCGTCTTCTTTCTCCTTAATACGTCTCTCGAAGTAGGCCACGAGCTCCTCCAGCGTCATATGGTCGTAGCCCGGCGGCCGTTTCGCCGTGAACTCGATAAACTCCGGCTGCCGCTTGCTGTAGAAGTCGTCCGGGCGCCGCACCTTCACGGGCTTCTCCCAGTCCGAGGGCCGAATCATGAAGCCAGGCCACTCCTCCACCCGGTCCACAAGCTCGGCGAGCACCGGGTTTAAGAAGGTGTAGAGCAACTTCTCCTCCATCGCCTCATGATCCAGGAGCACCGTGTCGCAATAGGGCTGATCATCCCAGAAGTAGCCGCGCCGCCCCAGATCGGCGTTACGCGCCCGGGCAAAACCCGCCATCGCATCGCGCATAAAGCCGCTGCGTTTAGCCTTCGGGTCGGTCACCACGATGTGCACGTGGTTGGACATCACCGCCACCCCGTGCACCGAGACGCCGCTTCGCCCCGCGGAGCGCGCGATCTCGTAGTTAGCAATGGCGTTCATCGTCTCATCGGCGCGCATAAAAAACTGACGATCCAGGCAACGACGCGTCATCATGGCAACCTGCTCTTCTACATGACGGCGGGGGCGAGTCATGGGGCTCTCCGGGCAAAGAGGTAAACGAGATGAATACGTCTCTGCCTGTTATCGAGCGCCGGCGCGGGATGTTGCGTCAGCATCGCAAAAAAGTGGGGACTTGGAGGAACAGGTGCGATCGCACTCTCAACCTACCAAACCGACGATCACCCGCATAACCACGCGTCCTTGCACGACCCTCGGTCGGTTTCCCACGCCCAACCTCGATCTGACCCGGGGTCGAACATCCCCCTGGTTCTATGCGCCCCATCCAGCCTTTTCCTTTCATTTCGACCTTGCATGACCCTCGGTCGGTTTCCCACGACATCAAAACCGCATAAACAAAGAACCTTGCCCCCCCCGGTCGGTGCACCTCGGTTCCCCACGGTCGGTTCCCCACGCGTTGCACGACCCACGGTCGGTTCCCCACGCGGTCGGTTTCCCGTGACATCAAAACCGACGATCCCCCGCATAAACAAAGAAGCTTGCACGACCCCCGGTCGGTGCAACTTGTCCGTGATCGATGCACCTGAAGTCGACTCATTCTGGTCGTTCAGGTCCCCAACCCGGAGCCGACGCACGCCGAGCCCCTCGCTCAGCGCCGCGCACCCATCACAAACGCCCCGTGCTTATCACGGGCGTAGGGCCCCTGCTCACCCACGACGATCTCAAAGGTCTCCCGGTCAGCGCCCTCCAGCACCTGCCCCCGGTAATACACCTGCTGCGCATCCTGCGCGTAGGCGCCGTACCCCTCCATCGGCTCAAAACTGTCTCGATCCGCCCCCTCGATCCGCCGAAGCGTCGGCACCAACGCGTACACATGCTCGGCGTCCCGGGCGTAGGTCGAGTTTTGCGGCCAGGCCTGAAGCGTCGCGCTATCCCCCGCCCACCCGACGACCTGCTCCCCCTGCTCGTAGACCTGATCGTTGATCACCACCACCCGATCACTGATGGAGCGAAGCGCGTCGATCGCCTCAAACTCCAGCACCCGATGCGCCCAGCTCCCCCCGCTGAGAACGCGCGTTCCCATCCGCAGGTGAAACGCGTTGATCACCTCGATCGGGCCGCTCACGTCAACCACCGGCGTCAGGTGCATCTGGTTGCGATACACCTGCTCCCGATCCGCCACAAACCCTTGATTTAAAAAGCGAAACGTCGCCGTATCGACATCAATCGGAACATGCTCCAGGTAGTAGCGCTGCGCGTCTCGCGCCCACATCCTCGGGTTGACGCTCTCCTCAAAGAGATAGCGAAAACTCGCCGGGTCCGCCCCCTCCACCGGCGCCAACATCGTCTCTCCGGCCCGGGCGAAATAGACCTTCGCCGCGTCACGCCAGACCTTGCCCTCGACCTCAAAGCTCTCCCGATCGATGGCCGGCTGCGCGTGCTCCCGGTAATAAACCCGTTCCCGATCCACAGCGATCGTTTCGGCCAGTGGACGAAAGCTCTCGCGATCGGCCCCCTCTACCACGTGATGCCCCACCATCTGCCAGTTCCCGCCCGCCGAGAAGATCACCCCATCGCCCCTGGCCGCCTCATAATATCCTGACGAGACCTCGCGATCGATCGCCTCTCCCAGGGGGCTACACCCCACGCCCAGAAGCCCCACACACGCCCCCACCACCCCTGCCAGTCGTTGCCATCGCTTCATCGTTTTACTCCTGAAACACCCCACACCATCGAAGCTCTTCGCGACGCGATACTACCTCTCAGACCACTCCACCGACAGGCCCGATCGGCGACTCGCGTCGCCCCTCTTATCCCCCCTTGTGTGCTGTGCAAATCACCACCCTTAAACGCCCCGATTCCCCGCATCAACAAAGGACCTTGCACGACCCCCGGTCGGTTCTTTGCAACAAAGGACCTTGCACGACCCCCGGTCGGTTCTTTGCACGCCCCCCCGGTCAGTTCAACACCGCGCTCTCACACCCCCTCGCCTGACCACGCGAGACACGCCGACCCCCATCAACAGCACCAGCACCCACAGAGAGCCAGGACCGCCCGAGGCTGCCGCGCGGCATCCACCCCCCTCCCCATCGCGCCCTGCACCGCCAGCTGCGCCACCCACCTCGGCAGGATCATCGGGCAGGGGCTCCAGCTGCGAGAGCGCCTCCAGGTCGCTTCCTCCCACCCGGCGTATGTCGATCACCTCGGTCGACGCTGGCGAGCGAGTCTCCTGAATCTGCCGCTCCAGCACGCCGAGCTCCGGGCTGTACACCCAGGTCTGCGTCGCCCCGCTGAGCAGCTGCTGCAGCACCACCGACCCATCGCTCTCACGCAGCAAGAACAGCTGCGCCCCGGTCACCGGGTCGACGTCGATCGCCGTCGCCACCGAGGGCGCCACCACGCTGAGCGCCTGTTGCGACAACCACAACGCCCCGCCCGGCTGCACGCTCCCGGTGGCCTGAACCCCGCCGCCCTGAAACACCCCCTGCACCGCCGTGCTCATCTGCGCCAGTGACCAGCCCGCCCCCGCCTGCGCCAGCTCCGCCCGGGCGACCACCTCCTGCTGCGAGGTCCCCGCCCCGCTCACCGCCGTCGTCTTGCTCCCCGCATACTCCAGGCGCGTCCCCGGGCGCACCCACCCCGGCGCCCTCCCCGCCTCCCAGGGAAGCGCCACCTCCCGTCGGTTCACCATCGTCATCTGCGCCGCTGAGCCTGGCGAGGCCACGCTGCTGAAGACCAGCGTCCCCGACCCCGCGCTGAACTCAAAGACGGTCTGCCCGTTGGTGGTCTGCGTCTGAAAACGCACCACCTCGATCATGGTGCCGGCCACATTCCTGGAGTAGCGCGACACGCTGAGCTGCGCGCTGGCCTTCGACTCCGCCCCGGCCAACACCTGCGGGTTCAACCACACCGGCCCCAGCCCCGGAAGCCCGCGCCCCACCGCCTGCCCGGCGAGCACCACCCCGGCGCCCCCGTCGAGATAGCTATGCTGGTGAAGCAGCACCTGCGCCCCATCGCGATGCACCACATCGTACTGGATCACCCCGCCGGCGGCGGTCTGATAGCTCACCCGCACCCCCGGCTGCACCCACTCCGGGGCCCCCATCGCGCGCAGCTCCGGAAATAGCGTCAGAAAGGTCGCCGTCTCCCCGATCTCCGCCTCAGTCGGCTGCGCGCTCACCGTCGGCACAAACAGCACGCAGACCCACACCAACACCGTCCCCAACCCGACTCGAAGCGTCCCTCGACTCATGACCTCAACCTCCACCATCCAGCCCTGCCGCTCGTTTTAAACGAGCCCGGCGCATCCCTCAAAATCCCATCGCGCGCCAGCGTACCACGCGCCCCAAAGCACCCGAAATCCCGCCCCAAACCGCCCCCTCCTGATCGCCCCTAAATCGCGGATCACCCGCATAAACAAAGAACCTTGCACGACCCCCGGTCGGTGCTTCGGTGCTTCGACAGGTGGTTGGGTGGTCAGGTGGTTGTGCGACGCCGCGCTACGCGACGCGGGCCGATTCGTGAGGAAGGTGAGGGGTTCGCGCGAACCCATAAACCCGAGCGCATCCAGCGCGACGTCTGACAAGGAGCAAGGACGACGCTGTAGCAGCGCTACCGCAACGACGCTGCGACGCCGTCAGCCGCACACAACGCACACTAATAAACCCGAGCGCATCCAGCGCGACGCCTCACAGGGAGCAAGGACGACGCTGTAGCAGCGCTACCGCGAATCCCAGACGGCGGCCGCGCTACGCGACGCGGGCCGATTCGTGAGGAAGGTGAGGGGTTCGCGCGAACCCATAAACCCGAGCGCATCCAGCGCTCTCGATAGCAAGGAGGCTGGGATGAAGCTGTAGCAGCGCTACCGCGAATCCCAGACGGCGCCGCGCTACGCGACGCGGGCCGATTCGTGAGGGAGGTGAGGGGTTCACGCGAACCCATAAACCCGAGCGCATCCAGCGCGACGTCTGACAAGGAGCAAGGACGACGCTGTAGCAGCGCTACCGCGAATCCCAGACGGCGCCGCGCTACGCGACGCGGGTCGATTCGTAAGGGAGGTGAGGGGTTCACGCGAACCCATAAACCCGAGCGCATACAGGGCGACGTCTGACAAGGAGCAAGGACGACGCTGTAGCAGCGCTACCGCGAGGACGCAGCGACACCGTCAGCGGC
>NZ_VOSL01000017.1 GCF_007997005.1 Lujinxingia vulgaris | reverse complement strand
GATGCGCGCGCGGGTGGGCTGGGGCGACGACGCCACAGGCGGCGCGGAGGGCGCAGCAGGCGTGGCGACCGCCGCGGCTGAGGCCGAGTCGCTGGCGGCGATCGGGGTGTTGCTGTGGGAGGATTCCTCTTTGGAATCAAGGGGTTGCGCGTCGGCTGTGGGGGCGTTTTCGGCCGCCGATACGTGACCCTGGGTCGGCGTCTCGTTGCCTTTTTCGGGAGGCGAGGCGGGCTGTTGTGCGGCCGGATCGTGGGGGTTGATCTTTGCGGGAGCGCCGTCGCGCAGGTGATTGACGCGATCGACAAAGCCGGAGAGGTCGAGGCTCTGGGTGGCGTTTCCGGCGGATTTGGTCATGAGCGCGCGCATCAGATCGAGGCCTTCAAAGATCAGCTCGACACGCTCGGGTTGGGTGATATGGGCGCCGGTGGGCTCATCGAGCAGCAGGTGCTCGGTCTGGTGGGCGACGAGGTTGACGTCGGCAAAGCCCATCATCTTGGCTTCGCCTTTGAGCGTGTGGATCTCGCGCAGGATCTCCTCGACCGCCTCCGGGTCGTCGGGGGAGCGCTCCAGGTTGACGAGCAGGGCGTTCATGCGTTCGAGGCGCTCAAGCGCCACCGCACGGAATTTTTCGATCAAGGCGCCAAAGCTCATGAGGGCTCCGACTCCTCATCGCCGAGCACCGGCGAGGTGGTGTGTTCGTGGGCGTCGTCGCTCTCGGCGTCGCTCTCGCTGTCGTCAGCGGCGAGCTGGCGGGCGATGGCGTCGAATTCCCGGGAGCGGTCGGCGGCGCTGTCGCGCTCTTCGGCGTCGGAGTCGGCCTTTGCGGCGGCTTCTTCGCGGGCGTCGAGCAGGTCCTGGAAGAAGGCGTCGTCTTCGGCGATGGCGGCGCTGAACTCGATGGTGGGCGTCTCCTGGGCGCTCTTTGCGGCGAGCTCGACGGCGCGGCGGTGCTGGCGGTCGGTGGGGACGTCGGAGAGGTTGCCGTTAAAGCCCACCGGGGTCTCAATCTGGTTTCGGGAGGCCTGGCGGACCGGGCGCGAGCGGGTGGTTTCGCGCTCTGAGGAGCGGTCGAGGGGGAGCTCGCGGGAGAGGTCGGCCGGAGCTTTGGGTGCAAGCTCTGTGGAGCGGTCGGAGGGAAACTCGCGGGAGAGGTCGGCCGGAGCGCTTTGAGGCGTTTCTGCGCCGGCTTCAACCGAGGGCAGCGGGCTGGTCGCGCGGCCGGGGATGGTGCGGGCTGGCGTGCGGGTGGGGCGTGGGGAGGAGGACGCGGCGTCGCTCTCCATGACCCGGAACTTCTCCACGATGTGGCGTAGACTCTCCGAGGCGTTATGAAGCTCCTGAGCGGCGGTGGTGACCTGGCGGGTGCCGGCGACGCCCTGGTTGATCAGGTGGGAGAGCTCGTCCATCGACTGGGTGACCTGCTCGGTACCTGACTGCTGCTGCTGGGTGATCAACGAGATCTTCAGCGAGGTCTCGGTGGTGCGCTCCGAGAGGCGCGAGCCCTCTTCAGTGGCCATGACGCTGGCCAGGGAGGACTCGCGGATGTCGCTGACCAGAAGTTTGATGTCGCTGACGGACTCTTTGATGTTCTCGGCCAGGCGGCGCATCTCGGCGGCCACCAGCGCAAATCCCTTACCCGCCTCACCGGCGCGCATGCCCTCCAGGCTGGCGTTGAGGGCCAGCAGGTCGGAGCGATCGGCGATGGCCTTAATAACCTCCAGGATCTCGGTGATGCGCACCGTGTGCGACTTCAGCTCGCCGATGCGCTCACCGACGGTTCGGTTGTTGGCCTGTGTCTTTTCAGCCGATTTGAAGACGGTCTGGGCGCTCTCGGCGATCTTTCGGGCCGAGGAGAGGAGGGTCTCCATGGTGCGCTGGGTCTCCTCGACACTGCTGGCCTGGTGGGAGGCGGCCAGCTCCTGGTCGCGCAGCACCACGAGGATCTCTTCGGCGGCGGTGGAAACATTGAGCGCGGTGGAGACGATCTCGCGTACGAGCTCATTGAGGCTGAGCACCATCTGGTTAAAGGCCGAGCTCAAATCACCTTCGCTCTCGGCGGTGGTGGTGCTGAGGTCGCCCTCGGCGATCTGACGGGCGCGCTCGGAGAGCTGGCGCAGGTTTTTGACCATTGCCCCGAAAGCCTCGCCGAGCTCTCCCGGGACGCGTTCATCGAGGAGCGGGGAGGTGAGCTGGTCGCGGGAGATGACGCGAGCCTGCACGGTGAGACGGCGCATCTGGTTGGTGAGGCTGTGAAAACTTCGGCCGAGTTTGCCGGCGCCGCGGGGCAGCGGAAGATCGACGTCGGAGAGTTTGCCCGAGCGCAGCAGCATCGCCTCGTGTTCGATGACGCCGATGCGGCCGGCGGCCAGCTCGTCGGCGTGGCGGCTGATGGCGTTGAGCTCATCGAGCATGCGGTTGGTGGCGCCGGCGAGTCGTCCGACCTCGCTGTGTGGATCGGCGCGCAGGTGGGCTGAGCGCAGGTTGCCCTCGGCGATCGACTCTACCACCGCGGTGATGTCACCCAGAGGCGCGAGCGACTGGCGGGTAAAGCCGACGGTGGCCACGCCGGCCAGAAGCAGCAGCGCGGCGGTGAAGATATGGCCGTGAAACGCCAGCACGCCCACGCCGATCAGCGTCAGGGTGGCGATGTAGATGCCGACTTTTTTCCACAGCAACATGGCAGACCTTCGTAGGTGAGAGCTGCGCGCAGCTCAAAGCGCCCTTCAACCGGTGATGGCAGCGGCCGGGGCGTTGCTGAGTGTATCGAGATCAAGGAGCCACACAACCTTATCGTCGAGCAGCGTGACGGCCGGTCGCAGGATGGAGGGGAGCGCTCCGCGCAACCAGCCCGGCAGGGGAAGCAGGTCGCGCGGGGCCAGGGGGAAGGTTCCCAGTACGGTGCCCAGGTAAAGCGCCACCGGAGGTCCGGGAAGATCGAGCAGCCCGACCATCCCGTGCTCGGTGGGAGTCATGCCCAGGTGAGGGCGTGGGTCGAGCACGGTCATGGCAACATTCTCCGGGGCGAGCACGCTGCTGACGAACTTCAGCTCCACGCAGAGCGTGGCGGTGCCGCAGCGGAAGAAGAGGGCGTCGAGGGAGGCAGTGCTCATCGGACCGCGGCGTCGTCGAGGAGGCGCTCAATATCGAGGAGCACACAGAGCTCCTCCCCCAGGGGGTGCGCCCCGATGGCGTAGCGGCGCGTGCTGCCTTTGATGGTCGTGGGCAGGGCGTCTTCGCGCAAAAGGTGCTCGGGCCACTCATCGAGCCCGGTGACCTCGTCGACGTCCAGGCCCACGGTGTAGTGCGGGGTGTCGACAATCAAAGTGCGGCGGGTGTTTGTGGCGAGCGCCGGGTCTGCGCTCTGCGCGTCGAGAAAGGTGCTTAAGTCGAGCACCCCGATGACCTGACGACGCAACACGGCGATGCCACGGATGTGGCCGGGGGCGCCGGGAAGAGGCGTGGTCTCCAGCTGGCCGACGATCTCGCGGACGGACTGCCCGTCGATGGCGAAGTCGTCTTCGCCGCAGCGAAAGCAGACCACCGGCACGGTGACGACTTCATCGACCACCTGGTCCTGAAGGTCATCCCAGGCAAAGGGGTCGAGGCTCTCAGCCTGGTCGACCAGGTCGGAGAAGTCGGATGGGTTTTTCACGTCGTCGCTTGCCATAGAAGGCCGGGGAGAATGCGTGGGCGGTGGGGATTCGAAGATCCGCTCGTAGCATAAGGTTGGGGGGGCTGCGGGGCAAGGTGTGATGGGGGGAAGTGATGTGCTGGCGGGAGGGGCCGGTTGGGAGGCAAGAGGCCTGATGAGCGCTTGAATCCTGGATCTCAGGCGACCCACGGTCACCGTTGAGGTGACCGTGGGTCGATTATCGCGGTGCGTTTGAGGTGACCCAGGGTCACATGCGAAGTGACCGTGGGTCGATTTTTTCGCGGCTGATAGAGGCGGGCAAAAAGTGACCCAGGGTCGAACTGGAGGTGACCCACGGTCACTTTTTGAGATGACCGTGGGTCGATTTTCGTGGTGCGTTTGAGGTGACCCACGGTCACCTGCGAAGTGACCCAGGGTCGAACTGGAGGTGACCCACTGTCACCTTGTTATGCTGGTGTGACCTGCCCAATGGCCGCATAGAACGTAGCGTTTGCGCGACCCACGGTCGTTTAGGTGTGCGGTAATTCAGCGGCTGGCGCGCCGGGGTTCGGGTAACCAGCAGACGAGGCTGTTCTCGAGAAGTTCGTAGAGCGGCTCGCAGAGTGCCTCGGTCAACCACAGGGAGCGCTCTTCGCCGGCCTGCAGATGATCGAGGATGCGGGTGATGTCGTTGGACTCGGCCATCAGGCGAAGTTGGCCGTCGACAAGCGCGGCGGCGACCGGAAGCCGGGTGTCGTCACTGCCTTCGGGGAGTTTCTGACCGATGGTGTGGGTGATGACGGAGGCGGAGAAGCTCGCGCGCCTCAAGGTGGCGTGGGGGCGCAGCCGGCCGCCAGCCTCCAGCAGATCGTCGGGAGTGTCGGGAAGCGAGGCAAAGAGGGTGGCTTCTTCATCGGTGCGGGGCTCGGCGTTGGCGAAGGCTTCAAAGCGTGCCTGCTCGCTGAGCGGGTGCTCCTCGCCAAGTTGCGAGCTGAGCCAGCCGTGAACGCGCTCGCTGAGGCGGCCGGTTTCATCGAAGCCCTCCCACTGGGTCAGGGCCACCGCGCTGTCGAGCGGGTCGGTGAGCATCGCGAAGGTTTTGGGGGCGCTGTCTTCGACGCCTTGAGCGAGCTGGGCGGAGCCGGCCTCGGCGAAGATATCGGCGTCGAGAAAGCGGTAGCCAAAGCCCAGAAAGCTCTCGGCGATGGGCTGCGGGAAGAGCTCAGCGACCTCTGAGAAGGCCCGCGAGCAGGCGGCAAAGCTCTCCAGCGCTGCATTCACGCAGGTCTCGATCTTCTCGGGCTCTTCGAGAAGTTCGCCGCAGGCGTGGGCCAGCGCATCAAGGTGGGGTTCAAGCGCATCGTCGGCGCGTTCGCCCTCGGCGCTCTCCGGGTCGAGCCACTCCATGGCCACGAGCACGCGCGAGGCGATGTCCTGGAGCTGTCGGCGCGTGCGGCGGGCGCGGTAGAGGGACTCGTCGACCTCCAGAGTGCCGCAGACAAGGTCCTGAGTGGCCTGCCCCACGTTGAGGAGCAGCGCATCGAGGGTGCTGAAGTAGTCGACGCCGTCGACCAGAAAACGCTCCACCCAGGAGCCGGTCGACCAGGCGGTGACCCGGTTCCAGTGCGCGCGCATGTACCCGACTGCGTCGCTGGAGGCGTCGAGGCGCCCGCGGGGCGTGGCGTGAAGTCGGCCGGTGGCGATCTCCTGGACGATGGCGCTCCACTCGCTCTCCAGATGCTCCAGGGCGTTGTGGGCGGCGCCCATCCCTAAGGCGCGCTGCTGGGGTTCGGCGGCGAGGTCGAGCTCCCAGTAGGGGCGAGCCAGGGCTTCGCAGGAGGCGCAGAACTCGCGGTAGAGCAGCTTGCCGCGGTGTTCGGCGCAGCGCGGGCGAAAGATCTCGTCAAACCCGTACCAGTGGATGATCGGCAAGAGCTCGTTGAGGCGCGCGCTTACATAGAGCTCAAAGCGCGTCATCTGAGGGTGCCAGAAGAACTTCGAGGCTCCGTGCAGAAGCTCGTGCGCGCGCCACTTGCGCCGGTGGTTCGGGTTAAATGCCGGGAAGGGAGCGTCTTGAAAGAAGGAAAAATATTTGGGTTCGGCCAGCACCCCGTCACTCCACTGCGGCGTGGTGCCGGCCTGCCAGACGGCGAGTTCGGGCTCGAGATGCTCGGGCATCGGTTGGCGCAGGCGAAGCTCGTGGTGGTAGAAGGCCCGTCCGCCGAGCGCGCCCAGCATGGTGGCGCGAGCGGTCAGCGGGGTGACCGTCAGGTCGACTTCGGGGGCGCCCATCTGTGGGGCCAGAGCGCGCAGGCCGGCGGGCTCACCCGCCTCGATGTTCTTTTCCAGGGCGACGACCAGCGCCTCCGGGGTAGGGAGCCACTGGCGCGGCATGTCGTCCAATGAGACCTGGCGAGCCGCGGGAGGGAGGGTATGGCGAATCATGAAAGCTCCGTTCAAGTCGCCCCGCAGATGTCGGGGCGAGCACTACGAGTCATTGTAAAGCGATCAAAAGTCAGCGCTGCACTCGCACGCGGCGGCGCGCAATGTCCACCACAAACTCGCCCTCACCGGGGCGCTCGATGCTCAGGCTGACGGGGATGTCGGCCTGACCGCGGATGCGCGCGATGACGTCCGGGAGGCTCAGGCGGTGGGTGGGGAGCTCGTCGACCGCCAGGATGCGGTCGCCGGGCTTAAGGCCGGCTTCCGCTGAGGCCGAGCCGGGCATCACATTGACCACCACGATGTCGCGGGCCTGGCTGCGCAGGCTGGCGCCGATGCCGTAAAAGGCCAGCGCCGGCTCGGGGTTGTCGGTGGGGGTGAGTTCGATGTCGTAAGAGAGGGTTTCGCCGCTTGCGAGCTCGATGCCGGCGACGAGCTCGGGCTCGTAGCCGTTGGCGCGCACATGCAGGGTGACAAGCCCGTCGGGGAGCTCATCAAGGGCGTAGTGGCCCGAGGGGTTGGCCAGGGTGTTTCGCGGCGACAGACGCTGGGAGGGGTCGACCAGGGTGACTGAGGCCGTCGCGATAGGCTCTCCGCTCTGACGATCGCGCACCACGCCGGCGATCGAGGCCCCCTGGAGAAGTTGCAGGCGGATGTTGTCGGTGGTGCGCCCGGCGCGCACCTCGAAGAGCTCGGAGGTCACCGGCGCAAGCCCCGGCGCGCGGGCGACCAGCGCGTAGTAGCCGGGGGAGAGCGGCCCGATGCGAAAGCGCCCGGTGGAGGTCTCGACCTGCTCGGAGTTGATGCGACCGGGGACGTAGGGGTGGGGCGGCGGGACATCCATCGCGGCGATGGCGATCTGGTAGGAGGTCATGGGCTGACCGCGCGCGTCGACGACGATACCGGCCAACTCTCCGCCCGGGCGAAGCTCCAGGGTGACGGGCTGACCGACACGAGCGCTCGTGCGGGCAGAGCGGCCGTAGGCCGAGGACGTGGCCTGAAGCGTCCAGGGGACATCGGGCGCAGACTCCCAGTTGAAGAGGCCGTCGTCACCGACGCGAAGTCGGCGGCTGTCATCGGATGACGAGGCGATCACAAAGCCGGGTTGTGGCCGGCCCTCCGGTCCTACAACGCGACCGAAGAGGCCCCGGGCGGGCTCCAGGACGATGTCGTGAGCGGCGGTGGTTCCCGTCTCAACGGTGAAGGGCCCCAGGGTGTCCGGGTAGTGATGTCGGGCCGCGGCGCTCAGGGTGTAGTCTCCCGGGGGAAGATCATCGAAGCGAAAACGACCCGTGCGTGCGGTGTCGGTGCGCCGGGAAGTCTGGGTGCCGCTCAGGATGACGGAAGCGGCGAGGGGGTCACCCGAAGCGGAGAGGACGACACCTGTGAGCGCGGTGGTGGGCCGGAGCTCGATGTGCACCTCGCCGCCGTCTTCTCCCGGTTGCAGGCGGAGCGCGGAGCTCTCGGCGTAGGGAAACTCGGGGAGGTCGGTCTCCACAGTAACAGCGACGCGACCGGCGGCGAGGTTCGTCAGGGTGAAGAGGCCCTGGCCGTCGGTACGGGTGAGGTCGGAGAGGGTGTGAGGAAGGAGAGGCTCCTGGCCCAGGCCGCGAGCCTCGGTGTAGGCGAGCCCGATGGAGGCGTCTGCAACCGGCGTTCCATTCAGGGTGACGCGTCCGCGCAGGCGTGTGGGTCGGTGCATGAAAAGGGTAATAGAATCAGGGTGTTGTGCGGGGCTGTCGCTCAGGTCGAGCCTCATCGCCCCGAGTTCTCCCACGCCGCCGCGCACATACTCCGGGTGGCTTGCGTCAATGAGGACCGTTCCATCGGCGGCGGTGCGGGCCGCCTTGTGGAGCATGTCTCGGTTAAGCTCAAACTGTCCGCGCCCATCGCTTGTGACGGTGAGGGTTCCTGCGAGGACTGTAGCACCTTCCAGTGGTCGACCTTCCGCCGACAGCACGCGTCCGCTGAGGTGAGGCGTAACGTCTTCGCTCTCGTCGGCGGAGGGGCTGGCATCCATCCAGAGGCCGCGGGCGAGAAAGGCGGCGATGCAGAGTCCTCCCACAAGCAGCGCGACGCCGAGGAGAAGGCGTGTTTTGGGAGGATGGGAAGTCATAGCAGCCTGGGTTTCGGTAAGGACTGGTGCGCTCGCAAGGGCGTCGGCGGCGCTGAAGAGGGAGTGTAGCAGGGTGAGGCGTCGTCGCAATACGGCGCTGGTACGGCGCGCATTACAGCGGGGGTCCAGGGCGGAGGCAGGTTATGGGTGCGAGGCGACGCGAGGGTGATGCCAACAGATGTTACAGACTGGGTTGGCTACCGGCGTGGGGCTGACCGATTCCGTGGCGCGATGATTGTTGAGTGCGCTGAGTGCAGGTCGTTTTGAGACGACCGTGGGTCAGTTTTGAGACGACCGTGGGTCAGTTTTGAGATGACCGTGGGTCAGTTTTGAGATGACCGTGGGTCGGTAATTTAGACGACCGTGGGTCATATGTAGTTCAGTATCCATGCGGGTGGCAGGGGCGTAAGCCTCCCTTCACGGGACGGCACTTAGCTAGCTTGCCGAGAGGGAGCAGGGTCGAATCTCCACCAGGAGGGAGTCGGGCCGGGCAAGGTGTGGGTATTCAACGTTTCTCGTCGACCGGAGTGCGTTCCTGGGCAGAAGGAGAAGCGTTTGAAATCTGATACACAACTCTCAGTATTTTCCGATGTCTCGCCTGCGACCATACGGTATTGCGGACGACTCAAACCGTCTGTGGGTCGCATTGCGAACTGACCGTGGGTCGTCGATACGATGACCGGGGGTCACCTGACATCCAGTAACGACGCGGCGTTTCGACGCTTATGTCCACATCACATACCTGATCGCCGGCAGAGCCTTCCCTACATCTCCCCATCTTTTTTCCCCGTGCGACGCAACATCCGCCACTTGCGCGCGATAACAATCCAGCGAGGTCCAACATCCAACCCTCTACCTCTCTGGAGCCCCACCATGACTCGCCCCCGTCGTCATATCGAAGGTCAGGTCGCCGCCTTGACTCGTCGTACCGCCGGAGGACGTTTTTTGACACGCCCGGATGCCAACATCAACGCCATTGCGGCCTACGAGTTTGCGCGGGCAGCCGATCGCAGCGGTGTTGTGGTGCATGGCACGATGGTGATGTCAAACCATCTGCACATCGTGCTCACCGACCCGCAGGCGCGCCGCTCGGAGTTTATGCGCGACGCGATGGCCGGCTTCTCCAGGGCCCGAAAGGACTGTATCGGTTTTGATGGAAGCCTCTGGGACAATGGCTCTTACTGCGACACGGTGCTGCTCGACCGGGAGGTCTTCGAGATTCAGCTGCTCTATGTGTTGCTGAACCCGGTCAAAGCCGGCCTTGTTCGCCGAGCAAAGGACTGGCCGGGCTTTAAGATCATGCCCTCAGACTGGGAGAAGCCGATGCGGGTCCCGCGTCCAGACAGCTATTACGGCGACGATCAGCCGGAGAGCTTTGAGTTCATCCCCAGGCGCCCGCCGGGCTACGACGATATGTCGCTGGAGGAGGTCGTCGCGTATTTTGAGAAGCGTCTGCGCGAGGAAGAAAACGAGATTCACCGCCAGCGAAAGAAGAAGCGCCGCCGGTTTCTGGGCATCAAAGCCGTGCTCGCCACCAATCCCTTCGACTGCGCGAAAGATCTTCGGCGGAAGAAAGGCCGACAGTCCGTCCCCCGTTATGCGGCGTTTCATCCGGAGCTTCTCGAGCAGGCCGTCAGCCGGGAGAGGGCCTTTCAGAGCGCCTATCGGCGGGTGCGCAAGCGCTGGATCGCCGGCAAAAAACGTTGCGTTTTTCCCTGCGGCACGTTGTGGCTGAGGCGCCACTCGCCGGTGAAGTGTCGCGAGGGCGACCCGAATGAGGCAGGGCTGGCGGCGAACTACGCGCCGCACAGCCCGACCGGGGCGCCGGCGTGCGAGGCTCTTGCGGGATAAGTCGCTGAGCAATCTGTTCGGCGAGGCGTTCTGAGCGGCACGTCGGTTGGCGTTTTCCACAGCATGAGTGGACGAGACGCCAAGACGCTGTGTCGACCGCCAGAACCTCAACCGTTCTGTGGCCTCCCGGGCCTGGCTGCGCGGGACGAAGACTGACGCCGTGGAAGAGGGAGGGCGCTGGCGAGCGACGCGTGCCTAAGTGCTCCGCCCATCACACTCTGGGGTGCCCAACTCGCGCAAAAGAAGCGTAGAGGCGTAACTCTGCTTGGCGTAGGGCGTTGCGGACGTGCGACAGGGCCATCTGGCCCTTATATAAGGCGTGTTCCTCGTCGAATTGTTGACACATTGCCCTCAAACGACGCGACGACGCTCAACATACGTCAGTCTCTCCCCCCACTCGCGCATTCTCAGCGACAATATCGTACGTTGATGATCGAGTCTTGCTCACGACCGTCTTCATGATCGCCGCATAAATGCTGACGTTGACGCGACCGTCGGTCGTTTTTTGTGTGGCCGTGGGTCGAGTTGCGGCTGACCGTGGGTCGTTTGCGGTGATGATGTGAGAGAGCATCGGCTCGGTTGTCAGTCCGTTCTCGCAGTGATAACACTCCCGCCCCGGGCCGCCGCGCCCGAATCCGTGGAAGTCGTGGTGTTATAAGGGGATGACGCTTTTCAGTCCCCCCGGTGAGACGAGATACAATGCCGACCCAGCCGACCGATGTGGCGCTGCATAAGACAGCGCAAGAGCGCTACCTGAACTACGCCATGAGCGTGATCACAAGCCGCGCGCTCCCCGATGTGCGCGACGGCTTAAAGCCCGTGCAGAGGCGCATTTTATATGCGATGTACGCCAACTTGCGCCTGACCCACGACGCGAAATACCGCAAGAGCGCGGCGATCGTCGGTGAGGTCATGGGGAAGTACCACCCTCACGGCGATCAATCGATCTACGACGCGATGGTGCGCATGGCGCAGAGCTTCTCGCTGCGCTACCCGTTGGTCGACGGTCACGGCAACTTCGGCTCGGTTGACGGCGATAGCGCCGCGGCGATGCGCTACACCGAGGCGCGCATGATGCCGCTGGCCTCGGAGCTGCTCGATGAGATCAAAAAGCAGACGGTGGCCTTTCGACCCAACTACGATGGCACCGTTCAGGAGCCGGTGGTGCTCCCGGCCCAGGTCCCCAACCTGCTGATCAACGGGGCCACCGGCATCGCCGTCGGGATGGCGACCAACATCCCGCCGCATAACCTGGGAGAGGTCGTCGATGCGCTCATCGCCATGATCGACCGGCCTGAGATCACCATCGACGAGATGGTCGGGGCGATTGTGAAAGGCCCGGACTTTCCCACCGGTGGCGTGCTCCTCAACGACGAGGAGGAGCTGCGCGAGATCTACCACAACGGCAGCGGCACGCTGATCACCCGCGCTCAGTGGGAGATCGAGCGCGACGGCGCGCGCCGCTATATCGTGGTCACCTCGATCCCTTATTACGTCAATAAGGCGACCCTCATTGAGAAGATCGCCGAGCACATCATTCAGGAAAAGCTCCCCCAGGTTGTCGATGTTCGCGACGAGTCTACCAATGATGTGCGCGTTGTCATGGAGCTCAAGCGTGGCGCCGATGCCGACGTGGCCATGGCGTATCTCTTTAAGCACACCCCGCTCGAAGACCGTTTTCACGTCAACCTGACCTGCCTCGTTCCCTCGGAGAACCCCGATGTGGCGCAGCCGGCCAGGGTCGACCTGAAGATGATGCTGCGCTACTTCCTCGATTTCCGCATGGAGGTGGTGACCCGGCGCATTCGTTTTGAGTTGGAGCAGCTGCTGCGGCGCATCCATATCCTGGAGGGCTTTGAGACGATCTTCGGCGACCTCGATGAGGCGATTCGCCTGATCCGGGCCTCCGAGGGCAAGGCCGATGCTGCGCAGAAGTTGATGGCGCACTTCGGTATTGACGCCGAGCAGACCGAGGCCATCCTGGAGACCAAGCTCTACCGCCTGGCCAAGCTCGAGATCGAAATGATTCGCGCCGAACTCGCCGAAAAGCGCGCGCAGGCCGCGAAGTTGCAGGGCTTGCTCGACGACGAAGGCAAGCGCTGGGCGGTGATCCGCGGCGAACTCGTCGCGATCCGGGGCGCCTACGGTGATGTGCGTCGCACGTTGGTCGACGCCCCGGTCAAAGAACTCGAGTATTCGGAGGAGGCATACATCATCGCCGAGCAATGCTGGGTGATGGTCTCGCGTGAAGGCCGAATCAAGCGCCAGAAGTCCTACACTGACCTCTCCACCATCCGGGTCCGCGAGGGCGATCAGATGGGCTGGGTGTTGCCGGGGAGCACGCGTGATACGGTGATCTTTTTCACCAACATGGGCCGCGGCTACACCATGCGGATCGATGATGTGCCGGCGACCTCCGGTTATGGAGATCCGGTGCAGGCCAGCTTTGATTTCGACGATGGCGAGCGCGTCGTCGGCGTGGTCACAAGCGACAAGCGCATGCTGCGTACCATGGCCCCCGACCAGCCCTCCCTTGTGGGTGGCGAGGAGAGTGAGGAAGGCGACGTGCAGATGGTCGCCATCAGCCGCAGCGGCCAGTCGCTGCGCTTCTCGCTGGAGAGCTACACCGATCCTTCCACCGTCAAAGGTCGCCTCTTTATGCGTCTGGACAAGGGCGATGAGGTGGTCAACGTGGAGAACTGCGACGGCTCGGAGCTGGTGGCGCTCGCCAGCCGGGATGGGCGCGGGTTGATGTTCCAGGTCCGCGAGATCTCGCATGTGAAGGGGCCAGCCAAGGGCGTGCGCGCCATCGCGTTGGAGGGCAAGGACGCGGTCCTTGACTTTACGCTCTGCCGTGAGCGCCTCGATGGCCTGGAGGTGGAGACCAACCGTGGAGCCCGCGAGATCATTCGGGCGACCAAGGCCCAGTACGCGCCGACCTCGCGCGGCAACAAGGGCAAACTCATCATTCAGCGCGGCCACCTGATTCGATCCCATCGTCCGCCGGTGGAGATCGTGCTTGGTGATGACGATGATGGGAGTGGTGAGGAGGAGTAAGCTCACAGGCGTATTCGGTCGATCGCTTGCACTGAAAAAAATAACCTCGCCGCAGCCCGCGGCGAGGTTATTTTTTGGTCCCGGTACGATCGACAATCATGTGTGGGGACGTGTCGTGACCTGTGCGAAAGTATCGTCTTTTCATAGTGTTAGTGCGGCACCCGAACGCTTGAACGGATGACCCACGGTCACTATAGATGTGACCCACGGTCACTGTAGAGGTGACCCACGGTCGCTGCAGATGTGACCCACGGTCACTTCAGACGGGCGCGTAACCCACGCGATCCTCCAGTGGCCACGCCCTCCGATGACCAGGGGTTGCATCCTCGGCGACGATCGCCGATAAGGCGCCTGCGACCGCCCCGGGGCGGCGCATATCCGAAGCACGATTGGGAAGCAGGTCGACAGCAACGGTTCAGAAGGAGTCTGAGATGATGTTGAGACGCAAAACTTTGGCGATGCTCGCTGCACTCTCACTCGCTGCAGGAGCAGCGGCGTGTGGTGATACCGACGATCCCTCTCCCACCCCACTGCCCGACGCGGGCGAAGATGTGGGGCCGGACGCTGAGCTCGACACCGATCCCAACCCCGATGTGGAAGAGGACGTCGATGTCGATCCCGATCCCGACGCCGACGTGGATCCCGATCCCATCGTCGCCCCGACCCCGGGCGACCTGGTGATCACCGAGCTCATGAAGCAGCCCACCGAGGTTGCTGCCTTTGAAGGCCAGTGGGTGGAGCTGCTCAATACCAGCGACGCCGAGCTTGAGCTTGAGGGCTGCGCGCTCGGAAGCTCCTCGCTTGATGAAGCAGTGGTTATCGGTGAGTCGCTTACCGTGGAGTCGGGCGGCTACCTCACCCTTGCCGCCAGCGCCAACGCTGGCTTCGACGCTGACTTCATCCTCGAAGGCCTCGTGCTCGCTGAGGGCGAAGGCTCGGTCTCGCTGGATTGCGACGGCACGACCATCACCGAGGTCGTCTACGACGCTGGTGAGAGCTACCCCTCGGTGGCCGGTGCCAGCCTGAGCCGCGATCCGGCTTTCAACGGCGCCACCGACGACTCCGGTGACTACTGGTGCGCGGCGACCGCCGCCTACAACGGCGCCGACCTGGGCACCCCGGGCGCGGTCAACCCCTCCTGCATCGAAGGCCCCGACGCCAGCGCTGCCATCGCTGACCTGCTGCTCAACGGCCCCGGCGATGATGGCAAGCTCATCGAAGGCGCCACCGTCACCTACGTGCGTCCCATGGTGGGCGTCGACGACGCCGGCTTCTTCGTGCAGAGCCGCCCCGAAGGCCCCGCGCTCTTCGTGGCCGTGGCTGAAGGCGAAGAGATGCCCGTCGAGGTCAACGATGTGGTCAGCTTCCTGGCCACCTCGGTGGTCTCCAACGGCGGGGCCACCTGGGTCGATGGCTTTGAGTCGCTGACGGTTGATGCGTCCAACGGAGACCGCGACGCGCTCGTCACGGACCTGACGGCGGCCACCGATCTCATCACCTCGCTCAACAGCTACACCCACCGCATCGTCAGCGCCTCGATGACGATCAGCGGCGATCTTCTGACCTTTGCCGGTCCGGGCCACCAGGCCTACCCCGTGGCCACCGAAGGCGTCGCTGAGGGCGCCCAGCTGCGCATGGCCACCGAACTTCGTCAGGCCTTCGGTCTGGAGTCCGGCTGCGAAATCGACCTGAGCATGACCCCGCTGTGGCGCTTTGAAGAGACCGCGCAGTTCATGGTCTACGACGCCACCGAGATCGACGTGAGCGAGTGCCCCGAGCTCAGCGTGGTCAGCGCCACCTCCACCAGCGCCACCCAGGTAGAGCTGGTCCTCACCCGCGCGCTGGGGCCGATCCTGGCCGACGGCTCGCAGTTCACCATCGAAGGGCTCACCGTCACCGGCGCCGTCGTCGACGGACCGAAGGTCATCCTGACCACCGAGGAGCAGACCTCGGCCGCCGAGTACACCGTGGAGCTCGACGACAGCCTCACCGACATCTTCGGTGCGACCATCGCCGCCGACGCCAGCGCCACCTTCACCGGTTTTGTGGCCCTGGAGCTTGTGATCAGCGAAGTGATGGCGCGCTTCACGGGCGGAAACGGCGATCCGGGCGAGTTTATTGAGCTTTATAATCCGGGGACCGAAGATTTCGACCTGAGCGGCTGCCTGCTCAAGCGCGACTCGTCCAGCTCCAACGAGATGGAGATCGATGCGGGTGTCATCGTTCCTGCCGGTGGCTACACCCTCTTTGCGAGCAGCGCCAACGCAGGAGCTTCACTCACGGTGGCCCAGGAGCTGGGCTTCGGCCTCAACAACGGTTCGATGATCTACTGGATTGAGTGTGCTGGCGAAGTGCTCGACGAAATCGCCACCCCCGGACCCCAGCTGGGTCGCTCCTTCCAAAAGGACGTCAACCGCCTCGTCACCCCTAACCCTGCTGGAAGCTACTCCACCGATGTGTGGTGCTTTACGCCGGGCGCCGAAGGTGATGAGTACGTCGTTCACATTAATGCCAACGATGAAGCCGAGTTGAAATTCGGCACCCCCGGAACGGCCAACCTCGCCTGCGACTGAGTTTTAATCACCGGCGCGCCGGATGGGCACGCCAGTGAGGTTGCAAAAAAGCCCCCGCACAGCTTTGGCTGCACGGGGGCTTTTTTTGCGCTTCGGATTTCAGCCCGAGCAGCAGTTCGAGCACCAAGTTCGAGTTCGAGTTCGAGTTCGAGTTCGAGTTCGAGTTCGAGTTCGAGTTCGAGTTCGAGTTCGAGTTCGAGTTCGAGTTCGAGTTCGAGTTCGAGTTCGAGTTCGAGTTCGAGCCCCGGCTGTACGAACAAAAAAAAGCCCCCAGGGGTTGCCTGGGGGCGATGAGCTTCGCCTGGGGGGGAGAAGCGAAGCTCGAAAAAGTGGCCAGCCCGCCTGGGGGGGGAAGCGGGCTGACCGGGGTGCCGAGCGTGCTCACTTAAAGAAGGAGCTGGATCCTTCCGTGAGGGGGGGATCACGTTGAAGGATCGCGCCCGACACAATTCGGAAGATATCTCCGGTGGGGGGGGCGGTCAAGTCTTTTTTGTAATTTTCCGCCAATACTGGATAAAAGTCCGCTCCTCGAAATGACCGTGGGTCACGAGAAGTCGCTATTTTCTGCGGGAATCGAGCCTTTGACTGTGGTATGAGCGCCCTGCAAAAAACCTGTTGAAGACGATCTTTTACAACGCCCGGAGCGCCCGAACCCCTCGCCGATCCCCTGTCGAGGCGATCGCCCGGCCGTGATCACGGCCGGCTCGGGCCCCCTCTGGCGAACGAGTTTGATGATGAGCGATATCCCCCTGGACCAGCGTGCATTTGAGAAGGCCCTCAGTGAGCTGGTGCGCAGCTACCGCGCTACCACCGAAGGTGCGGCCTCCTACCACTCCGACGACAGCGTGCGCTGCCACCACTGCATGTTCACGACCGGCAGCACCGACTGCTCGTTTTGCACCTACTGCCGCGACTGCAGTAACTGCACCTACTGCACCCAGTGCACCGAGTGCGAGCACTGCCACCAGTCGAGCTACTGCGTACGCTCGAAGCGCTGCGCCAACAGCTCCTACCTGATCTTGAGCGAGGACTGCACCGACTGCGTCTTCTGCTTCGGGTGCGTGGGGCTGGTGAAAAAAGAGTTCCACATCCTCAATCAGAAGTTCTCCCGCGACCGCTACTTCAAGCTCGTCAAAGAGCTTAAGGCGGCGCTGAAGATCGCCTGATCACCGTCGCCATAAAAGTGAGGGGGGCGAGTTGACATGCTGCTCAGGTGCACAGTATCTCCGCCTGTGAGAATTGGCGCGTGTGAACCCGGGGGCAGACGCTCTTTCAATGCGTGTGGGAGGCGATGTGAGCGAGATCTTAAAGGTCGGCGTGGTGACGGTCAGTGACCGTGCCAGCCGTGGCGATTATGAGGACATCAGCGGGCCTGCCATTGAGGCCTGGCTTAAGCGTGCGCTTACGACGCCTTATGAGACGCGCACGCGTCTGGTGCCCGATGAGCGCGAGCAGATCGGGGAGGCGATCGTGGAGCTCTGCGATGCGCAGGGCTGCCAGCTGGTGTTGACCACCGGTGGCACCGGTCCTGCGGTGCGCGATGTGACGCCGGAGGCGACCCTCGATGTGGCCGACCGCGAGATGCCTGGCTTTGGCGAGCGCATGCGCCAGATCAGCCTGAAGTATGTGCCCACCGCCATCCTCTCGCGGCAGGTGGGAGCGCTTCGCGGGCGCTCGCTCATCGTCAACCTGCCCGGAAGTCCGCGCTCGATCGCCGAGATCCTCGACGAGCTCTTTGAGGCCATCCCCTACTGCATTGAGCTGATGGACGGCCCCATCATCGAGACCGACCCGGAGGTCGTGGTGGCGTTTCGTCCCAAAAAGAAAAAGGCCACCCCGTGAGCACGCGCGATCGCGACGTCAACCGCAGCCAGCAGGGGCAATCGGAACTTCGTCAGCTTCTTGCCGACTGGCGCACCGGGCGCGACGTGGGCAAACATTTCACGGCGATCAAACATCTGCCCGCGCGCCAGGCGCAGTATGCCGCGCTTCCCGAAGCGCTCGACCCGAGAGTCGGAGAGCTGCTGCGCGGCCGCGGCTTTCAGAGCCTCTACAGCCACCAGGCCCGTGCGGTCGAAGCCGCGCTCGGAGGCCGCCACACCGTCGTGGTCACACCCACGGCCAGCGGAAAAAGCCTCTGCTACAACCTCCCCGTCATCGACAGCCTGTATAAGGGCCACAGCGCGCTTTACCTCTTTCCCACCAAGGCGCTTAGCCAGGACCAGAGCGCCGAGCTCAACCAGCTCCTCAAACTCGCCCCTGGCCGCGACCCGATGTGGGAGGGGCAGGTCTACGACGGCGACACCGATCCGGATGTGCGCCGGCGGGTGCGTCGCAACGGCCGGTTGGTGCTGACGAACCCGGACATGCTGCACGCGGCGATCTTGCCGCATCACGACAAATGGGCGCGCTTCTTTAAGGGCCTCAAATACATCGTGGTCGACGAGTTGCACACCTACCGCGGGGTCTTCGGAAGTCACGTGGCCAACGTGCTCTGGCGACTTCGGCGGATCTGCCGTCATTACGGCACCGACCCGATCTTTCTGGCCACAAGCGCCACGATCGCCAACCCTCGGGAGCTGGCAAAAGAGCTTGTAGGTGGCGAGGTAGAGCTCATTGATGAGAGCGGGGCGCCTCAGGCGGAGCGTTACGTGTGTTTCTTGAACCCGCCGATCGTCGACGCCGACAAGATGCGTCGACAGAGCCCGTTGCGCCTGGCCTCGCGCATCGCGACGAAGACCTTAAAGCGCGACTGCCCGACCATCGTCTTTGCGCGCAGCCGCCAGTCGGTGGAGGTGATGGTCAACCGCCTCAAGCGCCGGCTGGCCGCCGACCGCGACCGCCCGGGGCTGGCCGACCGCGTGGCGAGTTACCGGGGCGGCTACCTCCCCGGGCTGCGCCGCTCCATTGAGAGCGGGCTGCGCGAGGGTCATGTGCGCGGTGTGGTCACCACCAACGCCCTGGAGCTGGGCGTTGATATCGGAAGCCTGGACGTCTGCGTGCTCGCCGGCTACCCGGGCACCATCGCCTCGACCTGGCAGCAGATCGGGCGTGCCGGGCGCAGCGGCGGCGTCTCGGTGGCCATTGTGATCGCCGGCGACAACCCCATCGATCAGTTCATCATCCAGAACCCGGACTACTTCTTCGGACAGTCGCCGGAGGCCGCGCGCGTCGATCCACAAAACCTCCTGATCGCCGTCGAGCACCTCAAATGCGCCTGCTACGAGCTGGAGTGGCGCGCCGGGGAGGCGTACGGCGGCTTGAGTCCGGCTGACACCGACGAGGCGCTCGACTTTATGGCCCGCGCCATGGGCGTGGTTCAGCGTAGCGGAGAGCGCTGGACGTGGACCTCGCGCACCTATCCGGCCAACCAGGTCAGCCTGCGCAGCACCGCCTCCGAGAACTTCGTGGTCATCGACACCGGCTCGCGCGAACGCAACGTGCTGGCTGAGGTCGACTTTGAGAGCGCGCACCTCACGCTCTACCCCAACGCCGTCTACCAGATCTCTGGTGAGCCCTATCGGGTGGTGCGCCTCGACTACGACGAGCGCCGCGCCTACGTCGAGCGCAGCGACGACGGCTACTACACCACCGCCATGCACTACGCGGCCACCCACGTGCTCGATGTGTTCAAAGAGCGCGACGCGCCGCGAACCTCCATCGGTTTTGGGGAGGTTCGGGTCACCCAGCGTTTCGTGGGCTTTAAGAAGATCAAGTTCGGCACTGGCGAGAACATCGGCTACGGCGAGCTCAACCTGCCCGAGCTCGACCTGCACACGATGGCGTACTGGCTGCAACTCAAAGCCGACGACTTCAAAGATCGCGTGCCCTCAAGCCTTGTGGCCGATCAGTGGGTGCGCCTGGTCGAGGGGGTCGGCGAGGTGCTCAAGACGACGGCCAGCTTGAAGATGATGTGCGACTGGCGCGATCTGGAGCTGTGCATCTGCTCGGTGGCCAACGATCAATGGTGGTCGCAGGGGCTGGGAGGCCTCACGGTGCGCGACGCCTCCGGTGAGGAGCAGGACTTTGAAGCCGGTCAGATCGCGCCTTCGCTCTACGAGCCTCACATCTACCTCTATGACCGCTACCCGGGCGGGGTGGGGCTTGGCGAGGGGCTCTTCGACGAACACGAGACCTTTATGGGCATGGCTCGCGATCTCGTGCGCAGCTGCCCCTGTGAGGCCGGTTGCCCCTCGTGTGTGGGACCGCCCGGGGAGAGCGCCGCGCCGATCAAAGGTTCGGTGGAGACGATCCTGGAGGTGCTCAGCCAGCGCTGAGCGCGTCCAGGTCTCCGGCATAGACTCCACAACCGACCTATGATTGAAAAAACGACGCCGGACATCGCTGACCTCGGGGAGGTCGCGACGCCCGGCGTCGTGTGTTTCATGGCAGCGTTTTGATACGCCCTTACTTCGTGTCGTTATCTTCGGATGCACCGAGGGAGCGGGGCTCAACGACCTTATCGATCAAGCCGTACTCCAGCGCCTCGCTGGCGCTCATGTAGTAGTCGCGATCGGTGTCTTTCTGAATGCGCTCCATCGACTGGCCGGTCTGCTCGACGAGGATCTCATTGAGGCGCTCGCGCAAGCGCAGGATCTCGCGGGCCTGGATCTCGATGTCGGTGGCCTGGCCGCCGATACCGCCGCGCATCAGGGGCTGGTGAATCAGGATGCGGGAGTTAGGAAGCGCGTAGCGCATGCCTTTCTCGCCAGCGGTCAAAAGCAGCGCGCCCATCGATGCGGCCTGGCCCATGCAGATCGTCGAGACGCGCGGGCGGATATAGCGCATCGTATCGTAGATCGAGAGGCCGGCGGTGACGCTGCCTCCGGGAGAGTTGATGTAGAGGCTGATGTCCTTGTCGGGATCATCGCTCTCCAGGAAGAGGAGCTGGGCGACGATGGCGTTGGCCACGTCGTCGGTGACCGGGGTGCCCAGAAAGACGATGCGGTCTTTGAGCAGGCGACTGTAGATGTCCCAGCCGCGCTCACCGCGGTGGGTCTGCTCGACGACGTAGGGGATAAAACCCATAGCATTGCTCTCGTAATAAGGTTCATTGAGGGGGCGCCTTACGGCACCAAAATCAGCCGCTGACAATGTGGTCACCGCGGCACAAAATTGCAACCCGCAGGCCGAGGCAATCATTCGCCCCACGTGGCATTCAGCGTCGTTTTTTGGAGCGCTTTCCCCCGCGCGAGCTGCGCTTTTTGCGCTTCTCGGGGGCGTCGAGCAGCTCGACGATAAGGCTGCCGTAGTCGCCCTCCGGGGTGCGTTCCGGGGCGTAGCCGCGCACGTAGCGCAGCCCGGGGCCTTCGAGCCACTCCAGCACCGCGGGTTTGAGCACCGGGCCGTCCTCGGAGTGCAGGCCGCGGCCGTGGATCACGCGCACAAAGCGCGGATCGTCGCTCTTCCACCACTGATGCAGGTAGAGCTCCAACTGACGGAGGGCGTCGTCCAGGGTGTCGCCTCGCAGGTTGATCTGCCCTGTGCGCTGGCCGATGGCGACCTGCTGGTAGCGTTTGATCAGCGCGCGCTGGCTGCGCGTCAAAGGCGGAATGTGGCTCAACCCCTCGTCGTCTCGGGGGAGCGAGGGGGTGATGAGCCCGTTGTTCGTCTCGGGCTCCTCGTCGGGATCGTCGGCGGTGCGCAGCTCACGGTTTTTGCCGTGCTGCGGGCGCACGCGCTCGTCGCGCTCCAGCGGTGTGGCGCCGGCGACTGCGCGCATGAAGAGCGCGGCGTCACGGGCCTCAAAGACGTACTGGCGCGCGTCTTCTTCGGCGTGAGGGTCGGGGGATTCGTTTTTCGGCGCTCGCTCGGAGCGCGACGGGGCCGGCCTGGCGTGGGGGTCGGGGGGCAGCTCCGCAGAAGCCTCCCCCTGGTACTTCCCCTGGAAGATGCGCGAGGGGTCGAGCTTCTCCACCGCCATCTCAAAGAGCTCTTCGTCACTCAGCGGCTCTTGCTCAGGCTCGGGCGGCGCTTCGGCCGCTTTGGAGGCCGACGTCTCCGAAGGCTTCGGTGTGCGATCTTTCGAGGACCCCGAGCTCCGATCGGGCTTTAACTCCAGATCCAGCTTCTTGAGCTGGTCGGCCAGGGGACCCAGCCCGGATTTGCCTCGTTTTTTGTTACTCACACCGTCTTCCTCGACGCCACACGCCGCTTTAAGAGACTTACTTCTCCGCCTTCTTCATCTCTTCGGGCACCGCCACCTCGGCGGGCTCAAAGGGGATGGAGACACGAACCTTGCCGCTACGTGCGAAATGATCGGCCGGAAACTCGAAGGTCAAGCTGCCCGCGGCATCCGGACGCTCAAAGAGCGCGAAGTCCGTCACCGATGTTCCGGCGGCGATCTCGGTGTCGCGCTCCAGCTGCCCCTCCGCGGTGGTGTTCGAGGGCAGCCGCACCCGATTGAGGCTCGCCGTCGCGCTCTGCAACCGCGCACCCTGGCGACCCGAGAGGTCGCGGTGGCCCGGCTCAAAGCTCACCGCCTCCTCCCCCTGGTTGGTCAGCTTGTAGTCGATGCGCAGCACCGGATCGGCGCTGTAGCCCTCTTTATCGCTGCTGTCTTTGAGCTTGATGTAGCTCTGATCGACCGCCGTCACCTCAAAGCTCACACCCTCAAAGTCGATGCTCTGGCCAACCTCATAGACCGCTGGCCCCTCCGGGGTGGAGGGCTCGTAGGTCAGCGCGAAGAGCACCGGGTTTTTGCCGCGATGCATCGAGGGCGGCAGGCTCAGCACAAGGTCGCGCACCGAGGCGTCCGGCAGCTCAAAGAGGAAGATGTCGCTGATCGACTCTCCCGGAGCCAGAGTCGTGGTCGTGGTGACCTGACCGGGCAAACTACCTCGATCAAGGTACACGCCGCTGATCGGCGCCTTGGAGAACTCCGCCAGCGGCGTCTCGGCCGGCGGCGCCGGATAGAGCAGGGGCGTGGAGCCCTCGGTCATCTGCTGGCTGGCGTGGCTGGGGCTGTAGACGACGTTGTCTTCGCCGGCGTTGGTGACGGTCACCGGAATGGTGAGCACCGGGCGCGGATACTCAATGGTGCTGCCCTGGTCGTCGAGCTCCAGATAGCGCGCGCTGTAGGGCCCGGGCTCAAAGGTGACCCCGCCGACGGTCTGGGCCTGGTTGGCCGGACCGATGGTCACGGCCTCCTCACAGGCGGTCAGGCTGACGATGGCGGCGAGGCTGGCGAGCGTCGGGACAAGACGCGATCCCCGAGGGGTGAACATAGTGTATGACCTGCGTTTGGGTGGTTGCGCGTGCGCTGTGTCAGACGCGCTCTGGCGCCAAAACGTGGATGCGCGGAGGGTAACAAAGGCCGTTTCGGGCGGTCAACATGCGACGCAGCGCGTCGCGACCACTCTAACCGATCTTTGGCCGGCTGGCTTTCCGCGCGACGTCAAACTTTGTTATACCTTGGGAGCTGTGAGCAGACGTGGCACCCAATTTATGTTTGCGGCGAAGGCATCGCCGGATGTTCGCGTGAAGGGAGCGGGCGCAGGTGGTGTGAGCGACCCGAGCGTTCTCTCTCTATGATCGGAAGCGCGACGGGATGCACCTCATCGAGACTCGAGATACGGGCGCGACGGCGCCTTCTGGTGACCCGGGATAAATAGCATGATGGCGAGTGGTAGAAGAGCAGGGCGAGCCGCATCGGTAGTGCTGATGTTGGCAGTGGTGGCGAGCGCCGGATGTGTGAAGGAGTACGATCTGGAGCGGCGCGTCCCTGAGCGCGGCACCCTTGGCGAGGAGCTCCACGCCATCTGGCTCAAAGACACGCGCCGCGGCGCGGTGCAGCCCGAGGAGCGCAGCGCGCTTCTGGAGGCGCGCCGCGATGAGTTCGTCGGCGCCGTCGATCGCGCCGTTCCCCCGGGCACCGAGGCGGAGCTCGACAACTTCCTTCAGGCCATCCTCCCGGCCATTGAGCAGGGCTACTTTCCGGCGCTCACCCGTCGCCTACCCCTGATCATGGAAGAGGCTGCCAACGACGAGGAGCTCCTCGACTTCATCCTCAATCAGCCCGAGGTCGGGCCCACCGACTACCTCTCGCCACGTCACCAGGGGCGCTTCTTCTACGAGCTCTCCCTCTTCGATCAGAGCACCGCCCTGATGGGCCACATGGGGCGCGTGCTCGCCGAGCAGGACGGCTTCGACGACCAGGGCAACCCCGACATCAGCCAGCCCGCCGCCGGCAGCAACCTTTTGCGCGCGCTGGCCGAGGGCCTGGAGAATGAGCCCCCCGAGATCGCCACCGACCGCGTCTCGGTGATGCTTCGCGACATGCTGCTCAAAGGCGATCCGCGCTACCTTAATGGCGAGTCGAGCCGCCTTGCGCTGGTGGCACTCTTTGACGATCGGGGCTTTCCGAAGGTTCGACGTCGCCCCGACGGCAGCATGCCCGCGCCCTTTATCGATGGCGACGACGATGGCCTGGCCGACGTCGACGCCCAGGGGCGCTTCGAGATGACCGAGGGCCCCGCCCTGGCCATCAAACCCTTAAGCGATGAGCCCTCGCCGCACCCCCTGATGATGCGCGATCTTTTTGGAAGGCTGCAGTTCGCGCAGAACGACTTCGTCTTTGAATACGTGGACTTAAGCGAGACCTCGCTGCCCTTCCTGGTGAACCTGGGCGCCGGACTCGCTGCCGAAGACGCCGTCTACCACGGGGCGGCCGCGGCGCGATCGTTGCTCGGGCCGGCGGTCGTCGGCCAGGACGCGCGCGGACCTTACCCCGCCTACTCACCGGAACATCCGATGGTCGATGTGGTCGACGCGATCATCAGCGGTCTCTCCATCACCGAGCTCCCCGAAGTCATGGAGCTGACCTCGCGCTTTCTGCAGCAGTCGACCGGGGGGCTGGCGCACTTCTCGTTTGCAATCAGCGACGCCATCGAGGCGATCGAAGACGCGCCGGCCGCCGATCTCGGGGAGAACTCCACGCTGGCGCATGATCTTCTGCCGATCCTGCGCGAGATCGCCGCCGACCCCGAGCTCTGGGAAGACGTCTTTATCGCGCTGCGCGAGCCCATCATGGAGCGCAGCGGGGAGGCGATGCTCACCCTGCTGCGCCACAAGAATATGCAGGCGGTGCCGGCCGAAGACGGCCCCTACAACGCGTGTTTTGAGCAATGCAACGCCGATCTGCAGATCGGCACGGTGGCGCGTTTTGAGTGCATCCGCGCCTGCCCCTCCGATGAGATCTTCCGCGAGCCGATGGACTACTCCCAGCCGGAGTCGCCCGAGAACCGCAGCATGTTCCAGCGCACCTTCCACCTGCTGCGGGACACTGCCGGCACGCCCTACGTGATGAACATCGAGGAGGTTGTGGTGCCGGGCGTCGATGTCATCGACATGCCCCCGATGGTGGAGCTTCCCGGCGCCGCCGAGGCCTTTGTCAAAGCCGTCGCCGGCGATCTTCTGCTCACCGACTACATCAGCGACGAGTTCACCAACAGCGATATTGGCGAGCTGCTGGAGATCCTCAATGAGCTCGTGCCCGGAGCGGTTGACGATGACACCGTGGGCAACATGCTCAGCGTGGCCAGCGAACTCTTCGGCGCGCGCCTCGACCCGCGCCCGACCCCCGCGCAGATCACGCGCCTCTTCAACCAGCCGCGCCTGCGTTTTGAGGACGAAAACAACGGGTATGTGCTCGAAGTCACAAGCCCCACCTGCAAAGACGGCTACGTGATGGCCAATCACCACGCCGACGGGCTCTACGCGGCCGAGGCCAGCGGGCTTATCGACGTGCTCTACCCGCTGGCGCAGGCGTTTAGCCGGCACAATCGCGAAGAGTTGCTCACGCGCATCTTCGAGGTGATCCACGATCATTACTCCGGCCGGGTCGATCTTTATTTTGACCGCGCCGGCAATCGCAGCCCCATGAAGGGCGCCAACCTCGTGAGCCTGGAGCCGGCGCTCGACGCGATCTTTGAGCGCGGACACGTTTTCTCCGGGCTGCGCGCGCTGGCGCTCTCCACGGCCAACGTCCGCGATGATGAGGGCGTCAACGTCGATGAGCGCTTGCGTCAGCTGATCTATGCCTGGCTGCGCGCCGATGACGACTACACCACCCGCGCTGGCGAGGCGACGCTGACGCTCGCTGACGGCCGCACGCTCGACGAGGTCAGCCGCGTCGACATCATCGTCGATCGCCTGGCCGAGATGGTGCGCCGCGCCGATGACAATGAAGAGGTAAAGGCGCACCTGGCCGACTTCGCCGAGGGCTTCCTCGATGTGGTCTTGCGCGCGCAACCCGACGGGCAGGGCGGCTACCAGTTCAACAACCCCGGCGTCATCGCGCTCTCCTCGCACGTGCTCGACTACACCGCCCAGCGCGCCCGCGAGATGGAGGAGCGTGGCGAGTTTGAGGGCTGGCTCACCGAAGAGGTGCCCGACGCCTTGATGGAGATGTTCACCTCGCGCTGGTTCTTCGCCGCCGTCGAACTTATCGCTGCGTTGCACGACGATCCGGACGGCCGCGCCACCATCAGCGCTGCGCTCAGCTACCTGGGCGACAACACGCGCCGCGCCGACCAGAGCGCCATGATGGTCTACGCGCTGATGGTGCAGGCCTTCGACCTCGAAGAGCTCGCGCCGGTCGCACGCTTCGCCATGCAGAGCCTCGATCCGGACCGACGCTACGACGTGCAGGGCCAGCACGCCGGGCTACCCACCGGCACCCTCCTCGGTGAGTTTATGGCCCGCGCCGGTGAGCTCGACCCCGATGGCGAAGGCGTGCGCATCATGGGGCGCGGCGCGGTCCAGGGCGAGGAATACCGCGCCAGCTGGGTGGCCATCGGCGATCTGGTGCTGCGCTACTTCAGCGCTACTCCCCGCGACCAGGGTGAGCTGACACGCGAGGACATCACAAGCGGTATGGATAACCTCGGCGAGTGGTTGCTGCAGGAGGAGCGGGGCCTGGAGCGCTATTATAAGCTCGTCGATCACCGGCGAAGGTTGTTGGATGGGGAGTGAGGGCGATCCCCCCACTCCGATACACCTCCCCGCAGACGCGCAGCGCCCCGCTCCGACCCACCTCCGCGATCGCCTTGTCTGGCGCGACCTCGCGCCGGTGCGGGCCGCCCTTCGCGGACTTTGTCGGCCCCGGTGTTGACCGTCTGAAGGTGGCCGCGCTAGGTTGCCGGCCGTGAGCCGCTCCTTAAAAAACCGCACGCCATCGGACGTCGAATTATGATGCCAGCCGCCGTCTCCGAATCACCCCGTTACATTGTCGTTGAAGGCCCGATCGGGGTTGGGAAGACCACGCTGGTCAACCGGCTGGCCGCCCGCTTTAACGCGCGCACCGTGCTGGAGATCTTCGAAGAGAACCCCTTCCTGGCAAAGTTCTACGAGGATAAGGATCGCTACGCCTTTCAGACCGAGATGTTCTTTCTGTTGAGTCGCTACCGCCAGCAGGAGGAGTTCGCCCAGAGCGATCTCTTCAGCCCGCTCTCGGTCAGCGACTACCTCTTTGTAAAATGCCGGCTCTTCGCGAGCCTGACGCTCAGCGATCATGAGCTCACCCTCTACGATCGCATGTACTCGATCCTCTCCACCCAGGTGCCCCGTCCCGACGTGGTGGTGCACCTGCACGCGCCGCTCGATGTGCTGATGGGGCGCATCAACCAGCGCGGGCGCTCCTACGAGAAGAACATGGATCCGGAGTACATCGACCGCCTGCGCCGGCTCTATCACAACTTCTTTGCGCATTATGACGACGCGCCGATGATCCAGATCGACACCTCGGACATCGACTTCTCGAAGGACGATCAGGCCGTCGAAGACCTGATGGCGCAGATCACCGCCTGCCACCGCGACGCCATTCAGCCGGCTGCGGCGCTGAAGTTCTGATCGCATCATTCGCGGCGCGGACGGACACGTGACGACATGGTGGGGGAGGGCACGCAACGCCGCCAGACGGCGACCGTGGGTCGGTTCACGCGCGTGTTTTCCAACGCCAGAAGGTGACCGTGGGTCGGTTCGCAGGGTGACCGTGGGTCGGCTCGCAGGGTGACCGTGGGTCGATTCGCAGGGTGACCGTGGGTCGGTTCGCAGGGTGACCGTGGGTCGGCTCGCAGGGTGACCGTGGGTCGGATTGCGGGTCGATCCGCACGCGTGTTTTCCGACGCCAGAAGGTGACCGTGGGTCGGTTCACAAGGTGACCGTGGGTCGGCTCGCAGGGTGACCGTGGGTCGGCTCGCAGGGTGACCGTGGGTCGTTTCGCAGGGTGACCGTGGGTCGTTTCGCAGGGTGACCGTGGGTCGTTTCGCAGGGTGACCGTGGGTCGTTTCGCAGGGTGACCGTGGGTCGGTTCGCGGGGTGACCGTGGGTCGGTTCGCAGGGTGACCGTGGGTCGGCTCGCAGGCGTGTTTCTCGATGTGGTGTGCGTGTGTCTAAGCTGTTGAAATGATTAGAAAAAATAGCGGGCACTGAGGCCGGCGATGTAGCCGAAATGCTCGTAGGTGCCGTTTCCGACCACCAGCGTGATCTCGTCGTTTTCGTCTGACGGGTTGATCTGGCGCACCTCGGAGTCGGTGATGACGCGGGTGGGCATGATCAGGGCGGCGGCGCTCATATCCAGGCGCAGGCGCGCGTTGACATCGAAGCCCGCGCCCAGGCTGAGCATGTGCTTGTCGGGGTCGAGCGCAAAGACGCTGTAGGTGGCATCGGGCACCGCGCCACGCTCAAAGGCGTAGCCGCCGCGGGCGGAGAGGCGATCGCTGACGATCCACTCCCCGCCGAGGTGCACCGAGATGCTGTCGCGAAACTGCTGGGGCAGCACAAAGGGGGCGACGGGCATGGCGCCCACGCCCGGCACGCCGTCGATCTCGACCTCGTTGGGGCTGACCTCCACTTCGGTGAGCGTGGACCAGCGCTGGTAGACCACCGCCAGCTCCACGTTGGTGCGGGCGGTGGCGTGGCGGATCCCTAAGCGTGCGTGAAGGGGAAAGGGCACCTCAATGGAGGCCTCATTGCCGGTGGTCGTGGCGTTATCGTAGGCCGGGTGGGTGGGCATGCGCGTGTCGATGGTGGCGTTGCCGTCGCGCAGCACGGCGGGAAGTTGCAACGATGCACCCACCGTCCAGTTTGTGTGCGGCTTCCAGGTCGCCCCCAGGTTCGCCGTGGGTGAGAAGAAGCTCGAGACGGTCGTCTCGGCCAGGATGTCCAGATCTTCGTCTTCCGGATCGCCGAACATCCCGGCATAGCCCGAGCCGGTGGAGACGATTCGAAAGACGCCCATGAAGTTCTGCAGCCCCACGCCCACCGAGAGCGTGTCACTCACCTTATAGCCCACTGCCGCGTGCACGTACCCGATGCCCGAGCCGGTGTTATCGATGAGCACGTAGCGCTGCGCCCCGTCAACGGGGTAGCGGTTGCCGGAGGCGTAAGGGGTGTAAGCGCCGGCCGCCCAGAAAAGGCGCGGGTGTTTGGTGGGGCCACCCACAAGAATCTGCGGGATGGTCTGCGGCGGCGCCTGATTTTGCACCGGCGCGTAGGTGCGCGTGGAGCCGTCGGGCATCTGGCGGGGCGCGCGGCTGAAGGTGACCTGGGTGTCGACCAGCGCCAGATCGAGAAGCAGCGCGCGATCTTCCAGAAGTGTGATGCCGGCCGGGTTGTACCAGAGCGCGTCCAGGTCCGCCGAGTGCGGCGCCACCGAGGCGGCCGCTCGCCCCGTCGAGGCGACCCCGCGCGTGGGCAGGTAGAACCCGGCGGCCTGCACCTCTTGAGAGGGGAGAATCGCGAGGGTGGCTGCGGCGATGAGGCCGGCGAGCAAGACGCAGGAGCTCTTTTGGGAAGTTCGCTTGAACATAGAAACCTTCGATCGCATGTTTGCCGCCGCTGCCTGGAAGTTGGCTGGCAGCCTAGCCCGAGCGCGCGGACGCTTACAAGACGGTCGTCGCCTCGATGGAAACTCTTGTGAATAAATTTTCACCCCTTGAGGTTGAGGCAGCGCCCTTTGCTGATGAGGCTTTGAACGAGAGCCAGGACTTATGGTGGTACGAAGTAGGACGTGGCGCGCCCGGGCGCGCAGCTGCAGTGCGGTGTCAGCGCTGCTCGTGGTCGGCGCATGGACGCTGCCCGAGGCCGCAGCGCAACAAATAGAGCAACGCGACGGCGCCGAAAGCTCCGCGCCTGAAACCACGACCGCGAGCGCGACGGGGTTGAGCCTCGACGAGGTGCTTCGCGAGCTGGAGACGCAGAACGAGAGCTGGACCATCACCGAGCTGCAGATCGAGCAGAGTCGGGCGAGCCGGCGCGAGGCGTTGGGGTCGCTGCTGCCGCAGCTGAGCTCCTCGGCCAATGTGACCTATCAGGGGGGCGGTGAGGTTGAGGTGCAGGGCAACACCGTGCGCGAAGCGGTGGAGTGGGGCGTGAACGCCAACGCCTCCATGAGCCTCTTTAACGCGCCGCAGTACTTCACCTACCGCCAGGCGGACCGACAGCTCGACGCTACCCAAGCGCAGAGCGCCTGGCAGCGTACCCTGCTTCAACTGGAGGCCGAGGAGAGCTTCTATACTCTGGCCGCCGCGCAGCGCGATGTCGATATCGCCGAGTCGGCTGTCGATCTGCGACGGGCCTATCTGGATCGTTCCGAGGCGCTCGTTGACGCCGGGCTTGCGGTGGCGGTCGATGTCAGCCGCGCGCGCCAGCAGGTGCTCGAAGCGGAGCAGACCCTGCTGGAGGCCCGCCAGAATCTGGGCAACGCCGCCGACGCGCTGGCCTACCTGCTGGGCCGGGAGCCCGACGGGGAGCTTCGCGTCGATTTTGATCCGGACGTGATCGAGGGTGGCGAGTCCTCCTTGCAGGGTGCAACCAACTCGGAGGTGAGCCGGGAGCGCGAGGACTTTGTCTCGCGGCGCTACAGCATTGAGGCCGCCGAGCTGGCGCGCCGCGCCACCTGGTGGGGGCTTGTGCCCTCGCTGCAGCTGACCGCCGGCGCCCAGCTGGGCCAGCCCACGCTCTTTAACCCCAACGGGTTCAACTGGACGGTGGGCATCGGCGCGAGCTGGTTGCTCTACGACGGCGGCGCGCGCTACGCCCGACTTGACCGCGCCAGCGCTCAGATCGCCGAGCAGGAGCTCGCGCTCAAGCGCGATCTTCGCCAGGCCAGCACCGAGCTTCGTCGCGCCAGCCGCGATCTCGACACCGCCCGCGCCGCCATCGATGTAGCCCGCGAGCAGGTGCAGGTCGCACAGGAAACCTACGAATTTACCTCGGCGCGTTTTGAATCCGGGCTGGCCACCAGCCTGGAAGTCAGCGACGCCTCCCAGCAACTTTTGAGCGCAGAGCTTCGTCTCAATCAGGCGCGCCTGCAGGCGCGTCTGGCCGAGGTGCGCTACCGCTACCTCGAAGATCTTCCGGAATGAGGCGACGCGCGCTTCACTTGAACAGTCACCCCGCTAAGGCACCGCGCCGCGAGCTTATCAGGGCACGTCGCGGCCGATCAGGAAAGGCGAAGAGATGGGTTTGAGAGTCACAGGATATGTCGCAGCGCTGCTGGCGATGATGATGGTCGCCGGCGGGTGCAAACCCTCCGAATCGTCGGCGGGCCCGAAGGGCCCGAAGATGGCCGGCGGCGGCGAGGTGCGCGCGTCGGTGGAGACGGTGGAGGTCGAGCGCGGCCCCTTCGCCGTGCAGGGCGACTACGCCGGGGAGTTTCAATCCGACGGGATGGCCGAGCTCTCCTCGGACATCGCCGGGCGCGTCATCACCATTGAGGCCAACATCGGCGACAAGGTGGAGCAGGGGCAGGTGCTGGCCGAGGTGGACGCCACACCCACCCAGCAGCGCGTGCGCGAGCTCAACGCCTCGGTGCTGATGTCGCGCGCGAGCCTGGAGGAGGCGCGGGTGCAGCTCGCCAACCTGCGCAGCGATCTGGCGCGCAAAGAACCGCTGCTGGAGCGTCAGATGATCACCGAGCGGGAGATCGAAGAGCTGCGCAGCCAGATCAGCGCTGCGGAGCAGCGTGTGGCGGTGGCCGAGGCGACCATCGCCCAGAACGAGGCGCGACTGGCGTCGGCCCGCGAAGATCTTCGTAACACCAAAATCCGCGCGCCCTTCGACGGCCTGGTTGGCGAGCGCTACGTCGATCGCGGCACCTACGTCAGCCCCGGTCAGACGATCTTTCGGGTGATCGACGACAGCGACATCTACGTCAGCGTGCGCATCCCCGAGCGCGACGCCCCGCGGGTCAAGACCGAGACGCCGGTCACCCTGCGCGTCGGCGCCCTGGGCAGCGCACCCTTGCAGGGCAAAATTCACCGCATCGCGCCCGCGCTCGACCCGGCCACGCGCAGCCTGCGCGTCGACGTGGTGCTCGACGATGAGAGCGTACGCATCCGCCCCGGGATGTACGCCCGCGTCAGCATGGAGCTCGGCAGCGTCGACGACGCCATCACCGTGAGCAGCCAGGCGATCCTGCGCGAGCGCGACGGCACCCCCTACGTCTGGAAAGTCGTCGACGGCGAGGCCACCCGTCAGGAGATCGTGCTGGGCCTTGTTGGCGAGCAACGCACCCAGGTGGTCGAGGGCCTCGATGAGAGCGTGAGCGTGGTGCTGCGCGGCCACGAGAAGCTCCAGGACGGCAGCAAAGTGCGCGACATCAACACCAACGCCGGCGACGACGCCAGCGCTCAGGGATAAGTCCACCGCGATCGCGCGCCGCCGGGGGCTCGCCCCCACGACGTTGGAAGCCAGGAAGCAACGATGAACCTCCCCAAATTTGCAGTCGGTCGTCCCGTGATGACGACCATGGTCTTTCTCGGGCTGATGATCCTGGGGGCCGTCTCGTTTACGCGCCTGCAGGTCGATCTTCTGCCGGAGATCGACTTCCCCTCGATCTCGGTGATGACCACCTACGAGGGCGCCGGCCCCGAGGAGATCGAGACGCTGATCACGCGCCCCATTGAGGAGGCGATCGGCACGGTGGAGGGCATCGACTCCATTGAGAGCTTCTCGGCAGAGGGTCGAAGCCGCGTGGCGCTGCGCTTTGTCTGGGGCACCAACCTGGACACCGCCCTCAACGACGTGCGCGCCACCATTGAGCGCGTCAAAGCGGGGCTTCCCGAAGACGCCGAAGATCCGGTGATCTTTAAGTTCAACCTGGGGAGCTTCCCCATCATGCAGCTCGCGCTCAGCGGGGAGCTCACCGAGCCGCAGCTGCGCCAGCTGGCCGAGCTCCAGCTCGCCCCGCGCCTGGAGCGGGTCGAAGGGGTGGCCTCAGTCGATGTACGCGGTGGGCTCAAGCGTCAGATTCAGGTGGTGCTCGATACCGAGCGGCTGCGCGCCTTCGGGCTCTCACCCTCCTCGGTGGTCGACGCGCTGCGCGCCGAAAACCGCAACCTCCCGGCCGGCAACATCGAGCGCTTTGATCAGTCCCTGCTCGTGCGCGTGCTCGGCGAGGCCGGTGAGCCCGAAGATCTGCAGACGCTGATCGTGGGAAGCCGCTCCGGTGTGGAAGGGGCAAGCGTGCCGATCTACCTGCGCGACGTCGCCCAGGTGCTCGACACCTTTGAAGATCCCTCCAACGTCGTGCGCATCAATGGTGAGCCTTCGCTGCGCCTCTCGGTGACCAACCAGTCGGGCACCAACACCGTGGAGGTGGCCGAGCGGGTGCGCGCTGAGATCGAGCGCATCAACCGCGACTACGACGGGCGCGCCTACTTCACAGTGACCACCGACACCTCCGAATACATCGAGGAGTCGATCGCCAACGTCCAGGACTCCGTGCTGGTCGGCGCGGCGCTGGCCGTGCTCGTGCTGCTCTTCTTTTTACGCAGCATCCGCTCCACGCTGATCATCGCCGTGGGCATCCCGATCTCGATCATCGGGATCTTCACGCTGATGTACTACTTCGACATCACGCTGAACCTCATCAGCTTCGGCGGTGTGGCCCTGGGGGTGGGCCTTCTGGTCGATAACGCCATCGTGATCCTGGAAAACATCTTCCGAAGGCTCGAAGGGGGCGACGACCCGGAGTTTGCGGCGGTGGAGGGCTCGCGCGAGGTGGCCACGGCGATCGTGGCCTCGACGATCACCACGCTTGTGGTCTTTGTGCCGGTGGTCTTCTTGACAGGCTTTGCCTCGATCTTCTTCGGGCAGATGGCCTTTGTGGTCAGCTTCGCCCTGATCTGCTCGCTCGCTGTGGCCATGACCCTGATCCCCATGCTCGCCTCGCGCTTCTTAAAGCGCGGTGAGTCGATGGAAGGCGGTGAGAAGGGCACGATCGGGCGTTTTCTCGATGCCCTGGAGAAGACCTACGGCAACCTCGCCGACTGGTGCCTGGGGCACCCGAAGACCACGCTGGCCACGGTGATCGCGATCTTTGCCGGCGTGATGATGCTGACGCCTTTTGTGGGCACCGAGCTCTTGCCCGAAGATGATATGAGCGAGGTAAGCGTCTCGCTCGATCTTCCCGTAGGCACCCGCATTGAGGTGACCGAGCGGGCGATTCAGCAGATCGAGGCGCGCATCCCCGATCTGGTCCCGGAGATGGAGCTGATGGAGACGATCGTCGGCACCCCGGGATTCTACTCGACCGCCGGCGGGGAGAGTGGCGAGATCGAGATCAAGCTGGTCAAGCCAGATAAGCGGGAGCGCTCCAGCGATGAGATCGCCACGGTGCTCAGTCGTGAGCTTAAGGGGATGATCCCGGGCGGCGACGTGCGCGTGCGCGCCGGCGGTGGCCTCTGGATTCTGCGCGTGCTCCAGGGCGGCGGTGAGCGTCTCGAAGTTCAGGTGCGCGGCTACGATCTGGAGACGGCCGACAAGCTCGCCGAAGAGGTCGCCGAGATCATGACATCGGTCGACGGCATCACCGGCGCGAACGTGAGCCGTAAGCCCGGCGGCAAAGAAGTTCGCCTGGTCCCCGATCGTGAGAAGCTTGGCGCGATGGGCGTGCAGCCCTCCGATGTGGCGCGCCAGGTGCAGACCTACATCCAGGGCACGCGTGCCTCGGTGCTGCGTACCGATGGCGATGAGTTTGACGTGATCGTGCGCCTGCCTCGCGAAGAGCGTCTGGGCGTAGAGGCGCTGCTCGACGCGCCGATCGTCATCCCCGGGGTGGGCACCGCCTTGCTCGGCGACATCGTCAGCGTGGAAGAGGTGGAAGGGCCGCTCACCATCGAGCGCGAAAATCAGGGTCGCGTCGTCGATGTGCGCGCCTACCTCAGCGGGGAGCGCGACCTGGGGACGATTACCGCCGACCTGCGCGAGCGTATCAACGAGATGGAGATCCCCGACCAGTTCAGCGTGCTGGTGCAGGGTGAGACCGAAGAGCAGGAAGAGACCTTCGCCGGCTTGATGGTGGGCATTCTGCTGGCGGTGGTGCTCGTCTACATGGTGATGGCCGCGCAGTTTGAGAGTTTTTTGCAGCCCCTCTACATCATGTTCTCCATCCCGCTGGCGGGCATCGGGGTGGTGCTGATGCTGCTGGCCACCGGCACGACCTTTAACCTGCAGTCCTTTATGGGGTGCATCGTGCTGACCGGGATCGTGGTCAACAACGCCATTGTGCTTGTCGATTACGTCAACCTGATGCGGCGCGAGCAGGGCATGGGTGTGGCGGAAGCGGTGGCGCTGAGCGCGCGCCGTCGACTGCGCCCGATTTTGATGACGACGGCCACCACGGTGCTCGCGTTGATCCCGGTGGCGTTGGGCCTTGGCGAGGGCGGTGACACCCAGGCGCCGCTGGCGCGCGCGGTGATCGGTGGACTCTTTGTCTCGGCGGCCATCTCGCTGGTGGTGATCCCGGTGATTTACAACCTGGTGGAAGGCTGGCGGGAGCGTCGCGCTCAGCGTGCATAAGCGCGCGTCGGAAGCGCGCCCTAAATTGAACATGTGGGGGGGCTGTGCTAACCATGAGACTGGAATGTTCAAGTGGAGTCTCAACGTCGCCTGATACCACCGCCGCCACCTCGTGGTGTGCGGCCGCTCAATTGGGGTTGCGTCGCGATGGCGTCGCGGTATCCTTCCTGCCCAACTGTCGAGCGACGACCTGCTTCGAGGAAGCGTGAATGCACAAGCTCCTGATCGAGGATGATGAAGGCGGCAAAACCGTCGTCTCGCTCATCCGGGATGAAATCACCGTGGGGCGGGCCGAAGGCAACACCATCCGCCTGACCGAGCGCAACGTCTCGCGTAACCACGCGCGTATCTTGCGTCAGGACGATAAGATCTTTGTCGAAGATGTCTCCGCACGCTACGGGGTCAAGCGAAACGGCAAAAACATCAAGGGTCGCGAGGAGCTCGCGGTGGGCGATGTGGTGCTCATCGGCGACTACCGGCTGACCTTGCAGGGCGAGAAGAAGGCCAAGCCCCTTCCCAAGCCTAAGGCGCGCGCGCCGGGCAAGGCGCCCGGAGCCAACGAGGTGACCACGGTCACCCGTCTCTCCGATCTGGAGCAGACCGAGCGCGAGGTCACCTCCATGATGCCGGCCTTGCCGGCCAAGCTGGTGGTGATCTCCAGCAACTTCGCCGGCCAGGAGTTCTCGCTGACGCAGAACGAGACGGTGATCGGCCGCGGCGAAGACTGCCACTTCATCATCGACCACCGCTCGATCTCGCAGAAGCACGCCAAGATCGTGCGCGAGAAGAACGCCACCTACAAGATCGTCGATCTCAACAGTAAGAACGGCGTCAAGGTCAGCGGTGAGAGCTACCGGGCCACCCATCTTAAGCGCGGCGACGTGGTGGAGCTGGGCCACGTGAAGTTCCGCTTTGTGGAGCCTGGCGAGAACTACGTGTTCACGCCGCCGGCGCCCGAGGCCGCCGCGCCCGACTTTGCGGTGGCTCCGAGCGGCGGAGGCCCGAATAAGGCGCTGGTCTTTGGCGGAGGCCTCCTGGTGGCGGCATTGCTGGCCATCGCCGCGATCTTTGTGCTGGGCGGCGATAAGGAAAGCACCGGTGGTGAAGCGGTCGCCGAGGTCGATCCTCAGGTGCAGGCCGCGGCCGCCCAGGAGATCGCCGATCTGGAGGTCGCCGCAGGCGACGATCGCATCGACGCGGCCATTGGCAGCGCGAAGGACGATATCGACGCCGGCCAACTTCAGCGCGCCATCGGCAAGCTCGAGTCCATCGGTGAGCTGATGGAGCCCAACGCCGACCAGCAGCGTCGCATCAGCGAGCTGCTCAGCAGCGCGCGCAACGAACTTCCCTTCCAGCGTCTTTATGAAGACGCCCGCGACAGCCTGGAGGCCGGCGACGTGCTCGAGGCGCTGGAGCATGCCTCGGCGATCCCCTCGCACTCGCTCTTCTACAAGAAGATGGAAGAAGACGGGACGCTGGCCGGCATTCTCAACGCCGTGGTCTCCGAGGCCCGCAGTGAGCTGAACAACGGTAAGAACGACGCGGCGCGCGACCTGGCCGAGAGCGTGCTCCTGGTGCGCTCGAGCCATCAGCCGGCCAAAGATCTGCTGGCGCGCATCGAAGAGCAGGAAGAAGCCGCGCGCGCCGCCGTGGCCGCGCGTGCCGAAGCGGCCGCTGCCCGCGGCGCCGGCTCGTCG
>NZ_VOSL01000016.1 GCF_007997005.1 Lujinxingia vulgaris | reverse complement strand
TGCTCGACCGGGAGGTCTTCGAGATTCAGCTGCTCTACGTCTTGCTCAACCCGGTCAAAGCCGGCCTTGTTCGCCGAGCAAAGGACTGGCCGGGCTTTAAGATCATGCCCTCGGACTGGGAAAAGCCGATGCAGGTCCCGCGTCCCGACAGCTACTACGGCGACGATCAGCCCGAGAGCTTTGAGTTCATCCCCAGGCGCCCGCCGGGCTACGACGATATGTCGCTGGAGGAGGTCGTCGCGTATTTTGAGAAGCGTCTGCGCGAGGAGGAAAACGAGATTCACCGCCAGCGAAAGAAGAAGCGCCGCCGATTTCTGGGCGTCAAAGGCGTGCTCGCCACCAATCCCTTCGACTGCGCGAAAGATCTTCGGCGGAAGAAAGGCCGACAGTCCGTCCCGCGCTATGCGGCGTTTCATCCGGAGCTTCTCGAGCAGGCCGTCAGCCGGGAGAGGGCGTTTCAGAGCGCGTATGTGCGGGTGCGCAAGCGCTGGATCGCCGGCAAAAAACGTTGCGTTTTTCCCTGCGGCACGTTGTGGCTGAGGCGCCACTCGCCGGTGAAGTGTCGCGAGGGCGACCCGCATGAGGCAGGGCTGGCGGCGAACTACGCGCCGCACAGCCCGACCGGGGCGCCGGCGTGCGAGGCTCTTGCGGGATAAGTCGCTGAGCAATCTGTTCGGCGAGGCGTTCTGAGCGGCACGTC
>NZ_VOSL01000015.1 GCF_007997005.1 Lujinxingia vulgaris | reverse complement strand
GGGCGGGTCGATGAGCAGCCGGCCCTCGGCGCCGCTGACGGGCATGGTGGCGAGCTCCTGGCCGAGCGCGGTCAGGCGGCCCTGGTCGTCGAGGGCCCGTGCGCGCCGCAGGCGCGCACGGGCTTCGTCCACCGCAAAGCCGGGCGGCATCGAGATCCAGGGGGCGTCCAGAAAGGCTGGCCCCTCCAGCCCCACCGAGGCCGCCGCCAGCAGCACATCGTCGAGCTCAATCCGCTCGATCTCCGGGGCGGCATGAGGCTCTGGCGAGTAGCGCTCGCTCCACAGCCTCACACACCGACCCTCGCGCACACGGCCCGCGCGCCCGGCGCGCTGATCCATCGACGCCTCGGCCACCGGCACGAGCGCCAGCGCCGAGCGCCCTCCCCGGTGCACCCGCATCCGCGCAAGCCCGCTGTCCAGCACCAGCGTCACCCCGGGAAGCGTCACAGACGTCTCCGCCACATTGGTCGCCAGAAACACGCGCCGCCGGGGCGCCTCGGGTTTAAACGCCCGCTGAATCTCATCGACGGGAAGGCTCCCGTGCACCTGAACAATGTCCAAATTGTGCGTGCGCGCGAGCCCGCCCAGCGCGTCTTCGGCGGCCTGAATCTCGCGTTTTCCCGGCAAAAACACGAGCACATCGCCCCCGTCGTCCTGTGCGCTGCCGAGCTCCCTGGCGAGCGCGTCGCGCACCCTGGCAGCCAGCCCATCGCCGGTGGGTGCCGGAACATCGTCGGCGTAACGAATCTCAACCGGGTACGTGCGACCGCTGGCGTGATGCACTCTCGCGTCGATGCGACCGGCGATCGCCTCGGCGTCCACCGTCGCCGACGTCAGCACCACCTGCCCCTGATAGGCGCCGGTGGACTGCGCCCGCAATAGCGCCGCGCTGAGCACGTCGACCTCCCAGCCTCGCTCATGAAACTCATCGATCAGCACCGCCCCAAAACGCTCCCGCTCTCCTCCCTCCTCGCTGAGCATCCGCAGCGCGATGCCCGTCGTCGCAAAGAGCACCCGAGTCTGCGCGCTTGAGCGATCATCAAAACGCACCCGGTACCCCACCGACGCCCCCACCTCCTCGCCACGCTGCCCGGCCAGAAACCCCGCCAGCGACCGGCAGGCCACACGCCGCGGCTCCACCACCAGCACCGGCTTACCGGTGAACTCGGCCAGCCACAGCGGCAGGCGCGTCGACTTCCCGGAGCCGGTCGGCGCGGTCAAAATATGGCGAGGGTGCGCGCGCAGCGCCTCCATAAATTGCGGGCGAATCGCATCGACGGGAAGTTCCAAAAAAAGCCTCCGTGGCAGAAGTTGCAGGCGCACTCATACCCCCAACCCGCGGCTCTTCTCAATGAGGCAGGCTCAAAGCAGCCGGGCTCAGCGGTAGCCCTCGGCCTGCAAATTGAACAGCCGCGCATACGTCCCCTGCTCGCCCATCAGCTCCTCGTGGCTACCGAGCTCGCTGATCTGCCCACCCTCCAGCACCGCGATACGATCGGCCATGCGCACCGTCGAGAAGCGGTGCGAGATCAGGATCGCCATCTGCCGATCCGTCAGCTCCTTGATGCGCTCAAAGACCTCCGACTCGGCCTGCGCGTCCATCGCCGAGGTCGGCTCATCAAAGACCAGAATGTCGGAGCGCTCACGCATAAACGCCCGCGCCAGCGCGATCTTCTGCCACTGCCCCCCGGAGAGCTCGCGACCATCTTTAAACCAACGCCCCAGCTGCGTATGAAAGCCCGCGGGCATCGACGCCACAAAGTCGTCGGCCATCCCCCGGGCCGCCGCCCGCTCCCAGCGCGCCTCGTCTTCGAGATACGCCACATCCCCCACCCCGATGTTCTCACCAACTTTGAACTGGTAGCGCACAAAGTCCTGAAAAATCACCCCGATGCGCCGGTGCAGCTCCGCCAGCTGCCAGTCCCGCAGATCGGTGCCGTCGAGCAAAATCCGCCCCCGCGAGGGCCTGTAGAGCCGCGTCAGAAGTTTGATGAGCGTGGTCTTCCCCGAGCCGTTCTCCCCCACCAGCGCGAGCTTCTGCCCCGGCGGAAGATGCAGACTCAAGCCCTTGAGCGCCGCATCCTCCTGACCGGGGTAGCTAAACCACACATCCTCAAAACGCAGCCCGTCGCCCGGCCGTGCGCCCTGGCTCACCCCCTCATCGGTCGACTCCACCGGCTCGTCGAGCAGCTCATAGAGCGTTGAGAGGTAGAGGTTATCCTCATACATCCCCCCCACCGAGTTCAGGCTGGCCGAGACCGCCGACTGCCCCTGCTTAAAGAGCAAGAGGTACATCGTCATGTCCCCGAGCGTAATGCGCCCGTACACCGTCTCGAGCACCACCCACACGTACGCCCCGTAAAAGGCCGCAGTGCTCAAGAGCCCCAGCACATAGCCCCAGAAGCCGCGTCGCAACGTCAGGCTGCGATCCTCGCCATAGACCACATCGAAGATCGCCCGATACCGATCGAGCAGCATCGGCCCCAGCCCGAAGAGCTTAACCTCCTTGGCGTAGTCTTCGCGCGCCAGCACCGTCTCCAGGTACATCTGCTGGCGCGCCTCTGGCGAGCGCCAGCGAAAGAGCCGAAACGCCTCTCCGCTAAAGCGCGTCTCGACCAGGAAGGCCGGCAAGCCCGCCGCCACCAGGATCACCACCGCCCACGGGGAGAGCTGCCACAACAGCACCGCTGCGCCCACGAGCGTGATGGCGTTCTGCACCAGCGAAAACGTCCGGTTCACCAGGCTCAGCGGCCGCGACGACGCCTCTCGCCGCGCCCGGGTGAGCTTGTCGTAGAACTCGCTGTCTTCAAACTGCGTCAGACTCAGCTGCAGCGACTTCTCCAGGATCAGCGTGTTGACCCGGTGTCCCAGCTGCGCGCGCAGAAGGCTCTGGGCCACACCCAGACCCCGCTGCGCGCCGGCCATCAGCACCACCAGCCCCGCCTCCACCGCCACATAGACCAGCGCCAGGCTGCGATCGGCCTCAAGCCCCGAGGCCGCAGCCTCCACCACCTGGTCGACGATGAGCTTCCCCACGTAGGCGATCGCCGCGGGCATCACCCCGGCCACCAGCGTCAAAAGCCCCAGTATGACGGTGAGGGTCGCGCTGGTCGTCCATACCAGCCGCAGCGCCTCACCGCTGTATCGAAAGACGCCCAGATAACGCTCCCCCGCGGAGATATCCGCCTCGGGAGCGTCGGGCTGATTATGACGACGTGACATCATTCCTCATCGTAGGGGCAAGCGTTTCACCGACGCGGCACTCTGCGTCCGGGGTGGGGCTACGTCCAGCAGCAGACTTCGGCAACCCTGTTTTACAAAAATCCACAAACGCTATTTTTGCGTCGCGTCCGTTCGCGATTCAGAACGTGCCGCAGCGCGTCAGAATTCGCAGAACCCGCGATTTCTGGCGATTTGCCGACTTTTAGCCCCCTGCCTCGCCGCGCTATCTCCTTCAAGCCGGAAGCCTATCACCTCGATGCGCCTACCTCACCCGGGTCAATTCTCCCTTGCCAGCCCCTCGGACAATCCCGGATAGTGAGAGTCGACCGAGCACTTTAAAACCTGCGCGCGGGAGCTTCCTGCAGGCTGCCCGCGCCCTGATCGTCAGTACATCCGCACGATGCGGACGCGCTGCGCAGTGGGACGAGCGTATGGCTGATCGCGACGACGCGACACGCATCTCGATTCCGGGGCCGCAGGGTGGGGACCTGCCATTTGCCACCATCGTTGAGACGATCAACGACGGCATTCTGGTCTGCCGGATGAACGGCGAGATCGTCTACGCCAACATCAGCATGGCGAGCATGCTGGGCTATGAGCAGGAGGAGATGGTCGGCAAGACCCTCTTCGACTTCATGACCGACGAATGGGCCCGGCGAGCACGCGAAAATCTTGCGCGCCGCAAAGAAGGCGTCGCCGAGATGTTCGATCACCAGTTCGCCCACCGCGACGGCAGCGGTCTGTGGACGCTGGTCTCGGCCAAGCCGATGCGCGAGGCCGACGGCACGCAGTGGGGCTCGCTGGTGGCGATCCAGGACATCTCCACCCGCAAGGAGATGGAGGAAGAGCTGCGCCAGGCCCGCGATGAACTGGAGCGCCGCGTCGCCGAGCGCACCGAGCAGCTCGTCGAGATCAACGCCCGCCTCCAGACCGAAGTCGAAGAGCGCACCGAAGCCGAGCAGCGCGCCCTGGAAGCAAGCCGCGCCAAGAGCGCCTTTCTGGCCAACATGAGCCACGAGCTGCGCACCCCGCTCAACGCCGTCATCGGCTACACCGAGCTGATTCAGGAAGATCTCAGCCACGGCATCGAAGCCCTCGACCTGGAGAGCATCGCGCGCGACCTGGGCAAGGTGCACGCCTCGGCCAACCACCTCCTCTCGTTGATCAACGACATCCTCGACCTCTCCAAGGTCGAGGCCGGCAAGATGGAACTCTTCAACGAGAGCTTCGATCTGGGGCATCTTGTCCAGGAGGTCGTCGACACCATCGATCCTCTGGCCCGCAAAAGCGGCAACCACATCGAGCTCTCCAACCACTACCACGGCGATCTGGTCGCCGACCGCACCAAGCTCAAGCAGGTGCTGCTCAACCTGATGGGCAACGCCGTCAAGTTCACCGAGAAGGGCACCGTGCGTCTGGTCACCTCACCGGCGACTCTGCACGGCAGCGCCGGGGTATGCCTGGAGGTCATCGACAGCGGCATGGGCATCTCCGCCGACAAGATCGAGCGCCTGTTTCAGCCCTTCACCCAGGCCGACGAGTCCACCACGCGCCGCCACGGCGGTACCGGCCTGGGCCTGACCATCTGCAAACGTTTTTGCGAGATGATGGGCGGCACCATCGAGGTCGAGAGCGAGCCCGGCCAGGGCACCACCTTTCGGGTAACCATCCCCTCGGCCGATCCGGCCGGCCTCAATGAGTCTTCCAGCGTGGTCTGGCGCCCCGACTTCGAGAGCGGCGCGCTCAACCCCGACGCGCCCCGCGGCCCCCGGGTGCTCATCATCGACGACGATCCCAACGTCCATGAGCTCATCCACCGCATCCTGGCCCCGCGCGGCTTCCAGCTCATCTCGGCCTACTCGGGCGATCAGGGCCTGGAGCTTGCCCGCGAGCAGCTCCCCGATGTCATCACCCTTGATGTCATGATGCCCGGTCGCGACGGCTGGAGCGTGCTCTCCACGCTCAAATCCCAGGCCGGCCTGGAGCATATCCCGGTGGTGATGGTCTCGATGATCGACGACCGCAACATCGGCTTTGCGCTTGGCGCCACCGACTACCTGGTCAAGCCCATCCAGCGCGATCGCCTGCTCAAGACCCTCTCGCGCTTCCACCCCGAGGAGGGCGCCAGCGCGCTGGTCGTCGAAGATGAGCCGGCCATCCGCGAGATGATCTCCCGCCACCTGCGCAACGCCGGCTGGCGGGTGGACTGCGCCGAGAACGGCCGCAAAGCCCTGGAAGTGCTCGATGAGGAGCGCCCCGACGTGGTCATCCTCGATCTCATGATGCCCGAAATGGACGGCTTTGAGGTCGCCGAGGTCATGCGCCAGGAGCCCCGCTGGAAAGACATCCCGATTGTGGTCGTGACGGCCATGGATCTCGACGCGGCCGAGACCGCCCGGCTGCGCCGATCGGTCTCCCGCATCTTGAGCAAGAACGTCCGCTCCATCGAAGAGGTCATGACCGAAGTCATGGACGTCATCGGCCTGAGCACCACCTCAACCAAGGTACGTATCTAACCCTCACCACCCCACACCCCAGGAGTCGCCATGAAGAAGACGCTTCAGAAAGACGGCCGCACCCTCGCCTACCACATCCACGGCGAAGGCAACGAAGACCTCGTGCTCGTGCACGGTTGGATGGTCTCCGGCGCGGTCTTCAACCGACTCCTTCCGCACCTCGATAAGCGCTTTCGCGTGATCATCCCCGATCATCGCGGCGCCGGCGGCTCGTCCCCCTGCGACACCTACCAGCTGGAGGATTACGTCGCCGACCTCGACGCCATCGTGACCGACGCCGGCGCATCCTCCTTCAACCTCCTGGGCCACTCGATGGGCGGGCAGATCGCCCAGCTCTACGCCGCGAACTACCCCGAGAAGGTTAAAAAGCTGGCGCTGGTCAACACCGTGCCCGCCAGCGGCATGCAACTTCCGCCCGAAGCCCACGAGCTCTTTATCAACGCCGGCGAAAAACGCGAGATGCTCAACGCCATCCTGGGCATGGCCACCCTCGATCTCCCCCAGGGCGCGCTCGAGGCGATGCTCGACGACGCCGAGACGATCCCCGCCGACTGCATCCGTCAAGCCTACGAGAGCTGGACCGGCGGCGGCATTGAGGAAAGCCTTGCGAAGATTCAGGCCACCACGCTGGTCGTCGGCACCGACGATCCCTTCCTGCCCCACGACTTCCTCAAGGCGGCGGTGGTCGAGCCCATCAAAAACGCCTCCTTCGCGGTCGTGCCGGGCGCCGGCCATTACCCGCAGATCGAGCGCAGCAGCGAGCTGGCCGGCGTGCTCAACGACTTCTATTGATGGTTCCATTCACACTCGCCGGGCTCCCCGGGTGAGGAGCCCTTCACGCCCACCTCTCAAGCGAGGTTCTATGGTCTGATCCGGTACGACGCTATGTGCTGACGGCAACTTTACTCGTCGTCGGTGCCCCTTAATGGTTTTGTCGATTCATGTGTTCAAAAGGAGTACGACAATGAAAAACACGATGAAGATCGCGGCGCTCTCGTTGGTGGTGGGGATGGCAGGTTTTGTGGGCTGTGGGGAGCAGCCCGCCCCGGACGACACCAGCTCGCAGATCGCGCAGTCGTTGGGGGAAGAAGCCGAGCTTCGCTACGCGCGTACCAGAGATCAGAAAGACATCGCCTACCGCGTCATCGGGGACGGCCCCCAGGATGTCGTGCTCGTGCACGGCTGGATGGTCTCCGGGGCGGTCTACGACAACCTCATCGACGAGCTGGCCGGGCCGGACTACCGGCTGATCGTGCCCGATCTGCGCGGCAGCGGCCTCTCGGAGAAGCCGCCTGCGGGCTACCCGCTCCAGAACTACATCAAAGACATTGAGGCGGTCGTCAAGGACTCGGGCGCGTCCGACTTCGTGTTGGCCGGCCACTCCATGGGCGGGGCGCTTGCCCAGCTCTACGCCACCAAATACGACCGCAAGCTCAAGGGCCTGATCCTGATGAGCCCGGTGCCCGCCTCCGGCTTCCCGCTCCCTCCGGAGAGCTACGATCTCTTTGCGGCGGCCGCCTACGACACCTCGCTCCAGGAGCTGATCATCCAGATCTCCAGCGTGGACATTCAGCCCGACGATTTTGCGGCGATGGCCGCCGACGCCTCCGGCGTGCTTCCCAAGGCCATCCGCCAGTCGCTCGACTCCTGGACCGGCGCCGACTTCGCCGACAAGCTCCATAAGATCGACACCGAGACGCTCATCCTGGTCTCCGACGATCCCTTCATGAACCCGGCGTTTTTGCAGAGTGTGGTCGGCGATCTGATCGCCAACAGCCAGGTGCAATACTTCCCGGGCAGCGGCCACTACCTCCAGGTCGAAGATCCGGCCTCCAGCGCGGCCTACCTCGATGCCTTTATCAGCGGCCTCGACTGAAAGCTTGACCTGCTGCATAATGCCGGCCTGGAGCTCAACGCTGAGCTCCGGGCCGCACTGCCCGGCCCACCGAGATTGCGTGAGGGTCGGGCGTTTTTGTATCGCAGCATTGCGAGTAGGGACCACCAGATGAGCAGTTGGAAAAAGATCGCTGGAGTCATCGGCGGGGTCGCCGTCATCGGCGCGGGAGCCGCAGTGGCACAGGGGGCCTTTGTCGCCGCGGTGCTTGTTGCGCTGGGAGGGCTTGCCGCCATCGCCTACACCCGCTCGGTGCTCAGCCCCTACGGGGAGGTCATCGACGCCGTCGAGCGACTGGCCCAGGGCGATCTCACCCAGCCTCGCCTCACGCTCAACCTCGACGGGGAGGTCGGCCGGATGGCCACCGCCGTCAACCAGCTCCTCACCCAGCTGCGCATGCTCAGCGAAGAGGCCACCGAGCTGGCCAACGGCTACATCGGCGTGCGCCAGCTGCAGAGTAAGGTCCTTGAGACCGGCCAGCTCTCGGCGGTCGATCTGCCCGCCAGCTCCAGCCAGGGCGATCTCAACCGCAGCTTCGCCCAGCTCACCAACCAGCTGCGCCGCCTCACCGTCAAAGCCTACATCATCGCCAACGACCAGCTCTTTAACCCTGCCCTCGACGAGGAGCTGCCCGGCGAGTTGGGGGATTCGTTTGGGATGATGGTGCATAACCTGCGTAATCTGGCCGGGCGCGCCCGCCAGATCGCCGGCGGCGACCTCACAAGCCAGGTCGAAGGCGACGGCGACCTGACCAACGTCTTCAACGAGATGGTCACCGGCCTGCGCGAGGTCGTCGAAGAGATCATGCGCAGCGCCCTGCACGTGGCCACCTCCACCGAAGAGATGCTCCAGGTGCTCCACCAGCACGAGCAATCTGCGCAGCACCAGGCCGCCAAGATCCGTCAGACCCAGCTCACCGTCGAGGGCCTCTTCAACTCCTCGGACGCCATCGCCGACAGCGCGCGTCAGGTCTCCCGCGCCGCCGAAGACACCTGCCAGAAGAACCGTCAGATCGGCGCCCATATCCAGGAGCTCAACCAGCACAGCGAGCGCATCTCGGAGATTCTCAAGCTCATCAAGAGCATCGCCGACCGCTCCGACCTGCTGGCGCTCAACGCCAGCCTGGAAGGCGCCCGCGCTGGCGAGGCCGGCAAGGGCTTTGCGCTGGTCGCCAATGAGATGCGTCGCCTGGCCGAGAACACCATGGAGTCGGTCGGCGCCATCAAGGGCCTGGTTGGCGACATCCAGGACAGCGCCCGCACCACCGCGGTAGCCTGCCAGGAGGGCCTCGATCGCTCGGAGGAGACCACCGAGGTTGCCACAAAAATCAAGGTGGTTACTCAGGACCAGCGCGAAAATACTGGCGAGGTCAACCGCGCCATGGAAGACCTCTCTCGCCTGGTCACCAACTCGGTGGCCGGCATCCGACAGGTCACCGTGACCGCCTCGGAGCTTGCGACCCTTTCGGAATCCCTGCGAGAAATGGTAGAGCGGTTCGACGTCGGTGACCGCCACGGCGTCGAGCGCTGGAAAGTCGAGGCGCCCGAGCCGGCGGCAAACCTGCACGCCACCCACTGAAGACACCCGATTTCGGGGAGCTCGACCTCACGCGTGTTTCATGAGATCGCATGCTCCTTATGAGTTTAAGAAAAGAAACATCGACCACGATTAACGAGAGTAGCGCAATGGCGAAGATCCTCCTCGTAGAAGACAATGAAATGAACCGCGACATGTTGGCCCGTCGCCTCCAGCGCCGCGGCTTCACCGTGGCCGTGGCCACCGATGGCCAGGAAGCCGTCAACATGAGCCGCAGCGAAGCGCCCGATCTCATCCTGATGGATCTGAGCCTCCCGGTGATGGACGGCTGGGAAGCCACCCGCCAGATCAAGGCCCACGGCCCCACCGCCAAGATCCCGCTCATCGCGCTGACCGCCCACGCCCTGGAGAGCGATCGCACCAAGGCGCTCGACATCGGCTGCGACGATTTCGAGACCAAGCCGGTCGACATCGAACGGCTGCTCGGCAAGATGAACGCCTTTCTCGAAGGCTGAGCATCATCAAAAAGGCGCCCCCTGCGGACCTTTTTTAAAGCGTCCACCGCATCTGCGGCGGGCGTTTTTTTTCGCCCGGATGTAGGTGTTTTCCCCCCCATCGATCCCGACCCTGAAAGGAGTGTGTATGCGAACTCGCCACCTTACGATCGCCCTGCTGGCCTCCACCGCCCTGCTCACCGGCGGCCTCGTCGGCTGCGCCACCCCGCAGTCGGATACGGGCACCGCTCGCTCCGAGCTTCAGGCCGTCAACCTGAGCACCGCCCCGAGCGCCGAGGGCAACCTCGTGCTGCGCCTGGAGAACAAGGCCCAGCGCCCCCTCAAGGTCAACCTCTGCCAGGCCACCCTGCACATCGAGACCGCTGGAGAGTGGCAGCCCGCCGACGCAACGATCGACTGGCTCAGCTGCGATGCGACCAGCGAAGCCATGCTGGTCAACCCCGGCGCGATGCGCGAGGCGGCGTTTAACCCGGTGGGCCTCGAGCCGGGACGCTACCGCTTCACCACGCCTATCGAGATGCCCGTGGGCCTGGACTTCAAGCAGGTGACCTCCGGCGCGTTTGATATCGTGCCGCCCCCGGCCAGCGCCGAGCCCTCGGAGCCGACCGAGCCCTCGGAGCCGACCGAGCCCGCCGAGCCCGCCGAGCCCGCCGAATCCCCGGAGGTCGATCCCCTCGACGAGGTCACCCCCGAAAGCGACGCCGCCGAAGAGGACTCGCCACACGGCTGATCCGCACCGCCCCCCAACCTGTCGGCCCCACCCACACGCCGGCCCGAGCTTTGCGCTCCGGCCGGCGTGGGTAGTTTTAGGCTATGCACCATCGTCGCCGGGGGGCGCGCGTTGAGACCTCCGGCGGACCTGCTGCCCCCTCCACGGGAGGTCGCCATGAGCAATCAAATGCGCCGGCACCTGCGCTTTCGCCTCATTCACCGCCTGCGCTGGCTGCGCCATAAACCCACCCTGGGCTACCTGGGCCCGGGCGTCTTTTTTGACCGCCACGTCGCCCTGATGCGCTACCCGGCCAACATCCACATCGGCGCGCGTACCGTCCTCAAAGAAGGCGCCCGGCTCTGCGCCTGCAACCCCCGGGCGCATATCCGCATCGGTCAGAACTGCTCGATCGGCTACCACACCTACCTCTTCGCCTCGGCCGGCATCACCATCGGCCGGGACTGCCTGATCGCGCCCTTTGTCTACATCGTCGACAGCGACCACCAGGCCCGCCGCCACGCCCCCATCCACACCCAGCCCAACGAGGCCGAGGCCATCGTCATCGAAGACGACGTCTGGATCGGCGCCGGCGCCAAAATCCTCAAAGGCGTGCGCATCGGAAAAGGCGCCATCGTGGCCGCCGGCGCCATCGTGCGACGCGACGTCGCCCCCTACGCCATCGTCGGTGGCGTGCCCGCAAAAGCCCTGGGAGAGCGCAAATGACCACCCACCCCCGCGTCGGCGCCGTCGTATTGAGCCGCTACTCCTCCAGCCGCCTCCCCGGAAAGGCCCTGATGCCCCTGGGAGGCCGCCCCTTGCTCGGCTTTGTGCTCGAACGCCTCACCCATGCCCTCCCCCTCGACGACATCGTCGTGGCCACCTCGGTGGAGTCCTCTGACGATCCCATCGCCGCCTTCTGCCGCCGCCAGAGCGTGGCCTGCTACCGCGGCGATCTGCACGATGTGGCCGGACGCTTCGCCGGCGCCGCGCGCACCGCCGGCTTTGACTTCGCCACGCGCATCAACGGCGACAACGCCTTTGTCGACATCCCCACCCTGCGCCAGATGATCGCCATCGCAAAAGACGATCACCTCGATTTTCTGAGCAACGTCGACGGCCGCACCTTCCCCGTCGGCATGAGCATCGAGATCCTCCGCACCGCCTTCTACATCCGCCACCTCAACCACCTCACCCGACCCGAACACCTGGAGCACGTCACACTCGCCCTCTACCAGCGCCCCCACCTGGGCCGACGCCTCTACCTCTACAACACCCACCACCCCGAGGCCGCTGGCCTTCACCTGGCCATCGACGAGCTCTCCGATCTGATCTTCGCCCGCACCCTGGTCGCCCGCATGCAGGCCCCCCACACCCACTACGACCTCGCCAGGCTCCTCCAACTCATCGACCCGCCACCCTACCTCTCCGACGACACCGAAGGCTCCCTGGCGAGCCCCTGACGCGTCCCCCTTGCCATCGCTTCTCGGTGCCTACCTCTTCTGCCGTCACGCTCCTTCCCTCCCCTCTCCTCGCAGTCGGCAGTAACCCCCCATGAACACACCTGAAGTTGTCGATGTCGCCGTCATCGGCGCAGGTTTTGGCGGCCTGAGCGCCGCGCTGACCCTGGCCGAACGCGGCGCCTCGCTCGCCATCTTTGAACGCCTCACCTACCCGGGCGGCTGCGCCAGCACCTTCCGCCGCCGCGGCTACCGCTTTGAGTCCGGCGCCACCCTCTTCAGCGGCTTTGGCGAAGGCCAGCTCTTCGCCCGCTGGATCGAGCGCCACGACCTGCCGGTCCGCTTTGAGAGCATGGACCCGCTCGTCACCCTGCGCGCCCCCGATTTTGAGCTCCCCATCTCCAGCGATCGCCAGGCGCTGACCGCCTCCTTCTGCGCCCTTCCCGGCGCGCCGGGCGACGCCATCGAGCGCTTTTTTGACTACCAGAGACGCGTCGCCGACGCCCTCTGGCAGCTCTTTGACGACCCCACGCTCCTTCCCCCTTTCACCCCCTCCAACCTGATGCGCCACATCGCCCGCTCCCCGGGCTACCTGGTGCTCCTCGGCGCCGTGGGGCGCTCGGTGGGCGATCTTCTCAAACGCTTTGACCTCCAGAACTTTTTGCCCCTTCGCACCTACCTCAACGCCGTCTGCCAGATCACCGTCCAGGCCAGCGCCGACGAGGCCGAAGCCCCCTTCGCCCTGGCCGCCATGGACTACTTCTTTCGCGGCACCGGCCACATCCACGGCGGCATCGGCCAGCTCGCCATGGCCCTCTCCGACGCCATTGAAAACCTCGGCGGCCAGGTCTTGATGGCCGACGCCGTGCGCCGCATCTCCCGCGACCAGGATCACTGGGTGGTCGAGAGCCGCCGCCACACCCTGCGCGCACGCTACGTCGTCGCCAACCTCCTGCCCTCCGCCCTGCTGAAGCTCCTGGAGGATCCAACACTCGCCAGGCCCTCGCTCCACCGCAAACAACGCGCCGTCGAAGGGGGCTGGGGCGCGGCCATGCTCTACCTGGGCGTCGATCGCCAGAAGATCTCGCGCCCCGAGGCCTTTCATCTCGAGCTCGTCGACGACCCCCACGCCCCGTTTCAGGAAGGCAACCACATCTTCTGCTCGGTCAGCGGCGCCGACGAGAAAGGTCGCGCCCCCGACGACCAGCGCGTCGTCACCGTCTCCACCCACGTCGACATGCAGCGCTACCTGGGCGGCAGCCCCGAGGAGCGCGCGACCTACACCCAGGCCATCCAGGACCGCATGCGCCAGACCCTCACACTGCGCGCCCCCGAGCTCGCCAGCGCCACCCTCTTCGAGATGACCGGCAGCCCCCGCACCTTCGAGCGTTTTACCGGCCGCCCCGGCGGCTTTGTGGGCGGCATCCCCCGCAAAAAGGGCCTGCACCACTACCGCGACCTCGGCCCTCAGCAGGTCGCACAAGACCTCTACCTCGTCGGCGACACCGCCTTCCCCGGCCAAAGCACCCTGGCGGTGGCCCTTGGCGGCCTGCGCACCGCAGAGCATATATTCAACGCCCTTCAATGAAGATGAACGTGCTCCATGCGCCAGACGCGCTCCGCCCTGTTGCCTTTTTTAGATAAGGAGTCCCCATGCCCGACCGCGCCGAACCCATCAACCGCACCGAAAAGTTTGAAAAACCCGCCGCCGACGAGCTCATCGCCCGCCACGCCCTTCAACCCCACCCCGAGGGCGGCTTCTACGCCGAGACCTGGCGCTCCGCCATCACACTTCCCCCCGGGGTGCTCCCCGGCAAAAGCGGCCCCCGCCAGGCCGGCACGGCCATTTATTACCTGCTGCAATCCCACCAGCACTCCAAACGCCACCGCGTCAGCTCCGACGAGCTCTGGTTCCACCTGATGGGCGACCCGCTCATCCTGCGCATCAAAGCCCCCGACGAAGGCCGCCTGCGCACGGTGACCCTGGGCCCCACCTCCGAGCTCCGCCTGCAAGCCCTCGTCCCCGCCGGTCACTGGCAGAGCGCCCACCCCCAACCCGGCCCGGCCGGCTACGCCTTCATGGCATGCGTGGTCGTCCCGGGCTTCGATTTTCAAGATTTTGAGATGGCGGAGGGTTAGGGGGCGGTGTGGGGGTGGGGGTTCGCGAGGGTGAGGGGGTTCGTGCGGGTGTTGGCGGGTTTCCGGGGTGGTTAGGTGGTTGCGTGACTCGGGAGGTCCGCGGGGGTTGGGAGGTTTGTGGTTAGGTGGTTGTGGGGCGCCGGGGTTGGCGGCGTGGGTCGATTCGTGTGTGCCGAACCCACTCAGGACGACGCTGACTGCTTCGCTGCGTCCTCGCGGTGGCGCTGCCACAGCTTCGTCCTGGCTCCTTGTCAGCCCCGCCCTGAATGCGCTCGGGTTGACGGGTTCGAGCTCGAGACTGAGATCCAGCCCGAGTTCGAGATCGAGATCGAGATCCAGCCCGAGATCGAGATCGAGATCCAGCCCGAGTTCGAGATCGAGTTCGAGCCCGAGATCGAGTTCGAGATCGAGATCGAGATCGAGTTCCAGCCCGAGATCGAGATCGAGATCGAGATCGAGTTCCAGCCCGAGATCGAGATCCAGCCCGAGATCGAGATCCAGCCCGAGTTCGAGTTCCAGCCCGAGATCGAGATCGAGATCCAGCCCGAGTTCGAGTTCCAGCCCGAGATCGAGCTCCAGCCCGAGCATCTGCCCCCCCATCATGGGCATCTCCCAAAATCCACCTACCTTTACTTCTAACGCCCCCAACCCGACCGCATCCAGGGCGGCGATTGGCAAGGAACCAGGAGGAGCGTGTAGCAGCGCTACCGCGACGACGCAGCGACACAGCCAGCGTCGTCCTGGGGCGGTCGGCGCCCCACACGAACCTCCCAACCCCGCAAACCTCCCGAGCCGCCCATGCCCGAATGGCTCCTCGTCCTGGCACTCGCCACCCTCACCGCGCTGGCCACCGGCCTCGGACCCCTGCCCCTGATCTGGGTCAAAAAAGACAACAAAACCCTGCTCGCCCACGGCACCGCCATCGCCGCCGGCCTGATGCTCTCGGCGAGTTTTAACCTGTTGACGGAAGGCGCCTCAACGGGGCTCTGGCGCACGGTGGGCGGGTTGCTCCTCGGCCTGGCCTTCATCTACCTGAGCGACCGCTGGCTCGAAGGCCGCGACATCGAGTTCGCCGACCTCAAGGGCGCTGGCGCCACCCAGGCCCTGGTCTTTTTAGGCGTGATGACCCTGCACTCCTTCGCCGAGGGCATCAGCGTCGGTGTCGCCTTTGGCGGCGGCCAGGCCTTCGGCCTCTTCATCGCTCTGGCCATCGCCGTCCACAACATCCCCGAGGGCCTGGCCATCGGCGTGGGCATGGTCCCCCGCGGCATGCCCTGGTGGAAGGCCTCCCTCTGGAGCATCTTCTCCAGCCTCCCCCAACCCCTGCTCGCCGTCCCCGCCTTTCTCTTCGTCGAGACCTTTCAACCCGCCCTCCCCGTGGGCCTTGGCGTCGCCGCCGGCGCCATGATCTGGATGGTCACCGCCGAGCTCATCCCCAACGCCCTCAAAGATGGCGAACGCATGTCCATCGCCGCCACCCTGACCGTCTCGGTGGCGGCGATGACGGCGTTTCAGGGGATTTTGGGTGGGGTGTGAACAGGATCGTGAGATATCTTGCCCCTCCGAACCCGACCGCATCCAGGGCGGCGATTGGCAAGGAGCCAGGAGGAGCGAGTAGCAGCGCTATTGCGACGCCGCCAGCGTCGTCCTGGGGCCGCTCAGCACCGCCGCCCACACGCCCGCTCCACCCCCAGCGCACAGGCCTGCTCAAAACTTTGCTGCGCCTCATTTACCGCGCCACGCCCGCAGAGGATAGTTTTTAGATTTGCGTGATTAAATCCCGACTCCGGCGCCAGCTCGATCGCGCGCATCGCAAAATGCTCCGCCTCCGCGTCACAGCGCTCCTCTCCAACCTAGTCTCCAACGCTAAACACTAATGGCCTATGTGGTCGGGCCCAAATTTGACCCTAAGAAATTTGAGCTCGCAGAGAAAATAGAAATCTTCATATGCTTGAAAAGCCAGTCAAACCCTTTAACATTAGCGTCTCATATCCCCCAACAACTCTCAAAAACAACCCAACGAAGCCTATGAGCACAAATTTCCCACACAACGACAACGACTTCCACGCCTTAATGCTAGAGGTTGATCGTGAGATCGCCAATGAAGGTTATTCAATTTCTCGCCGCCCATTGATAGCCCTCTCTAAAATCGCCAAACGCTTTCAAATCCCTTTGGAAATAACCCCAAAAAAATCTCCACAGCAAAACCCATCAATTTCTGACAAAGTCCTCACCTGGTACGATACACAATTTGGAAACCGACTAAAAATGAACATGTCGATTGGGAGAATGGTTTTCAGCATTCAAAACGATCTTTGGATTGCAAGATTTCCGACAATCTTCGGCTCAGCAGATATCCTCAACGAAGAATTTATGCGCAAATCATTCAAAGACCTCTCCGCAGAACGGTGGAAGACATTCACTAAAAATGACGTACATACAATAAGACAACTATATTCACTGGGATACAGCACGTTTTCACTACTAACACAACACATCAACCAACCCTTAATCAAATCAGCGCTCGTAGACTCAGAAGCTGCCGTTGAACAACTCGCATCTGACCGATATGACTACGGCTTGTCAAAGTGGTCTTCATTACAGTTTTCCGAAAAAATCATGAAGGCATCTATACTACACAATGGCGGGAAAATAAGACGAAGCCACGACCTTTCAAAACTAGCAAAAGACGCTAACAACGTCGGACTTCAAGGAAGCTGGGACGGCATAATTCATCACATTCAGTGCTCGCCAGGCATCCGTTACAACGACGAAACCTGTACTAAAGAAGAAGCTCTCATCGCACATCACAACAGTATTCACCTCGTAGCTCAACTCCATCAGTCCGGCGCAAAATTTAAACCAAATAGAACGACAATATAAAACCTCAAAGATTATATAAAACCGCCACCCTAAAAACATGCCACATCAACAATTAGCGCATCACTAACAACATATCCTAGCTAGAGCCCCCAAATGACCCAAACCCAACCCCTCTTCCTCTACCAACTCCCCCCCGCGCTCGGCCTCCCCTTCAGCGAGAGCCCTCCCTGCGCCAAGGTCGAGATCTACCTGCGCCTGACACACACTCCCTATGAGGCGCGCATCGGCGACACCCGCACTTCCCCCAACGCCATGGCGCCCTTTGTGCGCTGGCCCGACGGCCGCCTGCAGGCCGAGTCCTCGGAGATCATCGCGCACCTGGAAGCCAACTCCGGCCTGCTCAGCCCCACCCGCAGCCCGCTCGACCAGGACCTCGACCCCGAGCGCCTGAGCCGCGCCCGCGCGCTCGCTACGCTTATCGAAGAGGTCGCCTACGACGCCTGCCTCCACGACCGCTTCGTCTCCCCGGAGGGCTGGCGCCTCCAGCGCCCGATCACCCGCGAGCTCGTCGCCCACTTCATCCCTGCCCCCCTGGCCGCCCCCGCCGCCGAGGTTATCCGCCTCCAGCAAATCCGCCGCGCCGCCCGCGGCCCCATGCGCCACCCCTCGAGCGGCTACCGCCTGGCATGCGACGCCATCGACCAGGTCGAAGCCCTGCTCGGCAACGACGCCTACCTCACTGGCGAGCGCCCCTCCACCGCCGACTGCTCCATCTGGGCCCACCTCATCCACACCGCCGCCACCCCCAACGACTCCCCCACTCGTCGCACCCTGCGCCGCTCCCGGCCGCTCCTCGACTGGCTTCTACGCCTCGCCAGCGACGCCGGCTGGACCGTGGATCCGGGGATCTTAAATGGCGAGCGTTGAGTGTAGGGGCGGGGGTTCGCGATGTCGGGCGATGTGTGTGGGGCGTCGGGGTTTGCGTGTTGTGGTTAGGTGGTTGCGGGACGTAGGAGGTCCGCGAGGGTTGGGAGGTTTGTGGTTAGGTGGTTGCGGAACCCCGAGGTTCGCGGTGTGGATCGATTCGAGAGGGCGTTCGGGGTCCGCAGTCCGAGATCCAGCCCGAGATCGAGATCGAGATCGAGATCGAGATCGAGATCGAGATCCAGCCCGAGATCGAGATCGAGATCCAGCCCGAGATCGAGATCCAGATCGAGATCCAGCCCGAGATCGAGTTCGAGATCCAGCCCGAGATCGAGTTCGAGATCCAGCCCGAGATCGAGATCGAGATCGAGATCGAGATCAAGATCCAGCCCGAGATCGAGCCCCCACCAGCCCTCCCCACCCACACGCTTCACCCCACCCGAGCTCCGACAGCAGTCTCCACAGCACCACCAGCCCTCCCCACCCACACGCTTCACCCCACCCGAGCTCCGCTTGCCCTCCAACACCTCACCGCCCTCGCCACTCCCCCCTGTTCGACTCCCCCTCCTTCCAGGCGGCTCCCTGTTTTTTGGGGTGCCCATCACCCGAAATAGGTAGAGTCGGCCCGGCCCGCCCCGGTGTTCCACACCCCCTCCTTGCGGGCATCGCCCTGTTTCGGAGCCGGAATATGGCTCCGCGACACGAGGGCCTCCTGTTTGGGAGCCTGCTCCTCACCCGTTCGGGCTATCCAAGCGCCCGACGCCCGTCGCCCGCGCACAAAAAAAGCCCCCCGCATCTGGCGAGGGGCCTATCAATCGTGCAAGCGCTCATGCGTTTCGTCACTTACGCATGCACGCCCTTATGCCAGAACGGGCTCCGGCGAATCGCTCTCCTCCTCGACGACAGCCCCCTCACCAGCGCGCTCCTCACCCGTATCCGGATCGACGTCACCGACGGAGCGACGGCGGCGCTGCGCCTCGTACACCCGCGTCTGCTGCTCGCGAAGGGGCGCCAGAATGTACTCCCGCGCCTCGATCGCCTCGCCATCCTCCAGGTCTGGAAAGTCCGCCAGGATCATGATCAACACCATGCACGTGGCCTCATGAAGCTCCTCACGTTGCGCCTGGACCTGATCCCAGCTCATGACCTCGTGCTTCTCCCGGCGAAGCTCTGTACGGAAGTCCGCCACCCGCCGAACAAACGCCTCCACCTCCGTCTCCAGACCCAGCCGGCGCACGTCCTCGATAAGCTCTCCTTTAAGCTCGACGCCCATCGCCTCCATCACCCCGAGTTGATCCTCGTGGTTCAGGCGGATCACATCCACCACCCCCTGCCTGAAAATCTTCTGCTCGATCCGCGCCGCAGCCTCAGCCACCTCCACCTGCGCGCTCCGGGTGCGAATCCGCACAAAATCCCGCATATCCACGATCATCTGATCGAGCTCCCGATCGATCACCACCGCCTCACCACGCGCCTTCGAGACGCCTTCTTTGTGCTGGTTGTACGCCAGCTCCACGGCCAGCGCCCCGCGCCCCAGCTTGAGCGCGCGCTCGATCTGGGCCCCAAGCGCGTCCTTCTGCCCCTGGCTCAGGCCCTGGCAGCCCGCCACCCGCTCGGCCACCTGCTCCAGACCGAAGACATGGCGACCGGCACCCATCCGACGAAAACTCACATCACTCGACACGATTCCCTTCATCACAAACCTCGCTCTCAAAAGAGTTTGCGCCGCCCCGACTCCCCGGTCAGACCGAACCCCTCGGCCCCCGCAGAACGACCCACGAACTGCCATTCACCGCCGGCGCCCCTGCGCTCGACGGCAAACACCATCGCTGGCGAGATCCCCCTACGACATATCCGACGGATCTGCGTGTGTTGGTGAGGCTTGAGAGTAGAGTTGGCGTGTGGGAGCGGTCAAGTGGGGGGGCTGTGAGGCGCCGGGGTTTGCGGTGTCGGTCAGTACGTGCGCAAGGCCGGTGGTTCGCGTTTTGGGGTCAGGTGGTTGCGGGACCCGGGAGGTCCGCGGAGGTTGGGAGGTTTGTGGTCAGGTGGTTGTGGGGCGCCGGGGTTTTGCGATGTGGGTCGATTCGTGTGTGCCGAGCTCACTCATGACGACGCTGACTGCGTCGCTGCGTCCTCGCGGTGGCGCTGCCACAGCTTCGTCCTGGCTCCTTGTCAGCCCCGCCCTGAATGCGCTCGGGTCAGCGGGTTCGAGATCGAGATCCAGCCCGAGTTCGAGATCGAGATCGAGGACGAGGACCAGCACGAGGACGAGGACCAGTACGAGGACCAGCACGAGATCGAGATCCAGCCCGTGATCGCGGTCGAGCTCGAGTTCGAGAGCGTGACTAACCACAACACGCGCCCCACCAGCCGCCCACACGAGCACCTGAAACCCCCTGAAACCTCTCTCCCCCCGCGACATCCCCACTCCTTTACGCTATCCCTTCCCCATATCTGTTCTCTCTCCTCCCCCCTGTCAACGAGGCCCCCATGCTCTCCTCTCGCCACCTCCCCCTCACCGCCCTCGCCATCCTGCTCGCCATCCTCACCCCGGCCTGCTCCTCCGACGCCGATCCCACCTCCCCGGATGCGGACACCTCCCCCGACACCGACACCACACCCGACGCCGACACCGACACCACACCCGACGCCGACACCGACGCTACACCCGACACCAACCCCACACCCGACACCGACACCACACCCGACACCGACACCTGCACCCCGGACTGCTCCGGCCGCACCTGCGGGCTGGACCCGGTCTGCCAGACCTCCTGCGGAACCTGCTCCGGCGACGAGGTCTGCACCGAGCAGGGCCTGTGCGAAGCCCCCGAATCCACGGTGGTCTGGCGCGTGGACGATGAGGTCGTTTACACCTCCCATAGCGTGGAGGTGGGCCCGGGCGGCGGCGCCTACTCGGCGCAGCTCTACCTGCCGGATCAGGGGCGAAACGTGCAGATCAGCATCGCCTCGCCAGCCTCGCTGAGCTGCGCCGATGAGAACTGGAACAACGTGGGGCTGCTCTCGCTCTCCACCTTCGACAACGGCTGGAGCGGCCTGGACGCGCTGCCCGAAGCCTGGCGCGGGCTGAACTTCAACAACAGCCACTGCGTCAGCGAGCCCTTCAGCGGCGACGACCTCACCCGCTGGACGCTGGAGATCACCACCGCCGACGCCACTCGCCTTGCCGGCAGTTTTGCCATGACGGTCGAGGGCACCGGCCCCCGCCAGGGCTCCACGCTCACCATCGAGGGCAGCTTCGACGTCGAGCGCTGAACGACCCTCAACCCCGCAAACCCGCCACCGCCCACACGAATCGACCAACCCCGCAAACCCCGGCGCCCCACAACCACCCAACCACCCAATCACCCAACCTCAAAGCACACTCGCCACATCATCTCTCCCCAGAGTACGGAGCCCCCATGTCCGATCGCGCCGACGTCCCCCCCTCAGGTTGGAAAACTCAGGCTCAGCAGCTCGGACATGCCCTGCTGGCGTGCGCAGCTCTCCTGGCCTTTATCATCGTGACGTCACTCGCGGAGGAGGTGGATCCGTTGCTGATGGCGTTCATGCTCCTGACGGCGCTGCTCTTTCTCGTTCGCCGCGCCCGACGCCGTGACCCCGATGCCCGGCCCACCACCGCCTGGGGGCGCATGTTCGCCGAGTTGTTTCGGGTCTGGATGGCCAGCCATCTGGTGCTTGGGTCGATCGCCCTGGCCGCCGGCGGAGTGTGGATGCTCGCAAAAGAGTTTTTAGGGGGTTACTTCACGCCCAATCAGCTCCTGATGCTCGCCAGCCTGCCGGCAGCCTGGCTCTACGTCGTCAGTCTCTTCCTGGCCAACGCGAACACGATCCAGGGCGAACCCACCTCGATCGCAATCGCCATCAAGCGCACCTTTCCCCGGACTCTGCCGATGGTGCTTGCGGCGCTCCTGTTCTGCTTTGTGAGCTCCGGACTTGAGGTCGTGTTGCAGACAACCACGTCCTCGGCGGCGCTGATCTGGGAGGGACGCGCCGTCACGGCGCTCATCACCATCCTGCTCTTCCCCTTCGTGCCACTTATGCTCTTTGAGGGACGCTCCCTGCTCAGCGCACCGGTGACGGCACTGCGCATGACCCGGACACAGTGGGGCCGGCTTGTCTGGATCTACCTCATCATGCAACTCAGCGGGCTGCTCGCGATGCAGATCCAGATTGCGATCACCTACGGGTTGGCCGACCTCTCCAACCTCTTCGTGGAGGTGATCGCCAATGACGTCATCCACCGACTGGCCCAGGTGACTCTGACGGGCCCCATCTTGGGCGCGTACCTTCTGATGCTCTTCTACTCGACCCCTATGATGGTGATCGTGCCCCTGGCGGCCTACCGCTTCCTCGCCGGGGAGCGCACCGGCTCAAACTCGCCACCGGCTTGACATTCCCCCCGCTCGTGCGCCCCTCTGGGGCCCGCTCGCCAGGCCTGGCGCCCCCCCCTATTGAAAAATCCAAATCGTGCGCCGGGTCTCAGATGTGAATGTTGTGCTGGAGTAACGTAATGAGTCCCCGCTGGTTTTGTGTTGCAACGCTTCTCCTTCTCACCCTTCTCCCCGCCACCGGCAGCGCCTACACGCTGCTCGACGACGACCACCGAAAACTCAGCCTGGGCGGGCTCACCCGCGTGGGCTGGGTCTTTGAAGGCGGCAGCCACACGCCCAACCAGGAGGCGTTCATTCAGCTCGCGCGCCTCTCGGGCTCCATGCAGACCCAATGGGGTAAGGCGTACATCGGCGGTGAAGCGGCCTCGGGGAGTTTTGACCTTCTGGACGCCTTTGTAGAGGTCTACCCCACCGAGGGCCTCGTCCTGCGCGCGGGCATCTTTGTGCGCCCCACCCCGGCCGACGACATCATGCCCGCGCCGCGCATGCCCTTTGTGCGCCGCTCCATGCTGCGCACGTTTACTGACGTGCGCCTGCCCGGCGCCGAGGTGGTCGGCACGCTGCCGGTGGGCACAGCGGAGCTCGACTTAAGCCTGGGCTGGTTTATGCCCGACCCCACTGAACGCGCGCTCCTGCCCGGGGGCGACGGCAACTACCTGAGCGCCCGCGCGCTCCTGGGCTTTGAAAACGGCCTGGGCCTGCACCTAGCCTACTTTGGCCTGATGGGGGCCGACAACGCCCCGGTCCCCTCCCCCGACGACCCCACCGGCGAAACGCTCGTGCAGCCCGTGCCCGATCCCCACGTCGTCGATGTGGCCCTGATGTACTGGACCGACGCCTGGAACCTCCAGGCCGAGCTGATGCTCGCCCCCAACACGCAAGACGCCTCTGAGGAGCTGAACTGGGGCGCGTATGTGCATGGCCAGTACCGACTGCCCCTTATCAACACCCTGGAGATCGGCCCGGGCGCACGCTACGGCCTGCTCCACGATCGCGGCGTCTTGACGCAGCGGGTTACCCTGGGCGCGACCCTATTCATCGACGGCCACGCGCTCAAGTTCATGCCCAACTACGATCTGGCGATCCGCGAGGAGGGCGTCGATCATACCGGATGGCTGACGTTGCACGCGGGGTTTTAAAACAGCCAACGAACCGACGTGATGATTCTGACGATTCAAACCGCCAGCCCCACCAGGGGCTGGCGGTCTTTTTGCCGGGGCAGTAGCCACATCCATTCCCGTGTCCCCCCCTCATGATGAATCGCATCTCCTCCATCATCTGCCTCGCGATCAAGGCCCCCGCTCTAACCCCGGCAGATATAACGCCGTGAGGCCCTGCTGACGCCTCAAAATACAAAACCGAGAGTGAGCCGGGCGAGGCGCAGCAAAGCGCAGGCGATGCTTCAGCATCGTCGGGATTTACAACGCAGCTCAGGGGGCTCTCAATTCGGCAACTATGGCGTCAACGTGGGCTTAGGGCGTAGTGCGTATCTCGGCCGGGGCCTCCCCCCGCAACACGCTCACACGACGACGTCATCCCGTTTCACCCTGGCGCTCTCCGAGCCTGGCCTGGCGGATCGCCGGTTTGACATTCGATCTGGATTTTCTCTACGGTGCTCGTACTCCTACGGTCAGGGGGCATCCTTTTAAGAACGGGCGCTGCATGCGCGACGAGCAGTTTTTATATCATAAGGGAATTTATCGTTATGAATATCACCACACAACATCATGATACTTCACCTGCCCCCCGTACGCGCTACCAACGACTGATATACGCGTTGCTGATGGGGCTACTGCCCCTTGGCATCGCGGCATGCGGGGGAGACGACATTCCCCAGGATCGGGACACCGCTCCCCCCGAAGAAGATGCCACTGAAGCAGACGCCGGTGAAGAAGACGCCCCTGAGACCGGCGTGCTCTCGACCGGAGAGTTTGAACTTCCCGGCACCGTGACTCGCCTCGATGTGCGGGGACAGGGCGGTGAGCCCCAGGAGAGCTACGGCCTTGGCCACCCGATCGAGATGGAGGTCGATGTCGACCCGGCCCCTGGATGGGAAGAGAGGCTCGATGGATTCATCAACGTCCACGTCGGCCTGGTCGCGGAGATCGACTCCGAAGATCAGCGCGACGAGGCCGAGACCTGCTACCTGGGCGCGCTGCATCGCCCGGGTAAGGATCTGACCGTCTTGGAGGACGGAACCTACCGGTATACGCGCAAGTACTACATCCCCGACTCCTGTCTGGATGAGAACCAGGATCGCGGCACCTTCAACGTCTGGGTAGCGCTCAACCCGGCGCGCTTCTTGCCCGAGGAAGAGGGCCTCGTGGCGATCCCGCGGGAAAAGTACAACACTCAGTTTTTCAACCCTCTATTTGATGACACCACCGGCTTGAACCGAAACGTTGAATGTATCAACGCCAGCGGCGAAACCGGTTGCGTCCACAGTATTGTTCTCGAGCGCGCCCCGGGCGTGAACATTATTACAGCCGACACCGAGTTAAAATCTGACGTTTTCATCTTTGACCCCGTCGTCTGCGATATCCCCACCAGATACAGCGAACCGCAGGCGCAGGTACAGACCACGCTGGAGCTTGGCGCTCATAATGAAATTGTCGACACCTCCAGTCATGAGTTCGACATCTTTGAACACCTCAACATTGACCTGCCAACACTCTACTTTGACATCTGCCCTCAGGGCGATGATGGGGAGTGCAAAGAAGGCACCTCCTACATGCGCATGAAGGTCGGCTCGACCAATGAGTCTGGCGAGAATGTGCTGGTCAACGAGGTGCAGGTCAGCGACCTCCGCGCCGGCGTGCCGCATATTCAGAGCGCCAACCTCTACTTCGAGTTTGGCGGCGAGGCTTGCATGACGCTTGCCGGCTGGAATCAGGCCGGGGAGCCCGACTGGTCGGAGGAGCGCGATTTCTACCTGCGCGTCTGCAACGACACCGCCTTTGAAGAGAGCGCCCCCGGTGCAGATCCCGACGCCGACAATTGCGTGCTGCGCGAGCTGCGCATGGTCCACATCGACGATCTACCCGACGGGGGGGAGATCGCCTCGGAGCGCACCTTTACCGGGGGCTCAAGTTTTGAGCTGGGCAACAGCATCCTCGCCGCGAAGGCCGAATTCGGCTCCGAGAACCATCTCGATATGCAGGGGGCGAGCAGCGATGCGTACATGAACGCCCGGGTCGACGGGTGGGTCGGCTTCGATATCTTCGATGTGCGCGTGGCGACCCGCTCCTCGATCGAGGGCGGCGACTCCGGCGCGTCGGGACACCTCGATGTGCTGGGATTCCGTCAGTGGTCGGCCTCCGAGTCGGGAGAGAACGTCACCCTCAGCGACACCACCGAGTTCTCAGAGCGCCAGTGCTTCTCCTACTTCTATGGCATCGCCGGCGTGGGCCTGAACGCCTCATTATGCGGCGAGGGCTCGGTGGGACTTGAGGTGCAGGCGGCCAACTTTAGGCAAGAGGGCGCGGGCCCGGAGCCCTTTGACCTGACGAGCCGTCACGGCGGCGTCGACCAGGAGATTCGCCCCTACAGCGCATTTTCCATGATCGCCACAGCCTCGGTCGACATCGCGCTGGCCCGCGGTGGCATCGAAGGCACCGTCAACCTGGTCACCGCAGAGCTTCCCCTTGCATCGGCGCTGAACTGGGGCCTCGACGCCCCTCTGGTGATCACGACCTGGGATGTGACATCGGACCTTGTGCTGACCTTCTTCAGCGGTCATATCGACGTCTTTGTCGACCTGGCCCGGCCCGGCTGGTGTGGATGGTACCCCTGCCGCAAGTGGGCCAGCGTGGTCGATGAGCGCCTGGTCTCCTTTGCCGGCATCAGCTCGACCTACGCGCTGCTGGAGCAACGCGACACAAGCGGCGTCACCCTGCTCGACGAATAGAGCGCCTCCCCCCCGCCCGCAATCTCCTTGCGCGAGCAGGACACGCATGAATCTGAGTAAGCGCACGACACACGCGATCGTCGCGGCCACCGGCCTGGCGATCGCAGCAGGCGCTCTGGTCGTCGGGGGAGGCTGGAGCAGCGAGCCCGAACCTGTAGGCCCCCCAACGACGCGCACCACTGGGGAGCCGGGGCCGGGATGCGCCTTTTTAGCCTCCCGGCGGCATGTTTTCGCCTTTGAGCAATCCTCGCGGGCCCGGATCAATCCGATGGCGCTTCTGCCTGGCGACCATGCCGGCGCACAGGACGCCACGGAGCTGGTCACACGCGAGACCCGTGGCCGGTTCCTGTGGCGCGTGGTGAGCGAGGATGTGAGCGAGACGGTGAGCGTCGCCGCGATCTTTGAGTCCTTTCAGGCTGGCGAGGCGCAGGAGCTTCCGCCGGGTTTTGAGGCTTTGCGCCAGACGCCGGTGCTTATTGAGCTCAATGAACGCTGTCAGTTTCAGAGCATTGCCGCCCCCCCGGATGCCCCCGAGGATGTTCTCCGCCAGTGGCAGCTTGTGCTTTCGCTGGTTGAGTTCATCGCTCCGCCCGCCCCCGACAGCGCGTCCTGGACGGCCACCCAGCGCGATGGCGTGGGCAGCTACCTGGCCGCCTATCAATCCGAACAGAAGGGGAGCGCGGTACGGCGCGAGCGCAAGGCGTACCGCGACGTAACATCTCCCGACGACAGGGAGCTTTACGCGCGTGTGCTCGACTCCGAGAGTCGGGCGCGCTGGGCCGGGGCGTCCTCCTGGATTGCCTCCACCCAGGGCCGGGAGGAGCTGGAGGTCAGCACGAAAGAGGGGCGAACCTTTGCCCATGTGCAGACGACCTTTGAGCTTCGCGCCCGGCCCTCCTTGCCGGAGAGCCCCTTCTGGACCCGGCCTATTGCTAAGGAGCGCTACCGCGAGCAGCCCTTTGGCCAGAGCCTCTGGAGCCGGCGTCAGGACTACCGCGCGCAGGCGATGCCCGGCCTCTCCGATACCAGCACCGCCGAGGTGCTCAGGCTCTTTGAGGAGCGCCTCCAGGGCGCATCGCGCATCCGGGAGGGGCTCGACCTGATGATCGCCTACCTGCGGCTGAGCCCGGAGCATCCCTCCGAGGTCTTGGAAGCGTTGCGCTCGGGTTCGATCGATGCGTCCCATCGCGCCGTGCTCTTTCTGGCGCTACGCGAAGCCGGCGGCAAAGCCGCCCGCGATGTGCTGATCGAGGCGGCTTCGCACCCGGCGCTGCAACCCGCCGATCGCCTCCGCGCGCTCGCTGCACTCGGGAAGATCCCCGAGCCCGATGAGGGGGTGATCGAGGCCATCGAGCAGGTCTGGAAACGCGGCCGCGCCGATGATGTGGCGTCGCGCTCGGCGATGCTGGCCATGGGAGCCCTCTCGGGCCACGAGGCGCTCTCCGATGAGCTTCGGGGCCGCATTGACGCCACATTGCGCGCGAACCTCGATCCCGCCGCGACCCCGGTGCGGCGTCGTCTGGCGATGGAGGCCGTCGGAAATGCAGGCGCTGCCGGCGTGCAATTTACCCCCGAGGTCTCCGCCCTCCTCGACGATCGTGACCCCGGCCTGCGTGCCGCTGCCCATGAGACGCTGCGGCGACTTGAGGTCAGCGTGCCCCACGAGGACCTTCTCCAATCCCTTTCCCGGGAGGACCATCCCCGCGTCGAGGCCCAGATCCGCCGGCGCCTGCTCGACGATCAGACGCCCCCCTCCCCCGTGGCCATCGACCTGGCCAGTCGCATGTTGGCCACGCAGCCGTTGGCCGCCACGCGACGCACACTCATCGAGTATCTGGGGCGCCACGCCGGGAGCGACCCGCTGGCGCGCTACGCGTTGATCGAGCACTTCCCCCGGGAACCCTCCCGCGAGCTGGTGCTTCTGGTGGGCCAGTTTGTCGACGCCTCTGAGCTCTAAGCGCGTGCCTGAGTCCACAGTCTGAGGCGTTGAGGTGGCGGGTGATGCAGCTGCCTGGCGCCTTCCCCCCAACTGCCCCCACCGCTAGGATGTCGCCAGGCCCACATCGCTTCGCCCTCTCGCACGAACGCCAGGCGCACGAATGTCTCGATTTTACAGCCTAACCCAACGCGTCTTGCGTCGGGCCGTCCGATATTATTTCTCGGAGATTCAGGCCTCCGGTCAGGAGCTCATTCCGGCGAAAGGTCCGCTGATCTTTGCGGCCAACCACCCCAACTCCATCATGGACACGGTGCTGCTCGGCACGCAGACCCGCCGCCAGATCCGCTACATGGCGCGCAGCGGACTTTTTAAAAACCTGGCCGCCCGGGCGCTCTTTCATGAGTTCGGCGTCATCCCCATCTACCGCGCCGAAGACGGCCGGGGCACCGACCAGAACGAAGACAGCTTTGAGGAGGCCTACCGTGCGCTCGAAGAAGGCGGGTGCATCGGCATCTTCCCCGAGGGGCAAAACTCCCCGGAGCGCATGGTGCGCGACTTAAAGACGGGCACCGCGCGCATCGCCCTGGCCGCCGAGGCCCGCAACGACTTTGAGCTCGGCGCGCGCATTCAGCCGGTGGGGCTAAACTTTGAGGATCGCGACCGCTTCCTCTCCCGCGTCCTCATCCGCTTTGGCGAGCCCATCGAGGTGGCCGACTACGCCGAGCGCTACATCGAGGATCCCCGCGAGGCGGTGCGCGAGCTCACCGCCAGGCTGCAGGAAGAGATGCGCCGGCTCTCCACCCATATTCAAGACGAACGCAACCATGAGCTCGTCAGCGAGATCCGCGCGATCTACGGCGCGAAACTCAAGGCCCAGCTGCTCGCCCCCGACGCTCTGGCGCTGGATCTTTACGACCGCTCCGGCCGTCAGGAGCGTCTGGAGGCCTCCCCCGACCCGCGCAACACAAGCCTGCTCGAAGAACGCTTTGAGCAGGAGCAGCGCATCGCTGACGCCGTCGCCTTCTTTCAAAAACACGACCCGGCGGTGGTCGGCCGAGTGCGCATGGATGTGCGTCGCTACCGCGACCACTTAAGTCAGCTGCGCATCCGCGACGGTCTGCTCGACGAGCGCGCCGGCGAACGACGCCGCCACCGCGAGGCGCTCAAGCTCACCCTCTTCTTTGTCTCCCTGGGTCCGGTGGCGATCTACGGCCTGCTCAACAACATCGTCCCCGCGCTCCTCGTGCGTCTCTTCACACGTCGCGCGCCCGACGAGGCGATCGTGGCCATCTCCGCCTTCGTCTCCGGGCTTGTCGCCTTCCCCCTCTTCTACGGCCTGCAGGCCTGGGCGCTGGCCCGGTACGCGGAATTGCATCCGCTGCTCATCGCCTTTTATGTGCTTAGCCTCCCCACCGCGGGCATCTTCTTTCTGCGCTGGTGGCGCCAGATCCTCGTCTACCGCGACCGCATCATCTCCCGCACCTTCTTTCGGACCCGCAAGAACCTGCTCGCCGCAGTCGAGCGCGAGCGCCAGCGCCTCATCGCCGGCTTTGACGCCCTGCAGGCGCGCTACGTCGAGGACCTTCGCCGGGCCTCGGCCGAAGCGGGCCAGCCGGTCCCGCAGCTCGAAGAAAGCGCCACCTGACCCGCCCCGGACAACGACGAGCCTGCCTGCCCAAAACCCCTGAACAGGGCACCGCCTTTCCCCACCAGAGAACGCTATGCGACTGAACCTTCGAGACCTGATGCGCCGCGGCAGCGCGTACACCCAGAGCGTCCTCGACGCCCTTATAAGCGAGGTTGAAAACCTCCAGGCGCGCGTCAAGCAGGCCGAGCACCGGGAGCGAGATCTCACGGATCGCCTGCGCGCCGAGCGCCTCGAAAAGCGCGCCTTGCAGCACGAGCTTCGCCAGCAACACCATGAGAACGAGCGGCTGCGCAACGCCCTCGCGCAAGCGCAGCCCCACCGCGAGGCGGAGCCCTCCCCGACGCCCCCGGTCGACCACGAGCGCGCCGCCCTCGAGAAGCAAATCGGCCTCTTGCTCGCCGAGTCCAAAGCGCTCCAGGAGCGCGTGAGCGAAGCCTCCGAGCAGGCCTGTCAGGAGGAGCGCGTGCGCCTGCTCCGCGGCCTTGGCGAGCTGCTGGATTCGCTGGGACGGGCGATCCAGCACAGCGAGGGCCCCATGCGCGAGGGGCTCCTGGGGATGGAGGCGCAGTTTGTGCGCTTTCTGCGCGACGAGGGCGTCGAGCTCCTGGGCCGGGTCGGCGAACCCCTCGACCCCTGGCTGCACCAGGCGGTGGATGTGCGGGAGAGCGAGGAGGTCTCCCGCGGTCAGATCGTGGAGGTGCTCCGCCCGGGCTTTCGCCTCAACGACGGCACAGTGCTGCGCCACGCCGAGGTGGTGGTCGCGTCGTAATGCGCACGCCGCCCCGGGCTTTTTCCCCCGTGTTTAACTTCTCTCCCACAACGTCCGCACACCCAGACGACGAGGGAGACGATGACCAACTGGAAACAAAACGCGTTCAAACTGGGCACAGCCCTGGTGGCCGGCTCGGTGGCCTCGTTTGCCATGAACAAAGCGACGTGGTTGCTGGAATCCGCGCAACCCGGAGCGCCACGCGTAGGCGACGCCTTCCGCGACAAAAAGGATCCGCAACGCGCACTGATTGACCGCGCCAACAAACGCTTTGGGTGGAAGATGCGCCGCAAAGCACGCCGCCAGGCCGCGCGTCGTCTGCGCCTGGCGATAGGCGTCGGAAGCACCGTGGGCGGCATCCTGCTACGCCGCAAACTGGGCGCCACGACGAGCCCGCTGAAAGGTGCCGCCTTCGACACCGCCCTCTTCGTGCTGGTCAACGAGCTCATCAAACCCGGGCTGGGTGCGCATATCGACGTCCGAAAGATCCCCTGGCAGACCCACGCCGCCGCGCTCGGCGGCCGCGCCACCTACGGCGTGGTGAACGCCGGGGTACGCCAGGGGCTGAAGCGCGTGGCACCGCAAACACTGCAAACGCGCTGAGCAGAACACCTCTCAAGGCGCACCTAGTCGCCAGCGATCTGCTCCCCAGCGCGCTGATCGCCAGCGCGCCACGCCCCGGGGGCCCGCATCGCAAGCGCGTCAGCGAGCACCTCGTCGTGGACCGGCTGACACGCGTTGGCACGCGCCAGATCCTTACGCGCTGCAGCGCGCACCTGGCGCAACTTCTGCTCGCGTTGCGCCTCCGAGAGCTCCCGCAACGTGTACACGGTCGTGCTGCGGACTGGACCAAACCCCACGTAGCGAAGCGTCCCCTGAATCAAGCTGGCATGCACCGACCGGCGATGGGCCAGCGTGTACCACCACCCCGGCGCGTCCATCGTCGTCACGATCCTCGCCCCGCGCCCTGCCAGAAGCCCGGTGGGCAACGCCTTGCCTTCGTGGCGATACCCGACGCCGGGCAACAGCACCCGATCGATAAATCCCTTGAGCAACGCCGGCGGCCCCGCCCACCAGGTAGGAAAAACCATCGTCACCCACCTCGATCGCACGATGGCCTCCATCGCCTCATGCAGATCCGCCTCCCAGGGTTGGGGGACGCCGAGGCCATCGCGCAGCACGGGGTCAAAAGAGAGTTCGCTCAAACGAAGCACGCCGACCGGAGCACCACCGCGGCGGATCTCATCGGCGTAAGCCTCGGCCAGCGCATGGCCAAAGCGCTCCGGGGAAGGGTCAGGGTGGGCATCGAGAACGAGTATGTCACGCATGGTTACGCTCCTTGTAAGCACAGGTCATGCACCTCATTATGCCCATGCGTTCACACATGAGAACCACAGCTTTTCGATAACGCCGATGCATAAATGCATACCCTGATTCCGCCCCACGGTGCGAAAGCGCCGCGTGGCCATATGAACGTCGCACGTGACGTGGGCCAACCCCACGACGGGCGACGTACCAGAGGCGCGTTCGACGCGCAGGGAGCCTGAGATGTTGGACTGGGAGAGCGTGCGCTACTTTCTGGCGGCCTACGAGACGAAGAGCTTCACCCGAGCCGCACGTCTTCTTTCGGTCGAACAATCGACGGTCAGCCGTCGCATCGCCGAGATGGAGCGGGTCCTCGACGTGGTCCTCTTCGAGCGAACCTCGCAGGGGCTTGTCCCCACCGAAGCCGCCGCGCGCATCTCCGGTGACGCTGAAGAGATGGCCCGACGCTCCCGACGCATTCAGGATCAGGCTCTCGATCTCGGCGCCCGGGTCGGAGGACCGGTTCGCATCGCCACCACCGAAGCCCTGGCCGTCTTTGTGCTCTCGCGCATCCTCCCCGCGCTTGCGGAACGCCACCCTCACCTGCGCTTTGACGTGGTGACCGGATACCGCTCGGTCGATCTGATGCGCCGCGAGGCGGATCTCGCGCTGCGCTTTGAGCGACCGCAGCGCGGCGAATACGCGGTGCAACGCGTCGCCAGCCTTCCTACGGCGGTGCTGGGGCTGGAGCGCTGGCGCCACGTCCCCCCCGACACCCTCCCCTGGGTCGGGGTCAGCATGCCCGGGTTTTCCCCACCGGAAGAAGCGTGGCGAACAACCCATGTTGGCACCGATGCGCGCTGGACGACCAGCAGCTACCTGATGCAGGCCGAGCTGGTCCGTCAGGGCCAGGGCGTCGCGCTGATGATCCGGGCCATGAGCACGATCTACCCCGAGCTCGTGCCCCTGGAGCTTAACCTGCCGGAGGGGCCGATCATCGACCTCTACCTGGTGGCGCCCCTCAGCATTCGCAACCTGCCCCGAATCGACGCGGTCTGGAGCGCCGTCGCGGACGTCGAGATAACAGATCCCCCCTGAACAGGGCCGTCGCGCGGCCCCCCGTCAGCAAACACAAAAAGGCCCGGCACTCTCATACGTGCCGGGCCTTTTTCGATGGAGGCGGCGGGAATCGAACCCGCGTCCGCGAACCCTTGAATGTACGCTTCTACGTGTGTAGTCCGCGATTAACTTTTAACCTCTCCGAGCACTGTCCACGGACAGGCCATGCTCTTTGAGGACCCTTCGGAATGTCGTGAGGCGTCGAAGGATGAAGCCCGACTCACCAAGCCTGCTGTATGTCGTTAAGCAAAGCCCACAGGCAAAGCTCTGATTAACGGGCTCCGGTTAAGGAGCATCTGTCGCGAAAAGCTGCTTACGCGGCCATCGCGAACTGCGCGTCATCGTTGGCAGTTATAACGTTCTCAGCAGTTCATAACGGAGTTACTGAGACCTCCGACACGCCACGCACTTCGCCGTATCCACGTCGAAGCCAGTGCGCCCCCGTACAAGGGGTGTTGCAAACCTGCGAGATGACCCGCGCGTCAGCCTCAACACGCGTCGCAGGGCGTTACTACGCTGTGAGCAGAAGTTGACGCTGTTGGATGCGAGATTGAGAGTGACGTCGGCAAGGCGCAAAACGCAGGCGATGCTTTAGCATCGTCGAGGCTTTGCAACGTAGCCCACGGTGCTCTCAATGCAGCAGACACAGCGGCAACGATAGCTCACGGCGTACTACTACTACAAGAATGTACACCGTTGTCAACGAAGCAAGCTTATCTGCGGTAGTTTCTGGCGTGGCTGCGCGCGATCTCCCGCGCCGCGTCGCGCTTGCGCAGATCTTCGCGCTTATCAAAGAGCTTCTTACCCCGGCAGACCCCGATCTTGCACTTGACCGTACTGCCTTTGAAATAGAGCGCCAGCGGGATCAGCGTAAACCCGGCGATATTCGCCTTATTGGAGAGCTTGCGCAGCTCACGCTTGTGCAGCAAGAGCTTGCGCACCCGTTCGGGCTCATGGTTGGTATGGGTGGCGTTCTCGTAGGGGCTGATATGCGCGTTGACCAGATAGAGCTCGCCGTTATCAAATCGCGCGTAGGCGTCGGTCAGGTTGACCTTCCCCTGGCGCAGGCTCTTGACCTCCGAGCCCAGCAGCACCATGCCGGCCTCAAGCTCATCGTCGACAAAGTAGTCGTGATACGCTTTGCGGTTTCGGGTGATGTTTTTGATGGCGTCGCTCATAGTCTTCCTGCCCCTCTTCAGAGGAGATGCGCGTCACTGCGCCAAACCAAAAATCCATTCGACTCGCTGTGTCGTACCGGTCTCAACGCCGCCTCCGGCCCGACTATTCCCCACAGCCCCCTACATCACCCCGCCCCAAAACGACGCGAGGCGCGCAGGACCTGTTCGCCTGCCGCCTCGCATCCAACGCACCGGTGGCGCCGGGCCACACCTGGCCCGACTCGGAGCGCTCAGCGCTTGAGGTTATGGGCAAGCTTCTTGAGCCCGTCCTCAAAGATCACCTCGACCTTGGTCGGGGTGAGCAGCTGCACGACAAACCCCACCCCGAAGCGCGGGTGGTCGATCACGTCGTTCTCGGTCAGCTCGGCGCTGATATCGAAGGGGCGCGCATCGGCCACGCCGAACTTATCGGAGAGCTTCTTGAAGGCGCGCGCCTGCCCCTCCGGATCGCTGAGCTCAGCGTCGCTGATGATGCCCTCGATTACCGAGGCGGCCTTCTTGCGCTGCGCCGCGTTGAGGCGCTTGGGGTTGGCCTTGACCACATCGGCGTAGTTGGCGTCCACCAGGTCATTGTCGCTGCTCGACGACGACTTGGAGGGCACGAAGTCCTCTTCTTCTTCATCGGCGTCGAAGTCGTCATCAAGCTCGATGTCTTCTTCGATCTCCGGATCGAAGCCGTCATCAAAATCCAACGACTCTTCAACTTCTTCTTCGCTCTCGTGGCTCATCGCAGTCTCTCCGCGTCCTTGAGGGTGAAATGGTGGGGCGGTAGCGCGCCTGATATGGACTAGCCCGCCTCTGCAAGTCAAGGAAAAAGGCCCGCCCTCGACGCCCGCAACTCAGCGGGGGCATCAGGGGGCAGCTTCACCCGCATCCTCAGCCGGCGAAGCGACGGGATCGGCCGGCACCTCGGTGGTCGGCTCACCATGCTCCCGTCGCTGCGCTTCGGCATACTCAAACGCCATCTCCATCAAGCTCTCCAGGGTAAAGGCCGCCACCATATCGTAGCGCCCCACCCGAAACTGCTCCTGCTCAACCTCGCCAGGGGGCACGTTCATCGCGCCGATGTCGACCGTCTCCGCGTCGAGCCCGCCGATAGAGACCGCCAGCTGCGCCAGGGTCGGGATCAGGGTCTGGCGTGCCATCGCCCGGGCCTGAATCTTCGACTCTTCGCTCGACGGGCTCAGGCGCCGATCCACCGGTTGCTCAATGGCCAGCAAGATCCGCTCATTCTCTGCATCGTACGCCCCGCTCTCCTCGAGCTCCGGCTGAATCTCCTCCGCAAAGCGAGCCCGCGCCTCTTCAAAAAACGCCTCTCGCCGCAGCCTGCGCGCCTGGTCGAGGTACTCCTGACGCGTATCGGGAAAGGTGCGCAGCCCCTGGATCTTTTCCAGCTCCCGGGCCGCAGAAATTTTATCGCCCTGGTCGATAAAGTGGTCGGCCCGCTCCCGGTAAAACGCCCGCAGCATCTCGTTGACGCTCGTATCACGGCTCTTCGAGGAGAGCGCCTTGAGCGCCACCTCCTCAAAGACCTCCGGGTGGCTCTCCCGATCGATGTCGCTGGCCCAGGCCCGATAGAGCTTGTTGTACTGATCGGCCATCAGCCGGCGCACCCCTCGCTCGGCGGTGCTCAGCCCCTCCTCACGGTCAAAGCCGCGGGCCTGCCACAGCGCGTTGAGTTCGGCCTCGGCGCGTGCATAATCCCCACGCATGATCTCCACGTCGACCATCAACCGGCGCGCCTCAAAGAGGTTGGGCTCGGCGGCCAATGCCGCCTCCAGATGCTGCTCGGCAAGCTCCGCGTCCCGGGAGGCCAGCGCCCGCTGGCCCTCGATCAGGTGGTCGCGGGGCTCTTCTTTGCAGCCGGCCCCGAGCCCGATCATCATCAGGCCCACCGCCACTCTCTGACGCCAGCGTCCAGCTCCCATGGAGACTCCAGGTCACGCGTTTGAAGGGATGTATCTCGCCACACTCCACCGCGTCTCGCGTCTCACTCTGAGCGCGTGTCACTCCGAGGCCGGCAGCGGGCACTTCGCGCCCGCTTATAGACCCGCCCGCAAGTCGGGGCAAGTTTTGCCCGGCCAGGCTCGCGGATTGACACACCCCCGGTCGGTGTCTAGGTTGGCCGCCGACCTGACATCGGCCCGATGATGCCCGCCGGCGCGACTTCCCGCGCGACCGGCAACGAGAGCACCCGGGCCGCACATGCTTCCTCCATCGAACGGCCCTTTGCGGCGCGTGCGCCCTTCTCTTTTGTGCGGAGGCCTGCGACGGCGCGCCCCGGCCACCGCTTTTATCCGCCTTAAAAACGGCTCCCGATACGAGGACACACCCATGGCTATGTTTGACGTTGTCGCGAAAGGCTTTCGCGACGTCCGTATGCGCTTTGAAGGCAAGCGCGAGCTCACCGAAGAGAACATCGACGAGGCGCTCAAAGACATCCGCCGCTCCATGCTGGAGGCCGATGTTAACTTCCGCATCGCCAAAGACTTCATCGGCCGCGTCAAAGAAAAGGCGCTCGGCGAGGTCGTGAAAGTTAAGGCGAAGGGCAGCCAGGGCAAGATGGAGGTCTCCCCCGGCGACCACTTCGTCAAGATCTGCCACGACGAGCTCGAAGCGTTGATGGGGCCGGTCGACAGCTCCATCGTCTTTGCCAACCCGCGCGTCGGACCGACCAAGATCATGATGGTCGGCCTGCAGGGCTCCGGTAAGACCACGACCACCGGCAAGCTCGCCAAACTCCTGATGGACCAGCACGGCAAAAAGCCCCTCCTGGTCGGCGCCGACGTCTACCGTCCGGCGGCCATCGAGCAGCTGCGCGTGCTCGGTCAACAACTCGGCGTGCCGGTGCACGCCGTCGAGGGTGGTGACCCCGTCCAGGTGTGTAATGACGCGGTGGCCATGGCCAAAGACCAGGGTCGCGACGTGATCCTCTTCGACACCGCCGGACGCCTGGCCGTCGACGACGTGCTCATGAACGAGCTCGAGCAGATCGTCTCCACGACCACACCCGAGAACATCTTCCTGGTCGCCGACGCCATGATCGGCCAGGACGCGGTCAACACCGCCAAAGAGTTCAACAGCCGCCTGGAGATCGACGGCTTCATCATGACCAAGCTCGATGGCGACGCCCGCGGTGGCGCGGCGCTCTCCATCAAAGAGGTCACTGGCAAGCCGATTAAGTTCATCGGTGTGGGCGAGAAACTCGACGATCTGGAGGAGTTCCGCCCCGAAGGCCTGGCCAACCGCATCCTGGGGTTTGGCGATGTGATGGGCCTGATGAACAAGTTCGAGCGCTCGCTCAGCGAAGAAGACGCCCAGCGCGCCGAGAAGGATGCCATGCGCATGCTCTCTGGCGAGTTCGACTTCAACGACTTCTACAACCAGCTTGAGCAGATCTCGAAGTTGGGCTCGATGAACGAGCTCATGGAGATGATGCCCTTCTTCGGTGGCGGCATGCCTGCTGACGCCAACATCGACGACAGCGAGCTCACCAAGATCCGCGCCATCATCCAGTCGATGACCACCCGCGAGAAGAAAGACCCCGACGTTCTGACCCGCCAGCCCGGCCGCGTACGCCGCATCGCCAAAGGCTCCGGTAGCGACAAAGAGAAGGTCGAGCAGGTCATCCAGCAGTTCAACATGATGCGCGGCATGATGCAGCAGTTCAACTCGATGGGCGGCGGCGGTCTCCTGGGCAAGATCCCGGGGCTCAAGCAGCTCAACCAGCTCCGCGGCATGAAAGACATGGACATGAGCTCGATCCTCGGCGACCTGATGGGCGGCGCCGGCGGTGGCGGTGGCCCGGGCGGCGGCTTAAGCGGCCTGCCCGGCTTCGATGGTCCCAACCTCCCCCCGGGCTACTCGCCCCCCGGAGGCCGCCTGCTCGGCAGCAGCAAGGGCACCAAGAGCAAGTCGCTCTCGGCCAACAAACGCAAGCGTAAGCGCCGCACCGTCAAGCAAGCTCGCAAGAAGAACAAGAAGTAAGCCGCCCCCCTTTAAGGGGGCAGAGAGTACCTTTTGACCGCAACCTCGCGCATCTGCGCGCACCATCCTTCGGCACCGGCCATCGCACGCTGCACGGCCTGTGGCGCCGAAATCTGCGGGGGCTGCCACGGCACCGACCTTCGGGGCTTTGCCGTGTGCCGCCCCTGCCGCCAGGAGCGCATGCCTGCGCTCCCGGAGTGGGAAGCCGGCGAGCGACGCTTTACCCCCTCGGGCTTTGTGCTCACGGCCGTGCAGGCCATGACCTCCCCCCGGACCTTCTTCCCGGCGCTCATCGCCAACCCGCGCTGGGCCCCGGCGGCGGGCTTCGGGATGATCGCCGTCATGATCGGCACGCTCGCCCAGACCCTCTGGCGCAAAGCCTTCTCCCCGCACTACCCGGAGATGGTCGAGCTCTACGCCACCGAGCTCGACCTGGCCCCTCGTCTCGCCGAGTGGGCGATGTACGCCTCCCTCCCGATGGGGGCGCTCACCCTCTACATGCTGCACACGGCGATGCTCTACCTCACGCTGCGCATCTTCGGCGTGGAGCAGGCCCGCTGGGGGCTGGTCGCAAAGCTCACCGGCTACGCCATGGCCACCTACCTGCTCTTGCTCATCCCCCCGCTGGGTACCTTTGAGCTCGGACATTTTCTGATGGTCGTCTGGCTCTTCAACCTGGAGGTCACCGCCGCGCGCATGATCTTCGGCATGGGCTTCTGGCGCTCCATGCTGGCGGTGCTCGTGCCCTTTATGCTGCTGCTCTCGATGACCGGCGGAGGCTGATCGCAACACAGCCTCATGCGCCACCTCCGAGATCTTCATGGACGTCCAATGAAAAACGCCGGCCCCGCAAAGGGCCGGCGTTTTTCATTGCACAGCGGATTCATCTTCGGGCAGATCGCGCGACCTCAATGCTGAGGTCGCGTGACCTTATTTAAAAGCCCACGCCTTCGGAACACGTGCAGATGGGATCCCAGCCGCTCACGAAGCTCTGGAACTCGGTGCTCTGATTTGCCCCGGCCCCGGAGTGCTCCCCGGTACCGCTGGGGCAGACGCACACATCGCGCTCCATGCACGCCGCGCCGGAGTTGGATCCGCTGAGCGAAAGACTGGCGAACTCCGGCTTGCTCCAGCTCGCCGAGAGGTTATCGATCTGACCATCACAGTCGTTATCCAGACCATCGCACAGCTCGGGCATCGGCTGATAAATCGGCTCACAGCTGGGAACATCATCATTGCAAACCGTCACGCCGATCTTGCAGCGGTTACGCTCGCCGTCGATCGTGTTAGGTCCTTCGGTGAAGGGGAACTCATTGTCGACGTGGCAAGACTCACCTTCGGGGAACCCGAAGCAAGGCACCGGGCAGTTGTCGGCGGCGTAGGGCTGACACACGTCGTAGCCTTCGTCGCAGATCCAGGTTCCCAGCGGACACACACCGAAGGGCGCGTTCGGCACCTCGCACTCCTGCCCCTGCGGCTGCTGGCAGTCGCAGGCCAGCTGCGTCTCCACGCTATCGACCTGCCCCGGGGTACGTACCTGATCGCAGTAGTTCTGGGTGAGGGTGACCTGCTCCCGGTTGTCAGAGGCAAAGAACCACCCCTGACCGCCGTTGGCGTCCATATGCGGAATGTTGAGTTGACCGCTGGCCGTGTTCATCCGCACCCGCACCGCCGCCGGATTCTCCGGCGCGGAGTTGCTGCTAAACTGCGAGAAGTCGATCGGGAAGGTGCACGCGATCTCCGAGGCAATGCTCAGAAGGGCGTTGCGGAACTCGGTCTGATTATTGGCCTGATAGGAACCGTAGCAGCTGTTCTTTCCAACACCGGGACTCACACAGGGATCGGTGCCAATTCCATTGGAGCACGACGCGTTTGCAGAGGATCCGCAACACCCCTTGCCAGCTGCCGCCGCAAGTTTGTTGTTGAAGGCGGTATCGGTTCCACCACCGAGACCAACGACAAACATCGACTTGCCTTCATTGCGGAGTTGACAAGCACGACTAAGAGCGGCCGACGTGCTATTCGGAGCCCCGTCGGTGATCAAGACACCGGCTGCCGGGAAGCCAGTTTGATTCAATGACCAGCTGTTGCGCAGGGCGTTGATTGCCTGATCGGTGGGAGTACCTCCTCCCGGCCCGGTATTGTTCATCGCCCCGACGATTTGATTCCGTCGGTTTTCGCCCACATTGTACGCAATGTAAGTGTTAGGATAGAAACCGATGCCAAACATCACCTCGTCCGGCTCGGTCCAGGACGTCATCGAATCGAGAACCTGAGTAATTGCAGATTTCGCGACGTTCCAGAGAGAAGGCGTACAATACGGCCCCCAGTGTCCGTAATACCAGCAGTACGTCGCGCCCGTCGTACCCATCGAGCCCGACCTGTCGAGCATAAAGAGCGCTCCGGGACGCGTGACCTCAACCTCGGTTACCTGCGTTGGGCTGCAGGAGTCATCAAAGTTCCACGCAAAGGCTGCAGGCGCGAACGCGGTCACAGAAAGTACTGCCGTGAAAGCGCAGGCTGTGAGCATCGTGTTGTGTACGCACTCGAGTATCGATTTCATCATATGCTCCTGATCGCGACGCGCAGTCGGTCGGCAGAAAATCAAAGGTCGCTCGCAGCTTCAATGTCGATGCTGATCTCGGGGCCCGAAGGCAGATCCGTCTCCGCATCAATGATGACAAAATAGGTGCCCGTCTCGGTCGCCTCATATTCCAGAACCGACCCAGGTGTCGTGCTCTCCAGGCACTCCGCGCTCTCCGAGCAGCTCTGTAATATGGAGACGCGGTAGTAACGAATGGGGTCGTTGATCGTAACGACGATCGTCTCGCCAGCGGCCACGTCATCGACCTGGAAGACAAGCTCACGGCCTTCCGAAGGCGTATCCCAGATGCAGCCGGGAGCTCCCTGATTGTCAAAGGTGTTGGACAGCGTCTCGCTGCGGGCTTCCACACTCACACTGCCCTCGACGACAATCGGATTCTGGCAGGAGTCGCCCAGGCAGGAATCACTCTCGCAGCCGGCCGGGCAATCCAGTGTCACCCGGGTCGGCGTCTGCGCCGAGGCTAACCCCGTGGTGCACGCTTCGATCTCGGAGGTGTTTACACAGGTGCGCTCGCCAACCGGGGTACAGGCCACAAGAGGTTCAAAGACGATATCGGCGTTAAGGTCGGAAGCCAGCCGCTCAAACGCCAGATAGAATTGCGCCCCGGCCACCACATTGAGTGACGATACATCGCTGAAGCAGAAGGCTCCCGACGTTGAGCAGGGCGTGGCAGAAAGCGTCACCGCCGAACCAGGCGCATCCACAGTGAGTACGCCATCTTCGGGCAGCTCAAAGGCCACCACCACATGCTCAGCACCGAACGCGCCATCGCACACGCCCGCTCCAACGACCGCCGGATGCGTCGCGGCGATTTCAACGGGGTTTGAGCCGTTCTCCAACACACCGAGATCGATCGTCGCTTCCTCGCATGCGGTGGGAGGTTCTTCAACATCCGGCTCGTCAGCATCCGCATCGGTGGCGTCCGGCTCGTCAACATCTGCGTCGGCTGCATCCGTCTCATCGGCGTCCGCGTCAGCTGCGTCTCGCTCTTCGGCATCGGCATCAGGCGTCGACGCATCCTCATCGGAATCGCCAGCATCGCCCTCAACATCGCCCGGGTCCGCGGCGTCGGCATCCGGCTGGCCGCTGTCCAGATCGCCGCTGTCGGCGTCGGAGCCGGCATCATCCACGACATCGATGGGACGATCGGGGCCGTCGGGCTCTGAGGAGCAGGCCACGCTGAGCGCAAGCGCCGCGAGGATGGCCAGCGTGCGCTTGAGGGTCACGGTTGTGGTGCGGGTGGTTCGTATCACTGCCCCACCTCACTGATGTCGATCGCCACGCTATAGTCGCCCTGACGCGGGGTGAGGCTGTCGACGATGGCGAAGTAATCGCCGTCGGCGGGAACGGTGAACTCAAGCGTCTCCGCCGTGTCGGTGGCGGCCACACAGGTGGGCGTCGATTCGCAGGCGCTCATGATACCGATGACCGCCGGCGCCTCATCGGCCGAGGCGTCGATCGTGACCACCTGGCCGGCGCTCAATCCGGGGAGCGCGAAGAGCAGCTCCTGGCCCGAGGTGATCGGGCCGGTCGTTCCGGTCGACGAACAGCTCGGCGAGTCTTCCAGGTTGATCTCACCCGTGAACGCCAGAAACTCGCCGGTGAAGGTCGCCGAGGCGGTGACTTCCAGCGCGTTGTCGCAGGTATCACCCAGGCAGCTTCCGTCGTCACAGCCGGTACCACAGGCAAAGGATCGCTCTTCTTCGCCATTAAAGCAAAGCACCCGGTCGTCGCCGTCGCAGCTGTAAGCCCCCGGCGAGTCACAGATAAGCTCCTCGGTGGTCAACTCCAGGGTGAAGTCGCCGACGCTGAAGTCGCGGCGCGCCTCTACGATCAGGTAGTACTCGGTGCCGGGGTAGGCGAAGAAGGTGCGGGTGTTGACGCCTTCGTTGCACCAGCCCTCCGCCTCGGCGTCGGAGCAGGCGTCCTCGCGAAGTTCCATCACAAGGCCGGTGCCCGAGCCGCTGAGGTTCGCGATGACACGCACAGGCTCGTCGACCTCGAAGGCGTACACGGCCTCAGGGCTGGTGTCGTGATCGGGAAGAGAGCAGCGGGTCTTCAAGGTGTTGGGCTGGCCGTCGGGGTTGGCGCTGAACTCAGCCGTCGCGCCGATCTCCAGGCTCCCCACATCAAAGGGCGCCGCGCAGCTGAAGCCTTCCTCTGGCTCCGGCTCGCACTCGCCCTCCACGCAGATCTCACCGGCCTCACACGAGACGCCTTCGCAGAGTTCGTCGTTGGGATCATCACCGTCGGTATCGCCCGCATCGCCCGCATCTTCGGCGTCAGGGGGATCGCCACCGTCGGCATCGGGACCGGCGTCCGCGTCAGGTCCAACGTCCTCGCGATCAATTGTTTTCGGCGGCTCATCATCGCCGCAGGCCGCCAGCGGAAGCGCCAGCGCCAGTGAGGCGGTCAACATCCATCGATAAGAAAACGCGAGTCGCGCCATGATCATCACCCTGGTATCGGTCAGCCCTTGAGCACATCGGGCCTAAGTCTTAAGGCGGTCAGGTTGTCGCTGAAGTAGCGTGCGAGCAGTATGCCACAAAATGTTGCGAAGATCCTCATCTGCTCGCAACTATTTTAAAGACAAAGAGCGCGCGTTGCCAGCACGAGCCTGTAAATAGAGGCGGCGCAGGCCTCCTCCCAACATTCGATTTGACACCCTGTGGGGCCGGCGCTATATCAAGCCCCCTTTCAGGAGCCCCGCCAACGCGGCGCTCCCTACCGTCGCGCCCGGCGCGATCCCGTTGCGTTACCGAATTTCCGTCGTTTTTTCGTAAAACGAGAAGAGATAAACAGGCTCCTGGCATCACGCCGGACAAGTGGATGGAAGCGAGATGAAAACCTTCAGCGCCAAAGAATCGGAAGTTAACCGTCAGTGGTTTGTCGTCGACCTGGAAGGGGAGACGGTGGGTCGGGCGGCGGCCAAGATCGCCACGATCTTGCGCGGCAAGCACAAGCCCACCTACACCCCGCATGTCGATTGCGGTGATTTCGTGATCTGCGTCAACGCCGACAAGATCGCCTTCACCGGTAAGAAGCTCACCGACAAGGTCTACAACCGTCACTCGGGTTACCCGGGCGGTCTTAAGTCGATCACCGCCGGCGAGCTTCTGGACAAGAAGCCGCAAAACGTCATCACCTACGCGGTCCAGGGCATGCTGCCCAAGACGAAGCTTGGCCGCGAGATGATCAAGAAGTTGAAAGTCTACGCCGGCGCCGAGCACCCGCATCAAGCTCAGCAGCCCCAGGCGCTCGAACTTTAATTGTAAAGTGAGCGTCCCGGATGTGGACGCATAAAAGAGAGAGAATCTCATGGCACAAGCGGAACAGTATCACGCGATCGGTCGTCGCAAAAAAGCCAGCGCACGCGTCTTTTTGCGCCCCGGCGCCGGTAAAGTCACGGTCAACGGTCAGGACGCCGACGAGTACTTTGCTCGCGACACCCTGATGATGGTCCTTCGTCAGCCCCTGGAACTCACCGAGACCCTGGGCAAGTTTGACCTCTTCTGCACCGTCCAGGGCGGCGGCAAGAGCGGTCAGGCCGAAGCGATCAAGCTCGGCGTCGCCCGCGCCCTGCTGCTGGTCGACGGCGGCATGCGCGAGCCCCTCAAGCGCGGTGGCTTCCTCACCCGCGACGCCCGCGTCAAAGAGCGTAAGAAGTATGGTCAGAAGGGCGCCCGCGCGCGCTTCCAGTTCTCCAAGCGTTAAGATTCGAGAACTTCAGCCAGCTTCAACCAGCAAGCCCGCCAGAGATGGCGGGCTTGTTGCGTTTTACAAAAGCGTCGTCCTTCTTCATGCGTCGCAGAGCGCGTGCCGGAGCCCGGCCTTCACTACGTTGCCTTCCTTTATCCCAACAAAAACCCCCAACGCCCGGCGGGCGTTGGGGGTCTAAAGACGTGCGATGCGGCTTGGCGCGATCTTCGCCTCTCAGCCGCCCTGCTCTTCTGCGGCGTTTTCGACATCTTCGACCTGATGAAGTCCGCGCTGCTCGAGCAACTTCCTGGCCTGAGCGGCGCGCGGGTGCTGCGGGTGAACCTCAATAAGATCGGTCCAGGCGGTGAGCGCGCGGCCCGGCTCATCGAGCTGAAGGTAGGCTTTGCCCAGCAAAAAGAGCGCCTCCGGATCGAGCCCCAGCCCGGCGAAGTTACGCAAGAGGTGGGTCAGCCGCTGCGCGGCAGCACGGGGGTTTTCGCGCTCCAGGTAATACGTCGCCACGTAGAACTCGTGATCGGCCAACCGGCGCTGAGCCTCGCGCATCAGCCTTCGGGCCTCGGCGGCGTATTCAGAGTTTTCGTAGCGCTGCAAAAAGATGCGCATCTCGCGCACCGCGTCGCGCGTCGAGCTTAAGTCGCGCTCGTAAGCCGGGGGAAGCACAAAGAAGTCCGAAGGCATCTGCTCATAAAAGGAGAGCGCGATACGCCAGTGGGCATACTCCACCTTTTCATGGCGGGGATAGAGCTGAATGAAGGCCCGGTACTGCTCGACCGCCGAGGCGTTCTGGTCCTGCTCAAAATACGCGTCGGCGATGCGAAGATGCGCCAGCGCCGCCCAGCGGCTGTAAGGAAACTGGTTGCGCACGGTATTATAAAGGCGCATCGCTTCGAGGTAGTCGCGGCGCTCAAAGCGCTGCTCCCCGGCCTGAAAGTAGGCCTCGGCCTGGTCGCTATACGAGAGGTCCTGCTGCTCAGGCGCGCTCGCGCAACCGACGGGAGCCGTGGCGAGCAATCCCAACGCCAGGAGGCGAGCGATCAGGGACGGTCGAGACAAGATGCGGCGCAACATGGGGGGTGCTCCAATCATGTTTGGTGATCCTACGACGCCCGGGCCGCACCACTGCCGCACCAGGTCGTCGGCGGACCATAGCGGCTTGCCCACCGATCGTAAACTCAAGCGCACCGGGCGTGAACCCTTTGATCTTCTGGCCTGCGATCTGCATATATGGCACACACGTGCGGCGCACCGGCGCACCATGCCAGAGACTTTACCCATCGCCGGTGCAACTCTACTCCATCTGTTCCCCGGCAGGATACGTATGAAGGTGCTGCTCAAACTTTTTCTGACAGGCATCGTGCTCATCTCGGGGGGATGCAGCGACTTTGTCGAAAACCTCTGCCGCTACGACGCCGACTGCCAGTCGACGCAGTACTGCATCGATCTTCAATGCGTGGACGCCTGCACCGATGACGACGCATGCGCCGAGGGCCGCCGCTGCCTGAGCTACCAGCGCAGCGGTGAGGTTGAACCCGTCGACGCCTGCCTCATCGATGATCGGGTGCCCTCCGACGTGCAGTGCTCCAGCGATGAACAATGCCGCGAGGAGCTCAACAGCACACAGGTTTTCTGCGGACTCGACGGGCGCTGCGCCTACCGCGTCGACGACAGCGATGCAGGCGTCAGCGAAGACACCTCCATCGGTGAGGACGCCTCTATCACGGAAGACGCGAGCCACGACCCCGACCTTTCGATCGCCCTGCTCATTGAGCAGAGCGCAGCGGCGTCCGAACCAGGCGACGACGCGGGCACGGGCGACGACGCGGGCTTTGATACCGGCGGCGAAGATACGGGCCTGGACCCGGTCGCCCCCGACGTTGCGCCGGTCCGCATCGGCGCGGTGATCGCGCGCAGCCCCTCGGGCAGCGCCGAGGCCTACGGGCGCATTGTACGCGTGGACACCCCGCAGGACTCCCAGGCCGAGCCCTACCTCCAGCCGGCCCCGGTGGCGCTGGACGAGAGCGAGATGTGCATCAAGGAGGCCGCTCAGGCGCGCTACAGCTCGCTGGGCGGCCCGGGCGGCTGGATGCTGGTGGAGTTTGTCGACGGCTACGGCGATCGCATCTCGCCGCGCGCCGATTGGAGCGTGGAGATCTTTGCCGAGAGCCCGATCTGCCCGCTGGGCCATGAGCTAGAGCAGCCCTCGGATCTTCCGGCCGGTGCCTACCGCGCCACCCTCTGCTCGGGCGAGCCCGGGCGGCTCGACATCGATCGCGATTGCGGCGCGCCGGCGGTTGAGGCGCAACAGGGCTTCACTGAATTTGTGGTGACTCTGTGAGTCTCATCGTATATAACGCGCACCGTTAGCAGCAGCGACGGAGCCAGGTGGCGGGTAGGTTGAAGCGAAGCCGCTTGCGCCAGGCAGCTCGCGCATGTGTCTTTTTTGAAGTGCTGGTGTGAATTGGCAAGAAGGTTGCAAGACATCTTGGCGTGAGACCATCGGGTCTCTCGGAGAAGAGGTCTTCGACTCAAACCCCATGAAAAGGAAGTGATTATGGACATCAAGCGTAATGTAGCGGGATTGTTTTTTGTGGCGGTCGGCGGCCTGGGTCTGCTGGCGGCATGTGGTGAGATCGACTCGGAAGAGTCTTGCACCTTCGACGACGATTGCACCGGCGGTCAGGTCTGCGATTTGACGGTTTGCGTCGACACCTGCGAAACCAACGAAGACTGCTCCGGCACCGACGAGTGCGTCGCTCGCCCCGGTGGCGCCGAAGGCATGGTCTGCCGCGCGGCTGAAGAGCCCGGTGATGACTGCCGCGACGCCGACTTCGCTGGCTGCGCCGACGATCTGATCTGTGATGAGTTCACCGGTGACTGCGTGGAGCCCGGCCAGGAGACCCCCGAGTACTACACCGTGCGCATCAACGATGTGACCGACGTGGAAGCCCCGGACCGCTGCGACGACACCACCTATGGCTACGGCACCGCCGGCGCCAAGGTCATGTACGTGCAGCTTCAGGACTCCACCGGCGCCGTGATCGCCTACGGTACCGCCGTGGGTGATGACATCGCCGCAGGCTCCGACTTCATCAACACCTTCGACGTCATCGACGGCGCTGCTCCCAACCTGGTGGACCAGTGCCCGGCCGATGAGGCGTTTGTGCGTGGCGATAATGGCAACGACATCACCACCAACTTCACCGACCAGACCGTGGTGGCCCTGGGTTGCGGCGGCTCGCTCTACGTGCAGTTCGAAGACGAGAACGGCGACCTGATCCTCCTCGACGAGAGCCACACCATCACCGTCGGTGAGTTCGGTCCGGCCTGCAATGACACCGCGCAGACCGAAGCGGACTACTACGACGTCTACATCTGCACCGACGCTGGCAGCAACGTCTCCACCCCGGACAACTGCGATGAAGTTCCGCTCAACGCCGAAGCGATGACCGGCGTGCTGGGCACCGACGTCGTGCTTCCGGAAGTGGCCGAGTAAATCGCATCGTTTTGATGTGACGCCTCGACGCGTGAGGTAAGAGGACGGGCCGCCATCGACGACGATGGCGGCCCGTTTTTTATGTGGAGCCTGTGCGATGAAACGACCTCTCATCACTCGCCATCATGCGATGGCTGCTGTGGCCGCCCTGACGCTGCTTCTCATCGCGGGATGTGGTCCCGAGGACGAAGAGACGCCCCTGTGCCGCAGCGACTACGAATGCGAGGCGGGGAATGTGTGTGAGCCTTCGGGCTGCCAGCGGGCGTGCGCGGACAACTCGGATTGCCGGGTGGGACAGCGCTGCGCCCTGCGCCGGGTGGAGGAGGGGCTGGTCTGCACGCGAGTTGGCGCAGGAGGGTGAGCGGAGGCGTCTCGCCCTCCCCTGGATGTTTGCGCCGGGAACATCGTGACGCGGCGCGCGCTAGTCCTCGCTGGACGCGCCGCCGAAGAGCGCTTTGAGACGCAGCGACGCGGACTCCCCGCTGGCGGAGAGGGCTTCGGAGAGGTCTCTGAGGCTTGCGCGCAGCGCGCCCGGGGCGGGCCAGCCGGAGCGCCGGCGGCCGAGGAGGTTGTCGGCGTAGAGCCTGGCGCAGAGCTGGCGGCGCACCTTGCCCGAGGCGGTCTTGGGCACCGAGCGCGGCGGCAGATGCATCAGCCGCACCGGGTGCACATCGAGGTGGGCGGCGAGCAGCGCGTTGATGCGATGGTCGAGCTCTTCGGCGTCGGCGCCGGTCTGAACCTCAAAGGCCACCACCACGCGGTCTTCTTCGCCGTGGTCCGGCGCAGCGAAGATCGCCGTGCTGCCAGAGCGCACTCCATCGACCGAGTCGACAAAGAGCTCGACCTCTTCGGGGAAGATCAGGCGTTCACCCTGCGCCGCTTCAATGCAGTCGGAGCGGCGACTCACAAAGAAGAGATCCCCATCGGCCAGATAACCCAGATCACCTGTGAGCAACCAGCCCTCATGATGGCGTGTGGGTTGAACTTCGGAGGCGTCGCGTTGGGTCGCCTCCACGTAGCCCGCCATCACCGTGGGTCCCTTGATGGCGACCTCGCCAAGGCATCGCTCGGGGAGCTCGTTGCCCTGCGTATCGATCACGCAGAGCTCCACCGGATCGAGGGGGCGACCGACCGAGACGACGTGCATCCGCTCGTAAGGTGAGGGCGCGCCGGCCTCGGGCAGAGGCTCAGCGCGACGCTCCCACTCCAGAGTGCGACGGTTGATGCCGTCGATGCGCGGGGCCTGCCCGGCCGGGTGAAACGCGATCCCCAGCGTGGCCTCACTCATGCCGTAGACGGGCATCTGCGCCCAGTTCTGCAGGCCAAACGCCTTAAAACGCTCACGGAAGCGGTGCATATGCTGGGCTCGCACCGGCTCGGAGCCGTTCATCGCGATGCGCCAGGTGGAGAGGTCCAGCCCCTCCAGCGCCGAGCTCTGGCAACGGCGCACGCAGTAGTTGTAGGCGAAGTTCGGCGCCAGGCTCAGCGTGGCGCGATGATCATGGATGGCCCAGAACCAGTCCTCGGGCTGGTCCAGAAAACGCTCCGGGGGCATCAGCACCAGGCGAATATCCCAGTGCATCGCAAAGAACACCGCGCCCACAAGACCCATGATGTTGTCGAGCGGAAGCCAGGAGACCTGCACATCCTTCGACGACGCCTCAATGCGCCGGCCGATGGCCTCCAGCGAGGTGCGCAGGCCGGCGTGGGTGAGCATCACCCCGCGGGGCGCACCGGTGGTGCCGGAGGTGGACTGGATGTAGGCCACCTCATCGGGATCGGGCTGGTAGGCCTCAAAGTCCACGTGGGCGGGCTGGCCGGCGAGCAGGCGTTGAGGGTCGAGCACGTGCTCCAGCGGGTGCGGGGGCCAGACGCCGGGCCACCCGGACTCGGCGCGCACGCCGAGGTCAGCGCAGAGCAGCACGCGCGCATCATAACGACGCGCGATTCGCCGCCAGCGCATCAGGTTGGTGAGCCCCTTGAAGGCGTCGATCTCGCGCGGCCAGGGAAGCGGCACGGGCACCGCGCCGAGCGCGCAGACGCCAAAAAAGCTCATCAACGCATCAAAACAGGTGGGCTGCGCCACCAGCACGCGCTCTGTCGGGGCGACGCCCCGCTCTTTGAGGGCGTGGGCCACGCGGCGCGCGCCGGCCAGAAGTTGGGAGTAGGTCCGAAACTCCTGGGCGCCGCGCTCATCGCGCATGTAGATGCCGCGGGCTGGCGAGCGCTGTGCGCGGGTCTCCAGCAGACCGAAGAGCGAGGGCCAGGCGCGGGTGCGCGCCTGCGCATCATCATAAAAGTCGTGGGCCATAGCGCGGCTCATCATCCAGGTCAAAAGTCGCCGGGCCTGACCGGCCCATCCCCCACGTTTTAGCGCGAAGGCCCCGACGCTGTCGACGCCGGCGCGGGTTGTTGGAAGAAAACGCCTCGGCGCGTATGTTTGCGGTGGTAGGGGAAGCCCGCCCTGGCGGGTCAGGTTAGCTGCGCGCTCCTCCAGGTGCGAACACACCACCGGAGGGCGCCCAACATGTCGCGAGGATCATGATGTCAGCCATCTTATATTTTTTCGTAAGTTTCATCGTGCAGGCCGTCGCGCTCAAAGCGGCGCTCTCGATGGTGGGCCACGGCAACACCTCCAACGCGCTCTCCAAGGCGATCGGCATCTCGCTCTTTTTGAACGTGCTGCTCTTCTTTGTGGGGCTTGTGCCGATTCTGGGCTGGGTGCTCAAACCCCTCATCTGGCTTCTGGTGGTGATGAGTGCCTACAACACGAGCTTTTTCAAGAGTATGGGCGTGGGCGTGGTGCAGGTCTTCTTGCAGTGGGGCATCGCGCTGGTGCTCTCCTGGATCGGGTTTAACATGGCCTTTGCCGGTGTCTGATCGGGCCTCACCGTCCTGATCGCGTGATGTAAAAAAAAGCCGCCGCTCCTCAGGGGAGCGGCGGCTTTTTTTGAGCGTTGCGAGAACTTGAGACGGCTCAGCCTTCGATCTTCTCGCGGGCCATGATCAGCTCATGGATGAACTCGGCGAGCTGGCGACCGATGTAGGCCATGGCGCTGATCTCCTGGCCGGCAAAGGAGCTGGCCCCCTTCTTGTTGATCACCTCGATGGCGCCGTAGACCCGGCCCTCAAACTGAATCGGGGAGCAGGCCAGGCTGGTGGTCTCGTAGCCCAGCGACTCGGAGATCTTTTTGTAGAAGCGCGGGTCTTGATGCACGTCGCTGATCGCCAGGCTGACGCCCTCGCGGGCGCAGAACCCGACGATGCCCTGGCCCATCGGCACGCGGAAGCTCATGATCTCGTCGGCCTTCGGACCTCGGGCCGCGGCGAAGTAGAGCTCGCGACCGTTGACGTCGGCAAAGAGGATGGAGCCGCTCTCGGCGTTGAGCTTCTCCATGACCATGTCCATCACGAAGTTGACGACGTCTTCAAGCGCCATGTTGTTCTCATGGATGGCCTGGATCTCCAGAAACACATCCTCGATGAGGTTGGCGGCGACCTTCTCGTCGGTGCGGCCGATGGTCACCGCGCGGCTCTCGTCGGTCTTGTTGCGCGATTCGCTGATGACCCGGGGCTTCTCCTCGACGTCTTCGCGTTGAAGCGACTCAAAGGTTGAGGAGCTGATGCGCATCTTGCCGTCGTCCGACTGCCACTGCTCCGGTTCGGGCTCGGGTTCCGGCTCGACTTTGGGCTCGACTTTGGGCTCGGGCTTCGGCTCGACTTCGGGCTCAGGCTCCGGTTTGACCTCGACTTTGGGCTCAGGCTCCGGTTTGACCTCGACTTTGGGTTCGGGCTCAGGCTGAGGTTCCGCTTCGGGCTCGGGTTCCGGCTCGGGGCGCGCCAGGGGCTCCATCTTGACGGTGGCCGCCTGGGGAGGCTCGGGCTCGGCGTCGGCCTGAGCCTCGACCTCGCGGATGATGAAGACCCTCTGACTGGTGGCGTCGGTGACGTGAATGGAGTTGTCGCTCTTGATATCGCACATCACGTTGCGAACCATGCCTTCGCCGAGGCGCTCCAGGCCGGTCTTGAGGGCCTGCGTCCAGTTGCTGGCCTCGACCTGAATGGTCACATCGAAGCCATCTTCTTCGGCCGCCGGAATGAACACCTCGTATTGCATCAACGCCTCCTCAAAGGGAAAAGCAAAAGCTCAGATCGTAGAATCGCTTAGAAGTTGTCTCAGGCGGGCTGACGCACGCCGCAGGCGCCATCGCGGCAGCCCCCGTGGGAGTCGCAGTCCTCGGGTTCAAAGCCGTCGACGAAATAGCCCAGCTCCACCAGGTCCGCGGCCTCCACCCAGCGCAGTGTCTGCGGGGCGCCGGAGGTGAGGTTGCAGGAGCAGTGCATGCAGACCTCGACGAGCTCATCGCCCTCCAGGTCGCGTGCAGCCAGCACGGCGCGCTGGCATTGGGGACAGTGACCGACGCGAAAGCCGGGGATCTCGGCGGCGGGTTCCAGAAGTTGTGCGCTCATGAGCAGCTCACGTGTGCGAAGCCATGTGCGGATCGCGCCGCTGCGCGTGGGCGCGCCGGAGCGATCCTGCGAGGCTGCTAACATAGCGCTGCGGAGCGCCGGCGAGCAAGGCGCAATCGGGGGGTAGGCCCGTGGCCAGGGGTGCTCCGGGCGGGCCTATGGCGGGGTGAGACTCAGGGGAGGTCCGGGGGGCCACCGGGCGTCGGCTGACCGCGGCGCGCGGCGCTGGCGAGTCGGTCGACGAGGTCGACGATGATATCGGTGAGCTCCGAGAGCACGTGGGGGTCTGTGCTCATGGCGTCGAGCAGCGCCTCCCGTGCGCCGGGCATCGTCGGTGCGTTCGGGGCGCTGAGCCTGCGATCGATGATGATCTCCAGGCTCTGCCGGGGGAGGTCGGCGGCGCGGGAGGGATCGTGCATGGCAGCGGCGACCAGCGTTGCGAGCGAGGCGGTGGCCGGGTGAGAGGCGATCGGCGCGGGGCCCGGGGCGATATCACCGGCTGACGCCACCCGGGAGGGCTCCGCACCGCTCGGCGGAGCCGCCCCGGCGATCGCCGTGGTGATGCGCTCATGAAGCGAGGCCTCGAATTCATCGAAGGCGCCCGGCTCGGGGGTGGGGGGCAGGTTTGAGATGTTCATACACATCACTCCGGGAGCCCGTGCGCGGCGGCGTGCAGGCGAGGACGACGAAGACGTTTAAGCGCATCATGAGGCCGGTCGGGCCTGGCGGCGCTGCGAAGGTCGGGAGTCACCGGGCGCGCTCCGAAATTGAGTCCGCGGCGCGCACCCGTGTCCCGGTCTCAGGCGATGGGCTGAGGCTCATCGTCGAGGTTGACTTCAAGGGGTTTCGGCAGCTCTTCGGGGGGGATCTGCGACCAGGTCTCTCGGAGCGCGAGCGCGAGCTCGGCGTGGGGGCTCTTCTCCAGGGCCTCCGGGTCGATCTCATCGAGCACACGCCAGGCGCGGCGGTGACGTCCTGCCAGGAAGCAGGCCTCCGCCATGTAGATGCTCGCCAGGATGTCACCGCGATGGGTGCGCTGGACCTGCTGCAGGGTGCGAATGGCCCGGGGAAGTTGGCCGCTGGCGATGAGGATCCCACCTTTTAAGGTGAGCGGCAGCGGGTGATCCGGCAGCAGCACAGCAGCGCGCTCGCAGGCCTCCAGGGCCTCGGCGCAGTGGCCGTAGGTGATGAGCAGGTAGGCGCGCTGCAGCTCCTGGTGGGCCCGGTGGCGGGCATCTTCCGGCGTGGCGATCTCGGGCGGGTAAGTCGAGGGCATGGCAGCTCCGTGGGAGGTCAGGCGTGCATGTTATTGATGGCGGCTTTGGCGGTGTCGTGGCGAACTTTCATCAGGTTGGAGAGGGTGGAGAAGCGGCGGTTGTCGGCCTGCATCTCGGTCTGAAGTTGAAGGTACTGCAGGTTGAAGACCTGGCTCTGCTTCTGCATATCGAACATGCGATCGAGCTGATCGCCCTGCCCTCCGGGGGTCAGGCCGCCGGGGGAGGTGGCTTTGAGCTCGCGCAGGCCGTTGGCGGCCATGCTCACGAGCTGGCCGCCGGGAAAGACCGGGGCGACGGCGGCGACCCCGGCCAGCGCGCCGTCGGCCACTTTGGAGAGCACCTGTCGAAAGCGCCCACCGTTGGGGTTAGCCGTCTGAGCGAGGTCTTGTGAGATGGGCGGGCTCTGGGGGGAACCGATCCCGTTGATGCCGGACATAGAAGCCTCCTTTGTCGATGCGTGAGCGAGTCACGCGTGACCGAATTGCGCGTGGCGAGCGATGCGCCCTGATCCTGTTATCGAAGGTTCTGCGCCGATCTTGCGCGATGACCCCAACTTTTTTTCCAGAGCGAGCGATGGTGCCCGAGCTACCTTGTGGTGATTCGCCGCCGCGGCCTATAATCGGCGGGCAGCGCGGGCTCGCCAGAGCGGGCCGAAATGCTGCCGGCGATCGCCCTGTTCTGCTGACGCGAGAAGATCTCAGAGGCTGCAATGACCCAGAACCGCCTGAAAATTAAAGCGCACTCCCTGGACCTGGAGCTCACCGGGGAGGCTGCCTACGTGGAAGACGCCTACCAGGCGATCCGCTCGGTGGTGCTGCAGCGCTTCTCCCAGACGCTGGAGTCCGACGAGGCCAGCCCCTCTTCGAAGAAGCGCAGCACCACCCAGCCCCTCTACCGCGCCGACGGGGTCAAAGAACGCATCGCGCCGTCTCGGGAGATGGCCGAGAATCACCTTCATCTGGTGGTGTGCAGCGAGCTCTACCACAAGGTCTCGGTGCTGGCGCGACCGGACCTGGCGAAGACGATCTTCGGCAAGGTGATCAGCGCCGAGCGCATCGACCACGTCTACATCGACGAGGACGATCTGCAGCTGCTGGAGCGCCATTTTGACGTCGGCAAGACCTTATGGCGTGAGCTCACCGCCAGCGGACGGGCGGTGGTGCATGGCGAGGGCTCATGAGCCAGGTTGAGATCATCGTGGGGTGCGGCTGGAAGGAGGATGTGCGCTACTTGAGCGCGCTCGATCCTCTTCGGCCGGCCGAGAGCGCGATGAGCCTGCTGGAGATCCGCGACATCATCGACATTGTCGTCGACGGCACCAACCTGACCGCCTCAATCCCTGAAGAGGCGATCTTCGGGGTGGTCGGTGGGCTGCTGGAGGGGCTTGTGGCGCTCTCCCAGGGCACGCGCACCAAGGTGATTTTGGAGTTTCCGCACGAGCCCTGGGAGCTTGTGCTGGTGGCCCGCGATCGTCACCTCTTTGTAAGCGCTTACAGCGTGGGGCGAGAGAAGCAGGTGGTCGCCCGCGATCTCTCGATTGACGCGGCGGCCTTTGTGGGCGCGCTGACCGAGGCGGCCGAGGAACTTCTGCGGGAGCTTTTTGGCATCTCCGAGCGCTTCTCCTCGGAGCGCTACGTGCGCCAACTCAGCCAGTGGTTGGGGGTGCTCAAGCGAGGGCGCCAGCTCAGCTACGGGGCGGCGGTGCCCATTGAGCGCGAACCGCTAGCCGATCGCGCCTCGGCGACCTCCTCGACCGAGGGGCTGACGCTGGGCTACGAGCTGGTCGGCGACGATGCCGGGCTGCGGGGCTACCACGGGGAGCAGGTCTTTGATCTTCACGCGCTGCTCTTCGCGGGCACGCTACGTGCGGAGCTCGGTGATGCGGCGGTGGTGCTCGCGCCGCGCTACCCCTTTCTGGCGATGGGGAGCCTTCTGGAGCGCGCCCGGCAGCTGTTGAGCCACCTGGAGGCGCGCAGTGAGGGGTCTCTGGAGCTGATCGAGCCGCTGCCTCACCTCGACTTCAAGGTCCGCGACGACGGCGCCCGCTGGGAGGTGGAGATCGCCGGGGAGCGCTGGTCGGTGAGCCCGACGGAGTGCCTGGATCGGATACTCAGCCTCGCCGAACTTTTCGTGCAGGATCTGCTGGAGCTCAACCCTCGCCTGGAGCTCAACCAGCGCTTTGTGGATCTGGACGACGAGGTGCAAAACCTCCGGCACTGGCATCGCGATCTCTGTGGCAACGACGTCTACCACGACGCCCCGGAGGCGTACCTTCGAGCCCAGGGGCATATGCAGCCGGAAGATCCCCCGGCTGTCCCGACGCCGGACTTTGCCTGGCCGCTGCGTGAGGTGCATACGCTCTTTCCCAGGGCGCGCTGGGAGTATCGGCGCGCGGGCATGGATCTGAGCACGGCGCGGCTGGTGGGAAGCGGGTTGCTGGTCTCAACGCCGATCAGCACAGTGATGCTCGATGCTCGCAGCGGCCAGGAGCGCTGGGTCTGGGGTGAGGCGCGCTCGCCGGTTGAGGCGCGCTGGCGAGCGCGGGCGGCCGGCCCCTGGGTGGTGGTGGCCGAGGGTCAGGGGCGAGTGCGCTGGCTCGATGCAGCGAGCGGAGCGCCGACCGGGAGCGTGGCGCTGGGCACCGGCTTTGGGGCGATCCATGAGGTGGCCTACTACCCGGCGGAGCGACTTCTGGTGGTAGCCAGCGACCAGGGAAAGATGGCCTGCGTCGACCTGGACAGGCAGGTGGTGCGCTGGCGTTTTGCGGTGGGCCCGGCGCGTTTTAGCGCGCTGATCTTTGATGGGCCGCTGATCTGCGCGCGCACCACCGAGGGGCAGCTGATCGCGCTGAGCCCAAGCCAGGGTCAGGTGCTCTGGCGGGTGCGTATCGGCGGGCACTCCGAGAACGGGGTGATGGTTCATCAGGGACGCTATTATGCGGTGACCCACGACACCCACCATCGCGGCTCGACGGTGCACGCCTGCTACCCCTTTACCGGGCGCTCGGTCTGGCAGGTGCGCCTGGCGGGGTGGGTCTGCGGAGCGCCGAGCTTCATCGACCAGTGGATGGTCGTGCCGGTGGAGCGTCACGGGCAGGTCTCGCTCTGCGGCATCGCCCTGGAGGCGGTGCAGCCGCAGGTCAGCTGGCGCATCGACCTTCTCAGCGCGGGGCTCTACGAACCGACGCCGGCGCTCGCTGTCGAACTGGAGGGGCAGTGGCACGGGATCGTGCGCACCGATCGCGGGGAGACGACCTGCTTCCGCGTAGCCGGTGGGGAGGTGCGCTGGCAGGCGATGCCCGCGCGCGAGAAGTTGTTGCTCTACGGCAACCTCGAGCTCTTCACGATTGGCGAGGCGCTGATCAGCGTGGGTGAAGACGTCATGGTGCGCGATCTGCGCAGCGGCCGACGCCTACACACCTTTGAGGCGATGGAGAGCCCGGAGCAGGCCCTGCTCTGCGCGCCCTTTCAACTCATCCTTGGCGAGCAAGCCACCGAGCATGGTGAAGAGGACGTGCTGGCCGCCTGGAGCGTGGACCACTTTATGGCCGTGCTCGAGGGCGGCGGGGGCTGATCGCCTCCGAGCGCCTCACCCGGTGCGATTGATTTAGATCCCGAAGAAGAGGCGCTTGGCGAAGTCGCTGGAGAGCTCCGACTCGAAGATCTTTCGGGCGGCTTCGCGGATGTCGTACTCCACGCGGTGGAAGGTGAAGGTGCGCGCTTCGGTATCGTAGACGCCGTAGCAGGCGCGGTTGTCGTTATCGCGGGGCTGCCCCACGCTGCCGACGGTGACGATGTACTTGCGGCCTTCTTCAAAGGTGATCGTGGGACCGAAGACCTCGACCGCGCCGTCTTCCGGGTGCAGGCTAAACGACTTGGTCAGGTGCGAGTGACCGATGAAGGTGATCTCGTTGAGCTCGTCCCAGTGTTCAATGAGCTGGTTGGCCTGCTGCAGGTTGAAGACGTATTCGAAGTCTTCTTTGTTGATGGGCGAGCCGTGGCAGAAGCAGAGGTTATCCCAATCTTCGCGGTAGGGGAGCGTGCGCAGCCACTCGTGGTGTGTCTCTTCGAGCTTGTTGGCGTGCCAGTCCAACGCGTTGCGCGCAGCGTCATAGTAGTAGGCGTAGTTCATGCGCCCACAGACCGCCGCGTCGTGGTTGCCCAGTATGGTGACCTCGGCCAGCTCGCGCACGACCTCACAGCAGGCGTTGGGCTCGGCGCCGTAGCCGACGACGTCGCCCAGACAGACGTACGTATCGATGGGCGGCTCGTGGGCCTTGTAGGCCTCCACGACCGGGTTGAGGGCGTCGATGTTGGCGTGGACGTCGCTGAAGATTCCGATGAGCATGCGTGGACCGCGTCTGGCTGATGATTAAGCGGGGCGCCGGTGTGGGGGGCGCAGAGGTCCCCCCACTATGGAGCCGGGGCGCCGGGAAGTAAACGAAGGAGTGACCGGGGGTTAACCGGCCAGCTGGCGCGCGCGTTTGGCGGCGCGGCGCAGATGTTTGCTGCGGTCGCTGGAGAGGGCATCGAGCGTGCCGGGGCGAGCCGCGTCGAGATGAGCGAGCGCGAGCGCGAGGTGCTCATCTTCCGGACTGGACTTAATCGCCCGAGAGAGCGGGTCAACCAGGGCGTCACCAAAACCGGCCAGGGCGCTGGCGAGCTCGGCCGGGTTGCCACGCTGATGTTCATCGCCCAGCGCTTTAAGGAGCGCGTCGACGGCGTCGGTGTGCTCCCCTTTCACCAGCGTGCGCGCGATGATCAGCGTCGCAGCCGCGCCGGCGGTGGGCAAGAGGTTGGAGAGGTGCGCGGTGAGACGTTCGGCGCGCGCCTCCAGAAAGCGCGCCAGCGCGTCGCGCTCGGCGCTGCTCATCTTCTCGCTCTCTTCGAGCACATCGCTTAAGGCGTCGGGGGAGAAGCGCTCCACAAGCACCTGCGCGACCTCCAGGCGTCCGGCCGGATCGCTCAGGCGCGACTGAAGATCGCTGCGTTTGGCCTTCTCCATCGCCGGTAGATCTTCGATCAGCGCGGTGTCGACCAGGAAGTAGGTGGTGCCGCTGGCCGAGACGGTGTGCTCGATGATCAGCTCGTCGAGATCGACTTCGGACTCTTCGACGATCTCCAGAACCTCGTCATCATCGAGGTCGATGGCCTCGGCCTCCACGCTGTCGTCTTCGGCGTCGAGCATCTCCTCGTAGTCCTGCGCGCGCTTAAGGCTGAGCTCGGCCAGCTCCAGCACGTCGGGCTCCGGGGTCACACCGTGGCTCTGGGCGAGTTGAATGAGGGCGTCCCAGTTCTCCCACTGCTGGATGGGGTCAAGGTCGTTGGGCCGCACGCCGACGCAGAGTTCGGCGAAGCTCGCCAGCAGGCGCTGGGTCAGGCTGATGCGGTCGGTGATGATGGACTCATCGATGGCCACCTGCTGGAGCTCATCGCCCAGCGCGATGCCCCAGTTAAGGGCCTGACGCGCGACGCGTTTCTGGATCTCGCGGAAGTGCGAGAGGGGGAAGGCGCGGTTGCCAACGAGGTAGGCGACCTGCTCGGAGCGCGACCAGTAGCCGACCACACCCGCAGCGAGCATCGCTTCGGAGGCGCTGTCGATGCGCGAGAAACGACCGTCGACAAAGGGGTGGCGCATCTGCCCGACAAGCTCGACCTCACCCAGCGCGATGGCCGCGCGGGCCTCGGAGTCGTCGCCGTTGAAGGCCTCGCGCCAGGCGCGGGCCCGCTCCCGAGCCCAGGCGATGTTCGCGGCGATGGGCGCCCCGCCCTCCCAGGAGATCGCGGGGCTGCCAGCCTCACCGTACACCACCAGGCTGACGTGCTGATCGCGCGCCAGGGTATCGAGGATGGCACGTTCGTGCTCCTCGACATCGGCCAGCGGCGCGCTGACCGCGTCCAGAAGATCGCCGGAGGCGTCGAAGGCCGCCAGCGTCAGCGCCATCACCGGCACGCCATCAACATCATGAAGTTGAAAGAAGAAGCGAACATCGGGGGCGTCGTCAAAGGTGGCGACGCGCTCATCGCTGAGCGAATAGCCCACCTGCACCAGATCGGAGGTCTCGCGCACGAAGACGAGCTCACCGCCGGCCGCCGCGTCGAAGTCTTCGGGACGCTCGGCGGGCGTGGCGCGCACGAGCTGGTGACGTGCGGGCTCGGGGCGACGGGCGCGCTCGGAGCCTGTGTCGCGCAGCCCACTTGCCCCGGGGGGCGTGGGCGCGGTGGAGGGGTTCATCACCTCGATAAACTGATCGTCGGTCACGACCTGGGTGGCCTCTTCGGCGTTGGAGGCCTGGGCGCCCTGCTCCAGGCGCAGCCGCTCCTGCTCCAGGTTGAGCTCCTGGACCTGCAGGGCGCGGCGGGCCTCTTCGAGCATGGCGCGCTCTTCTTCCAGGCGCGTGCGCTCCTCTTCCAGACGCGCGCGGGTCTCCTGGACGCGCTCGCTGTCGCGCTCGACGCGGGAGGCGACCTCGTTGAGCTGCTCGCGGTCACGGGCGATCGCTTCCTGCTCTTCTTCAAAGCCGCTCTTCGAGCTCTCCAGCTCGCGCTGCGCCCGCTCAAGCTCGGCGCGGGCCTCATCGAGGCTCTCGCGCTGGCCCGCGAGCTCAGACTTAAGCGCCTCGAGCTCCGCCTTGAGGGCTACTTCGGCTTCGGAGGGGCCGGCTTCGGGGATCGCGGTGATCACCGTGGCCTCACCCACCTCCGAGCTGTCTTGAGGCGTCGGCGCTTGCGCCTGACCGGCCTCGGCGGCGCGGTCAGCGGCCTCTTCCAACGCGATGAGACGCGCCGGCTCAAAGATCGTGTGGAAGTTGCGCACGTAGTTCGGCAGCACCTCGCGCTCGCGCGCAAGCTCTTCGAGCAGCGCGCTCCGCCGCTTGAACTCTTCGTGGCGAAGCGTTTCGGGGATCACCAGCACAAAGAGGCGACGCTTCTCGTCGTGGTAGATCACCGAGATCGCCAGATCGTAGATGCGCCCGTCATCAAAGGGGCACTCCACCACGTTGAGTGTCCCGTCGATCAGGCGCTGACGAAGCTCCGGGTGCGTCTGGGTGTTGATCCCGGTATACACGCTGGCCGGAAAGACCGGCCCGGCGGCGCTGCTGATAAGTACCGAGGTCTGCGCTGTGCGTCCCAGGTGACCTTGATAAGGTGCCTGAGCGCCGTCTTGATGTTCCATGGACGTGCCTCGCCAGAGTGCGTCAAACGCGTAAAAAGAAAGAGGTTCGTGACCGGTCGTGCTGCATACCACGGGATTTTGGCGACCTTCAAGCCTTGAGATCGTCGCCGGCCGGTCGCAACTTTTTCTCAAGCTCCGAGATGTTGGATCGATCTTTGCTCTATATCGAGGGCAACGGCGCGACGATGCGTCACCTGCCCCGACGAGACACCATGCGTTCCTCACTTTCCCATAGACTTCTTCGACTCGCCCTGGCGAGCGTTGCGGCCCTGATGTTGTGGTCTGGCGCGGCGATGGGGCAAGATCTTCCCGAGGCGCAGCAGGGCTGGGAGCGCACCCGAAGCTCGGTGGAAGAGGCCCGTCAGAGATTGGAGCGTGCGCTCGGCGAGTATCAGAAATCTGTAGAGCGCCTCGAAAAGTTGAAAGCCGAGGAGGCGCGGGGTCGGGCCAGCCGGCGACAACTCGAAGACGCGCTGCGCCGCAGCCACGCGCTCGTCGAGGGGGTGCGGGAGCGCCAGATCACACTTTTGACCCGCCAGGCTGAGTTGGAGCGCGCCAGGGAGCAGCTTCTCAACGCCCTCTCAGCGCGCCGCGTCGAGCTGGAGCAAAGCGTCGCCCGCAGCTCCGGTGCCGAGCAGCTCGCGCTGATCGAGGAGCTCAACGCGCTCAGCCGCTTGCAGTCGCAGATGCGCGAGACAGCCCCCGGTGTGGACCCCGAGCGCGTAGAGCAGGTGCTCGCCGATGCCCGGCTAGTCGAGGGGGGGCACCCCCGTGATCTGCTCGCGGTCGCCGACGAGCTCGAAGACACCGAGGCTCAGCTCCGCGAGCGCCTGACCACCGTGGAGGCCCGGCTCAGCGAGCTGGAGCGCTCGCGCGATCTGATGCGCCGCGCGCGCGACTTCTCCACGCGGGAGCGCTTCTTCGAAGAGAACGACCGCGCTCGCGCCATCGCTCGTCAGGAGCGCAGCGTCGCCGGCGACGAGCCCGCCCGCGGCGACCAGGGCGACGTGCCCGTCACCGAGGACGCCTCCGATCCGGAGTCGCAGCCCGGCGCCCCCTCCGAAGACTTTGAGGGCGCCGAGGGCGACCCCAACATGGGAGGTGACTTCGACTCCCCGGACCCCGACCCCACCCCGGAGCCCTCGCCCGGCAACGGCTTTGAGCCCACCACCGAGCGCGTGCTCATCGAGAGCCTCGTCGACCCGGAGCAGATCGACCAGGGCGCTCCCGCCCTGAGTGAAGGGCAAACCGAGCGCAGCGTGCGCGCGCTGCGCCGGGAGCGTGAGCGCCTGGAGACCCAGGTTGAAGAGCTACGTGAGCGCGCGCGCCAACTTCGCGAAGAGGCCGAAGACGCCTGGCGTTGAGGCCCCCCGATCGGGCCTGCCATTCTCGGTTGCCTGCACCCCGGGGGGCACTTATATTGCGCCCCGTCTGCGTTATCTCTGAAAACCGACCAATGGAGCGCTGAGCCATGGCTGATAAGAACACCCCGCGCGAAGAAGAAGAAAAGTACATCCAGCAACAGGAACGCGAGAAGCTGGCGCGTCTTCGCCGCGAGAAGCAACTCGAGGCCATTCGCCAGCAGGAGCGCGAAGCGATCGCCGCCTCGCTTAACACCCGCGAAGACGTGGCCGCCGAGGCCATGGAGCTGGGGTTTGACGCGGAAACCGCTCGCGTGCTGCCGCTGGTTCCCCTGATTCAGATGGCCTGGGCCGACGGCAGCATCTCTACCGCCGAGGGCGATAAAGTTCAGGAGCTGGCCCGTCGCTTCGGCATCGCCGAGGGAAGCGCCGCCAGTAACTTTTTGCTGATGCTCCTCGAAGAGCAGCCCACCGATCTCTTCTTCAGCCGCGCGAACACCGTCATCGCGCACCTGATCGACGAAGATCCCGATGGCGAGATGGGCCAGAACGTCATGGACTGGAGCAAGGCAGTGGCCGCCGCCTCCGGCGGCTTCTTCGGGTTGACCAACCCCATCAATAAAGAAGAGAGCGCCTTGCTCGACGACTTCGCGCGACTCTTCGGCGTGAAGAGCTAAGCACGCCGAAGACGCCTGCGGCGTCCCTAAAGTATCGAGAAGCGCCGGTCTTCCCTGCGAGGACCGGCGCTTTCTTGTCTGCGGACCGAGGTTAAAAACGCCCGACGACGCTCAACGCGAGCTGATCGTTGGCCGACCACACCCCGCCGAGACTCAGCGTCTCGGCCGGATCGGGTCCGGCAAAGAGGTTGGCGCTCAGCCGGGCGCGCGCCGCGCCGATGATGGGACGCTCCAGGGCGATCTGCGCGATCACATCGCCCGGGGCCAGCGAGGCCATCGCCCCGCCCTGCACATCGATCTTCCAGAGACCGGTCCCCCAGTTCAGCGCACCGGCCACCCCGTAGTAGCCCCCCTCAAAGAGCAGCAGGCGCGCGTCGGTGCTGCCGCCCTCCCCGGCCTCATGAAAGAGGCGCTGCACTGCGCTGTCACCCGCAAAAGGGTGCAGCCAGAAGCCCTCGAGCGTCAGCGCCAGCGCGCGCTCATCGCTCAACAAACGCTCATACGAGAGCCCCAGCGCCGCAAAGACGCTGGCGCGGGTCACCGGCTCAAAGTCGGTGGTGTAAAAGATGCGCCCGGGCGAAAAGGCCACATCGGCGCGCACCCCGATCGGGCCGATGTAGCGCGCCGCGTCGGCCACCAGAGTCAGACGGCGCTGGAACTCCGCGCTCAACAGGGTCTCCCCGGCTTCCGCTTTGGCCGAGATCCTCTGGGAGATGGCGACCGTCTCCGGGTTTCGGGCCGTAAAACCAATGAAGTCGAAGTCGGCAAAGAACTGCCCGTCTTCGGCGATGATGCGAAGCAGCTCACGAACATCGTCATCGAGGATGATCTTCGGGGTGCGGTCCCAGCCGTAAAAAGCCCCCAGCCCCAGGTCGGTGTTGGCCAGCGTGGTCGTCGCCCGCAGCCCCGCGCTCATGTTGGCGGGGGTGGCCATCGGGCGGCGAGTGGCCTGCAGCAAAGGCTGCGCCTGAGGCCAGACCGAGGGATCGAGAAGATCCTGCGCGAGCAGCACAAAGGGCAGCTGCTCGGCGATAAAGGGGTTCTGCCGGCTGGCCAGCGCGGTGTCCTGCCCGAAGAGCGCGACCTCGTTGGCCTTGAAAAAAGGCACCACGAGCGCGTTCAAAGTCCATGATTCAAACGCGTAGGATGCCTCGGCTGTGAGCTGAGGGAGCGTCGCACCAAAGGCCCCGGCGCTGCCCGGTGCGCGCAGATCGGTGGGGTTGATCACGTCGCCGGGGCGCGTGATGTCGGTGCTTCCCCAGGGAGTACGCAGGTTTCCGAAGGCCAAACGCCAGCGATCTTTGCGCCAGAGGATGTAGGCCTCATCGAGCGCGACTTCATCGTAGGCGCGCCAGGGGCCGCCGGAGGGGCGCGCGGCGCGGTGTGAGGCGCGCGCGCCGATCACCGCACGCAGGTTAGCCGACGCATCGTGCGTGATCGTCAGGCCGAGTTCGGTGGAGGTCTCTAAAAGATCTTCGCCGGGCGCGTCGCTGGCCAGGTCAATGAAGAGGCCAGTGCCAGCGATGAGGGTCAACTCGGTGTTTTGAAATGCAGAGTTGGCGCTTGAACTCAGGGGCTCTCGGAGCGCCGGCGCTCCGCCTGTCTCATCCTCAAATCCCTGGTTCTCGGGATCAAAAAGTACCTCTCCTCCCCCGGAGCTTTGCTCGGATGCCTCGTCGTGTGCGTCGCCCCCGGGAGGGCGGGTCTCATCCTCAAAGGCCGGGTTCTCCGGGTCGTAGAGGATTTCCTGGGCCGCCGCGCTCGAGATACCCCCCAGCGCGAGCGCCCCGCCAAGCGCGATCCCCACCCACCACCGGCGTACCTCCGGGCATCTCACCGACCCAGGTCCTCACGGCTGAAGACCGACTCGGGGAGCTCCACGTTCGGGTCGAGTGCGTTGATGACGATCGTCGTATAGCCCCCCTGTTCCGAGCGCAGCGTCATCTGCTCGATGTAGCTTCGTCCACCCTCGGTCGTGTTGAGCTTTTCGCTAAAGAGCGTCTTCTCCAACTCGCCGTCTTTGCCAAAGAAGCGGGTGCGCATGGGAATCTGATCCTCTTTGCGCAGGTAGGTGACCACACGGCTGTAGTCGCTGGCCGCGGCGTCGGTGGGGCGAGCCTCCACGACGTACACAGGAGTCTGACCGATGGTCTCGTCGGGGAGGCGGCGGTAGGTCGCCTCGCGAAGATCGCGGCTCTCCAGATCGGCAAAGGTGAAGTGCGTGCCAAGAAACGCGCCCCGCTTCTGTCGCCCCTCCACCCGGCGGGTCACATTGAAGGCGGGCACGTACATCCAGACGTCATCCTGACCTTCGGCCTGCTCGATGAAGAGGAAGGACTGACCGCGGACCTCCGGCGGATCGGTAAGCTCCACCCGGGTCGCGCCCCGATCATCGGCGCGGCGAGAGCGAACATCGAGGCGGCGCTCCCGCCGCTCCCCGGCACGGTCGTAGACGATCAGCGTGATCTGCGCGCGGCCGGAATCAAACCCCAGCGCGTTGCGCTCAATCGCCTGGTCAATCAGCTCCTGCGCACTCGGCTCGCCGCCTTCCTGCGCGGAGGCGGTGAGGGCCAGGCTCATAACAAGAAGCGCTGCGCTAAGCGCGAAGAGGTGTCGGATCGGTGCTAAGCCAGCCATCATCACTCCCAGATAAGTTCGCTCACGGCCTGGACGAACATCGCCCTCTAGCCGGCGGGTTTGGTGCCCTCTTCGACGTCGTCATCCTGATAGGCGTTCAAAAACTCCTGCTCCAGGGCGTCTTGAAGTTCGTGACGCTCCAGCTTCTCGGCAAGCTCTTCGGGGCTTAAGTCGACGAGCTGCTCCAGGATATGCAGGCGGTTGGAGAGGCTGTCGATATGGTCGAGAAGATCGCGCACGATGCGCTGGATCGGGTCGGGGAGACGATCGTGATCGAGGTCCGGCGGCCCCACGCTCTTGCGCTCCTCACGTGAGACCACACGCCCCGGGATGCCCACCACCGTGGCGCAGGCCTCCACATCTTTGACCACCACCGAACCGCTGCCAACGCGCGCACCGTCGCCGATGGTCACCGCCCCCAGGATGCAGGCGTTGGAGCCAATCGTCACCCCTTTGCCGATGGTGGGGTGGCGTTTGGTGCGCTTAAGGCTCGTGCCGCCGAGCACCACGCCTTTGTAGATCAGGCAATCGTCGCCCACCACCGAGGTCTCCCCGATCACCACGCCCATGCCGTGATCGATAAAGACCCGGCGGCCGATGACCGCCCCGGGGTGAATCTCCACCCCGGTGAGATGACGGCTGTAGTGGCTGAGGATACGCGCGCCCAGGTGGTGGCCGCGCCCCCAGAGGCGATGGGAGAGGCGGTGCATCCAGAGCGCGTGCAGGCCCGGGTAGGTGGTGACCACCTCGGCCAGCGTGCGCGCGGCCGGATCGCCGCGACGCACCGCCTGGATATCTTCGATGGCGTCTTTAAAAAATCCCAGCACGCCTCGGCGCTCGTTGCCCGGGGGGCTGGCGCTGAGCCGGGGATGAGGGCGTTTCAACTTCATGATGGTGTCCTGCCGGCGGTTGAGCCACGGGGGCGACCGGCGTCAAAGCTCACGGAAAAGAGGCGTGGAGAGGTAGCGCTCGCCAGTGTCGCAGAGCATCGTCACGATGCGCTTACCCGCAAACTCCGGGCGGCGCCCCACACGGATCGCCGCAGCCACGTTGGCCCCGGCGCTGATGCCCACCAGAAGACCCTCCTCACAGGCCAGGCGCCGCGCCATCTCGAAGGCCTCGTCATCCTCGACGGTGAGGACCTCGTCGATGAGCGCCTCCTCGTAGATGTCGGGCACAAAGCCCGCGCCGATGCCCTGCACTTTATGCGGCCCGGCCACCCCGCCGGAGAGCACCGGGCTTCCGGCAGGCTCCACGGCGATGGCTTTAAAGTGAGGATTTTTCTGCTTCAGTGTGCGCGTGACCCCGGTGATGGTACCCCCGGTGCCCACGCCGGTGACGATGGCGTCGATGCGCCCCTCGCAGTCGGCCCAGATCTCGTCGGCGGTGGTCTCGGCGTGAATCTGCGGGTTGGCAGAGTTCTGAAACTGCTGAAGCATGATCGCCCCCGGGGTCGACTCGACCATCTGTCGGGCCTCCTCGACTGCCCCCTGCATCCCCAGCGAGCCGGGGGTGAGCACAAGCTCGGCCCCCAGCGCCTTGAGCAGCGTGCGCCGCTCCAGGCTCATGGTGTCGGGCATCGTCAGCACGAGCTTGTAGCCCTTTGAGGCGCACACAAAGGCAAGCGCGATTCCGGTGTTGCCGCTGGTCGGCTCCACAATGAGACCGCCCGGCTTGAGCGCCCCGCGCGCCTCGGCGTCGGCGACCATCGCCGCGCCGATGCGATCTTTGACGCTGCCCAGCGGATTAAAAAACTCCGCCTTACCCACGATCTCCGCCGGGCAGTCGCCGACAACTTTATTCAGCCGAATCAGCGGGGTTTTCCCCACCAGATCGACGATGCTCTCGTAAATCGTCATAACGTGTTCGCGCGCCGATCAGCGCGCCTCCTCGATGGCAGGGGTTGTGGCGTAGCCGGGAAGACAGCTCAAGATCTCCAGGGCCGCCTCATAGCGACCGAAGGGGGGCATGATATAAGCACCGGCCACCCGGGAGCCTACCGCCTCCAGCGTCTCCTGGGCGATGCGCACGCCTTCGGCGCGCGCGGCCTGCCCGGTGCCGGCAGCGCGCATGCGCTCGCGCACCTCCAGCGGCACGGCCATCCCCGGCACCTCGTTGTGCAGAAACTCCGCGTTGCGCGCGCTGGCCAGGGGAAGGAGCCCCACCAGCACCGGAAGATCCAGGTACTCAATGTCGGCCAGGAAACGATCGAGCACCGCCGGATCGTAGACCGGCTGGGTCATCACAAAACGGGCCCCTGCGCTCTTCTTGAGCTCCAGGCGGCGCAGCTCCCGCTCGTAATCGGCGGCGGCCGGCTCGGCCCCACACGCGCAATAGAACGCGGTGGCATCACCCACGGGCTTGCCCGCCGGATCGACGCCGCGGTTGAAGTTATCGATCATGCGCAGGATGCCCACGCTATCCAGGTCGAAGACCGCTGTGGCGTGCGGATAGTCGCCCACCTTGGGAGGATCTCCGGTGATCACCACAAGGTTGCGCAGATCGAGGGCCTCAAAGCCCAGCACATCCGACTGCAACCCGAGCAGGTTTCGATCGCGGCCGCAGAGGTGCAAAATCACCTCGATATCGAGCGACTCCTGCAACATCCGCCCCAGCGCCCAGTTGGCCATACGCACCGAGGCGCGCGGGCCATCGGCGATGTTGATGACATCGACGCCCCCCTCAATGAGCATGCGCGCGGCCTCAATGGCGCGATCGGCGCGCAGCCCCGAGGGCGGGTTCACCTCCACGCTCACCACGAAGTTCTCGCGGCTCACAGGCTCACCGGCCGCCCGGGAGCGATGCGCCGCCTCGATCTTCTCGGCCAGCCGGGTGGGCGCCTTCTGACTCTTCGCAAGCTCCGGCTCGACCTCCTCACGGGGCAAACGCGCGGCGCTGACCTCCACGCTGGCGCGCCCCCCGCCGAGCATGCGCGCGGCCGCTGAGACCTGACGAATATGCTCCGGGCCGGTCCCGCAACATCCCCCCACCAGGCGCACCCCGGCCTTAAAAAAGCGCCGCGCGTACACGCCAAAATATTCGGGCGTCGCCATATAAACGAGGCGCTCATCGACCTTGCGCGGATACCCGGCGTTGGGCTGGGCGCTCACCGGAAGCCCGCAGCTGAGCATGTCCACGACCACGTCGTAGAGCACGTGCGGGCCCTCCATGCAGTTCGCGCCCACCACGTCGGCCCCCCAGTCGGCCAGCAGCATCGCCACCCGCTCAGGGTCGGCCCCGTCGCCGGTGCGACGCTCCCCGTCAAAGCTCATCTGGGCGATCACCGGCAGATCGCAGACCTCGCGCGCCGCCTCCAGGGCCATGCGCACCTCGGCCAGCTGGCGAAAGGTCTCGAGCACGATCACATCGACCCCGCCCTCGGCCAGCGCCGTGATCTGCTCGCGAAACGCCTGGCGCATCTCCTCGAGCTCCTGCTCAGTGAGCATCGTCGGGGTGCGGCCGGTCGGCCCCACCGACCCGGCCACCAGGGCCAGATCGCCGGCGACCTCCCGGGCGATGCGCGCCCCGGCGCTCGCGATCTCGGCCGCACGCTCCTCCAACCCGTGGCGTCTGAGCTTGATGCGGTTCGACGAGAAGGTGTTTGTCGTGATCACCTCAGCGCCCGCGCTCAAATACTCGGCGTGCACCGCAGCCACCAGGTCCGGCCGTGAGAGGTTCGCGTCATCAAAGGACTTATTGATGTAGATGCCGCGTTCGTAGAGTTGCGTACCGATCGCGCCGTCAAAGACCACGGGACCGGCAGCGAGCGCCTTTAAAAAGGGTGATTGCATCTGGATTTGACTCACATCACTGGCTTACGTTACGGACTGCGCGATCTGCGCCCGGCACTATAGTCGAGAAGCGCCCCGGGCTCCATGCCCCCAACCTCCCCTCCCTGCCCCAGACCTAAGTTATGATCGTCGAGCTGGTTAAAGAGTTTCGTTTTGAGGCCGCCCACCGCCTCCCCAACGTGCCCGAAGGGCATAAGTGCCAGCGTCTGCATGGCCACTCCTACCGCGTCACGGTCACGGTGCGCGGGGAGGTCGACCCACAGATGGGCTGGCTTCTGGACTATGGGGATATTAAAGCGGCCGTAAAGCCGCTGATCGTCGAGCAGCTCGATCACTACTACCTCAACGAGATCGAGGGCCTCGAAAACCCCACCTCCGAGGTGCTCGCCGGCTGGATGTGGGAGCGCATCAAGCCTGTGCTGCCGCAGCTGCACAGCCTGCAGATCCACGAGACCTGCGAGTCGAGCTGCATCTACCGCGGCGAGTAAGGGGACCCGGGACCTCGGGGACGCTCGGCAAACACCTGCTCATCATGGGCCGGGTTTGCCAGCTCCCAGCTCCAGGTGTCGGGATCAACCTGCGCAGGCCCCTCCAGCCGCAGCGAGCCGTCTTCGCCAAGATCCCGTAAATCCAGGCGCAGCGCCGGTTTCTCGGACTCATCGCTGAGCTGATGGGCGATGCCGTGCACGATCTCCTCGCGCCGCGCCCCCATGATCAGCGCGATGGCCAGGCCCAGAGAGCCGGTGCCCATCGTCAGCAGAAACGCCAGCTCATAGGAAAACCCGGGGGCGAAGATCACCGCCAGCACACACGCCACGGTCAGCGCGGCCAGCCCCGCTGCACCCAGCAGACGGCTCTGCACCCCGCGTGTGGCCAGGCGCGGGTCGATGGGCGCAGGCTCGTAGACCTGGCTTGCCGGAAAGTCACGCCGATGCAAACGACGACGCTTGCGACGTGCGGTCACCGTGTCGCGTCGATCCCTCCAGCGTCCTTGTTTTCTGCGTGCCATCTCCAACCGCGCTGCAAGCTCGAAGAACGAGACCTCCTGAATTGAAGCCGCCGTCGCCATCGCCGCATTCCCCCCGCCTGCGCGCTCAAAGCCCGGTGGCCCTGCGCTCGCGATCCTATCAAACATCGGCCCAAGACGCATGATCCCCATCTCCCCGGCCCCCGCAGCCCGGACACCTCTGATAGTAAGCACCTGAAATCATTTACGAATCACGCAACCCCGGGAATAATTATGCTCTGAGCGGATAATTTTTGCAGAAACCCGTTGACACCCCGGGGGGGCAGCTGTAGATATAGCTTCCGTTTCGGGGGAAACCCCAAAAACGGAACAGCCGGAGACACCAAGCTCCGGTGGTGGTTTGACTCTCAACCACGGTTGATTGTTGAACATGTTGGGCCGTTAGCTCAGTTGGTAGAGCAGCAGACTTTTAATCTGCGGGTCGGTGGTTCGAGCCCACCACGGCTCACGTCCCCTTCGTCTAGAGGCCTAGGACACCGGCCTTTCACGCCGGCGACACGGGTTCGAATCCCGTAGGGGACGCTCGGTCACACCGCTTCATCGTGACCACGTAGTAGCACATAGCAGGATCGTCAGCCCTTTAAGGGCTGATTGTCCCCTTCGTCTAGAGGCCTAGGACACCGGCCTTTCACGCCGGCGACACGGGTTCGAATCCCGTAGGGGACGCTCAAGAAACCGACTCATGCACATGAGTCGGTTTTTTTGTTTCTTGCC